>CAKSNE010000003.1 GCA_934476085.1 uncultured Eubacteriales bacterium | reverse complement strand
GTGTTAAAGGCATTATTAATTTTGGAATAGGCACAACTTTGCGAAATGGTGACCGTGAATATTTTTACAAATCATTAGATAAACATTTTCCTAATTTAAAGCAAAAGTATATTAGAAAATACGGAAATGCTTATCAAGTTATGAGCGATAGAAACGCTGATTTAATGAAACATTTTCATTCAGAGTGTGAATGCCACGGCGTTATGCACAATAATGATGAAATTTTTAAATACCTATTCACCTTTCCACAAAATTTTACACAATTGAGTTTATTTTAAATTTTTGTTGTATTTATAGCAAAAATGCTATATAATGGAATTATCAAGTATGAAAGGATAAAAAATTATGGAACCTTTAACAATCGTTTTGCTAGTTATTTTAGCATTCTTTTTAATTTTAATTCTTGCCAACATTAAAATTGTTCCGCAAGCAACACAATATGTTATCGAATTTTTCGGTAAATACAAAACCACCTGGGAAGCAGGTATTCATGTAAAAATTCCGCTTGTTGAGCAAATTGCCAGAAAAATCACTCTTAAAGAGCAAGTGCTTGATTCTCCGCCACAGCCGGTTATTACAAAAGATAACGTTACAATGCAAATTGATACTGTTATCTATTTTAAAGTTTTTGATTCAAAGCTTTATACTTACGGTGCGGTTAATCCTATCAGTGCACTTGAAAATTTAGCGGCAACAACCTTGCGTAATATTGTCGGCGAACTTGAACTTGACGGCACGCTGACATCTCGTGATAAAATCAACGGCGATATGACAAAAACACTCGACGAAGCCACTGACCAATGGGGCATTAAAGTTACCCGTGTTGAACTTAAAAATATTTTACCGCCTAAAGAAATTCAAAACGCGATGGAAAAACAGATGAAAGCCGAGCGTGACCGAAGAGAAACTTTGTTACAAGCTGAAGGTCATAAACAAGCGGCAATCACTCGTGCCGAAGGCGATAAACAAGCTATGATTTTGGCGGCTGAAGGTGAGCGTGATGCTCGCATTGCGAGAGCCGAGGGCGAAGCTAAAGCAGTAATGCTTGCAAAACAAGCAGAGGCTGACGGTATCAAAGCATTGGTTGAGGCTCATCCTACCGCAGCAATTTTAGAGTGGAAAAAGTATGAATCACTTGTAAAAATGGCAGACGGCAAAGCTTCAAAAATAATCATTCCTACCGATACCGTTGAGGCAGTAACTAAAAACGTTACTTTTGCCGAAACAACAGGATTAGGCGATGTTACAAAGCCTGCAAACGCACCAAAACAGCCAAAACAGGTTGACCCTTGTTGCGATAAATTTGAAAAATAAATTTTTAAGGCAGTCATAAAAATGACTGCCTTTTAAAACACAAAAAAGGTTCTAAACCAAATTAGTTTAGAACCTTTAATTTTTTATACTGTTGTTTTATATTTTACAATCGCTATTTATATTTTTGAAAAGCTCTCAAGCATATCATCAAAATCGCTTTCATCAAAATAGGTAAAGCTGATTACCACCATTCTGTCGCCAACTCGTTTAATAAGCATTGTCTGTTTATAAGAAGAACCATCGGCAGTAACATCATATGTTAGATTTGTATAAACTACGCCACACAATTCAGTTTCACTAATATCTTTATAATCATATTTAAGATCTGTATTTTCCAATTGTGTTTTAAGTACTGAAATGTATTGATCCTCAGTAATTTCTTGACTTTGAACCTTTTCAGCCATAATCAAAACACTACCATTAGTTATATCATCCATTGCCATCATTTCATAAACGGTTGTGATTTCTGCAAAGTCTTTTACTCTTTTGCCCTCTTCACTGTCTTCATAAGCAATGTCAATACCGGCATCCATCATTTTATCAAGATCTTCATCGCTTGTCATTGTATACTCGTATCCGCAATCAAATTTGAAACCAAGTATACTGTTTGAATATTCGGTATCGGTTCTTGTGCCAGGCTCATATTCAACATCTTCGAATGATTGTACCTGAACCTTTTCACCTGTTTCTCCTGATGCACTTTTTTTAGCATCATTGCCTGACGATGTGTCACTGCAACCAGAGAATAAGGTTAAACAAATTGCAACAGTAAAAATAATTGATAAGACTTTTTTCATGATAATTTCCCCCTTTGTTAATATTTAATAAGTATACTATATATATCATTATATGTCAAACTTTTTTAGAGAGTTTGACATATATGGGGCTTATTAAAATTTATTCTACTATTGCGGCGTCAAACGCTTTTTTAATTGTTCTGACACCAACAACTTCAATTTGGGATTTTGCTTTTTCAGAAATTCCGCTTAAATTGTGAATTGGAATTATACAACGCTTAAAGCCTAATCTTGCGGCTTCTAAAACTCTGCTTTCAGCATTAATAACCGTTCTGACTTCGCCTGCTAGTCCGATTTCGCCGAAAGCGATAACATCTTCACGCAAAACCGCATCTTTCATACTCGAAATTAGTGCCAAAACCACAGGCAAATCAACTGCAGGCTCGGCGAGTTTTAATCCGCCAACGATATTAACATAAGCGTCAAAAGCCGAAAAATGAAAACCAACACGCTTTTCAAGCACCGCTAACAAAAGGCTTAATCTATTATAATCAAAGCCTGTTGACATTCTTCTTGGATTACCGAATCCCGTTTGAGTAACAAGCCCTTGAACCTCTGCTAAAACAGGTCTAGTACCTTCTAAAACACAAGCAACGCAAGTTCCCGAAACATTTTTAGGGCGACCGCTGATAAGCATTGCCGACGGATTTTGCACCTGTTTTAAACCTTTATCGTACATTTCAAAAACGCCGATTTCATTAGTTGAGCCAAAACGATTTTTAACTGCACGCAAAACTCTGTAAGTAAGGTTTTTCTCACCCTCAAAGTAAAGCACCGCGTCAACTATATGCTCAAGAACTTTAGGTCCGGCAATTGCACCGTCTTTATTAACATGACCGACAACAATTATCGGAATATCAAGGCTTTTAGCAGTATGAAGATACGCATTAGTACACTCTCTAACCTGTGCAACCGAACCCGGCACGCTGGAAATTGCCGATAAACTCATCGTTTGAATTGAGTCAATCATAACAATATCCGGCTTTGTCTCATATATGTAACTCGTAACTGTTTCAACATCTGTTTCGGTTAAAACATTTAAGTTTTCAGTTTTAACTTGAAGTCGCTCGGCACGCAGTTTTAACTGTCTTTTTGACTCCTCGCCTGAAACATACAAAACATTCAAAGTTTTGCCAAGATACTCGCACATTTGCAAAATAAGCGTTGATTTACCTATACCCGGATCGCCCGAAAGCAACACCAACGAGCCTTTAACGATACCGCCGCCAAGCACTCTGTCAAGTTCTTTAAGTCCTGTTTTATATCTGCTTTCTTTATCGGCGGTAATTTCAGATAAAGTAACCGCTTTTGCGGGTTTTGCCTGCTTTGATGTTGCCGCCATAGCAGGCAAATCACCGCCGATAATCTCTTCAACAAAAGTGTCCCAATTACCGCAATTGTTGCATTTCCCTTGCCACTTTGGCACTTGTGCACCACATTCTTGGCACACAAAAACTGATTTTGCTTTAGCCATTAAAATTCCGTCCTTTTATTATACCAATCAAAATTGAAAAATTTAATTTTTCTCTATAATCACATTGCAAAAGTTTGTTTAATTCTTCGCTATTAGACATAAATCCACACTCAACCAATACCGCCGGCTTTGTGGTTTTATACATCAAAAAAATGTTTTTATCGCAAGCCTTTACCGCCCTATTGTTTTCGTTTTGCAAAAGACTTTTTACAGATGACTGAACACTTTCGGCAATAGTCTTG
The DNA here is from genome assembly GCA_934476085.1 of uncultured Eubacteriales bacterium. Lineage (GTDB taxonomy): Bacteria > Bacillota > Clostridia > Oscillospirales > Acutalibacteraceae > RUG11462. The sequence goes on along the minus strand of CAKSNE010000003.1, from coordinate 169,168 downwards.
CTTTTCTCATTATTAGGCCCGTAAAACACTTGTGTGCCATAATATTTTCCGCTTGAAAATTTGTTTTGATGCATACTCAAAAAGCACTCGATTTTCGTGTTTTCAATGAGATTAAGCCTGTTTCTGATATCGCTGACTTTTTTCTGGCGAATAGTTGTAAGACCTGCGTCTTCAGTTCCGCTGTCGGTAGTTCTGGTCATAATAACATCATACCCAAACGCACGCAATAACGGCTCCATTTCAAGCGCAAAGTTTAAATTTATATCCTTTTCAACCACATCGTCGACAACTGCTCCACCGTCAAAACCGCCATGTCCCGCATCTAAAATAATAATAGGCAACTGCGTTTTTGACACTGTGTTTACAGATTTCAAATTGCAATCTTCATTCAAAGCGAGTGCGAAAACCGCTATGATGATTACCAAACAAAAACAAACTGTTTTTTTCACTTTTCCACCTCACATTTAATTTTATGCGAGATGTTTTTTTCTATTCTTTATTGTATCATAAAACGCTTAAAATTCCAACAGTTTTATTCTGTTTGATTAATGGAATGATTCTCGGTTTTGGTCTTTTTAGGATTGCCCTGTGCAATTGCGGGAAACTCATTATCAGTATCGGCGGTCGGCTGAATTTCATAGGTGCCGTATTTATTAACCATATCGAAAGCGGTTTCAGGCTCGCCCATAATTGCCGTTACTGCAAGTTCTTGTTTAATTTTATTCTTTTTACTCATATAAAAAACTCCTTTTGTTTTTTATATTTTTTGAAAATTCACATTGTTTATACAAATCTTAAATTTCCATATTTTTATTGAAATATTTTAAGCTTTGTTTTATAATTATTATCGCTATTACACATAAAGGAATAAAAATCAAATTATGAAAATCGCTATAATCGGTTACAGCGGCAGCGGAAAATCCACTACCGCAGAATTTTTATCAAAAAAATATAACATTCCCATAATGTATCTTGACAAAGTTCATCATCTGCCGAATTGGGTTGAAAACACACGTGAAAACGAGTTAAAACAAGTATCGAAGTTTTTAGAAAATAATGAAAGCTACATTATTGACGGAAATTATCCAAAACTATATTATAAACACCGTATGGACGAAGCAGATAAAATAATTTTTATGAATTTTAATCGTTTCAATTGCCTTTTTCGTGCTATAAAACGCTATTTCAAATACAAAGGTAAATACAGAAAGTCAATGACTCAAGGTTGCGATGAAAAAATTGATTTAAAGTTTGTTTTATGGATATTGTATTACGGAAGAAACAAAGAACGAAAAAGCCACTACAAATGGGTAGTTGATAATTATAGCGACAAGGTAATAATCATCAAAAGCCAACGACAATTAAATAAGTTTTATAAAGATTTAATTTAAAAATCAATATAGGCTCAAAAAAACTCCGTATGATAATCATACGGAGTTTTTAATTTATTTTTTTGAATTTAAGTATCCTGTTACATAGAAGCAAGATGAATTCCAATAAATTGTAATTTCGTTTGTTGTCCAATTCCATTCCCAGTCAATATAGCAACCGGCAGGTGGCATATTTGCCCAATCAATACCTTCGGATTGTTTTACACCGTCAATTTTCTTAGGACGCTCCCATTTTCTATCATTAGGACCACCGGCAACAAAACCCGGAATAGGTTCTTTTATATCATCAAAGATAGAAGGTCTATGGTGTGGATTCATAACAGAATCAGTACCAAAACCTGTAATATAACATTTTGAAATATAGTTTCTGCCAAACATATAATCAATGCTATCTTTGATAGCCTGGTCATACTTATCAGATTTAGTCAAATACGCTGCCGAAATCATATTACCGAGTTTATTTGTCAACGCAGCATTTGAACCCCAATAATACTCGTTTTCATTGCAATTTACACCGTCATTTAAGCAAAGTAAATAAGCGTTTCTATTATAAATAGTTAAAGCGTCTTCTGCGCCTTTAATAATATCACGCATTACCTTTGCTCTTAATTCGGCATCGGCATTTTCAGCTAAACAATAGGCAATTGAGCCATGTCCGCCTTGGTTATATGCACCGAATGCAGTTTTAGAAAAATCTAATTTATAAAGTTCGGCAAATTTCTCTTCGTAGTATTTATCACCTGTTGTTCTAAACAATTCTGCAGCAGCCCAATAATACTCATCATAATAGCAAGCATCTCCATATCCGCCACCGCCTGACGGATATATTTCTTCATATTGAGAATGATCATCAATATGAGCGTAAGCATAATCAAAAGCTTTTTTAGAAGCTTTTAAACAAGTATCTGCAAATTCAGGATAAAACTTTTTATAAACTCTGGCAGCAATAGCCATTGCAGCCGCAAAACCGCCTGTTGCGGTTAAAGAAATTTGGCTCATTGTTAAATGTGATTTTAAAAAGTCAAGATCAATTTCAGGATGTTCTTTTAAATATTCTTCGAGTTTTGGATTTTCAGCATTAAAATCGTTTTCCAATTTATCATCATCAGGCATAACATTTCCGGCAAATTCAGAAGAACAAACTTTATGATGAACTCCGCCGTCTTCTTCCTGCATTTTCAACATCCAATCAAGCTCATATTTAGCTTCATTTAAAATATCAGGAACACCATTTCCGCTCTCAGGAATATTAAGTTCAAAATCTACGCCGTCAGAGAACAGCTCATAAGCATACATCATATTAAAGACAGTTTGATTAGCAGGAGTTATGTATTTACCATAGTCGCCTGCATCATGCCAACCGCCCGAAACATCTTCAAATACTCTAGCTGGATTTGTAACATCAAAAGCCGGAAATCTATGGCACTCCTTATGAGCATAAACACCTGCGTATTTTTCTTCTAAATCCATTCCGCAACGCTGAAAATAAAGTGCTTTTATCATTGCTTTAGTTACATCTTCATAAGGCTTCTCACAAATATCGAATTCATAAGAAACACCTTCAGGTGTTGCAATATAATATCTGCCTTTTTCTTTATAATCAGAAAAATCAAGTTGTACTACATAAACTAAATTGGTGCTGTCAAATTTTCTGTCTGTTGAATCACCTTCAAACACAGCTTCTCCGGTTTTAGCATTACAAAGATAAAAATGTATCTTTGTATCATTTCTGTAAACTGCTGTTTTCTTAAAATTTACACCGTAAGCAATTTGATTAACACCGATTAACTTATTTAAATCTGTTTTATAATCGCTTGGGATTTTTATCATAAAAATCTCCCCCAATTCTTAATTAATCACATTATAATTTTAGGGCTGACGCCTTTTTTAGAAGTCAGCCCCATTAATTTTTTATTCGTATTTTATTAAGCTATATCCTGATCAACAATACCGGCAAAAGCAAGCAATACAGCAGAGTTCCAATATACGCAAACCTCATTACAAACATAATCGGTTTCGTTATCATAATAACGGAACGAACCATCTCCGCTTTCAGTTGTATAACCGCCGGCTAACAAGCCCGGTACACAAGCCGTTGATGAATATTGTCTCTTTAATAATATTGATGGATAATGGTGAATATTTTTTGAAGAATACTCAGTTTCACCTGTAATAAAGCACCAGTTTTCAGGATTTACACCAAGCATATAGCTTAAATTCAATCTCGGTGCTTTTAGAGCGTCATCGTTAGTTGATATGCCAAGTGAATAAGCAATTGTATTACCCTTAATATCATTAGCCATTCTTGGGTTTGAGCCCCATCCGTAATTTTCAATATTAAAGAATGTTGATGCTGATGATTTTTTATTAGCACTATTTGCTGCAGAAGCAAATTTATCTTTACAAGTAGTCACTACATCAGCAGGTACATTTTTTCCTTCTTTATCAGCTAAGATAAGTGCAAGTGTACCATAACCGGCACCGGTGTGAGTACCCATATCAGTAGCATATTTTGAAACGACAGCATTATCAGTAGTTACATATTCCAAATATTTTGAGTTTCCTGTAGCTCTATAAAGAGTACCAACAGCACCCCACATACAGTTTGCAGCTTCGGAACCGTTTCCGCCGTAAGCACCGCCGCCTGTATTCCAAGGAGATAAATTGATTGAATCTGTTGCCGCTGCAAGATCTCTTGCGTTAATTTCAGCAGCACTCATACCAAGTGTCTTTTTAACTTTGCCGTTTACATAGAAGTCATAACCTTTTTCAGCGGCAGTTAAACACTGATTAGCAAAATCAGGATCTTTATCTTTAAATACTGAATAACAATAAGCTAATGCAGTTACTGCATAAGCAGTATCAGCAAAGTTTACATGCTGAACACGAAGTCCTGTATAGTTTTCAGCTGTTGGGCTTACACCTCGACTGCCATTGAAACAAGAATCGCCGTTTGGTTTAGCACCTTGAGCTGAAGCAAATTCTTTAGTACAGATTTTGAAGTAGAAACCGCCTGCGGCATTACCTGTTTTAGCTTGCATATTAAGAAGGAATTTTGCTTCCCATCTTGCATGGTCAAGAATATCAGGTAAATTATCCTTTTCGCCTTTTCCGTTTGTATCTTGAACAACATCAAGTTTAAATGCATTAGGAGCTAATTCATAAGCAGCAAGCATATCACAAACGGTCTGTGCAGCAGGTTGAGTATATCTGCCGTAGTCACCCGCATCATGTAGACCGTAAGCAAAGTCTGTAGCAGGAAGTTGAATTACATTTCCGCTATCATCAGTATTACCGACGAATGAGCCTGTTGTTTCATCAAATTCATCAACAACAACAACTTCTTTTCCTGCGTTTTTATAAGTAGCTTCCAAGTGACAAGCATTTCTTGCATGGTATTTATAAGTATTAAAATATTTACCGGCAGTAGCACCGTAATTTGCAGTTAAATAATCATCATATTTCTGTAAAACAGACTCTGATAATTCACCGCCGCATCTTTGATAATACATAGCCATTGTAAGATCATCAATTGCTTTATTATAAGGATTTTGACTGATTTCAAACTCAACAGAATATCCTGCCGGAGCATATAAACGATATTTACCCGGAGTAGTAAAGCTTGAAATATCAACTTCCGATGTATAAACAGCATCAGTACCGTAAAGTTTCTTAGTATACTCTGATCTTCTCTTTGAAGTAAAGTTATCTACAGCTGTATTAGTAGCGGTATTTACTAAATAAACCACACGCTGACCAATTCTTGAATTAGCTGTTACAGGTGCATTTTCTTTACCTTCTACTAATCTAATCTTTTTAATACCATTAGCTGAATAACCAATTTGGTTTACAGCAATTGTATTATAACCGCAACCATCAATAACAAGATTTCTTGCAAGCTTGTCATTATAAGTTCCGTCAACGCCTACAGGAAGATTAGGATTTGTAACATTAGGGCTTGTTACAGATGAGCTATCACTCTTTGTAGTTGGTTTTGGATTGATAGTAACACCGGCAATAAGAGCTCTTAATAACAAAAGGTCTTTTGCATCAATAACATTATCACTATTTAAATCGCCATAAGCAGTACTAACACTAGCACCGGTGTTTACTAAATACTTAGAAAGATAAAGAACATCTCTTGAATCAACTGAGTTGTCACGATTTACGTCTCCCTTTTCATAAGCTGAAACACTCGTAAAAACTACACTGGAAAATACAATTACGGCGGTTAAAACCATTGCTATAACCGATAAAACTTTTTTCATTTAATTACCTCCATAAAAGTCTTAATATACGGTACAAAAAATATTAAACAAATTTTCCCTTATACCTTTGTGTAAATATTATAACAAATTTAAATATTTAACGCAAGAAAAAATTGTCACTCATCAATTTGTTCTACACTTTGCATAAACAAAATTAAAATATTTGTAAAAAAAGCACAAAAGGAACATAAACTATTCTACATATAATTTAATTGACATATTCATAAATTCAAGTTATAATATTAAAAGGCTAAATATGAAATTTAAGTATAAAATAATTATGGAGTTGAATATATGGAAGTATTTCCAACAGTTTCGGTTGTTATTCCTATTCATAATGAGGAAAGATATATCGAGGCTTGTCTTGATTCGCTTTTAAATCAAGATTATCCTATGAATTTGGTTGAAGCTATTTTGGTTGACGGTATGTCTACCGATACAACCAGAGCTATTATCGAAGAAAAATACACTTCTAAATACAGCTTTATCAGAATGATAGATAACCCTGAAAAAACTGTACAATATGCACTTAATTACGGCATAAAAGAAGCAAAAAATGAATATATTGTTCGTTTCGACGCACACTCGGAATATGCTACTGATTATATTTCAAAATGTATTGAATATCATTTAAAAATCGGTGCTGATAATATAGGCGGTCCTAATATTGTTATGGGCAAAACCCCTGTTCAAAAGGCAATTGCCGCAGCATATTATTCGCCTTTTGCACTCGGCGGCGGAAGAAATCATATCGAGGGTTATGAAGGTTACTCTGATACGGTATCTTTCGGCTCTTTTTTGCGTTCTACCGCAGAAAAGCTGAATTATTTTGATGAAGATTTAACTTTAAATGAAGATGATGATTTTAATTTTCGTTTAATTGAACAAGGCGGAAAGGTTTATATCACACCTGAAATTCGCAGTACTTATTATCCCAGAGATAATTACAGGGCTTTATTTAAACAGTATTATCTTTACGGGCTTTGGAAAGTTGCGGTTATTAAAAAGCATAAAAAACCTGCCAGACTTTCTCATTTAGTTCCGCTTTTGTTTTTTATGTTTATTTCATTCGGTGCAGTTTTATCTCTTTTTGTGCCTTATTTAAAATATTTATATTTTGCAATTCTTGCACTCTATATTACAATTGATTTTATTGTTTCGTTTAAATCAACTTATATTGATACTAAAATAGGTCATTTCAGGCTTGTTTGGGTGCATTTTATTTTGCATTTTTCTTATGGTCTCGGATTTTTTGTAGGACTGTTTAAATTTGGATTTAAGAAATGGTAGCGGAGAAATAATATGGCTTATAAAATAAGTGATAGCGATATTTTAAAGTTACAAAAAAAATCGCTTGAAATGCTATTGTTTTTCAAAGATTTTTGTGATAAACATTCTCTCAAATTCTTCTTTTGCGGCGGTTGTTTAATCGGTGCAATAAGAGAAGGCGGATTTATTCCTTGGGATGATGATGTAGATGTTTTTATGCCACGAAAAGATTATGAAAAATTAATAGAAATCTTCAATAAAGAATGTGGCTCTAACCGCTATTTTTTACAGGTTTCAACTAAGAATAAAATCACAAAAAATCTTTTTGCAACAATTTGCGACAGCAATACTACTTTTATCAAAAGCTATCAGGCTGACCTTGATATTAACCACGGTATTGTGCTTGATATTTTACCGATAGACGGTTGTCCTAGCGGAAAACTAAAAAGAATTTTGCAGATGAAAAATTCTTTATTTTATTCATTGTTTTTAATTGGTGAAGCACCTAAAAACAACGGTAAATCAGTTGAACTCATCGGCAGAACTTTGTTAGCTTTAGTTCCTTCTAAAAAGCTTAGATGGAAAATAGCAAAAAGTTGCGAGAGAAAAATGACAAAGTATGATTTAGATAAGTGCGAATATGCAACAGAACTTTGTTCAGGTCCTTATTATATGAGAAAAAAATATCTTGCAAAAGATTTTTCAGAAATCGAATATATGGATTTTGAAGGTTATAAAATGCCTGTTCCAAAGGGTTATGATGATTATTTATCAAAAGCCTTTGGCGACTATATGTCGCTTCCGCCTGAGGAAGAACGCATTTGTCATCATGAGCTTGAATTTGTCGATGCCGACAATTCATATATAAATTATAAAGGAAAATATTATTTTATAAACGGAGGAAAATAAAAATGATTTTTGGTGCAATTTTGGCCGGCGGCGTCGGCTCAAGAATGAGTATTTCAGATATGCCTAAACAGTTTCTTGATCTTGGCGAGAAACCTATTATTGTGCATACTTTGGAAAAATTCAAACTTTGCTCAAGATTAGACCATATTTACCTTGGTGTTCACCCTGATTGGTTGACACATACAAACGATTTAATCGAAAAATATCTCGGCAAAGCTGCCGCTGAAAATGTTCATGTTGTTGCCGGCGGCACTGACAGAAACTCAACCATTTTCAATATCATTTCTGATATTGAGAAAAATTTCGGCGAAAGCGAAGATAATATTATTATTACTCATGACTCTGTCAGACCATTTGTTACTCAGAGAATGATTGATGAAAATATTGATGCCGCTATTAAATACGGTGCTGTCGATACAGTTACATCAGCTATTGATACTATTGTTGAATCTGATGACGGCGAATTTATCAAAGAAATTCCTAACAGACAAAAAATGTATCAGGGACAAACTCCACAGTCATTTAAAATCAGCGTTTTGAAAAAATTATATTCAGAACTTACTGATGATGAAAAAGCAATTTTAACAGATGCTTGTAAAATTTGCATTGTTAAAGGCTACCCTGTATATATGGTTGAAGGCGAAATTTCAAATATTAAAATCACAACTGTAAGCGATTATAAGATTGCTCAGGCTATGGTTGGAGGAATTAAAATTGATTAATTATGTTTATCAACTTGTAAGTCCAAAGGTTTTTTCAATTAAATATACCGATGTTGACTTAAATTCAGATAAAGTAATCATCAGACCTAATTATATGGCTCTTTGCCATGCTGACCAACGCTACTTTTTAGGTCAGCGTGATATTAAAGTGCTTAATAAAAAGCTACCTATGGCTCTTATTCATGAGTGTTGCGGTATTGTTGAGTTTGACCCAACAGGCACTTTTAAAAAAGGTCAAAAGGTTGTAATGATTCCTAATACACCTATCCGCAAAAACCCTGTTATTTTTGAAAACTATGACAAGGGTTCTTACTTCTTATCATCAGGTCACGATGGTTTTATGCGTGAATTTATTGATCTTCCTGTTGACAGAGTTGTACCTTATGAAAACGTTCCTGACGAAGTAGCAGCTATTACTGAATTTATCAGCGTAGGTGTTCATGCTTCTACTCGTTTTGATTTAGCAGCACATGAAATTCGTGATTCAATAGGTATTTGGGGTGACGGCTCACTCGCTTATTCAGTTGCTAATATTTTAAAACTTCGTTTTCCAAATTCAAAACTTTATGTTATCGGTATGGATGACAGAAAATTGCAACACTTCTCATTTGTAGACGGTGCTTATTTCTCGAACAACTTACCTGATGACTTTAGCGTTGACCACGCATTTGAGTGTTGCGGCGGTGAAGGCTCATTCTACGCTATTGACGATATTATTAAATATATCAATCCACAGGGTACTGTAATGTTGATGGGCGTTTCTGAAAACAAAGTTGCTATTAACACAAGAGATGTACTCGAAAAAGGTCTTACTTTCATAGGCTCTTCCCGTTCAGGTCGTGCCGACTTTGAAAAAGCAGTTGAACTTATGGAAACCGAAGATTTCCAAAAAAGAATAAAAATAATCATCAGCGTTGACGAACCTGTTAGATCTATTAAAGATATAATTCGCGTTTTCGGCGATGATTTAACTACTCCATTTAAAACTGTGTTTAAATGGGATGTGTAAAATATGACAAAATCGTACAAATTACTTGTGCGATTTTATCGTTTATGTAGAATTTTATTTTATTAGCGTTTTACCATTGAAAAAACCGCCGTAAAATGCAATAATATTATATGAGAGAGGATTTTTCCTTATGACAGAAAAAAATGGTGCAGTAATCCTTGCCGCCGGTAAAGGCACAAGAATGAAAACCGAAAAACCAAAGGTAATGTGCGAAGTTCTCGGCAAACCTATGGTTGACTATGTTATTGATGCAGCAAAAAAATCTTGTGATGATATTTGTGTTGTTATCGGCTACAAAGCCGAAGTATTAAGAGCTCATCTTGATAGCAGCATTAAAACTGTTATCCAAAGCGAACAATTAGGAACAGGCCACGCTGTAATGCAGGCTGATGAGTTTATTAAAGCTCATTCAAACGGCAATATATTAATAGTTTGCGGCGATGCTCCTTTTATGGATAAAAAAACAATTAATAATGCTTTAAAACAACACATAGATGAAGGTAATGCCGTTACTGTTATCACCGCAAAACTTGATGATCCTGCCGCTTACGGCAGAATTGTTAAAAAAGATGGCAAAATTTCAGAAATCGTTGAATTTAAAGACGCTTCTGATGAAATTAAAGCTATTAACGAAGTTAATTCCGGTGCTTATTGGTTTAAAGGCAGCGAACTTCACAGACTGCTTAATAAAATAACAAACAACAATGCACAAAATGAATATTATCTTACTGATACTATTAAAATTGCACTTGATGAAGGCTTATCGGTAAACTCTTTTGTTGCTGATACACCTGATGTAATTTTGGGAGCTAACGACCCAAAACAACTTGAGGAATTAAACAAACGTGCTGAAAAATTATTTAAATAAAAAGATTTTTGCGTTTGTTAATTTATACATAATATCATAATTACCATAATAAAGGGGTTAAAAAAATGAATTTTCACGGAAAAGACATTAAAATCTTCACCTGTAACTCAAACATTCCTGTTGCAAAACAAATGGCTGACTGTTTGGGCTTAAAACTCGGCTTGGCTGATGTTAAACACTTCTCAGATGGCGAAATCGCTGTTTCTATCAATGAATCAGTTCGTGGTTCTGATGTATTTATTGTTCAATCAACCTGTGCTCCTGTAAACAGCAATTTGATGGAACTTCTTATCATGATCGACGCTATGAAACGTGCTTCAGCAGGTAGAATTACTGCTGTTATTCCTTACTTCGGATATGCAAGACAAGACAGAAAAGCAAAGGCAAGAGATCCAATCTCAGCTAAACTTTGTGCTGATATTATTACAACAGCCGGTGCTGACAGAGTTCTTACTATGGATCTTCACGCTTCACAAATTCAAGGTTTCTTCAACATTCCGCTTGATCACCTTTTAGGTGTGCCAATTTTATCCCCTTACTTTGACAAGAAATTTGAAGATAAAGACAACTTAGTTGTTGTTTCTCCTGACCTTGGTTCAGTTACAAGAGCAAGAAACTTTGCAGCCAGAGTTGACGCTCCTTTGGCTATTATTGATAAACGTCGTCAAAGAGCTAATGTTTGTGAAGTTATGAACATTATCGGTGATGTTAAAGGTAAAAAATGTATCATCGTTGATGATATGATTGATACTGCCGGTACTCTTTGCAACGCCGCTAAAGCTATTGTTGAAATCGGCGGAGCTACCGAAGTTTCTGCTTGTGCTACTCATGGTGTTCTTTCAGGTCCTGCTATTGAAAGAATTAATGCTTCTGTATTAAAAGAAGTTGTTCTTTTAGATACAATTCCGCTTACTGAAATGAAACAATCACCAAAAATCACAATGCTCCCTGTTGCTCCTGTTTTTGCTGAAGCAATCGAGAGAATTTATACTGACAAACCAATGTCAACAATGTTTGATTAATTTTAATTAATTATAAAACCTGTGCTAGTTTTAGCACAGGTTTTTGTTTTTTATTATCTGTATTTTTGTTCTAATCTTTTTTTACCGTCTTCATACTCATCAAAGGTTATTCTGCTCATTTCATAATCTTTTTTTAATTTACGAAGTTGAGAAGCGTAAAGCTCTTCACGGGTATCAGGGAGTTTAAAACTCTCAAGCGGAATATTTTCGCTCTCGTTTGCATTTTCTCTTGTTATTTGATTAGTTCTTTGCGGCATAGGTTTTTTATCCATTTTATTAGCCAAATCTTCAACGGTTAATGACAAATTTTCAATTTCATCATTAATGTTTTCTGATTTTTCGGCAATAACACCAAAAGCATACATAAACCAAGATAAAACAACACCTGCAAATATGCCGCCAATTATAATTCCGACAGAAATTATAATATCAGTAGCGTCAAACTTGCCATTTGAGAACAAGCGGTAAAAAGAAAACATACACGCTGCCGCAATTATTACCCAAGCAAAAAAGATTGAGAATCCTTTAATTTTGCGTCCTATATTTTTATACATACTAATTTTACTTCCTTTCTTTTTATCAAAGCGAAAGAATTTTTTTAGCACAGTTGCCATCGCAACCGCTAAAATATTTCTTTATAAACTCATCATACATCATTTTATCAAACTTTTCAACCGACAAAATATTACTAATTACATCATAAGTATCATTAGCAATCGGTGCTTTAAGCGTTTTAATAATATTACTCAAATGAATATCACATTTTTCGGTTTCATAAACGCCTGTAAACACAATCGGTTTTTCAGCTACTGCTGACTCTAACAAAATAGATGAATAATCTCCGACTATAATATCACTTGCAGAGATAGCTTCTCTAACAGAAATATTATCATCTAATAAATATGAAAATTCATCATTTTTATCAGCATAAGCAGAAATAATGTTTTCATCATCGGTTTTTACAACTAAAATAAATTCATCAGCTAAATATTCTTTTAATAACTCTATATCCAAAAAGTCAAACGGAGATTTTTTAGCTTCATTGATTTGCGGTAAATAAAGAATAACTTTTTTATTATTAGTATTGATTTTATCTAATTTTTGTTTAGCTACTGTCTTGAATTCATCATCAAAGTAAAGATCAGTAACAGGAACGCCGATTGGTTTTAATGATTTTTCGACATTCTTAAATGATTTTTTAAATACTTTTTCAAGCCCGTTTCCTGCTATCGCAAAAGTATCGCAATTGGCATTAAAAATCTTTGATTTTAATCTAAAATCGCTTCTTTTGCCATATTCAATATCTTGAGCACCAAACAAGTTAATCGGGAAAGTATCCTTATAAAGTCTTATAACTTTTGTTTCACTTCTGAATTTCATAAGCGAGAAAAATTCATTTTCGGTATCAACAAAAATGTATTTAGCCGTTGCAATACTCTTTAATTGTTCAGCTGAATAATAATCTTTAAAAGGTAATTCTTCGATAACAAAATCTTTTTTCTTTAATTGCTTAATAAGCGAAACATAAAGCTCGTTATTAATTGCATTTTCGCCAAAGAATATAGCTTTATTTTCAACTTTTAATTTTGAAAACTGCTTATAAATTCTTGAATTGCTTTGCTTAATGTTTTTAAATCCAAGCAAGCGGAGTTTATTGTTAAAATCAATTGCTTTTGCATCATATTTTTTACGCTTATTTGATTTTAATTCTTTATCTTCTGCCGGTTTTGTTACAGTTAGATACTCATAATAATCCTGAACTTCTTTATCACTTCTTGCAATAGACATTTCAATAGAACTTGTAACATCAATCAAAGCAACCTGTTTTTCAACATAAAGCAAATCAAGAATTTCTTTATTAAGCTTTGGAGCAAATTCACGCTTATCTCCAAACAAACCGACTGCATCAATTAAACTTGCGATAGTATCAATGATAACTTCATCAGTTTGATTTTCTTTAAAATAATTAAGCGAGAATTTAAGCAATTCTCTGCCGAGTGTATCCGGGTCATCAAACGGTAAATCAAGATAGTCTTCTGTAAACTGTGGCAAGCGTTCATTTAAAGAATTAAGCAAATCCATATCGCAATCGGCTTTTTTCTTTATCGGCACAACTCTACCGTTTTCATCATGCTCATATCCGTCAATACTTTTATAATCAATATTTGCAAAAATTGCTTCGACAAAAATAAGAGAAGTATTTTCATCGGTATAATTATATCTTACATCGTGGTCGATTGTAGGATAAATTGAGCGCATATAATAATAAGGCACATCAATTTCACTCTTTGCAACATTTTGCAATAAACGGGTATGGCAAGTTTGGGTATATCCCCTGCCCCAATACTCAACAAAAGCGAATTTTTCATTAAAATTCATCTCTTGATTAAAGTATTCATCTATTATTTCTCTTTTATCTTTTGCATAATTTAAAAGATATTCTTTATACTCATTTGAAGCAGAAAGAATTGAAATAATAGTGCTTCTTGTCTTTTTAGAAAAGGTTTTCATTCCCTTTAAGTAAGATAAATTAGGGAAAATCTTTATAAAAGTTTCATAATCAATCGAAAGTGCTTTTAACAAACTTTTAAAGTTTGTAGCTGAAGCAACATTACCGAAAGGCAAGAAAAACGATTCATCAAATTCATTAATAAAAGACGGAATTCTCCAAACCTTTCTTGAACCATAAATATATTTTGTTTTAATATTAACGCCTAATTTTTTTATAACAATATCAGCTATTCTCTTTAAATGATGTCCATCACGAGAGATAAAATAAAGCGTATTAATTTTTCGTTTTTCAGCGTCTTTTACCGCCCAGATTATATAAGGCACAAACATAAGCGAAGCATAAGCATAACAAAAATAATCTTTTGAATTTTTATTTTCTGCTCTGAATCTCGCCATTTTTGCGGCAATTAAATAAGCGTCATAGCTTTCTACCGCTTTAACAAGTTCTGTTTCATATTGTGAAAAGCTAGGTGCTATATGAAAAACAGGCTCAATACCGAGTTTTTTCGGCATTTTAACATCTGCTAAACGATTGTCGCCATGATGAAGCCATTTTCCGTATTTATAAAAATCAAATGACTTATAAACCTCATAAAAAAGCTTTCCTGTTGTTTTTTGAACTTTATATTCACTAGACAAAAACAAAGGTAATTTAGCGATTTTTTTGCTTACCTTTTCAAGCATTTTTACAATTAACTCTTTTGGCAAATACATATCGCTTATAAGAACTACATCTTCGCCATTATCAATAAGACTTTCAATATAAGCAATCTCTTTGTCAATTCCGATACAGTCTTCATATTCAGCTTGCATTTCAGCCTGTTTTAAATACTCTATTTGCTCATCATTAAAAGAATAAAGCGATGCCATTCTTGAAACGATTTCATCAAGAGTAATTTCACGCTCGTTGCTTTTTCTGACATAAAGAGTTTTTGTTTTATATTCTCTTGCATTTTGCTCGCATTTAATTCTTATTTGAACATAATTATCAACAAAATGCCTGTCAAAATTAAGCTCACATTTCTCCAGCATTTCTTTAACTTTATAAAAAATGCTATGCGGATGAAGCCCTTTTCTTGAAATAATTGTATCAAAAATATCAAAGCTGTAAAGCGTTGGATAAGTGTCTTTTTTAGGCTCAAAATTCAAAGCAAAATCAATGATTTTATTCATTGAATCTTCAGTTGAATACTCCCAAAAAAGTTTATAAATTCGCTCATAATCTTCTTTTTCGCTATCAGTAGCTTCGATATTATCAAGCGAATTTAAAAGCTCGTCAAAGTTTTCGCAAATTCTTCCGCAAGTCATTTCTTTGCAGTCATAAGCAAAACCGCGATGATTGTTTTCATTTTCATAATCATAAAAATATCTTACGAAGCTTTTTACTCCGCTTGCCATAAAGTCATAAAATATTGATGAATAGTCAATTATAGCAAGGTCGACTCTATTAATAACTTCATAAAAATCATTAAAATTATCCCAAAATAAAAAGTAATTTGAATTAGCATATTTCTCTTTTAATTTTAGATAGTTAATATCATTCTCCATAAACGGATGCATTTTAAAAATAAAAAGAAGATTGTTTTCTTTTAATTTTTTCTCCAGTGCGTCCATATCAGGAATAGCGGTATTGATAAAATTAACGCTCGTATCTTCACGATAAGTTGGAGAATAAACGACTATTTTTGTATTTTTATCACGCTTTTTCTTATCAATTATGCTATGCTTAAAAGTTTCAACTTTAGGATAATGTTTTTGATAAATACATCTTGGATAGCCCGCCCTGATAACCATATCATCAGGTACGCCAACCTGACTTTTAAAATGCTTTTCCATAAGCGGAGATGTAACTAAAAACAACATTTTATTAAGTAAATATTCGTTGTTTCTAATATACTTTTTAGCTAATCGCTCGCCTAAAAATGACTCGCCTACTTTTCGCTCAATGCTTTTGCAACCGACACCATGATAGAGATTTAATAAAATAGCATTTTCCATTCCTTTTGGAATAGCCTCTTTAACCTGTTCGGTAACAAAAACGCCGGCACGGTTTTTAACTTCAATACCGCCACCTGCATTAAAAGCATAAGCCTTATAGCCTAATGAGCGTACAAAATCGACCGTATCAACATTATCACAAAGCCAATACGCATCAATATCTTTTCTATATTTATTTATGTAGATAAAAAGCCATTTTGGGTTTCCGGTAAAAGTATCGCCGGCATTAAAAGCCCATATTTTTTTAGGATTTTCAAGCAAAAGTCCTTTATTAGTAACTAAATCACGCTTAACAAACTCATCGAAAAACATTGATGAATAAAAGTTTTTCTTTAATTTATCCAAAGAGTTTTCATTATTATAGGCAGAGTTTTTCAACCTATTTCCCCCATTCAAATTAATACAAAATTCTTATCTAAAATTATATCACAATTAATTTAAAAAGACAACCCGATAATATCGTTTATAATGCTTGACATAAATCTACAAATCTTTTATAATTAAAGTAAATAAATTATATTTTTCAGGAGTGGATATACAATGTTCTGTTCAAAGTGTGGCCAACAAAATAATGATGATGCAAAATTTTGCTCAAAATGCGGTGCACCGTTGGAAAATACTCAACCATATCAGCAACCGATTAATCAACCGGCAACTGAAGCTGATAATTCAAAGCTTTTTAATATTCTTTCTTACATAGGTATTCTTTGGCTTTTTGGATTACTTATTAATCCTGAAAAAAACAAGCCTGATGTTAAATTTCATGTAGGTCAAGGTATAATGCTTTCAATTGTTGGCGCTGGTTTAAATATTGTTGCCAGCATTATAACAAGTATTTTAACTGCTATTTTTCACTTCTCTGCAATTTACTTTATCGCGGTAATTTTAAATTCACTTATTTGGATTGCTATTTCCGGCGGTTTAATTGCATTGATGATTATCGGTATTATAAATGCAGCAAAAGGCGAACAAAAACCGTTGCCTATAATCGGCGGTTACGCTTTTTATAAATAATTCTTAGGAGGATATATTTACATGTACTGTTCAAAATGCGGTCATCCAAATGATGACAACACAACATTCTGCACTAATTGCGGTGCACCATTAACCGAAGGAACTGCTAACGACCAGGCTCAACCTGCTGTTCAGCCACAGGCTCCGCAACAGCCAATGCCACAAGTTCAGCCTAGCACATCTGTACCGGGCAAAGGTCTTGGTATTGCAAGTATGGTACTCGGTATCGTTTCACTTGTGTTCTTCTGTGTTTTATATTTAGCTATTCCATGTGCCATTGTTGGTATTATTCTTGGTATTGTTTCAAGAAATCAGGCTAAAAAAGCAGGTGCTCCTACAGGTATGTCAACTGCAGGTATCGTTTGTTCTGCAATTGCTTTGGGTATTTTAGTAATTGTTCTTATCTTAACAATTATCGGTGTTGTTGGTGCTTCAAGTTATACTAACAACTTCTCAGATTTCAGCAGATTTTAATTAAATTCTAAGCAATAAAAAAGCAATTGTCATAATTTTTATGCAATTGCTTTTTTTATGGAGATTTTATGACTAATTCTAAAAAAACACTTATTGTTGCTTTAATCATTGATTTTTTAGCATTATTGGGAATAGTTCTTGCTAAACCGATTTCAAAAATTATGATTAATACTTTGCCTGATTGCCCATTTAGGACATATTACTCTGTATTATGTCCAAGCTGTGGAGCTACAAGAGCGGTTTTTAATCTTTTTTCAGGCAATTTTTTAACTGCATTTCGCTTTAATCAATACTTTTTTATATTAGCGTTTTATTTAATTATTGCGTTTTTGTTTATGAATTTAGCTTTCGTTTTTAATCTTAAAAATGCAAAACGAATATTTTTTAAAATCATAAATTATAAAGTTATAATTGCTTTAACTGTTTTATGGGTTTTATTTGGAATTGTCAGGAACATTATATTATTTTAAATTGGATTTAAAGCCAAAAGTTTTTATGCTTTTGGCTTTTTATTTTTATAAAAATCAATATTCTTCTGACAATACTGCAACCATTACAGTTATATCGTCAGAATGACCGTCTTTTCTTAACAATGCAGCTTTGGAAGCTATCTTATCAGCAATAGTTTGAGCCGAGCTTTTTCGATTTTTTAAAATTTCATCTTCAATCCACTCTTCATTTTCTTCGCTTACTCCATCTGAAAACATAACAACAACATTACCTTTTTGTAAATAAGTACTTGTTTTATCAAAACTTACTTCACTTAAAATTCCTGCCGGATAAGCACTGCACGTTGCAACGCCGACTTTTTTACCTTTTATAACATAAGTTTCTGCCGCACCTGCTTTATAAAAATCAGCCTGTCCGGAATATAAATCTATAGTTGATATGTCGATTGTTGCAGTTGATTCATCGCTTGATTTAAAAATCATTGCCGAATTAACAAGCTTTAATGCACATTCAAACCCATAACCTGCTTTAATAAGTTTTTCCATTAAATTTGCGGCAAATGTAGAATCAACTGCAGCATGAGGCCCTGAACCCATACCGTCGGACAAAATCATAACATAATTGCCTTTTCCGTCATTAAAAGAAGAATAAGAGTCACCTGAAAGATTTTCGCCTTTACAATTAATTTGACAAACCCCTGAATCAATCGCATAATTGGTTTTTTCGGTCAAACTAATCAATGTTATATCGGTTGAATTTGTTATACAAGGCGTATCAAATTTCACAGAACAAAGTGCAGAAAGACGATTTAAAAGTTCTAATTTCGGAACGCACTCTTTTTGTCGCTTAGCAGTAATTTCGATCGACAGTCTTCTGCGTCTATCGTATTTACAACTAACATCAGTAGCACAAATTCCCAGCGAACGAAGAATTGTATCTATTCTGGATGCCGTTTCTGTATCAAACCGTTCTGCCTCATTAAACTCAAGTGCTAAATCATAAAGCATATCCGATATTCCATCCATTTGCTCAGATATAACCCCACGAATTTCAGCAATTCTCTTGTTAGCTTTTAAAGAATTTTGATATTTATCAAAATTCTCATAAAGCTTTTTTGCAACAACTTCAGGCTTTAGGCATCTCTTTGCCCAATATTCAGGTAATGAGCTTAAAGCTATTTTACCCGATAACTTCATAGCCCTTGACATTTCCAAAAAAGCATTATATGTTTCCGCCTTTTTTGTTTCATAACAATGCAGTTTTAAGCCGCAATTTTCGCAACAAGAAGTTTTTACATCATTAAAAACGGCGTTAATTGTTGGCAAACCGCGTTTATCAAGCTTATTTCCGATTTCTAAAACATTTTTTGATACTTCTGTCATTGCGTTTGATGCAAATTTTAATCTCATAACTAAATTTTTTCTCATTGCATCAACTCTCGGGAGCTGTGGCGGTGGGGAGAAAATATCTAAAAATACCTTATTTGTGCTTTTTGGCAAAACCAAAAAGATTATTATTCCAAGCAAAATTTCTGCGTAACTTATTCCGATAGAATACTTATTATAAAATCCTAAAAATACGCATGTTGCACCCATTAAAAATCCAATTGAGCAAGGCAGTTTTCCTGTGCTTCCGAAAACGCCTGAAAGCAATCCGCCCAGTGCATAGGCACCGATTAAATAATATTGATTTTCACTCGTAACGCTCATAGCAAAACCGAGAGCAACCGCACAAATTGTTGAAGAGTTAATTTGACCGTAGCGTGCAGCAAGCAAAATTATTGTAACCGAAAAAATTCTTGAAGGCGAAGCTGATAAAATAGTAAAGTCATTCAGTGACATTAGTATTAGCGATACAGACATAATTACAGAACAAATTCTTACCGATGACATTTTGTAAAGCGGTTTTGAAGATGTAAAAAGCGGAAAAGTCGTGTTTAAAAAATAAGTTGCCGATAAAGATAAAAGCAATTCGCCGAGCATTCTAATATAATCAGAACTTTCAAGTGAAACCGTAACAAACAATGCAATAGATCCAAAAACGCTACAAATAACACAAGTTAAAACAGAAAAAATCAAAGAATTTTTTCTTTCATAAATATTTAACGCTATAAACTTAATTGCACAAGCAAGAATAGCCAAGCCAATATAATATGTACTAAAACCGCCGTTTGCCGGAGATAAACTGCCAATTATCACACCAAACAGCCCTGCAAAAATTTGATAAACCGATAACGAAGATACGAAAGCATAGCCAAATGGCATAAATGAATTAAAAAGCACTGTTCTTGATAATAAAAATCCGCAAACCATCGAAAGCAACTCTAATACAATAGTTCTTTTTATTTCACCGGATTTTAATAATTCAACTTTTTTAACCGCTGTCCGCATAATTTTAAAACTCCTTCTAACTTTAAATTTATGTCAACTACCATTATATGTAAATATTTGTAAAAATATTGTCATATTTGCATTGCGATAAAAAGAGTTTTATTCTCAAAGGCTGAATTTTTTACTTTTAATTTGTCAAAAAATAAAATATTGCCACAATAATTGCGACAATAAAATAGCAAAAAAGGAGACTGCTAAAAATGCAATCTCCTTTTTATTAAATTATAAAACTTTATTTAACCTTAACAGTTTTAACTTTAGACCATTTACCAAATGCTTTCTTCTTACCCTTTTGGGCATAAGCTCTTACCTGAACTTTATAGCTGCCTGATTTAAGTTTTGAAATAGTCTTTTTAGCTGCCTTTTTAGTTTTGAAAGTTTTTGTAACAGTCTTTTTACCTAGTTTATATTTAACCTGGAATCCGACTGCTTTAGCAACTTTCTTATATTTAACTGAAATAGAGCCTTTTCCGGCTTTTATAGTAACCTTAGGAGCTTTTAAAACAAGTTTTGGAATAACAGTTGTATCACCGTAAGAATTACAGTATACACAACATCTTTCTTTAATACCTGTTGCAAATAAAGTTGCAGCTTTTTTAACTTTATATTTGCTTGTATACTTATGTGCACTCTGACTTGCAGGAAGAACAGCTACCTTCTTAGCACCGCACAAAGTACAAGTATATTCAATGCTTCCATCGGTTTTGCAAGAATTAGGAATCAAAACAGTTCCGCTGTTCCAAGAATGATAATCCTGACTTGCCGGTATATCTTCGAGTTTTGTCTGGCCGCAAGTAGCACAAGTGTATCTTGTATAGCCGCCGGATACACAAGTAGCGGTTTTTAAAACAACCGGATTAACCCAATTATGTTCTCCGTTTCCGATTATCTGAGTTTTAGTCTCTTTGCATAATGTGCAAGTAAACAAAGCACTCTGTTCATGTTGACAGTCAACCTTATTAATAATAACTCCATTATCCCAAGAATGTGCTTTAGGGTTAATCGGAATTGTTACAGGAACTTTTGTTATTTCGCCACAGCGTTCGCAATGTTGTCCGCCTTCTGAACCTGCTGAAACACAAGTTGCAGGAACAGCAGGTGTTGTTACAACTTTATGGCCTAAAGCCGGATGAGTATCAGATTCTCTTGTATTGGTTTTACCGCAACGAGAACAAGAACCTGTTTCAGTACCTGCTTTGTAGCAAGTTGCATCATCATTGTATCTGTAATTTTGATAGTTATGACCCAATGGATCACCGTAAATTAATTTACAAACGCTACAAGTAGCAGAGTTATTACAGTCAGCAGGTGTTTCTACTGTATGAGGAGTAATATCTTTTTTACCTATCGAACAATTATTACATTTAATCCAATGGTTTTCTGCATCACAAGCATACTCGCCTTTTGAAAAATCATGTCCATTCGGATTACCGTAAGCTGTATTACAAATTTCACAAACAGCCTTTTCTGTACAAGTGGCTTCTCCGCCTGAATGTTTTACATTTACTGCATCAGGAGCTTTTTCATTACATCTGATACACACAGCCCAGTGGTAATTTTCATCGCTATCAAAGCCTGAATAATCATGACCCAAAACATCAAACGATTTATTGCAATAATAACAATTACCGGCTTCGGTACAAGTTGCTGTTGTACTCCAATGTTCACATTTTCCTACATAAAGAACACTAACATTAGAAATATCAACATCGGTATCATAAGTATAAGCAAATTCACCGCTAAGCTCAGATTTATAGAAAAAGGCATAATCTTCTGCTAAAGCACCTTTCAAAGCACTTAACGAATTACAAAGCAAGCCATAACCTTTGCCACCTTTTTGAATTGTTGTTTTACCTAATTTAACATTACCGCCGTTTATTTTTAATGTTATTTTACTTTTGCCATCACCTTTATCGCCTTTGATAACAACGTCATCGGTAGTTACATTACCGCCGTTAATTACCAAAACAGAATTATGAGAGCTTTTACCGTCAATTACAGTACCGCCTGAGAACTTAACAGTACCTTTATTAACAGTTACAACAGAACCTTTATCACCACCGCCTTCTGAAAAATCACAAGCATTAAACTCAACGTTTGTTAAAGCGCCGCCGATATCAACTGAACCACCGTTTTTAGAAACGAAAGAACAGTTATTAAAAGTACCTGTTACACCGTTATTAATTGCTAAATAAGCTTCGTTATTCCAGTTTCCGTAAGCAGTAAAATTAACATTATCAAAATCAATACTAATTCCGTAATCTTTTAAATTAATTGGGCGAGATTTTACATTCGGTTTAGAATTCAAATCACAATCTTTTACAATGAATTTTGCAGAAGCATCTGAAGCAGTAATCAACGAGTTTTCAGAGCTTGAAACACCACCGATATTTGAAACTGAAACAGTTGCAGAAGATTTTACAATTGCATTAGAATAAAAAATAGAAGCATAGTCTGTTTTTTCTTCGCCTTTGCCCTCTACTGTACTTCTGATTGTAAAATCAGCGTTTGTTGTTACACCCGCAGCACTGCCGCTATAAGTAATGCTATTACCTGCAAGATCAAGTGTAACTTTTTTATCAGCTATTATACAAGATTGATCTTCATCAATATCTTTAATAAGCACAACTGTATCATTATCTTTTGCTTTTGCAATAGCGCCTTCTTCACCAAAAACATCGCTGAATTGAGCGACATCTGTTTCAGAGTAGGCTATAATTGCAACTGTATTTCTTGAGAAAGATTTTTTAGGCAAGTCATATTCATAAACATCGCCACATTCTGAACAAACTTTTCGTCCTTTACCTACTGTAAAATATGTTGGTTCAGTAATTATTGTCTGAGCTCCGTAAGTATGACCTTTTGCAGGAATTTCTTCTGCAGGTTTAACTACCTTTTGACACTCAGAACAAATTAATTCTTCTGTTGAGCCTTTATCAACACAAGTTGGCTCTACTCTAGGAGTCTTTTCAACTACTTTTGCAGCTCCGCTCAAATCATAATCAGATGTTCCGCAACCAAATTCACATTTAGCAACCTTTACTGTATTATGTTCACAAGTTTCACCTGTTACATAATTTTTGAAAACATGATCTGCAACCTTACCGTAAGACTGTTGACATACATCACAAACTGCTTTTTCCTGACAGGTAGCCGATCCGCCTTTATGATTTTCAGCATCTCCTGCTTTTTCACATCTTGTACAAACATACCAATGCTGTGTTTCATTATATTGAACTTCATCCCATTGATGTCCTAATGCGTCAATAGGATCTCCGCAGTAGTTACAATTACCCGCTGCTTCACAAGTTGCACTTGACTTAAAATGTTGACAAACATCAATATATATAGTCTTTTTATCTTGGTAATTACTTGTTTTACTTAAAATAGTTCTTGCAGTATACTCGCTTGAAGAATAAGCAGCATATCCGGCTTTAATAGCTTTAGCCAAAGCTGCATTATCATTAACTGCCAAACTGTTTCCGGAACCGCCTTTTAAAATTTGAGTTTTTCCAAACTCAACATTTCCGCCGTTAATTACAAGTGTTTTCTTACTGCTGCCGTCGCCTTTATCGCCTTTGATAATTGCATCGTCGGTAATTACATTACCGCCACTGATTTGTAAAACAGAGTTTTGTGAATTTTTACCGTCGATAACTGTACCGCCAGAAAATTTAACAGTACCTGCTATTACATTAACAACGTACCATTTATCACTACCTGCTTCAGAAATGTTACATCCATCAAATGTTACATTTGTATTATTACCGCTTATAGCAATATTACCGCCTGATGCAGTATAAAATACACAATTTTTAAATGTACCCTGAACGCCGTTGCCAAATGTAATATAAGCAGAGTTATTCCAGTTACCGCCTGCAGTAATTTTTACATTTTCAAACTCAACATTTTCTGAATAATTAAAGTTTACAGGGCTAATTAAAGCTCCGCCTGTATCAGAATTAAGTTCGCTGTTTTTACATACAAATGTAGCAGCTTTTGAATTTGGCTCAAATAGAGTGCAGTTAGCTGCAGCTGTACCTGAAACATTTAAAAGTGTAAATTTAGCACTTGATTTTACAATATTAGCTTTGTAAATAAGAGTTGCTTTAGTTGCTGTATCTGTTTCGCCTTTACCGTCAACCGTACTTCTAATCGTTAAATTAGAAGTAGTTGTAATAGCAACAACAGTACCGCCTAAAGTTAATTTATAACCGGCCAGGTCAATTATAACCTCATGATCAAGTTTTTCAGAAGCGGTCAAAGTTTCTGAAATATTTTTTACAAAAACAATTGTATCGCCGTCTTCTGATGCTTGTAAAGCTCCTTCTGCACCGAAAAGAGTTTTATACTCTGTTGAACCGATTACACAAGCTGTATCATCTGAATAAGCAGATGCAGTAAGTGAAAATGTCGGAACAATAGAAAGCACCATTAAAATAGTAAGTGCTATTGATAGTATTTTCTTCATGCTTTAACTCCTTTTTAAATAAAAATATTAATCAAAATGTAAGATGTTTACATTATAATAATATTAACATAAAAGAGTATGATTTTCAATAAAAATAAGCTTTTAAAAATTTTTTTGAAACTATTGCAAAAAAACTCATTTTGTTTTTTATGAAAGTTGCACAAACATAATTTGAGCTTTATTTATAAGATATTAAATTCTTAACTATTAATAAAAAGGTTGAAAGTTAAAGATTATTATGATAAAATATATTAGTTAAAACTAATAGAAAGCGGGTAGATTTAATGGATAAGCGTCCGATAGGCATTTTTGATTCAGGTCTTGGCGGACTTTCAGTTGTAAAAGATTTTATAAAAATTTTACCCTATGAAAATATAGTATATTTCGGCGATACCGGCAGAGTTCCTTACGGAACAAAAAGCCGTGATACCATTTTAAAATATGCAAGACAAGATGAACAGTTTTTGCTTGAAAATGATGTTAAAATGGTAATAGCTGCTTGCGGTACTGTTTCTTCTGTTGCTTATGATACAGGAAAAGATTTATCTGTTCCGTTTTTAGGCGTTGTTGAACCGTCAGCTAAAACAGCAGTATCTTTAACTAAAAACAAGCGTGTTGGCGTTATCGGAACACCTACCACCGTTTCAAGCAACTCTTATAAAAAAGCAATTAACGCTATTGATAAAAGTATTGAAGTATTTCAAGTCGGTTGTCCGCTGTTTGTTTCAATTGTTGAACAAGGCTGGATTGACAAAGACGATGAAGTGGCTTTTCTTACAGCAAAGCGATATTTACAACCGCTTATTGAAGCCGATGTTGATACTTTAATTTTGGGTTGCACTCATTTTCCGCTTATTTCTCAAACAATTGCAAAAGTAATGGGCGAAAATGTAACACTTATAAGTTCCGGTGCGGCTACTGCTTTAGAAGCGGCTGAGCTTTTAAAAGCACAAAACTTACTTAATGAAAAAAACGATCATCTTACACAAAAATATTTTGTTTCTGACAGCCCCGAATCATTTAAAAAGACCGCAGAAATCTTTTTAGGCGGTCAAATTAACGGCTCGGTAG
Organism: uncultured Eubacteriales bacterium; assembly: GCA_934476085.1. Classification (GTDB taxonomy): domain Bacteria; phylum Bacillota; class Clostridia; order Oscillospirales; family Acutalibacteraceae; genus RUG11462. The sequence goes on along the minus strand of CAKSNE010000003.1, from coordinate 143,331 downwards.
AACAAATTCAAATTGAGAATTATGGAAAAGAATAATATAAAAATTAAAATTACAACCATTTCAACCGGCAATCCGGTTTCGGTTATAAAAGGCAACGGTGTTTTCAGAGAAAAGAATGGCAAAGTTCTTATCAATCATATTGATGAAGAAAACAACAAAACGGCAGTTATTATTACTGATGAAAAAATGCTTTTATCCCGAAGTTCTGAAATGTATTCTTATAAAATACCGATAAAAGCAGGCGAAACATTGCAAGGTCTTATCGGCGAAGAGCAAACTTTTACCGTAGTCGGTAAACATTCAGCTTTTAACAAACATAAAAAAGGCGGAAGCATTGAAATTGAATATACTCTGCCCGATCTTGCTGATGAAAGTATGGATTTTAAAGTAAATATAGATTTTGAATATTAGAAAGGATATTAACTACAATGTCAAAAAAAGTTTTTGAAGTTGAGAATAACATTATTGATACTTTTAAAAATGCTATTTTAACTGCTCAGAAAAACGGCGAATTAGCGGAAGGTGAAATTCCGAAATTCAATCTTGAAATTCCAAATGACCGCTCACACGGCGACTATGCGGTAAATGCGGCAATGGTTGGTGCAAGAGTTTTTAAAAAAGCACCTAGACAAATTGCTGAAATTATAGTAAACAATCTTAATAAAGACAACACATACATTAAATCTGTTGAAATAGCAGGTCCCGGCTTTATTAATTTAACGCTTGACGATCGCTATTACAGCGATATTTTAGTTGATGTTGCTAATCTCGGTGCAGACTATGGCAAATCTGACTTTGGCAAAGGCAAAAGCGTTTTAGTTGAGTTTGTAAGTGCAAATCCAACAGGTCCTATGCACATCGGCAACGCTCGTGGCGGTGCTTTAGGCGACTGTTTAGCATCAGTTCTTTGTGCTGCAGGTTTTGACGCAAAAAGAGAGTTCTATGTAAATGACGCAGGCAACCAAATTGAAAAATTCAAAACTTCGCTCGAAACAAGATATTTGCAACTTTTTGATGATAGCATTGAAATGCCTGAAGACGCTTATCTCGGCGAAGATATTATAAACCACGCAAAAGCGTTTAAAGAAATCCACGGCGATAAATATGTAAATGCCGAGTCCGAAGAACGCAGACAAGCACTTTGCGACTTTGCACTTCCTAAAAATATTCAAAAATTAAAAGACGATCTTGAAAAATACCGCATTACCTATGATAGATGGTATCACGAGTCGGAACTCCACAAATCAGGTGCGGTTAAGGAAATTGTTGATAAATTAATCAAAAGCGGTCACACTTATGAAAAAGACGGTGCATTATGGTTTAAATCCACCGATTTTGATGATGAAAAAGACAGAGTTTTAATCCGTGACAACGGCATTCCAACATACTTTGTTCCCGATATTGCTTATCACTATGATAAATTGGTTACTCGTAACTTTGATATTGCTATTGATGTTCTCGGTGCCGACCACCACGGATATATTCCAAGAATGAAAGCCGCTATGAAAGCACTCGGCGTTGACGACAGTCGTCTTGAAATGCTTATTATGCAGATGGTTCGCCTTGTTAAAGACGGCGAAACCTACAAGCTTTCAAAGCGTTCAGGCAAAGCGATTACTCTTGAGACTTTGCTTGATGAAGTTCCGATTGATGCAGCTAGATTATTCTTTAATCTTCGTGAGCCAAACTCACATCTTGAATTTGACCTTGATCTTGCTATCAGCGAAAGTTCACAAAACCCTGTTTACTATGTTCAATATGCACACGCCAGAATTTGCTCAATTCTTCGCAACTTAAAAGCTCAGGGCATTGAGCCTGTATCTTTAAGTGCAGAACAGCTTGACTGTTTAACTGCTCCTGAAGAGCGTGAATTAATCAGACATATTGCTTCTTATACAGGCGAAATTATTAACTCCGCTAAAGAGTACAATCCGGCAATCATTACTCGTTACGCAATCACTCTTGCAACACTTTTCCACAAGTTCTATAATGCTTGCCCTGTTAAATCTGCTGAAGAAGATTTAAGAAATGCAAGACTTGAACTTTGCGTTGCAACTAAAACAGTTATTAAAAATGTGCTTGATTTATTAAAAATCACAGCTCCGGACCAAATGTAAAACAAAAACATAAAAATATAATAAAAGTCATAACATTAGAAAGGTGATGTTATGACTTTTTTGTTTTATAAAAATAAAATTAATGCTAAAACTGCGGTTTTGGCTTTAGCATTGGTTTTAACATTACTGTTTTCATTTGTATTAACCGCTGACAACGATGAAAAAATAACAACATCAAAATCCGACTACATAAAATGGGTTGATTTTGGCATAACGCTACCTGTTTTAAAGCAAGCGGCAAAATATGATATTGATTCTTACAAAGAGAAAAATCATATTGATTGGCTATCTTTACTTGCAATTGCGGCATGTAAAAACGGCGGAAACTTTAAAGACCGAAAAAGCGAAGTTATTGACGATTACGCAAAACAACTGCAAAGCGGCAAAAGTTTAAAATCAATCACAAAAGAATTACAATATTACAATTATTATTACAACGCTTACAAAGCAGTTTTAGGCGGATTTTTAGGGGTTAAAAATAATGGCGAATACGGTATTAAGGCATATTCGCCTATTGCAAACGGTTACGGCTATTCACATAGCGACGATTTTGGCAACTCCCGCTCTTTTGGATTTAAACGAAAGCACCTCGGAAACGACCTTATCGGTTCGGTTGGCACACCGATTATCTCGGTTGAAGACGGAATTATAGAACACCTTGGCTGGAACAGGTACGGCGGTTGGCGAATCGGTATTCGCTCAATGGATTTCAAGCGATATTATTACTACGCACATTTGCGAAAAGGGCACCCTTTTGCACCTAATTTAATGGAGGGCGATGAAGTTAAAGCAGGCGATGTTATTGGCTATCTCGGTATGACAGGGTACTCCGATGATGAAGACTACAACGGAATGACTATACCGCATTTGCATTTTGGAATGCAATTAATTTTTGATGACAGTCAGGTTGAAGGTAACAACGAAATTTGGGTAGATGTTTACAACATAGTAAAGTTTTTATCAAGTAACCGAATGGGCGTTACAAAGCAAGATAACGACTATGTTAGAACTACATAAAGAAGTGGTTATGCGGCAAAACTTCCGATTTTAAAAATACAGTTAATTTATCATTACCGTCGCCGACACCAAGCAAAACTTCGCCAACATTTTTCACATTTTGCTCTTTTAACTGCGTTTTTAGCCACTGCTCATCTTTGCCGTAAGATTTTAAATTATCACTCATAATGTTGCCATCAATAATAAGATTATATTCAAGTGCTGATTTTTCCGGCTTTAATGCCATATCATAAGGCGTTAGCGGTGCTTTATCAGCCTTTGGCATAATTGATAACTGACCGTTTGTTTCCAAAACGGCAAAAGCTATATCTTCATATTTAAAATATCCTTGTAATCTGCAATTAAGCAATAAATCGTTAATATCATAATTATTCTTTTTTAAAGCTTTTTCAATGATTTTTCCGTTGTAAATCATAATTGACGGCTTACCCGAAAACATTTTTCTCAGCGTCATAGATTTAGTTGTAAGAAATGCAAATAAAACCGCAAATCCGCCGAAAACTACCATAGAAACAGCCATATCAACCATATTAATATTACGCTCAACCGCCATTGCGGCGATAGAACCGATTGAAATACCGACTATATAATCATAAAATGTGAGTTCTGAAATTTGGCGTGGGCCTGTAAGCCGAGAGATTATAAAAAGCACCAACACCGCAATAAGACTGCGATAAGTAATCACCCAAATATCAGTAAGCATATCCAAAAAAATCACTCCTTAAAAATATTAATATTTATTATTTACTAAAAAGGTGGTAATTATTTATGAATTATTCTGATGATTTTCAGGAGATGATTAAAAAATATAACGAAGAATTAAGAAAAATGAAAACAAAAGCCAAACCCGAGCCGAATGAAACTGTTTTAACACAAGCTAATATTCAATCTTCTGACGGAAACAACGCAAATAACAACGCTCAAAGCATTTCGCCCGACATTTTAGAAACATTAACTCCCACAGAAAAAGATGAATTAAGCGAAGCTCAGCGTTTCCCTTTTACAAATGATTATGATTTGCCTAATATCAAGCCTGACGAAATGATAAAAGGTCAATATGAAAATTTAAGCGGAAAAGGAAAATTAGTTGTAAGAGTCTTTACTGCAAATCAGGCTGCACCTGTAAAAAATGCTTCGGTTTTAGTTTCACTTGAAAAGGCTGACGGCGACCATTTAATAAGCAGCGTTAAAACAGATATCGACGGTGAAACCCCTGTTTTAGAGTTACCTGCGGTTTCTTTTGAAGAAAGCCTAACACCCGAAGTTAAAAATCCTTACGCATCATATCGAATAAGAGTTTGTGCCCCCGACTTTTTTACAATTGATTCGATAAATGTACCGATTTTTGATAAACAAACTGCTATTCAGTCGGTTGAAATGCTGCCGATTCCAAATGGATTCGAGGGTGATAGAATTTTAAAATCAAACGACACCGGCCCTATTGATTTACAATAATTTTTTAGGAGGAATTTATTTTGTCTGAATTTAAAATACCCGAAAACATAACGGTACATCTCGGAACACCGTCATCTTACGCACAAAATGTTACTGTTTCATTTCCCGAATATGTAAAAAATGTAGCTTCCAGCGAAATTTATCCTACCTGGCCCGAAAACGCTTTAAGAGCGAATATTTACGCACAAATTACATTTGTTTTAAATCGTGTTTTTACCGAACACTATCGAAGCAGGGGCTACAATTTTGATATAACAAATTCAACTGCTTATGACCAATTTTTTGTTCCAAACAGAGATTATTTTGAAAGCATTTCAAACATTGTCGATGAGATTTTTAACTCATATATTCAGCGTCAAGGTACAGTAGGTCCGATTTTTTCATCTTACTGCAATGGAACAACGGTAACTTGCAAAGGTCTTTCTCAATGGGGTACAGTTCCGCTTGCGAATAGCGGATATACGCCTTATAAAATTTTGCAAAACTACTATGGAGATGATATTGATATTGTGAATAATGTAGCGATTGCACCTAATGTGCCGTCTTACAACGGATCGCCTATAAAAATCGGAGACACCTCTGCCAATGTAACTGCAATTCAATCAAGGCTAAATTCAATCGCTAACAACTACCCATCTATTCCGCTTATTTATCCTGTTGACGGAATTTTCGGCGAACGCACGCTCTCGGCGATAAAAGAGTTTCAGCGAATTTTCGGTCTTACTGTTGACGGAGTTGTCGGCTCGGCTACATGGTATAAACTGATATTTATAAACAATGCAGTAAAACGCCTTGCAGAGCTTGACAGCATCGGGCTTACAATTGAAGAGTATAACCAACAGTATCCTGACGCTGTTCGCCCGGGTGACAGCAGCGACTCGGTAAAGGTTTTGCAATATTATCTTGCGGTAATCGGGACATATTATAATGAACTTCCGCCTGTTAAAATCACAGGTGTTTATGATACTGAAACACAAAATGCAGTTTTAGCATTTCAAAAATCTTTTAACCTAAATCCAAGCGGAATTGTCGGAGATAAAGCCTGGCAAGAAATTTATAGAGTTTTTCTTGGTGTATTACCTTTTTACCGAGAAAACGCAAAAACTGATAAAATTAACGAAGGACAATTTCCGGGATATACTTTAATGAAAGAAAATACAGAAGATAATCAAAATGCAACAAAACCTGAAAACAACTCTGAAAGAATACGATTATTGCAAAGCTATTTAAGAAGAATTGCTATTGAAGATACCAGAGTTCCTATTGTATCTATTGACGGCATTTATGAAGCTAAAACCGCTGCTGCCGTATCAGCTTTTCAAAAGCTTTATAATCTGCCTGTTACGGGAGAAACCGATGAAACCACATGGAATTTAATTTACACAAGATACATTGAAATTGTTGAATTTTTCAAGCCGTCTCCAAGTGTAAATATTTTTGCAAACTCATCTATGCCGCTGACAATCGGCACAAACGGTTATGAAATTTATTTTGCCCAGGTAATGATAAAAAGGATTGCTGAAAAGTATGAAAACATTCCTGATGTTAATGTATCCGGTACTATTGACCAAAATACAAGCGACGCTTTAAACAAAATAAAAGATATTAGCGGATTAAATCCAAATGATACATCAACAAAAAACACATACAATGCGTTAATCAGAGTTTACGAATCACTATTTAAACGATGAAAAAGAAAAAAACTTTTTTAATTAATACAGTAATTTTAACTTTTACCGCTCTTTTTCTTCGTGGAATCGGTCTTGTTTTTAGGGTTTATTTATCTAATATTATCGGTGCAGAGGGAATGGGACTTTATCAACTGATTTTTTCGGTTTATATGCTCGCCGCCACCTTTGCAACAAGCGGAATTTCCACCGCAGTAACAAGGCTTTGTACTGATGAAATGGTTTGTGGCAATAAACAAACAGTTTTAAAAGTTTTAAAAAGAGCGGTACAATTATCTATTGTTGCAGGCACTATTTTAAATGCGGGTGTATATGTTTTTTCAAACCCAATAGCAAATTTGTTTATAGATGATATGCGGGCTGCTCCGTCGCTTCGCATATTATCGTTTTCGCTGGTACCGATGGGCGTTTCGGCTTGTTTTAAAGGTTATTTTATGGCAAGACGAAAAACCTTTACACCATCGCTCGCTTCAATTCTTGAACAATTAATAAGAATTACGGTTATTGTAATTCTTCTCTCAAAATTTGCTGAAAAAGGTCTTGAAGCGTCCTGTTTTGCAGTTCTTGCCGCTGATACAATAGCAGAAACCGCAAGTTGCATATTTATATTCTTCTGTTTAATTAAAGATAAGAAAAAACTAACCACCGCCGAGAGAAGCGGTAAAATTAAAGGCAGCTATTTAAAAGCTATTTTAAAAATATCAACACCTATTACCGCAGGCAGATATCTAACTTCGATTTTGCATACATCCGAAAGCCTTATTGTTCCAAAATGTTTATCTTCTTATTCGGGCAACAAAGCGAGTGGTCTTGAAGTTTTCGGAGCGTTAAAGGGTATGGCTTTGCCAATAATCTTTTTTCCGTCATCATTTTTGTTATCTATTTCTACTCTACTTATTCCCGAAATTTCAGAGTCAGCGGCACTCGATGATAAAGGCACTATTCGGCGAGATGTTGAAAAGGTTATCGGCATTACGATTATAGGCTCTGTTTTAGCGGGCGGTTGCTTTTTTCTTTGCTCAAACAGTGTTGGTATGGCACTTTATAAAAGCAAGGAAGTCGGCGTTTTAATAAATGTTTTATCACCGTTTATTCCGCTGATGTATCTTGAATCAGTTGTTGACGGAATTTTAAAAGGTCTAAACAAGCAAAACGCAACATTGCTTTATAACACAATCGACTCTATACTCAGAATTACGCTTATTCTTTTATTTGTACCAAAGCTTGGTATGGACGGATTTTTAATTATAATGGTTTTTTCAAACATTTTAACTTGTACGCTTAATTTTATTAAATTATTAAAGGTTACTGTTTTAAAATTTGATTTTAAAAACTGGTTTTTAAAACCTACTTGTTCAATTATTATAGCTATATGCTTTGCAAGACAGTTATGTAAAAATATTTCAAATCATATAGCTTATATAATTATCAGTATTTCTATTATTTCAACAATATATTTTATTTTAATTCTTATTACTAAAGCAGTTGATATCAAAAGCTATAAAAAACATTCGTAAATAAAAACACGACTCGAAAAAATTCGAGCCGTGTTTTTTATAGGAAGTTTTATGAAAAATAAATTTTCAAATTATATTATAAAGGTAAAGGCACGACCGGATAGAATCGTGCCTTTTTAAGAAAGTATTTATGAAGAAATTTACTGATTATCTTTATTTAACAGCGTTAGCCCAAGCATCAGCTTTTGCTTGTAAATCTGAAGAAAGGCCTTCATAGAAAGCAGTTCCTATAATGCCGGCAGCTACTGTTTTAAGAGAACGACCGCTTTGTGAAAGATCAACATCAGCGTAAGAAACATATTCATCGGTGCCTTTAGTTACTTTAACATAACCGCGAGCAACGAAATCTCTTGTAATATTACCGCTTGTTGCACTGTAAGCAGTATTGCTCTCTTTAATGTTAGCGATTGTACCAACTATACCGCTAAAGCCGTCTTCTGTATAATATTTAACGGTTCCGTCTTCATTTCTAGCTTGATATTTAACATTAACTGCTTTTGGAGTTGCAAGTTCAGCTAAATCAAGAGTAAGCTCTGTACCGTCTAATAAATCTTTAGGAGCGATAAGAGTACCCATTTCAACAGTTGCACCATCTGCTTCTAATGCAGCAATTTTATCTGCATCAACTGTTGTGTAGAAACGAATACCATTTACCTGATTCATTCTAATTGAAGCTTTAACATCAGTTGAAACATTAACAGCTAATGGATTTTCAGTTTGTTCAGGCATAACATAGAGATCTAAAAGATCTTTTGTTGTATCCCAAACGAAAGTAGTTTCGTCAACCGGTGTTTTACCATTTGCGTCTGCATAAAGTTTTGAACCATCAGCTACTGTAATACATTTTGCAGAATTTGCATCGAAAGCAAAAGCATGATATGTATCATAAGTATGAAGTGATGCTTTAGTAATAACAAATTTACCTGTTGTAACTGCAGACCAAAGAGGTGATTGACCTTTTACGGAACAATCATTCAAATTAACAGTAGGCGAGCCGCCTGCAATACGAATTGCAGCAGTTTCAGGTTTTACTTCATCAGCAAAGCCTACAAATGAACCGTTATTTAAGTTTAAAGTAGTAGTCTTACCACTAACATGAATAGCTCTACCATTTTTGTGTTTTTGATAAACTTTGGTATTATCTAAAGTAATATTACCAGCTGAAAAACTTAATAAAGAAGTATCTTGAGTGCCTGTAATTGTAGAATTTTTAAATGTTGCAGTAATATCCTGATTAATAGATGTGGTTACTGCATAATCATTTATCCATGTAGCATCATTAACATTCAAAACAGAATTTTTACTATTTGTATCAGTTACAATAAAAGGTATATTCTGAGTTGATTTATAATGAGAAATATTAATTGAACCGCCATTAATTGTTATATCCGATTTCTGAGAAAGCATTAATGCAACGGTTTTACCACAATCTACATTTACATTATTAAGTGTATATTTAGCGTCAGCAGCATTAAAATTCAAAGCATATCTGTTAGCACGGATATTACAATTATTGAATTCGTAATTACCTTTAACAGCCATATTGAAACCATTATTACCAGTACCGGCAACAGTAGTTTTGTTTTCATAATACATGTCAAAATTGTTAAAAGTAATTTTATTATCTAATGTCGAAGAACCTTTTGTATAGAACATTGTTCTATTGTTACCTTCGCCACCATGAACATAAATTTCTACATTTTCAAATGTATAATTTTTAGCAACTTCATCTGATGTAGTGTAGTTCAACATTGCAATAATTGATTGACTATTAGTATCACTACCAACTAAATCAACCCTACTCTTACCATTAGAAGAAGTAAGTTTAAATGTATTAACTGTAGCAACGCCGGTATTTGCTCTAACTAAAGAAGCCGAACCCATATTACCAACAGTATCTGACAAGTCAGTAATATTATGACCATTAAGATCAAGAGTAATATTATCTTTAGTTAATTCAAGAACATAATTGTTTTTATTAACATATTCAATATCATTAATAAGCTTGATAGTGTCACCGTCTAATGCTTTATCATGAGCCGCCTGAACAGTTGTGTATTTAGAACCGTTTAAAGTCTCATCAGAACTGATAAGTTCAGCAGTATTAACGGATACAATATAATAATCACCGCTTGAAGTAACGTAAGCATCCGTTACTAAATAAGCAGCTGGATCAACTTTGAACTGACCGCCTGAAATTGAAGGAGTACCTGTAAAACCAGATGTAGAATTAAATTTACCGCCTACTATTGTATAAGAACCTGTAACAACTACATCACTATTAAAAGTACCACCATGAATTTTAGAGCCATCAGCAATTGAAATTTTTGCAAAAGTACCACCTGTAATAACAGCTTTACCTAAATCAGAGACAGCTTTAAATGCACCGCCGCCAATTGATGAATTAGCTGCATTAACAGCTCCCATATATGTAGCTGAACCTTTTGCATTAAAAGTATCTGTAACAGTTACTGTCTTATAATACTGAAGATTGTCATTGTTTGAGTTAAGTATTGTAGCGGTTACATTGCCCTCAAAATAAACCCAATCCTGTTGAACAGTCATAGTACCTTCAACAACAACGTCATCTTTAAAATGAGCACCCCTTGTACTGAAGTTGAAAGTATAGCCTTTTAATGTTAATTTGCCGGTATAACCGCCAAAAACACTATTTACCTGTCCGGCTTGAGTAGATAAAACATAAATGTCACCATTAATATAATTTTCCTTATTATTAATTCCCAAACTAATATAAGATTGATCTTGAACAAGAATTAACGGAGCATTAGTAGCTTTATTATCAAAGCCACCTAATGGTAACTTAGTTATTTCATCTACAGTTGTAGTATTTGAGTTTGTAACAGCAAGCTGATGATAAACAGCACTTGTTTTAATCATAGGATCTGTTGTAGATAAATCTTCAGGATTATAAGTAATAGTATAACCTGCAAGATCAATCGTATCATCTTTACCTTTTGTTGTAATAGTAGATTTAACTTCAATATCAGAAGTTAAAGTAATGGTATCAGTTGCATCATTGGTTAAAGCTGCTCTAAGTTCATCTTCAGAAGCAACAGATACAGTAGCAGCACTTACTGAAATGCTGATAACCGGAATAAAAGCTAATACCATGCAAAGAGTCATTGCGATAGATAAAATTTTCTTCATTTGATTATTCTCCTTATAAATTATTTTCTTAAGTATACCATATTGTTTAATAAAATAAAATTGCAAAATTTGAGTGAATATATTGTTATTTTTGCGATTTTGTTGTTAAATTTGTTAAACAAAGCATAAAAATATTGATTTTTTTTAAAAATTATGATTAAATATATACAGAAAGTGTGTTTTATTAAAATAAAACGGAGAATATGTATGAAGGATTATGAATTAGAAACAAGGGGGTTTAACACTCCTAAGCTTGCTGTTAGATTTTTTGAAACAAAAATTTACAAAAAATCTGTTATAGCAGGTAATGACAATGAAATTGCCTGTTACAGTATTGTTTATTCTAAAAAAGGCAACTTTCAAATTAATTGCAGCGGAAAATCTTTTAAGCTTGGAAAAGGTGATATTTTTATAGCAAAGCCTTTTGAAAAATTTAAAGTAATCGGTATTACCGAAAATGACATTTCAAAATTAGTTTGTGTTTTCTTTTTAGTTAATACTTTTGACAATATAAAAAGCGACACTGACTTTTTAAGGGTTTTCAGTGACAGAAAAAACGGTGAATTTAATATTTATACTGCCGATGATTTTGATTCACCTTTAATTATAGATGTATTTTTCAATCAATTTTACTCTTATTTTGAAAAAAATGTTGCTTTTTGTCATTACGCTTTGTTAGTCGGCTCTGTAATAAGCATTCTCGACTTGGCTTTTGACCACAAATTTTCAAAAAGAGCAACAGACAGTGCAGATGAATATGCTGTTAGAATTTACGATTACATATCCGGCCATTTCACAACCCCTTTAACTGCAGAAATGATGACCGAAAAATTTTCTATTTCAAAATGGTATTTAGATAAAGTTACTAAAAAGTTTTACGGTTATTCTTTTTTAAAAACATTAAAGGTTATGAGAATGTGGCATTCAAGACATTTGATTAGCTTAAATTCTTATAAACTTGCTGAAATTGCTAAGCTTTGCGGGTATAATGATTACTCTGCTTTTTACAGGTGTTATATTGGGTATTTTGGAATTTCGCCTGCTGAAGATGTAAAGAATTTCAGAAAAACCGGCAGCTTTTATAACAACGAGAAAGAATGATAAGTTTTCATAAACACAAAAAAACCGAAGCTAAATGCTTCGGTTTTTTTGTTAGAGAATTTTATTTATGAAAAAAATTAATAAGAAAAATAGCAATTTTATTTAGCTGCCCAAGTATCAACTAATGATCTTTGATAATCATTAAGTTGATTATTATAAAAATCTGTACCTTGGATTGCAGCTGCTACTGTTTTAAGTGAACGAGCACTGCTTTCAACATTAATATCTGCATAAGAAATTGTTGTATTTTCGCCCTTTGTTACTTTAACATATCCACGACCTACAAAATCTCTTGTAATATTAGCTTCTTTTACATTAGCGATTGTACCAACGATACCGCTGAAATTACTGCCCTCTGTATAATATTTATAGCTTCCGTCTTCGTTTTTAGCTTGATATTTAACATTAACTGCTTTTGGAGTTGCAAGTTCAGCTAAATCAAGAGTAAGCTCTGTGTCGCCTAACAAATCTTTAGGAGCGATAAGTGTACCCATTTCAACTTCAGCGCCGTCAGCCTTTAATTGAGCAATTTTTTCTTGATCAACTGTTGTATAAAAACGAATACCGTTTACTTGATTCATTCTAATAGAAGCACCTGCGTTCATTGAAACATCAACTGCAAGTGGATCTTCAGTTACGATATCGCCAACTTTGGTTAAAACAAATTTGTCAATGTAAGAACCACTGCCTGTACCAACTTTAGAAATTGTGAATTTAAGTTTTAAGGTTGAACCTGAATTAACAACTACATTGTTTGCTAAAGAAGGATTGCAATAGTATGTGTTATTACCGTATTTAGTACTTAAATCGGCAAAATTAATTGAGCCTGCATCTTGTTCTGCATTTGTTTCATCATAAGCGGTTACATTATAAGTGCTTCGTGAGTTTGCAACGTTTCTTGAGAATAATGAAATTTGATAATAACCAGGTTTTAATCCTGTAAAGTTAAATGTTACATAATGTCCAACTGCCGGTTTAGAAGAATCGTGAACAACATATACTAAACTACCTGTGCTTGTATCAGAGTTAGGACCACTTGTTACAGTACCTGAATAAGTACCTGATGCTGTGCTTACAGCTTTTTCAGCTTCAAAGGTAAAGATTGAAGCTGTTTCAACTTTCAAGCCTTTTGAAGCAGGGCTTGCTTTTAAAGCCGGAGTAGCTTTACATCTTTGATAAAAAGTATATTCGGTACCGGCAGTAAGTCCGTTAAAAACATTGCTGTCTTGCCATGTTTCGCCATCCATACTATATTGATAGTTACTATTTGCTGCTAATGTAACAGAAGTTGAAGTTTTACTTTCCAAAACAGGAGCGTTTGGAGCTGTTTGATCAGCCCTGTTAGCAGTTACAGCAAAATATGTTTCATCTTTTTTCAAAGTAAGCTGAGTATTAGCAGGAATAATTGTATCTGCGTCATCTTCAGTTACCCAGCCAGCAAATTCGCCATCAGCTAAAGTAGCGTCAGGAGTTGTGAGCACGCCGTCTTCATTAGCATAAATTAATCTATCGCCTTCTGCTGCACCTGTGAAATTACCTGAGAAACATTCATAAGTAATAACAATGTTATCAAAATAAACAGGAATGTTACCGTTGTAAATTTTAAATCTTAAAATAACATTGCTAATCGTGCTGTAATCTTCAAATTTTACATTAGAAAAATCATAAGTTACTGTTTGTTTAGTAGTATTAACGCCGATATTTCCTGTAAAACCAAAGCTAACTTTGCTGTTAAGTTTTGTACTATTTAAATTATCAGATACACCTGTGTTTTGATAATCAAAGGTTTCTTTTGAATCTGACCAAACAGTATAAGAAATTGACTTTATTTTTTTGCCATTAATAACATTACCTAACTGAATAGCATAGTCCTGATACTGCTTACCGATGATTTTCATAACATTGCCATCGGTGTAAGTTGAATCTACTGTTGAATAATCAATAACACCACTACCGGCTACAATGTTATTTTTGTTTGAAGAAGCCGGTTCATAATCAGCACCAACTGTGTCGAAATCAATTGTTTTTGTGTAGGTTGTGTTCTCTGCACTTGCCGATACTGATGATAAGCAAAGGCAAGACAATAGCATGCTTATTACGCATACATAGCTTAATAATCTCTTCATCATTTAATTTCCTCATTTCTAAATCTATAAAAATTATACATTTTAAACGAAGTTCTCTTATAACCTCGTAAATAAATTTTATCATTATAACATTATCAAATTCAATTGCGTTTTTGGCAACGAAGTATTGCATTTTAAGCAATTTTATGTTATAATTAAGTCAGATTATACAAAAGGAAGAAACTGTCATGAAAAAGGACTATAAAAAGATATTTCATTTCTCTCAGCCCGATTTACAGGTGTTTTACTATGATGGAAATTTTAAAAAAAATTACGATATGGTCGAAAGCGGAAAGTATGCAATTTTTGTTTTCTTTAGCGGAGTTGCAAAAGCTGAATATGAAAATAAAATCTTTTATTTAAAACCCGGAGACACCTTTTTTACAAATAAAAATGAAAAATACACCTTAGAATTTCAAGGCAAAAATCTAAGATTTCTTTGCATTTGGTTTTCAACAAAGTTTTTTCATGAACTTGATCCTAAAATAGATATTTTATCTCCTTTTTCCTTTTCTCATAAAGATGAGATTAAAATTTACAGCAAAGATGTTACTAACGAGCATTATATTTACGCTGTAAATAATATTATTCGCTCACTTGAAGAACAATTCAGCAGAGCTCCGATGATGAGTGCGGTTTTGCAATTGATTTGTGAAATTCACTATATTTATAACAAATTAAATCCAACACCGCTTATCAATACCGACAGTAACTTTGCAAAACTGGAGGGTTATATTGATGACCATCTTTTTGAAAAAATCACACTAAAAAGTGTTTCCGAGGCTACTTTCTTGTCAGAACGCAATATAACTTATATGTTACGCAAAATTTCGGGGCAAAGTTTTCACGAATATCTTACCGAAAACCGACTTAACAGAGCTAAAAAATTGATGGAAGGAAAATTTTATCCATTAAATGAAGTTGCGTCGCTTTGCGGATTTCCTACATATTCAACCTTTTATCGCGCATATTTAAAAAAATACGGTGTACCACCCAGTGAAGATAAATTTTAATATATGAAAAAAGAGCAGTTTTTAAAAACTGCTCTTTTTTATTGTTCAGCTAATTGCTTTTTTAAATAAAGTAAATCCGTTAAAGTTATTATTCCGTCGCCGTTATAATCAACATAGTCAACATTAATCATTGACTTATCATAAGCGTTAATCAAATAATATATTACTCTTAATGAATCCCTGATATTTACTTCTCCGTCAAAATCGGCATCGCCTTTTTTAAAAACAATTCCATCGCCGTTATATGCACCTATATTAGGAGATTTTGTTTGTGAAACAGGGTTGTTAAAAAAGTCTCTTGTATTAGTTTCATCATCAATAATAAGACCACGACCGATTGCCGGAGAACCTTTCAAAAGCTTATAGACATAACAAGTATCTATGCCTTTTCTTGCTCCGCCCGGATTTGCAAGCATAGGATCATTATGAATATTACCGACGGATTCAATTCCGTCATCCGATGTTTCGGCAGCATCATTTTTAGGATAATCATCTGAATTTTTACCATAAATTAAATTATTTTTAAACTCGGTATTTTGAGATTTTTGCCATGTAAATTTTCCGGTATTTGTATAGAAAATATTATTATAAATCTTTGTGTTTAAAGGCATTTTCTCTCCATCACGTGAATAAACATAAAAGACTTGATCAACACCTTTATCGGCATAAATCGTATTATTATAAATCTTTGTATCTTTAATATGACATGTTAAACAAAACAAATTATGCTTGTCATTTTGTGAAATATTATACCTTACTGTAACGCCTACATTAAACGCAGTCTTTTTATCCCAAGTCAACGGCTCTGTACAAATAAGCATAAAACCGCCGGTGTTGTCATGAGAATAATTATACTGAAAAGTAGTGTAATAACATTGGTAATCGCAATCAAACCCTTGACCGTCATAAGTAGTCATTGTATCATAAGCCTCATTAAACTGAAAAAGTGCATTATAACAAGCAAAAGGCCAAATTGCAACATGCCAAGTATCCATAGCGTAGGAATGAGATTTTCCGCAAACATTATATTCAACAAGCGGAGAGTTGCAGTTATTAACCAAAATGCCATCTTTACCTATATTATAAAGAAAGTTATTTCTTACAACAACATTTTTTGCCGATTTTTCATTCACTTGAGCATTTAAATCACAACCGCCATATGTTCCGTTAACACTGATTCCAAGTGCTTTACAATCGTAAATTTCATTATTTTCAATTGTAACACCATCATAAAAACCATCATACTTGGCAGCGGCAACAGTAATACCTGTAAAATTTTTAGATTCAATAGTAGTCCAATCTTCTCCGGCGTAACCTTCTATTACACAGTTTTTTATAACGCTACCGTAACAAGTGTTACCGCCTGAAGATTCAAACTTTACTCCTGAAATGGTATTAGTTGAATCAGTAATATTTGATTTAATATTTATTGAATCAATAGTTATATAACTTTGATTTTTAACATAAATGACCGCAGTCATAGAAACATTGTTTGCACAAATTATAGGTAAAGGTTTAGTTTCATCTCCGTAAGCAGTTATTGTAATAGGTTTATTTTTCTCACCGCTATTAGTAAGAATAATTCCATTTGTCATAACTGTTGTGCCACGTTTTATCAAAACAATATCTCCTGCTCTAAGACGAGTAGTAACAGCAAGATTAATCGTTTTTTTAGGTTTATCTATTGACAAACCGTCATTTGAGTTTAACCCTTTTTCAGGATCAATGTAGTAGTATTTTCCACCGTAAGGAGTTGTTTCGTTTGCTCTGACAGGAAAGCAAAAAAGCGAAACAACAGTAGCTACCACCAACATAATAATCAATAGTTTTTTCTTCATATACTTATCTCTTTTCTTTTTTATATTTCAACGGTTAAAACCGCTAAATTTAAATTATCGGAAGTAGCAAAAATTTTTAATTTTCCTTTTTCTTTACCAACTCTAACAGCCACTCCTATTCTGCCGGCATACATTTTTCTTAAAGTATTTGTAATAAGATTATGATCGCTGACAGAAGAGCCTGTTCCAACCACTTTGCCAAGTTCATTACAAGAGAATCGAACAAGCGGTTCTGCATTAGGAACTTCTCTGCCGTTTTCATCAACACAGTAGCAAGTTACCATTGCAATATCTTCACCGTTTGCACTAACATCACCCGCATTATCGAGTTTTAACTTTAACGCAACCGCTTTGCCGGTAGTTTCGACAACATCGTAAGCTACTTGTTTTCCATCAATAAAACCAAAGCATTCGAGCTTTCCGCTTTCATAAGGAACATACCATTCGCCATGAGTAAAAGGCTCAATTTTAGTTTTATCAATTACTTTTCCGTTAAGTTTTAATTCTAATTCATCACAGTTTGTATAAGCAAAAACTTTTATTTTTTCGCCCTCAAGCCCCTGCCAATTCCAATGTGGCAAAATATGAACCATTGGCGAGAGTTTACCATCGGTAAAGTACGCTTGATTTTGATAAAAAGCGTCTTTTTTCTGTAAAAACAAATCAATAGCACCTGCCTGAGAACAAATTCTTGGCCAAACCGCTTCGCCCCTGTGTTCAAAAGCAATCCATTGGTAAAAACCGAACATCCAAGGAGCATTATGAAAAGCAGTAATAAACTGTTCTCTGGATGTAAACCAAGAATTAACCGCAGTATCATAAGCATGAATATATCCGTTTTCTTCGCTATCAGGAAAATACCAACCACGAGTTGTACCCGTAGCACAACACTCGCTTGCATAAATCGGCTTATCTGGGTGTTGCTCATGTAATAAATCATAACTCCAATGATTATAATTAATACCGATAGCGTCACACTCGTCAAAAACAGTAGAATTTTCAGGTTGAACTGAAACCGCTGATGTAATTATCCTTGTATTATCAAGTTTTTTTACAAGATAATAAAGAGTTTTATTAATTCTTCTGCCTTCATCGGTAATGTGATAATGCTCTTCGTTACCAAGTGACCACATAAATACAGATGGGCGGTTTCTATCTCTTTTAATATGAGTTTCAACTGCGTGTTTACCCTCGTCTGAAGAATCAAACCAACGGCTCTCACACATTACAATAAATCCGTTATCATCAAGTGCATCCATCATAGCTTCGGCTTGTGGATAATGAGAACACCGATAGCCGTTTGCACCCATTTCTTTCATCATTTTAGCTTTATATCTA
This sequence comes from uncultured Eubacteriales bacterium, assembly GCA_934476085.1. Classification (GTDB taxonomy): domain Bacteria; phylum Bacillota; class Clostridia; order Oscillospirales; family Acutalibacteraceae; genus RUG11462. Next base: position 124,953 of record CAKSNE010000003.1, on the reverse strand, counting down.
AAAATATTATCAGGTACGGCTTTCCCTGTAAGGCCAAAATCGCCGTGACCGCAAACGCCGTTTATAACAGTTTTTTTGCCGTTTAAGAAAAAGCCTTTTTCAGCGTCTAATGAATAATATCTAAAGCCTGTTTTAGTTGTATATGTATCAACCGTTTTACCGTCTGATATAACATCGGTTACAACATCATATTGATAAGGATTATCTAATTCCCAAAGTGTTGGATTTTTAACTTCTGCACTATATTTTACAGTAGCTTTATCTCTGCTGTCTACTGAAATATCAGCGTCGGTCTCACAAATTACATTGCCCGATTTATCAATAATTTTTGATAAAACCTTTGCTTTTTTTTCTTCAAAATAATCGTTTCTTACAGTAGTTTCAAAATCGACAGTCCAATTGCCGTTTTCATACTTTGGTGCAACAAAAACGCCGTATAAATCCACCGCCAAATTATCGGTTTTGTTTAACCAAACATGACGATAAATTCCTCCGCCTTGATACCACCAACCCTCATTATCATCATAATAAGTGTAAACCGCAAGAACATTATCTTCATCAAATTTAACATAGTCGGTAATATCAACTTCAAAAGGTGTATAACCGCATAAATTATGCTTTAATTCGCAACCGTTTAAATAAACAATTGTTCTTGTTGCAACACCTTCAAAATACAAAGTAATTCTTTTATCTTTATCAGCTTTATCAACAGTAAAATGTTTTCTGTACCAAGCATTTTCATAATCAAAAAAACCGAGAGCAGGATTATTTTCTTCTTTCATTTCTCCTGAAATAATATAATCATGCGGCAAGGTTACATTAACCCATTTATCCGCATTATATTCAACATCAGTTCTAAAATCATCAATCGCATCGTTATAATATATACAAGCAGGGCCTTGTTTTTTTCGTTCGGTTTTAGCCGAAGTATAGATCGGACCTTTTACTTTTGGTGTTTCAACCTTAACATCACCTTTGTGAAAAAGCCAATTATCATCAAATAAAATTTTCTCTCTCATATAATAAAATTCTCCCCATGTAATTCTTATTATACATTATAACAAATTCTTAATATAGTCAATAGTTTTTTTAATGATTTACCCCTATTCTTTTTTCATTTGAAAATTCACTAAAAAATTACAAACAAAAAAAGGCGTAAACCCAGAGTTATCTGGATTTACGCCCTTAGCTACTCGATAGCTTTTTAATTATATCAAAAAAATTATATGAAAGTCAAGAAAAGATTGATTAAAAACCAAATTTCGATGTCTTTTTCAAAAATACCATTAAAATATATAAATTCACTTAAAAAAATCATATTTTTTAGTAGATTTTTTTAAACCACTATGTTATAATTGATATAACATTATGCTTAAATTTATATATCATAATGAAAAACAATAAATTCAGACTAAAATTAACTTGTTCATTATATTGTAAATATAAAACATTCAAGTTGTTTTACTGAAATTAATTGAAAGTGAGGAACACTAGAACTATGAAAAAACGTAAAGGTTCGTTGCCTTTTAGAGGCACACCTGAACAGGAAGCACAGTTGCAGGAAGTTATTAAGCGTCACCAAGGTCAAGACGGCGCATTAATGCCTGTAATGCAAGAAGCTCAGGAAATTTACGGCTATTTGCCTGTTGAAGTTCAACAGATGATTGCTAAAGGGCTTTCGGTTCCTGTTGAAAAGGTTTACGGGGTAGCTACTTTCTACTCACAGTTTGCCCTAACACCAAAAGGCGAGTATAAAATTTCTGTCTGTCTCGGAACTGCGTGTTATGTTAAAGGTGCGCAGGATGTTTTAGATAGAATAACTCAAATTCTTGGTATTGGACCTGATGAATGTACCGAAGACGGAAGATTTTCTATTGAAGCATGTCGTTGTATCGGCGCTTGCGGTTTGGCACCGGTTATGACTATCAATGATGAAGTTTACGGTAGACTTCAAAAAACCGATGTTGATGATATTTTAAAACAATATATGGCGTAAAATTTATTTTAATGGAGTAACTATTATGAAAATCAGAGATATAAAAGAATTGCTTAATGCAAATCTTCTCTGCTATGAAGAAGGACTTGATAAAGAGGTAAATTCGGCTTGTGGTTCTGATATGATGAGCGATGTTTTAGCTTATGTAAAAGATCAGGCAGTTTTACTTACAGGACTTCTTAACCCACAGGTTATTAGAACCGCTGAAATGATGGATATGGTTTGTATCGTATTTGTCAGAAACAAAATGCCGACCGATGCAATGTTAGAACTTGCAAAGTCGCATAAAATGGTTGTAATGACCACTGCTCTCCGTATGTACGATGCCTGCGGTAAGCTGTATAAAGCAGGACTTGGAAACGGTGACGCTGAATGAGTAATGTAATTAATTTTCATTACGATGTTGACGGCGATGATTTTACATCAGCCGGTGAAGCAAGCGTAAAGGTTAAGAAAAAGCTTCGCCAATTAGGAGTTGATCCCACGATAATTCGCAAGGTTTCGATTGCTATGTACGAAGGCGAAGTTAATATGGTTATCCATGCCAACGGCGGTTTTGTAGATGTAAATGTTTACCCTGACAAAATCGAAATAATTTTAACTGATGAAGGTCCCGGAATTGAAGATATCGACCTTGCAATGCAGGAAGGTTATTCAACAGCTCCTGACTATGTTCGTTCGTTGGGATTTGGTGCAGGAATGGGACTTCCGAATATGAAAAGTTATACCGATAATATGAAAATTGATACAAAAATCGGCGTTGGTACAAAAATCACTATGGATGTTAATCTTTAAATCTCAGTGATACAATTTAATTAATAAGGAGGCAGATATATGAGCGAATTCATACACTCTGTTTCTCTTAATGTTTCAAAATGCAAAGGTTGTACCTCATGTCTTAGACGATGTCCTACTGAGGCTATCAGAATAAAAGACGGTCATGCAGTAATTGATTCTGAACGATGTATAGACTGTGGCGAATGTATAAGAGTCTGTCCGCATAAAGCAAAAAAAGCAGTTTGCAGTCCTTTTGAAAAAATAAATGATTTCAAATATACTATTGCACTTCCTGCTCCTGCACTTTACGGTCAGTTTAATAATCTTGATGATGTAGATTATTGTTTACAAGGGCTTCTCGATTTAGGATTTGATGATGTTTTTGAAGTTTCTTATGCCGCTGAATTTATTTCAGCTTACACCAGACTTTATTTAAAAGACAAAAATATCAAAAAGCCTGTTATTTCATCCGCCTGTCCTGTTATAGTAAGATTAATCAGCTTACGCTACCCTACTTTATGCGAAAATATTATGCCAATGCTTCCGCCGATGGAACTTGCGGCACTTTTTGCAAGAAAAAAGGCTAAAGCTAAACATCCGGAATTAGATGATAAAGATATTGGAGTATTCTTTATTTCACCTTGTCCGGGAAAATCATCTTATGTAGTAAATAACGAATCAGAAGACAAACAGTATGTTGATGTTGTTTTAGCAATGAATGATATTTATTTTAGACTATTGCCGGCAATGAAAAAGGCAGAGCCTAAAGAAAACTTATCACATTCAGGGTTAGTCGGAATAGGTTGGGCAGTTTCCGGCGGTGAATCTGCGGCACTTCTTAATGACAAGTATCTAGCCGCTGACGGACTTGAAAATGTTATTCAAGTTTTAGAAGAAATAGAAAACGGAAAATTGCCTGATTTGGAGTTTGTTGAATTAAATGCTTGCAACAGCGGTTGTGTTGGGGGAATTTTAACGGTTGAAAACCCCTATATAGCAAAGGCAAAAATGCAAACGTTAAGAAAATACTTGCCGGTTTCGGGTGCAAAGCCTGAAAAAACTATTCCAAATGAAGCATTTTTATCAAAGCTACATAAATATAAACCTATTCAACAGTTTTCTGATAATATGCAAGAATCAATGAGATTGATGAGCGAAATTCAAACGGTATGCAGCAGCTTACCGGAAATTGATTGCGGCTCTTGCGGTGCTCCGACTTGCCTTGCTTTTGCCGAGGATGTTGTGTTGCACGGTGCCGATATCAACAATTGCATTATTAATATGAAAGATTACCTAATGAAAAAACTTCAAGAGAAAAAGGAAGAGAGTTATGACAGTTGACGGAATTTTAAAAAATGAAAATTTTTCGCCGATTGTTGTTTCAAACGGCTCAAGAGAAATTAAAGGTGCTTATTGCGGCGACCTTCTAAGCTGGGTTATGGGAAGAGCCGAAGAAGATAACGCATTTATTACAATTATGACTAACATAAATGTTTTAGCGGTTGCATCACTCATAAATGTTTCGGTTGTAATTCTTTGTGAAGATGTTACAGTTGATGACGAGTTTATTAATGCGGCAAAAGATAAGGAAATCAATCTTATAAAAACCGCACTTCCGTCTTATGAAACATGTGCGTTACTCTCAAAGCTGATATAATGCGAAAATATTATTACGATTTACATATTCATTCTTGTTTGTCACCTTGTGGCGACAATGATATGACCGTAAACAACATTGCCGGTATGGGAAAATTAGCAGGGCTTGATATTATGGCACTGACCGACCACAATTCTACAAAAAATCTTCCGGCATTTTTCACCGCTTGTGAAAACTACGGCGTTGTAGCACTCGGCGGAATGGAACTTACCACCGCAGAAGATGTTCATATTGTGTGTCTTTTCCCTACTTTAAAAAGTGCAATGAATTTTGGCAAAACAGTTGAAAATCATCGAATAAAAATCAAGAACAAACCCGAAATTTTCGGCGAACAGAGGATTCTTGATGAAAACGATGAAATTATATCTTTAGAAGAAAATTTGTTGCTTAACGCAACAACAATTTCTATTGATGAAAGTTTTATTCTTGCAAAAGAATATGGGGGAATTGCTTATCCGGCACATATAGACCGAGAATCGAACGGCATTATTGCAACACTCGGTACATTTCCGAATGAACCGGATTTTACAGCAGCAGAAATTTATAACAAAGATAATCTTGAAAAAATTTTAAAAGAATATGAAGTTTTAAATAATAAAAATATTATTTTTTGTTCAGACGCTCATTATTTAGATAGAATTCCCGATAAATCAAATTACTTTGAATTTGAAGAAAATCTTTCTGATAATGAGATACGAGAAAAAGTAATTAAAAAGTTGCAAGAAAAGGTTTGTAAATAATGAAAGAGTTATCATTAAACATTTTAGATATTGCAGAAAACTCGCTCAAAGCGGGAGCAACGCTTGTTGAAATTTTGCTTACACAAAAAGACAATATTTTAACAATAGTCATTAATGACAACGGTTGCGGAATGTCTAAAGAAACACTTGAAACTGTTGCAAACCCTTTTTACACAACGAGAACCACAAGAAAGGTCGGGCTCGGAATTCCGTTTTTTAAAGAAGCCGCCGAGCAGACGGGCGGAAGTCTTACTATTGACTCTACTCAAAAAGAAACCGATCCTATAAATTGCGGAACTCGAGTTACTGCAGTTTTTTATACTGACAGTATTGATTTTACACCTGTCGGTGATATTATTTCAACGCTTACTACTCTTATTCACGGCTCACCAAATGTTGATTTTGTTTTTATTCATATAATTGAAAACAATCAAGTAACACTTGATACGAGAGAAATAAGAGAAGTGCTTGGAAATGATATACCGCTTAACAGCCCTGAGATAATCTCTTTTATTAAAGATAATCTTACGGCTGAATATAACGAAATTAAAACAAATTTTAAATAACGAAAGGATAAATTCTTATGAAATCTTTAGCGGAACTTGCAGCAATCAGAGAAAAGATGAAAAACAGCGTTGTTTTGCGTGAGGGTAGTGCTGATATTCGTGTTGTAGTCGGAATGGCTACTTGCGGTATTGCAGCAGGTGCCAGACCTGTTCTTAACACACTTGTTGACGAAGTTGCAAAAGAAAATTTAACTGACAAAGTAACTGTTACCCAAACAGGTTGTATCGGCATTTGTCAATATGAGCCTGTTGTAGAAGTTTACGAACCGGGTAAAGACAAAGTTACTTATGTAAAAATGGATGCTGAAAAAGCAAAAAAAGTAGTTGAACAACATCTTAAAGGTGGAAAAGTAGTTACCGAATACACAATCGGTCAATAATTTTAAATAAAGGAGAAAAAACTTATGTATCGTGCTCATGTGCTGGTTTGCGGTGGTACCGGATGTACTTCATCAGGCTCACAGGCAATCCAGGAAGCTTTAGCAAAACAACTCAAGGAAAAAGGCCTTGAAGAAGAAATTAAAATTGTTCAAACCGGTTGTTTCGGTCTATGTGCTTTAGGCCCGGTTATGATTGTTTACCCGGAGGGTACTTTTTATAGCCGTGTAACTGAAGAAGATATTCCTGAAATCGTTGAAGAACACCTTTTAAAAGGTAGAGTTGTAGAGCGTTTGGTTTACAATGACAAAGCGGCTGACGCAGTTGTTGAAGAACACAAAACATCTCTTAACGACACAGCTTTTTACAAAAAACAAAAAAGAATTGCACTTCGTAACTGCGGTGTTATCAACCCTGAAGTTATTGATGAATATATCGCAACAGGCGGTTATTCAGCACTCGGTAAAGTTCTTACAGAAATGACTCCTGATGAAGTTATCCAAACAATTCTTGATTCAGGTCTTCGTGGCCGTGGCGGCGGCGGTTTCCCAACAGGTTTAAAATGGAAACTGGCAGCAGGCAACAAAGCTGATCAGAAATATGTATGTTGTAACGCCGACGAGGGTGACCCTGGTGCATTTATGGACCGTTCTGTTCTTGAAGGCGACCCACACGTTGTACTCGAATCAATGGCTATCGCTGGTTATGCAATCGGTGCTTCACAAGGTTACATATATGTTCGTGCTGAGTATCCTATCGCCGTTCATCGTTTGGAAATTGCTATTAAACAAGCTAGAGAATACGGACTTTTAGGTAAAGATATTTTCGGTACAGGTTTTGATTTTGATATTGACCTTCGTCTTGGTGCAGGTGCATTTGTTTGTGGTGAAGAAACTGCTCTTATGACATCTATTGAAGGTAACCGTGGCGAACCTAGACCTAGACCGCCATATCCTGCTGTTAAAGGTTTATTCGGCAAGCCAACTATCCTTAACAATGTTGAAACTTATGCTAATATTACTCAAATTATCTTAAACGGACCTGAATGGTTCTCATCAATGGGTACTGAAAAATCTAAAGGTACTAAAGTATTTGCTCTTGGTGGTAAAATCACTCATACAGGTCTTGTTGAAGTACCAATGGGTACAACTTTAAGAGAAGTTATCGAAGAAATCGGCGGCGGTATTCCTAACGGTAAAAAATTCAAAGCTGCTCAAACAGGCGGTCCTTCAGGCGGATGTATCCCTGCTGAACATATGGATATTCCAATAGACTATGATAACCTTATCGCTATCGGCTCTATGATGGGTTCAGGCGGACTTATTGTTATGGACGAAGATAACTGTATGGTTGATATTGCGAAATTCTTCCTTGAGTTTACAGTTGACGAGTCTTGCGGTAAATGTACTCCGTGTCGTGTTGGTACAAGAAGACTTCTTGAAATTCTTGAAAAAATCACAAGCGGTAACGGTACTATGGAAGATATTGACCGACTTGAAGAACTTGCTGCATATATTAAAGCAAATTCACTTTGCGGTCTTGGTCAAACTGCTCCAAACCCTGTTTTATCAACACTTCGTTACTTTAGAGATGAGTATATTGCTCACGTTGTTGATAAAAAATGTCCTGCCGGCGTATGTAAAAACTTGTTGCAATACAACATCAACGCTGACAAGTGTAAAGGCTGCTCACTATGTTCAAGAAAATGTCCTGTTGGCGCAATTTCAGGCGAAATTAAAAGTCCGTTTAAAATTGATACTTCTAAATGTATTAAATGCGGTGCTTGTATGGAATCTTGTAAATTCGGCGCTATCGAAAAAATATAAGGGAGGAAAAAACTGATGATAAATTTAACTATTAACGGCATCGAGGTCGAAGTTGAACAAGGTGCAACTGTACTTGAAGCCGCTAGAAAAGCGGGTATTGAAATTCCTACCCTTTGCTATATGAAAAAAATCAACGAAATCGGTGCTTGCCGAATTTGTATGGTAGAAGTTCAAGAATTAAGAGGTGCAGCTTTAGGCCCTGCAAGAATGGTTACTGCTTGCGTTTATCCTGCTTCTGACGGTATGGTTGTTAAAACTAATACTGAAAAGGTCAGAAACTCAAGAAAAACTACTCTTGAAATGATTCTTTCAACACATAATCGCTCTTGCTTGTCATGTGTTCGCTCAGGCAACTGTGAATTACAAACTCTATGTTATGAATACGGCATTGAAAATCCGGCTAATTTTGACGGTGTTGTTCCTGAAAATATTTATGATGACAGTGCAGTTCATATGATTAGAGATAATTCAAAATGTATTCTATGTCGCCGTTGCGTTGCAGTATGCAGAGAGCAAGAAGTTGGCGTTATCGGTGCTAATGACCGTGGTTTTGATACTCATATAGGATGTGTTTATGATAAATCTTTGTGTGAAGTTGACTGTATTTCCTGCGGTCAATGTATCGTAAACTGCCCTACCGGTGCTCTAACAGAGCGTGATGATACAGGAAAGGTTTATGAAGCTCTCGCTGATGAAACTAAAACTGTTATTGTTCAAACAGCTCCTGCTGTTCGTGCCGCACTCGGTGAAGAATTTGGTATGCCTATCGGTACTGATGTTGAAGGTAAAATGGTAGCTTCACTCAAACGTCTTGGATTTGATAAAGTTTTTGATACAGATACTGCTGCTGACTTTACAATTATGGAAGAAGCTAACGAACTTATCGACAGAGTTACAAACGGCGGCGTTCTTCCTATGATTACATCATGTTCACCTGGTTGGATTAAATATTGCGAATATCATTATCCTGATTTTATTCCTAACCTTTCAACTTGTAAATCACCTCAAAATATGTTTGGCGGCATTATTAAATCTTGGTATGCTGAGAAAAACGGCATTAATCCTGATGATATTGTTGTTGTTTCTGTTATGCCTTGTACCGCTAAAAAGTTTGAAGTTCAGCGTGAAGAATTACGCAAAGATGTTGATATTTCTATTACAACTCGTGAACTTGCAAGAATGATTAAACGAGCAGGTATTCAGTTTACAGCACTTCCTGATGAACAGTTTGATTCTCCGCTTGGCGAAGCAACAGGTGCAGCCGTTATTTTCGGTGCAACAGGCGGTGTTATGGAAGCTGCTCTCCGTACAGCTTACGAAGTAATTACAAAATCTACTTTGGATAATGTTGATTTCACTGCAGTTCGTGGAACAGAGCCTGTTAAGGTTTCTGAAATTGAAGTCGGCGATCTTAAAATTAAAATCGGCGTTGCTTCAGGTGCAAAAGCTGCAAAAGAATTGCTTGAACGTGTTAAAGCTGGCGAAGAGTTTACATTTATCGAGATTATGGGATGTCCCGGCGGTTGTGTAAACGGTGGCGGTCAGCCAATTCAACCTACATCAGTTCGTCAAACTATTGACATTAAAGCAGAAAGAGCAAAAGCTCTTTATAGAAATGATGCAGGTAAAAAAGTGAGAAAATCTCACGAAAATCCTTTTGTTAAAGCCGTTTATGAAGAATACTTTGGCGAACCAAACTCACATAAAGCTCACGAAATTCTTCATACAACTTACGTTGACCGTTCAAAAGACGCAATTATGTAATGGTTACCAGTTAGCCTTAAAACCATATTTTATTTTTCTAAAAGAGTCACCTTGAATTAATCAAGGTGACTCTTTTGTTTTACTTAAGATTGTTTAAAATAAAAGTTTTTTAATAAAACCAAAAAATCCTACTTGATATAAACCAAGTAGGATTTTTAAATTAATACTCCATTAAATTTAAAATATTTTTTAAATTTATTTTACTTTTTTATTGAAAACTTTGCTCCATTTGCCGTAAACTTTCTTACCGTTAACTTTTGAGTAAGCTCTAACTCTGAAATAATACTTTTTGCCTGATTTCAACTTCTTGATTGTAAGTGATTTTTTAGAAGCTGAAAGATTTGCTTTTTTAGCTTTTTTCAATTTTTTATTTGTAGAATACTTAATTTGATAACCGGTAGCACCTGTAACTTTCTTTTTAAGTTTTAAAACAATTCGTTTTTTCTTAGCAGTAAGTTTTAAAACAGGTTTTGCATTTTTATTAAAGCTTCTAACGCCGCTATTTGCAGTAGTAGGAACAACTACTGTTGTAGGACGGTAATTTGTCGGATTATTATTTGAACCGGTGGTGTTTGGAGCAACTGTTGTTGTAGTTGAAGGCTCTTCATTAGGATCTTGATAAATATCAGAAATGTTAGGGTCGCCTTCTTTTAATTTATTAGGATCAGTAGGAACATTACCGCCATTCGCATTAAAGCTGTTTAATACCAAGTTGTAATCAGTGTTTACAGCAGCTTCTGTCGGGCTGGCAACAGTTAAAGGTGAAATAATAAGTTCAGGTTTAATTCTGCACGCTTTGTAACCGGCAGCAACAGCCTCTTGTTCATTTGGTGTACCACCTTCAGCACGAATTGCTGAATCGTAGTCATACAATGTTCCGTCAGGCTTATAATACCAATAATTTTGAACTCTGAAAACTATTGATTCCAACTGAGAATAGTGAGAAACAGTTGATATATCAACATAATAAGTTCTTGTTGTACCGGGATACTGCCAGCATGAACCTTTAATAGTTTCAGGGGCCTTATTCTCAATACCCTTAGTAAAGGTCAACATATAAGAAAACTCTGCAATTGTTGGTTTACCGTTTGAATCTACACATTTATCAAATGAAACACGGAATTTTACTTTACCTGAATTGCCTTCAGACTTTGCAATATTCAACGCATTTTTAGCCTCATCTTCAAAGCCGTTATAGTTATAAGAAACCTGCATCTGTTGAACAACATTAAGCTGTGACATTTTCAAATAGCCATAGTTTTCTTCAGTAGCTCTACCTGCTGATTTCCAAGTAGAACAATCTGAACTATAGTAAACTGTTGAAGGGCCGTTATCATAGTCGTTTCTTGATTTGTTTGTAAATTTAAAGAAAGTTTTTTGATTAGGATCAACTGCAACAGTAGGTCTTGAACGAGATTCAGATGGTGCACCTGTGTCAACATAGATAGGATAAAATGTTACATCAGGTATTGTACCTTTACCGTCGCCACAACCCCAGTCATAACACTGAACTTGAACATAAACAAATTTTACATCATCATCATAAACATTGCTAGGATCCATATATTTACTAACATCTAAGCTATAAAAACTTGTTTGTTCCGGTGATTGTTTTGAAAGTCCGGTATCGGCAATTACATTACTTCTGTCAAATTTTCCGTCTGCAGTAGCTCCTACAAGCTGAACTTGAATTTGCGGAGAGCAATTTGCGCCTGTAATGGTTTTAGCTGAATTAACATAAACTTCCATAGAAAGAGCACCGTCATAATTGGTGCAGGCTGTATTAATAGCTTCAGCCAATCTTTCTTTATTTGCACCTGCTACCTTAAATACCATTTGATATTGGTTTTTGATAACGCTAGACTGCATTCTCATAGAACCGTCATTACTGCATGTTAAAACTTCAGGTGAATTATTGGTTGCACTCTTATCATAATCTCTGTCTCTAAAAGAAAATGCTACACTACCTGTATCACCACTTACAGTAAGTGAAGAAACAACAACAGTAGAAAAGCATAATACAATTACAAGTATAAGACTTAAAATCTTTTTATTGTTTATCAAAACAAAAACCTCCCTATTTAATACTATTATGTGAACAGATTATATCATAATATTAAACATTTTACAAGTTTACAAACTGCTAAAACATAATCTTTGTGAATTATGACAAATAAACCGTGCAAAATTTAGTAAGTATGACAAAAAATAATCTGCGTTATAAAACACATAACGCAGATTGTAATGATAAATTTAATTAAATTGAATATCTTTCTTTATACTCTTCAAATGAATCATTAAATTCTTTATCATTTGAATATTTAATAGCATTTAAATATTTATGTGATTTAAGCTCATCGTTTTCAAGTTCAATAATTGCAACCGCAATATTTGAACAGTGATCTGAAACTCGTTCAAAGTTATTAAGTAAATCCGAAAGAACAAATCCCATTTCAAGAGTACATTCGCCACCGCTTAAACGGTTTACATGATTCATTCTAATTGTTTTTGTAAGACTGTCAATAACCTGCTCTAACGGCTCAACTTTTTTTGCCAGGTCAACATCATTATCGTCATACGCAAGCTTTGTTATTGAAAAGATTTCATACAAAGCCGATGTTAAAACTTTTAATTCCAAAACAGCTTGTTTTGAAAATTTTAATTTTTTATCTTTAATCTCTTGAGATACTTTTAAAAGGTTTACTGCGTGGTCGCCTATTCTTTCAAAATCACCGATAGCACGAAGTTCCATTGAAACAGTATTCGAATCATTTTTTGATAATTCGCCTTGAGAAAGTTTTACTAAATATGTTCCGATTTTATCTTCATAATAGTCGAGTTTATCTTCATAATCTAATATGTTTTTTGCTTTTTTATCGTCATATTTAAAAATCAAATCAATTGATTCACAAATAGAATCAAAAGCAACTTTGCACATTTCAACAGTTTTGTTTCTAGCTTCAACAGTAGCAACTGACGGAGTGCTTAACAAACGGAAATCGATGAATGAAAATTTTTCTTTTTCATCTTCGCTTTTATCTCTGATAACAAAGTTTGCGATTTTTTCAAGTTGTTTTGCAAACGGAAGCAACATTGCAGTTGTAACAACATTAAATATGGTATGAACAAGTGAAATACCAAAGCCGTCTATATTATTTTTTACAAAGTCAAATTGACAAAAAGCATTGACACCATAAAATAAACTTAAACAAATAGCAGTACCGATAAGGTTAAATGAAATATGAACTACCGCAACTCTTCTTGCATTTTTATTAACGCCGATACTTGAAATAAGTGCAGTAACACAAGTACCTATGTTTTGTCCCATAATAATCGGAATTGCCATTCCGTAAGAAATGCTTCCGGTTTTTATAGCAAGTGCCTGCAAAATACCGACTGAAGCTGCAGAGCTTTGAATAATACCTGTAATAACCGCACCGACAACAACACCGAATAACGGATTATTAAACATTACCATTATATTTTGGAATGCTTCAGAATCAGCAAGAGGTGACATTGAATCTGACATCAAAGTCATACCTGTCATCAAAACAGAAAATCCAACCAAAATTGAACCGATGCTTTTTTTCTTATCTGATTTTGACATCATCATAAGAATTATACCGATAAGAGCGAAAATCGGAGAAAAGTTTTCAGGTTTAAGTAACTGAATAAGACCGTTACCCTCAACACCTGACAAACTCAAAATCCAAGCGGTAAGTGTAGTACCGATATTTGAACCCATAATAACGCCGATTGTTTGACCGAGTTGCATAATACCTGAGTTTACAAGTCCGACAAGCATTACCGTAACTGCTGAAGAACTTTGAATTGCAATAGTAATACCCGCACCGAGCAAAAGGCTCTTAAATGGATTAGAGGTCATTTTTTTCAAACTTGATTCAAGTTTACCGCCTGCCATTTTTTCAAGTCCGCCGGACATTACATTCATACCGAACAAGAAAAATGCTAAGCCGCCAAACAAGGTTATAAAACTAAAAATATCCATAGCTTTTTAATCCCCTATTTTTTATCTTTTGTTAAATCTAATTACATTTAAGGCTATTTTATATTACTTTCGTTAAATGTATTATATAAGTTATGTTAAATCTATGTTAAATCTTATTTAAAAAATAAAACCGACTTGTCATTTAAGACAATATCGGTCTTGTTTTGTATATTTAACCTACATTATTAACGGTATTTTCATCGCCGAGAATTGTTATGCGTTCAATATCAGCTCCGAGCGAACTGAACTTTTCAACATAATCTTCATAACCACGGTCTATTAAATGAATATTTTCAATTTCAGTAGTGCCTTCGGCAACAAGTCCCGCAATAATCATAGCAGCGCCTGCTCTAAGGTCAACCGCTTTGACAGGAGCGCTCTTTAATTTTTTAACGCCCTCTATAACCGCAACCTTACCATCAACTTTAATTTGAGCACCCATTCTGTCAAGATAATCAATATAAGTAAATCTCGAATCCCAAACTGCTTCGGTAACAAGTGAAGTACCTTCGGCAATTGCGAGCAATGTAACCATTTGCGGCTGCATATCGGTAGGAAAACCAGGGTGCGGTTGAGTTTTAACATTACACTTTTTAAGCGGACCGTTACGATAAACTCTTACACATTCATCGCCATCTTCAACAACAGCGCCGGTTTCTTCGAGTTTCGCACTAATTGACTCCAAATGCTTAGGAATTACATTACAAACAGTAACATCACCACCGGTTGCGGCAGCGGCTACCATATAAGTACCTGCTTCAATTTGGTCAGGAATAATAGAATATGTTGTAGAGCCTAAATGACTTACACCCGAAATTTTTAAAACGTCAGTACCTGCACCGCGAATATCGGCACCCATTGAATTTAAAAAGTTTGCAAGGTCAACAATATGAGGCTCTTTAGCAGCGTTTTCAATTATAGTTCTGCCTCTCGCTTTAACAGCAGAAAGCATAATATTAATTGTAGCACCAACCGAAACGGTATCCATATAAATGCTTGTACCGACAAGTCTGTCAGCAGCTAAATCAAGCATACCGTCAACTTTTTCAACGTTTGCACCAAGTGCAGCAAAGCCTTTTTCATGCAAATCAAGTGGTCTTGCACAAAAGTCGCATCCACCGGGAAGGGCAACTTTAGCTTTTTTAAAACGGCCGAGAAGAGCACCCATAAAGTAGCTTGACGCACGGGTTTTTCTAGTCATTTCATAAGGAACAATATGAGTATTAATTCCTTTAGGATCAATTTCAACTGTTGATTTATTTATATATTTAACTCTTGCTCCTAATCCTTGAATTATTTGCAAAAGGACGGTAACATCCGAGATGTTAGGGACATTTTCAATTCTACATACACCATCGCTTAACAATGCCGCAGGAATAATTGCAACCGCTGCATTTTTAGCACCACTGATGTAAACTTTACCTTTTAAAGGATTGCCGCCTTTAATAAGTAGTTTTTCCAAGTATGCCACCCCTTATAAATTCTTATTTTCTACGCAAAAATAATAAACGCACAGGAAAAAATGGACCTTATGCGAATATCAATATAATATTAGAATACACAATTACTGTTATATTATAACACACCTTTTTAAAAAAATCTACTATATATTGATATTTTTATTGACTATATTTCATATTTTTGATAAAATAAATATAAACAAAGAAATGCGAGGTGTAAAAATGAATAATTATGTTATAATTACTGATTCAACTTCCGATTTAAACAAAGAATTAATTGACAAAATAAATGTTGAAATATTACCGCTTAGATATATTGTCGGTGATGATCAATACTGGAATGAACCTGAAGAAGGCGACGCTAATATAAAAGAATTTTATTCAAAATTAAGAAACGGAGCCAATTCTTCTACTTCACAAATTACTTTTGCTTCTTTTAAAGACAGTTTTAAAAAATATCTAGATAAAGATTTAGATATTCTTTATATTGCCTTTTCAAGCGGGCTTTCAGGAACTGCTCATCAAGCGGTTTTGGCAAAAAACGAATTAGCCGAAGAATATCCGAACAGAAAAATTATTGTTGTTGACTCTTTAGCTGCTTCACTTGGCGAAGGAATGCTCGTTTATTATGCTGCTAATTTAAAAAATGAAGGAAAATCAATGGAAGAAGTAGCCGAATTTATCGAAAACAACAAGTTAAAACTCGCTCATTGGTTTACTGTTGATGACTTAAACTTTTTAAAGCGAGGCGGTCGTGTTTCTCCTGCTGCCGCACTTTTAGGCTCGGTACTTGGAATTAAGCCTATTCTTCATGTAGATGATGAAGGTCATTTAATTCCTGTCGGTAAGGTAAGAGGCAGAAAAGCTTCAATTGAAGAGCTTGTAAACAGAGCTTCAAAAACTATTGAAAATCCTGAGAATCAAACCGCTTTTATTTGTCATGGCGATTGTATTGACGATGCTGAGTATTTAGCAAAGCGAGCAAAAGAAGTTTTAGGCGTAAAAGAAGTAATAATCGGTTATACAGGTCCTGTAATCGGATCACATTCAGGTCCGGGAACACTTGCATTATTTACTTTTAACAAAAACAGAAATTAATTTAATTTTATAAGTATACACTCCTTTTTATCGTAAATAATAGATAAAAAGGAGTGCTTTTTTATGGATAGATCAGAACAACAATCTAACTTGATTGACGAAAAAATGCTTTATGATGAAGTTTTAACCGCTGACGGGAAAGTCAAAAATTATGAAACTGAAAAAATTGCAAAAGAGTATGAAGCCGGAATAGATTATGAAATGCAACTTCGTTTTCATAATCATAATAGAAAGAACAATGAACAATAATATTAAAAAAATGGCGTCGGTAAAAACCGATGCCATTTTTATATATTTATTCAATTCGTCCCTATTTTTTAGCTTCTTCGATAACCTTTTGAGCTACTGCCGGCGGTGCTTCTTCATAACGCTCAAATTCGAGTGTAAATGAACCTCTGCCTTGAGTTACCGAACGCAAAACTGTTGAAAAATCAGCAGTTTCAGCAATAGGAACTTCAGCAATAATCTCTTGTTCCTTGCTTTCAAGCGGATTCATTCCGAGAACTCTGCCTCTACGCTTGTTAATGTCCCCGATAATATCGCCCATATCGTCTTCTGGTACAACCGCTTTTAACATTCCAACAGGCTCTAATAAAACAGGATTTGCTTCAACCAAACCATTTTTATAAGCAAGAGAAGCGGCGGTTTTAAATGCCATTTCAGATGAATCAACAGGGTGATAAGAACCATCAACCAAAGTAGCTTTAAGTCCTACAACCGGATAGCCTGCCAAAACGCCTTTTTTAACGCTTTCTTGTAATCCTTTTTCAACTGCAGGGAAATAGTTTTTAGGAACTGCGCCACCGAATATTTTTTCTTCAAATACCAACTCGTCACTGTCGGTAGGCTCAAATTCAATAAATACATCGCCAAATTGACCATGACCGCCAGACTGTTTTTTATATCTGCCTTGGACTTTAACCTTTTTCTTAATGGTTTCTCTATAAGCAACCTTTGGCGGTTCAAGAGTTACTTCAACGCCAAATTTATTTTTAAGCAATGTTACGATAACATCAAGATTTTGTTCGCCAAGACCTGAAATAATATGTTGATGGGTTTCTTTGTTATGAGTAAACTCAACCGACGGATTTTCTTCACAAATTTTAACCATTGCCTGAGCAATTTTATCTTCTTCGCCCTTTTTAACAGGCTTAACCGCCATAGAAATAGTAGCTTTAGGAAAATCAACGCCCGATAAAGTAACAATATGTTTTGGATCACAAAGTGTATCGCCTGTTTTAGTGTTAGCCATTTTAGCAACCGCACCGATATCACCGGCAACTATTTTATCAGCATCAATTTGTTTTCCGCCATTTACATACATAAGTTTACCGATTTTTTCGGTTTCGCCTGTTCTAGGATTATAAACGGTATCTCCTGATTTTAATACGCCGGAAATTACTTTAAAGTATGACATTTTACCAACAAACGGATCGGCAACTGTTTTAAATACTGTTGCTGCAAGAGTTCCCGAAGTGTTACAAGGAACTTCTACCATTTCGCCGTTTTCATTAATACCTATTTCACCGCCGATTTCTTCGGCTGACGGCAAAATCTTAACTAATGCATTAAGAAGTAAGTTTACACCTTCTAATGTTTGACCTGCACCGCAGTAAACAGGAGTAATTTCACCTGTTTTAATACCCTCTTTAAGTCCTGCAAACAATTCATCTTCAGTAAATGCTTCGCCGGAAAAATATTTATCCATCATTTCTTCATTAAGCGAAGCAACAGACTCACAAAGAAGACCATACATCTGATTATATCTGTCTTTTGCTGCTTCAGGCATATCAATCTCGATTGGTTTGCCGTCTTCATATTTCCAGGTGCGACCTGTAACAACATTTATGTAACACTCAACTTTTCTGTCAGAAGCATAAGGAACAATAACAGGGAAAACCGCCGAACCGTAAGCAACCTTTAAATTAGCGATAACATCTTTACAGTTAGCGTGTTCGGAATCAGCCTTTGTAATAAAGAAAATTTTGTTAAGTCCATATTTTTTACAAGCTTTATATGCTTTTTCAGAGCCGACATTAAGACCTGATTTAGCCGACAAAACGATAATAGCGTTTTTAGCCGCACGCATAGCTTCATAACTTCCGTTTGCAAAATCGAAAAGTCCCGGTGCGTCTAATAAATTTATTTTAGTATCTCGCCATTCTAAAGAAGAAACAGCAGAGAAAATAGAAATTTTTCTTTTTCTTTCTTGCTCGTCAAAGTCCATAACGGTATTACCGTCTGCAACTTTTCCATGACGCTCGCTTGCGCCTGCAACATAAAGCATAGCCTCGGCAAGTGAAGTTTTACCGCAAGAGCCATGACCGAGCAAAGCGACATTTTTAATTTTATCCGTAGTAAAGTCTTTCATTATAAAAACACCCTTTCGTGCAATATGTTAATTCCATTCTAACATCTTTCAACGCAAAAATCAAGTGCAAAGTGTAAGTTTAAATAAAAATATGTTAAAGTATTTTATGCACTTTGCACAACTATTATGCTTTTTAATGAATATAACGCAAAAAATAAATTTTAAACTAAAATGTTTTTCATTCGCTTTTTGTGACAAAAATCGCAATATGAAAGTAGTAACATTTTTATCGGGTGAAGAAAATTGATTGTTTACGCTGATATACTTATATTTTTAAACTTGGTTATTACATATTTTTTATTGCTTGGCGTTTGTGCGTTTTTTAAAAACCGACCGAAAACCTACCGTCTTATTTCAGGGGCGTTATTTGGCGGTTTTTCAGCACTTGTTATTTTTTTACCCGACCTTTATTTTATAGGTGAATTGCTTTTAAGGGTGGTTATTTGCACAACAACCGTTTTAATTGCATTTTCTTATAAAAACAAGATTAGATTTATTAAATACTCGCTCGCTTTTTTAACAATTACTTATATTTTCGGCGGAGCTATGATGGCACTTTGGGGTATTTTTCACCCAAAATCAATGTTGACCGCAAACGGAGTAACTTATTTCAACATTTCCCCTATTATATTGATTTTATCAACTGCATTAATTTATCTTTTTATAAGACTTTTAATGTTTTTTAAAGCTTCATCAAAACCGGAAAAGCTTATATATGATTGCATAGTTGAGTATTCCGGAACAACTGCCTGTTTTCAAGCAATTAATGATACCGGCAACTTACTTTGTGATCCATATTTTAATTTTCCTGTTGTAATTGTTGAAAAAGACGTGTTATCTCCTATTTTAGCTTTATCTCCGAAAACCTATTTAATTCCTGTAAAAAGTGTTGCAAAACAAGGTTTGCTTTACGCATTTCGCCCAAATTCTTTTTATATTTCCATAAACGGAAAACGCCGAAAAACAGAGAATGTAACAATAGCAATATCTGAAAACAAAATTCACAAGCAATTTAATGGCATTTTGCCATCTAAAATAATTAATTTTACGGAGGAAGAACTATGTTTATCGACAAACTGAAAATTTATTTTTTCAAATTACTCAACAAATTTTTTGATTATGAAAGTGTATATTATATCAACGGTCCGTCAGTTCTTCCGCCGCCGCTTGATACAAAACAAGAAGCAGAGTATGCCCGTTTATCCGCTGAAGGCGATGAAAAAGCCAGAGATACGCTGATTGTTCATAACTTACGATTGGTAGTTTATATAGCCAGAAAATTTGATGCGGCAGGCGCTAATATTGAAGACTTAATTTCAATCGGCACAATTGGACTTATGAAAGCGGTAAAAACATTTAAAGCCGATAAAAACATAAAGCTTGCGACTTATGCTTCAAGATGTATAGAAAATGAAATTTTAATGTACCTTAGAAAAACAAATAATTTAAAAACCGAATTATCTTTTGATGAGCCGTTAAACGTTGATTGGGACGGCAACGAACTGTTATTATCCGATGTTTTAGGCTCTGAACCTGATGTTGTTAATCACGATGTTGAAATACAGGATGAACGAAGAATTGTAGCAAAACTTGTTGATAATTTACCTGAGCGTGAAAGAAAAATAATGCAAATGAGATTTGGTTTTAAAGGTTATGAAGAACACACTCAAAAACAGGTTGCTGATATTTTAGGTATTTCACAAAGTTATATTTCAAGGCTTGAGAAAAAGATTATTGCAAAACTTAAAAAACAAGTTGAAAAAGTAGTATAAAACATATAACTCCCCTATAAATTTTATTGAAATTTATATATACATATAATATAATGAAAATAGATAAGAACGGGGGGATTTTTTATGAAAAAATTAATTGCGATACTTTTTGTTTTTTCGTTTTTACTTTGTGGTTGTACTCAAGACAATAAAACGAATGATAAAAAAGCAACTGTTAAAGCAGAAAACAGTAAAATCACAACAACAGCACCGTTTAAAGCGGTTGAAAAAATTAATCATTATGTGCTTAATACCGATGTTGAAAAATGTGCGTCCGATGAGGTTAAAGAAACCTATAAACGATTTGTTGACGCTATTTATTCTTGCGAGAAAAATGTGTATTTATCTGATTCTTATGATGATAATTTATATGCTTTAGTAATTGCAAAAAGCAATCCCGCTTATTTTGTTGTAAAAGATACAAAGTTTTCATCTGATAAAAAATCAGTAACTGTAAAATATAAATACAAACCGAAAAAGCAAAAAGAAGTACTAAATTATATCGACAATGAGTATTTGACTATTTTAAACGATATTATTAAGAAAGACTACAATGATTTAGACAAAATTTTGGCGGTTTATCACTATTTTTCAAGCCGAATAGAATATGATTATGATTGGCTTGACGGACTTAATATGTCGGATAATAAATATCTTTATCCTGATATTGCGGTATACCAAGCGTTGAAAAACAACAAGGGTGTTTGCCATAGTTACGCATATCTTTGCCACTATGCTTTTCAACAGTTAGGTATAAAAAGTTTTTGCGTTACAGGCGATATGAAAAACAGCGATGAAGGGCATATGTGGTTGTTAGTTGAAATTGACGGCAAGTATTATCACATTGATCCGACTTGGGACAGAAACCAAGACGGCACAGTATCGCTTAGATGCTTTGGGCTGACCGATAAAGAGCGTGCAGAAGATATAGAAATTACTTATAATATTGAAATTGATGAGAATTTCGGCAAAATCCATTGTAAAGACAATAAATTTAAATTTTTACGAGATGTTGACCGCTTTGATTTTGATAAAAACGGCAAAATAAAAGTAACGCTAACATCCGGCGAAGAGAAAATTTTAAATACAAAAACTATCAGTTTTGAATAGAAAAAAGTGGCTTTTTAAAAGCCACTTTTTTTAATTATTTTAAATTGTAAAAAGCATTTATCCCCGCATACTTTCCGCTCTCGCCCAACTCGTTTTCAATCTCAATCAAACGGTTGTATTTTGCTGTTCGCTCACTTCTTGATAATGAACCTGTTTTAATTTGTCCCATATTAAGTGCAACCGCAATATCGGCGATAGTTGTATCTTCGGTTTCGCCTGATCGGTGCGACATAACCGCAGTATAATTAGCTCGTTTTGCGGTTAAAATTGCGTCAATAGTTTCGCTTAAAGTGCCTATTTGGTTCGGCTTAATCAAAATTGAATTAGCCGCACCTTTTTTAATTCCCATCTCAAGTCTTTTTACATTAGTAACAAATAAATCGTCACCTACAAGTTGAATTTTATTACCTAGTTCATCTGTCAATCGTGCTGTGTTTTCAAAATCGTTTTCCTGTAATGCATCTTCAATAGAAATAATAGGATAGTTTTTGCAAAGTTCTTCATAAAATGAAATCATTTTATCTGCAGTTAATGATTTATTTTCACCGACAAGATGATAAAGCTTATCTTCTTTATTATAAAATTCACTTGACGCTGCATCTAAAGCTAAATAAACATCTTTACCAAGACTGTACCCCGCATTTTCTACCGCCGTTGAAATTAAATCAAGTGCTTCTTCGCAGCTGTTTACATCCGGTGCAAAGCCACCCTCATCACCAACCGCAGTTGATAAACCTTTTTGAGCTAAAACTTTTTTAAGTGAATGAAAAATTTCACTACCCATTCTAACCGCTTCGGCAATACAACAAGCACCGACAGGCATTATCATAAACTCTTGAAAATCAAGTGAATTTTTGGCATGAGCACCGCCGTTTAAAATATTCATCATAGGAGTTGGCAATAAAAATGAACTCATTCCGCCGATGTACTGATAAAGCGGTTGTTCGTAATAATCCGCCGCCGCTTTTGCAACCGCCAAAGATACACCCAAAATTGCATTTGCACCAAGTCTTGATTTATTTTCCGTGCCATCAAGTTCAATCATTGCGTTGTCTATTTCTCTTTGTTCAGTAACCGAAAAATTTCCGACAAGCAAATCACTGATTTCACCTTCAATATTTTCAATCGCTTTTAAAACGCCTTGTCCGTTATATTTCTCTTCGCCGTCACGAAGCTCGTGAGCCTCGTGTT
The DNA here is from genome assembly GCA_934476085.1 of uncultured Eubacteriales bacterium. Classification (GTDB taxonomy): domain Bacteria; phylum Bacillota; class Clostridia; order Oscillospirales; family Acutalibacteraceae; genus RUG11462. The sequence goes on along the minus strand of CAKSNE010000003.1, from coordinate 102,238 downwards.
CTCCGGTTGAAGCACCCGATGGCACTAAAGCCGTACCACACGCTCCTGAAATAGTTGTAACATAAACCTTTATAGTCGGATTTCCCCTTGAATCCAACATTTGCAAGGCTGAAATGGAATCAATAATAGGCATAACAATACTCTCCTTAAAAATTAAAGTTTGTATTATTATGCCTACTGTGTTTATAAAATATTCTTATTTATAGTAAATATAGCGATAAATTCTGCCACATTCTTTATTTATTTCATATTTTTCAGGATATATATCAGGATTTGTATTAACAAGATGAGCACCTAATCCAAAGAAAAAAGCACCGTTGTTAAATTCAAAACTTCTTGCAAATGCTTTTGATGAAAAATGAAGAATCGGTCTGTAAGTTTTAAAGTCTTCGGTTTCTAATACAACATTTGTATATGTGCCATTTGAATTTTCTTTGCTTGCCAACAAATAAACCTTGCCTGAACGAACTATTGCATCATGAGTTTTATAGTCTTCGTAGTTTGGCAAATTAATATCGGTAAAGGTTTTTAAATCTTTAGTAGAAAACAAACCTTCCATTATAAAATAATGTGTTCCTTTCCACTCAAAATCATGCTGAATTTTCTCGGCGTCTTGCTGTGTATTATACCTGTCTATAATCGGTTGAATATCTGATGAACTATCAAAAATAAACTGATTTTTTGCTTCATCATATTTATAAAAACCATTAAAATTATAGTTTTTATCTTCGTCTTCATATAAATTACTATATTGATTATAGTATAGAGCATAAAGCTCACCGTTTAATTCATAAAGGTCATAAATTCTAGGAACACCGGTTGTATAATAGTAGTAGTAATCACCACTATCTTTCTTTTCTACTTTCTGAACTAGATTAGAAGTATAATCAATTACAGTTCCGTCTTTATAAACCAAATCTACTTCTTTATAATCATTTTTACTTGATGAGCTTATGTTATCGCCTGTAAACAAATATACAGTTGCTTTTGTCATTTCAACATTTTTACCGCTATATGCGTTGTAATTTGAATCATAAGAAACAGCAGAGCCACAGAAAAAATATTTTCCGTTATATTTTGCCATATCATAGCAGTGAATACAATTGTTAATTACATCAGCCCTTGAAATCCAATAAGTTAATTTTGGATACATATAATATATACTTGCCGCTTGCCATGTTTTCGGATCAACAGCAACAGTGTATGGTCTATCATCATATTTATAAAACCTGTTAACCTGCTCTGTATCAAGAAGTCCTGAAGATCCCGCTTCATCACCGGCTCTTGTATAGGAACGAATCTGAACAGGTCCTGTATTATCTTGATAATTTCCACCGGAAACCATAACCATATCACGAACAGAAATCATATCATAAGGATTTCTCGAAACAGTATAGGAATAATTAAGGTCATTATATTTATAATCAAAATTATTAAGTCCTAAATCTACTAATTCATTTGTAATATCCTTATCGTCTTTTGAAAATCGCTCATTATTAATTTTAATTGATGGATCCGATAGCTTTTTTTGAAGTAAAAGATAATCTTTAATATCACAAGCAGTATCTCCGTTTAAATCCGCTAAATCATAATCCATATATGATTTTTTGGTGTTTAATAATACTTTTGACATAGTAAGAGCATCAGTAACATCAATATTACCATCAGAGTTTACATCTCCGACTGAAAAAACAGTTTCTTGATACTGTTCATCAACATCGGCTAAAACATTATAGCCAAAACAGCCTGTAGCAAAAGCAGCCGCAAGCAAAATACATATAATTTTTTTCATTAAAATACATCTCCTAATATTTCCTAGCACATATATTTAATTATAATTTATTGCCTAAAATAAGTCAACAATAACTTATGTTGATTTTTTTGAAAAAAAGTATTGATTTTTTGAAACTAATGTGCTATAATTCTATGGTACGGAAAAATTGTACAAAAATATGCGCTGCTAGCTCAGCTGGATAGAGTGACTGGCTACGAACCAGTAGGTCAGGGGTTCGAATCCCTTGCAGCGCGCCATAAAAAGCCTTGTAAAACATTTTGTTTACAAGGTTTTTTATTTTTTACCTTAAAAACCATTGCTTTTTTAATTAAAAATTGTTATACTTAAAAAGTAAGTTTTTTATTAAAGGTTGGTGATAATAAATGAGTACGGATTCTATTCCTCGAAGTTGTCGTGAATTGAATTTTATGACCGAAAGAGCATTTGTTATCGCTGAGCTTTCGGCCCTTTGAGCGTATTTTTATAAATAGGCTCTTTTTCCCGCTTTTTTGGGAATTTAAAAAGGAGTTGACTAAAAATGATTACTTACTACAAAACTTCCGGCAACGGAATTGAACAAATTGACCACTATGAAGTTGGCTGTTGGGTTAATGCAATTGCACCTGACAGAGAAGATATTGTTACACTTAAGGAACGTTTTCAGGTTGAGCCTGAGTACATTCTTGACTCACTTGATGAGGAAGAGGCTTCTCGTATTGAATCTGAAGACGGACATACATTTATTATTTTCGACGTTCCATGCGCTGAAAAGGAAAATAACAATATTATTTATAACGCAACACCGCTTGGTGTTATTGTAACCCACAACAACGTTATAACTATTGCTAAAAAAGACAACCCCGTTTTAATGGACTTTACCCACGGCGTTGTTAAAAACATTAAAACCGAATATAAAACAAACTTTGTTTTAATGTTGTTATCCCGAATGGCTACTCGCTTTTTGCAGTACCTTCGTCAAATTGACCGCTATTCTTCAAACCTTGAAACAAAGCTTCGTAAATCAATGAAAAACAAACAGCTTGTTCAGTTGCTTGATTTACAAAAATCTTTGGTTTACTTTCAAACTTCACTTAAATCTAACGAAATTACAGTTAAAAAGATGCTTCGTTACAAAGTAATTAAGATGTACGAAGAAGATGAAGATTTAATTGAAGATGTTTTAATCGAACTTCAACAGGCTATTGAAATGTGTTCGATTTCTACAACAGTCCTTGCAAATACAATGGACGCTTTTTCATCGGTTATTTCAAATAATCTAAACCAAGTGATGAAAGTGCTTACATCGCTTACTATTTTAATGGCAATTCCTACAATGGTTTTCTCATTTTACGGAATGAATATAGGACCCGGCATCTCGGGCAGCCTGCCGCTTGCTAATAATATGTGGTTTGTTTCAATATTTACAGTTTTAATAACTGCGGCAGTCGGATTTATTCTTTATAAGAAAGATATGTTTTAATTTACAATTAAACTTTTGAATTTTTAGAAACGATATTTTTAGAAACGATTTAAAATCAGTTTTATAATAACTGTATATAAATCGTTTCTTTTTTAATAAATAAAAAGGATCAAAAAATTATGGTTACATTTATAGTATGTCTGCTTGCCGGACTTGGTGCAGGACTCGGAACAGGATTTGCCGGAATGAGTGCGGCGGCGGTAATCAGCCCAATGCTAATAGCATTTTTGGATATGGACGCTTATCAAGCTATCGGCATTGCACTGGCAAGCGATGTTTTAGCAAGTGCCGTTTCAGCTTATACCTACGGAAAAAATAAAAATCTTGATGTAAAAAACGGTTTGGTTATGATGTTTACTGTAATGGTATTTACATTTATATCAAGCTATCTTGCAAGTTTTATTCCAAGCACAACAATGGGCGGCTTTTCAACCTTTATGACTCTGCTTCTTGGTATAAAATTTATTGTTAAGCCTGTTATGACCACTAAAGAATCTATGGAAGCGGTTCCTCAAAAAAAGCGTATCATTCAATCAATTATCTGCGGAATTGTTATCGGTTGTATTTGTGGATTTGTCGGTGCCGGCGGCGGAATGATGATGCTTTTAATCTTAACTTCGGTTTTGGGTTATGAACTAAAAACTGCCGTTGGAACAAGCGTTTTCATTATGGCTTTTACCGCATTTACAGGTGCGGCAAGTCACTTTGCAATCGGCGGTATGCCCGATATTAAAGTATTAATTCTCTGTGTTTTAAGCACTTTAGTTTTTGCAAGAGTTGCAGCAGTGCTCGCTAACAAAGCTCCTGCAAAATTATTAAATCAAGCTACGGGTGTTATTTTAGTCATTCTCGGAATTGCAATTATATGTGTTGAATATATATTTTAGTTTTTAGGCAAACAAAAAAGACCATTTTTAAAAAATGGTCTTTTTTTATTTGAATTTTTAATTTAACCGCCAAGATAAGCTTTCTTAATATCTTCGCTTTCAGCAAGTTCTTTACCTGTGCCTGAAAGTTTAATTTTACCTGTTTCAAGAACATAAGCTCTATCAGCAATGGAAAGTGCCATTTTAGCATTTTGTTCAACAAGCAAAACAGTAATACCGCTTTTATGCATAGCCTCGATAATTTTAAATACCTCTTTAACAAGAAGCGGTGATAATCCCATTGAAGGCTCATCCATAACAACAATCTTTGGATTAGACATCATAGCTCTACCCATAGCAAGCATTTGTTGCTCACCGCCTGATAAAGTACCCGCAACCTGATTTTTTCTTTCTTCAAGTCTAGGGAAATGTTCATAAACTCTTTTTAAAGATTCTGCTATTTCTTTTTTATCGCTTCTGGTATAAGCACCAAGTTTCAAATTTTCAATAACCGAAAGTTGTTGAAAAATACGTCTTCCTTCAGGAACATGAGCCATACCCATAGTTACAATTTTATGCGGCGGAACTTTTGTAATATCTTTGCCATCATAAATAATAGAGCCGCTTTTAGCTTGCAACAGACCTGTAATAGTATGAAGTGTAGTTGTTTTACCTGCACCGTTTGCACCGATAAGTGCAACGACTTCGCCCTCATTAACTTCAAAGGAAACACCTTTTAAAGCATTAATCACACCATAATAAACTTGTAAGTCTTTAACTTCTAATAATGCCATAGTTTAATTTCCTTTCTAAATTAATCTCCGAGATAAGCAGTAACAACTTCAGGATTTTTAAGAACAACATCAGGTTTACCCTGAGCCAGTTCAGTACCAAAGTTAAGCACTGTAAGCTCTTCACAAATACCTGCAACAAGTCGCATATCATGTTCAATAAGCAAAACTGTCATATCAAAATTATCTCTTACAAAACGAATTGTATCCATAAGCTCTTGAGTTTCATTAGGATTCATACCGGCTGCCGGCTCATCAAGCAACAGTAACTTTGGATTAGTTGCAAGAGCACGAGCAATCTCAAGTTTTCTTTGTTGACCATAAGGCAAGTTATCTGCATTAATATCAGCAAAATTTTCAAGATTGAATACCTTTAAAAGCTCCATAGCTTTATCATTAATAACTTTTTCTGTTTTGAAATATTTAGGCAATCTTAAAATCGAAGTAACAGTTGAATATTTATTTTGATTATGAAGACCAACCTTAATATTATCAATAACCGATAAGCCTTTAAACAAACGAATATTTTGAAATGTTCTTGCTATACCGGCTTTATTAATCTCAACAGTTGATTTTGAAGTAATATCTTCACCGTCTAACAAAATTTGTCCGTCTGTCGGTTTGTAAACACCGGTCAACATATTAAAAACAGTTGTTTTACCCGCACCGTTAGGACCAATCAAGCCATAAAGCTGTCCTTTTTCAATTGATAGATTAAGATTATCAACTGCTCTTAAACCACCAAAGGAGATACCAAGATTTTTAACTTCAAGTAAAGCCATTATTCTTCAACCTCCTTCTTCTTAGGAAAAATTTTTCTAAAAGCAGATTTAGTGCTTGTTGAAAATCTTTCTCTATAACCTTTTATAGTAGGGTTTGAACTAAATATCATCATTACGATAAGAAGAATTGCATAGAAAAGCATACGATAATCGGAAATTTCTCTTAAAACTTCAGGTAAGATATACAAAATAGTCGCAGCAATGATAGAACCGCGAATATTACCGATACCGCCGAGAACGACAAATACAAGAATTAAAATTGATGTATTGTAATCAAATTTCATTGCCTGTAATGTTGCAAAGTTGTGAGAGAAAAGTGCACCGCCGAAACCTGCTAAAAATGCAGAAAGCGAAAATGCAATAAGTTTATATTTAGTAATATTAATACCAATTGATTCAGCGGCAATTCTGTTATCACGGATAGCCATAACCGCTCTACCGGTTCTTGAATTAATAAAGTTTAATGTAATAATAAGGGTAATCATAATAAGCACAAAGCCTGCTACAAATGTAGAATCATTAGGTGTGCCATTTAAGCCAAGCGGACCGTTAATAAGAACTTTACCGTCAGCTGCAAGACCTAAATCACTTTGTGATTTTAATGAAAAATGCAAACCGCTGTTATCATAGCCTAAATAAGTTGAAGAGAAAATATTTTTAATAATCTCACCAAAAGCAAGAGTTACGATAGCGAGATAGTCGCCTTTTAAACGAAGTACAGGAATGCCGATTAAAACGCCGAATATAGCGGCAAAAATACCACCGACTAAAATTGCGAGCGGAAATCTAATCCAAACGGATTGGATTGTTTCCTGAGTGCAAATAGAAAAAAGCGAACTGGAATAAGCGCCGATACACATAAAACCTGCTTGACCGAGTGATAACTCACCCAAGATACCAACAGTAATATTAAGAGAAATAGCAAGGATTATATAAGCACAAACAGGAACTAACAATCCTGAAATCATATAAGAAATATTGCCGGTTACGCTTAAAATCTGAATTATTGCGAAAGCAACAATAACCATACCGTAAGTAATAAAATCTTTTGTAGAATTCTTTTTCAAAGTCTTTAACCTCATAATTTCATCACCTTGCCCTTAAACTTTTTCACGAACTGTTTTACCTAAAATACCGGCCGGTTTAACAAGTAAAACAATAATTAAAACTGCGAAAACAATAGCATCAGCAAGTTGAGTTGAAATATAAGCTCTGCCTAAAATCTCGATAACGCCTATCAAAATACCGCCAAGCATTGCACCCGGAATCGAACCGATACCGCCAAATACTGCCGCAACAAAAGCCTTAATACCAGGCATAGCACCGGTAGTAGGAACAAGGTTAGGATATTTAGAACAAAGCAAAACGCCTGCAACAGCAGCCAAAGCCGAACCGATTGCAAAGGTAAGAGCTATAGTAGCATTTACATTAACGCCCATTAATTGAGCAGCACCTTTATCTTCGGAAACTGCGAGCATAGCTCTGCCCGGTTTTGTTTTATTAACAAAGAATGATAAAACAACAACTATAACAACGGATGTAGCAACTGCAGCAATTGTCTCGCCTGAAATAATTAAATCGCCGCCTGCCAATTTTATAGATGGAATAGAAACTACTGATGTAAATATATAAGGATTTGAGCCAAATATTAACAAGGCTAAGTTTTGTAATAAATAACTTACACCGATAGCAGTAATAAGAACTGCAAGTGAAGAAGCTTGACGAAGCGGTTTATAAGCAACTCGCTCAATAACCACACCAAGTATAGTACAGACAAGCATTGCAATAATAATACTTAAATATGCCGGCAATCCAACATTTATCATACAAATAAATGCGACATAGCCGCCTACCATAATAATATCGCCATGAGCAAAGTTAAGCATTTTTGCAATACCGTAAACCATTGTATAACCAAGAGCGATTACGGCATATATACTTCCGAGGCTTATTCCGTTTATAAGATTTGATAAAAAGCCCACTTTTCACACCCCTATTAAAAAATTAAATATTTTAAATTATACCATATTTCTCACAAAGTTGCAATAAAAAAATAATACCAACACTTAAATTTATATGTATTTAATAGGTATTTTTTTAAAATCATTTAATAAAGAGTTAATTATATACAAAAAAACCGATGGTTTCTACCAAACCATCGGTTTAAATTGCTAAAACAAATTATTTGTTTTCCATTGAAACATAAGCGCCGTTTTCAATAACAACAGCTTTAGGTTTTTTATTAACTTCGCCGTCTTTAGTCCAAGTCATACCTGAACCTGTAAGACCTTCATAAGTAATTGAAGTAATTTGTTTTTTAAGAACTTCACACATATCAGATGCTGACATATCAGCAGTGATTTTACCGTTTTTGATACATTCAGCAATTACTTTGATACCATCGTAAGCATCAGCAGCAAACTGGTTTGGAGTATCTTTATAAGACTCTTTAAATGCTTTTACAAATTTTTGTGTAGCTTCATCTTTAGCATCAGCAGCGAAAGGAGTAAGAAGCATTACGCCTTCAGCGAGTGATGTATCGAAGTTTTTCATTGTAAGAATTCCATCAAGACCGTCACAACCGAAGAATTTAGCTTCAAGACCTGCTTTTTTAGCTTGGTTAAGAATTTGAGCAGCTTCTGAATAGTAAATTGGAAGGAATACTAATTCAGCACCTTTTGATTTTGCATCACCGATTTGAGCTGAGAAGTCTGTTTTGTTATCTTTTGTGAATGATGTTTCAGATACAACATTAATACCTTTAGAAGCAGCTTCAGATTTAAATGTATTGTAAATACCTGAAGAATAAGCATCAGAGCTATCATAAATTACAGCTACTTTTGAAGCTACTTTGTTATCAGCGATATAGTCAGCAGATTTTTTACCTTGGTTAGGGTCAGTAAAGCAAACCTGGAAGCAGTTATCGTTAGCAATAACATTAGCAGCAGAAGCAGATGGAGTAAGTTGGAACATATTATCCTGTTTTGTCTTATCAATTACTGAAAGGCAAGCGGCAGTTGTAACAGTGCCTAAGAAAATTTTCATACCGTCATCTTTAAGTTTGTTGTAAGCAGGAACTGATTTTTCAGCGTCAGCTACATCGTCTTCAATTTTAAACTCAAGTTTAATATCACCGAGTTCTTTTGAATCGTTAACTTCTTTTACAGCGAGTTCAGCAGCATTTTTTACAGCCATACCGTAAATTGCAGCGTCACCGGTCAAAGGACCTGTGCTACCAATAACGATAGTTTTTCCATCGCCTTTAGAACCTTCACTTTTGCTACCGCAAGAAGCGAAACAACCGAGTGTCATAACAACACATAATGCAAGACAGATTAATTTAATTGCCTTTTTCATAAAAAATTACCTCTTTCATATATATTTTTTCGCAAATTGATGCGAAATAGAAGTCAAGTAATTAATAAATATACATTATTTTCAAATAATATACATTTTTATAAAAATAAATATACCACCATATTAATAATTTGTCAATAAAAAATTCAAAAAATCAGCAGTATATAAGCATTTTTGAAAATTGTTATAAAAAATTTTAAAAAACGCTTGACAAATTAAAAATATCTGCTATAATAATGATAACAGTAATTATTACTGTTAAGGCTCACAAGAGTCTATATCATCAAGAAAAGGAGGAGTTTTATGAATGCGCCGAGTGGTGCAAAGAGATTTTCAAAACAGCGTTTTACTGTGTTAGATGAGCTTTCAAAAGTTACTTCTCACCCAACCGCTGAAGAAGTTTACGCTATGACTAAAGCTAAAATACCAAACATTTCACTTGGAACTGTTTATCGAAATCTTAAAAATCTTGAAGCCGAGGGTACTATTTTAAAATTTACACTTGACGGAAAAGAGCATTTTGACGCAAACATTAAACCCCATGTTCACCTTTGTTGTGAGAAATGTGGCAGAATTGAAGATTATTTTTGCGATATAGCATTTTTAGATGATAAAGTTCTTGTGAATAAGGTTTTTAAAATTAATAATGTAGTTATTAACGGCATTTGTCAAAAATGTCTGACAGAAGTTTAAAGATAAGGAGATGAATCGAAAATGAAAAAATGGGTTTGTAAAGTATGCGGATACGAACACGAAGGCGATACACCACCTGAAGTATGTCCACTTTGCGGTGTAGGTCCTGAAGACTTTGAAGAAGTTGAAGAATAAAGAATTAATTATATTAACAATGGCAAAAATAAACTAAAGAAATCAAAATTTATTTTACGGAGGTAAATTTACTATGAAAAAATTTGTATGTTCTGTTTGCGGTTATGTTCACGAAGGAGATTCTGCTCCTGATAAATGTCCACAATGCGGTGCTCCTGCATCAAAATTCGATGAAGTTAAATCAGACGAAATCGTTTGGGCAGATGAACACAGAGTTGGCGTTGCTAAAGGTCTTGATGAACAAGTTGTTCAAGGTCTCAGAGAAAACTTTACAGGCGAATGTACTGAAGTAGGTATGTATCTTGCTATGGCCAGAGTTGCTATTCGTGAAGGCTATCCTGAAGTTGGTATGTATTATCAACAAGCTGCTATGGAAGAAGCTGAACACGCTGCAAAATTTGCAGAGCTTTTAGGCGAAGTTGTAACAGATTCTACAAAGAAAAATCTTGAACTTCGTTATATGGCTGAAAACGGTGCTACTGCAGGCAAACTCGAACTTGCAAAACGTGCTAAAGAACTCGGCTATGATGCAATTCATGATACAGTTCACGAAATGGCTAAAGATGAAGCTAGACATGGCTGTGGATTCAAAGGCTTACTCGACAGATATTTCGGTAAATAAACTTAATATTGTAAAACAAAAGACGATATGCTATTATAATAGTAGCATATCGTTTTATTTTTGGAGTAAAAAAATGAGAAAATCGTTGAAAACATGGACATTTTTTATTGAATTTATAGTTTCTGTTGCAATTATTTCAATTGTTGCATATTATTTTGCTGATAAGATTCCGCTTTGGGACAAGATTCCTTATGTTTCCCTGATTTTAGGCGGATTATTAATGATTATTGCTGTTGTTTTTCATATTTTCGGCAAGAAAAGACGAGTTTTATATCTATTCTCGTGTTTATCAAACTCAATTGCCAGCGGACTTTTTATCGCAAGCTATTATTCTTACTCAAAAATACTACCTAAATTAGCAGATATTTTGTTACCGATAATTATTGTGTCATTTTCAATGCTAATTCGTTGTATATTAGTCTATCTAAATAAAATAGGTACTATAATTTCTATTGTTCTTCTTGGTATTAATTTTGCAGCGGCAATTGCACTTATTGTTTTATGGATAATAAACGGCGGTGCTTTTTACCCAACAATGTATTTTTTACTCATACCTGAATTTATGCAAGGATTGTTTTTAATTGCATATCTTAATGAAAAGAAAAACATTTTACGATTTATTTCATTTGCATCTTACGGCTATGCAATTATTATTGGTTTAGTTGTTTTAATAATCATATCAGAAGGCGATGTTCTTGACGGATTTGATTTAAGTTCAGATTCTAAAAAGAAATAAAAAATCAATATACACAAAATGCTTGGTAAACATTTAGTTTGCCAAGCATTTTTTATTTTGTTCGTTCTGTTGTTGTAGTTGATTTTGTGGTTTCAGCCTTTGTAGTGGTCGTAGGCTTTGTAGTCGCCTTTGCAGTAGTCGGTGCAGTAGTTTCTGTCCACGGTTTAGTTCTTGTATCAGGACGCTCAGGTGCAGAAATTGTTGCTTTTGTAGTTGTAGTAACGGTAGTTTTAGTTTCTTTCTCTGCCTTTTTCTTATCCTTTTCAGCTTTTTTAAGCTTTTTAAGCATCTTATTCCACTTTTTCTGTAACTTTGCATCTTTTAATTTCACTTTTTTCGGATTTTTATCCCATGAATAAAGCTTATATTCTTCAATAAGATTTACCAAACTATCGACATAATCAAGAGAAGTAGCATAGCCTGCTATTCTAACCGCTGCCGCTGCATCACGATAATTTTTTACCTTATGAACCTTTTCATATCGTTTGTCTTTCAGCAACTCACCATAGTCTTTTACAGAATCGCCGAAAGAATCGTAATTTTTAAACCAACATTTTATATTTACATAAGTTCCGTCGGCTTTTTGTTCGCTGGTTAAAACATAAGATTTTTTGCCTTTCCAATCGGCATAAGCTTTTACGCCGAAAATATTTTTACCTATCGAACTTTTTCCCCAGTTAGACTCTAAAATCGCCTGTGCCAAAGTTAGCGACGGCAATATATTTTCATTTTTATATAATTTTAAAGCTTCCGGCATAATTTCATTAATAAAAATCTTTTGGTCATTAGTAAGGTTAGGAATAATATCTTTTTCCGTACCCTTTTTATATGGCACAGAAATTATTTTATCGGTTGCTTCTTCTACAACTTTTGTTGCGATTTTTTTAGCTGAAATCCGTTTTCCGTTTAAAAATCTAACTAAATATGTAATCTCTTGTTTACCGTCTTTACCTTCTTGTAAAACTACTTTTTTACTACCTGTTCTGGTATAATCTTTAATAACTTTTGTTTTAAATTCAAGCGGTTTTATTTCAGGAATTTTCTTTTTAGTTGCCGGCTTTATATTTAGTGTTTTAATAATATCTTCGTCGGAATATTCTTTTGTCGTAATATATAAATCTTCTACTATTTCGTAATCATTTGAAGTAAAGGCTTCATAACTGTTTGCAACTTTATAAATAACGCTTTTTAGCTTTTCTTCAATTTCTTCCTTAGTATTTCCTAAAAAACAAACCTTATTATTTGAAACAAGTCCAAAACATTTTTCAATTATATCTGAATTTGAAATAATGCTCTTAGTGATTTCTTTTTCTGAATCAATACTGCCAATAGGACGCAACACCAAATGAGTTGAAATATCTAATTTAACATTACCGTTTTTTATTATCTTATTTAAATTATCTTTTACATCATCTACTGCTTCAGGTGTTTCAACAACACCTATATTTTTATCATCATAAGAAACGGCATAGGCGATTGTGAAATCCGAAAAAATCAAAAATGACAATAAAAACGAAATCGTTAATGAACAAATAATAATTCTCTGAAAATGAGTTTTTACTGAATTCATTTTTCACAACCTCCTTTTTAGTATACATTGCTATTATAACGCAAAAAAATTGCTATTTTTTTAATATAGTATTAATTTTGAGCATAAAAAAGCACAAACAAAACTCTTTTGGACTTTTTGCTTTTCAAGTCGCATTTGTGCTTTAACCTTTTATTTTAAATATTCAGTAATTAAATCAGACACAGCTTTTATATCATCTAAATAAACTGTTTCAATCGGTGTATGCATATATTTAATCGGGATTGAAATTAAAGCAGTTTTTATTCCGCTTTCTGTAACAGTTACAACATCAGCGTCTGTCGAAGTAATACCGCTCATTGCCTCTAATTGATAAGGAATTTTATTTTTTTCAGATATTTCAATCAGCGTATCTCTCATTTTTTTATCAAGAATCGGAGAAACACCTATCATAGCACCTTTTTCACATTCGCCGCAATGATTAGGATCAGCCCCGGGTGACACACCAAAAGAAACATCAACAATTATAGCTTCATCAATGTTTTTGCCAAAAGCACCGATTTTTGCACCCCTGTTGCCTAGTTCTTCACCGCTGGCGAGCATAATTATAATATTATCTTTCGGCTGACCGAATTGTTTTAAATTTTTAGCCACTTCTATCATTGCAACGCAGCCGCTTCTGTCATCAATTGACTTTGAAGTAATATATCCGTTTTGAAGCTCTTTAGCAGTTATATCAAATGTTGCAAAATCACCGATAGATACATAATCAGCAATATTTTTAATGCCTGTATCAACAAAAATTTCATCTAAATCAGAAAACTCTGCACTTTTGCCTTTTGCCAAATGCGGTGGTGTTGAGGTAAAAATACCTGTAATGTCTTTTTTACCGTGGACTATAACACTTTGTGACGGTAAAACTCTTATATCTATTCCGCCAACCTTTGAAAGTCGCAAAAATCCGCCTTCTAAAACATTTGTAACAGTAAACCCGATTTCATCAATATGGGCTTCGATTAAAACATTTTTTTCACTTTTACCTTTTATAAAACCGAAAACGCTGCCTGTTAAATCGGTTTTAATTTCATCAACATAAGGTTTTAGCATTTCTATCGCTAAATCAGCCGCAGCGTTTTCACTGCCGATAAAACAAGAATTGCAAAGTTTAATTAAATTATCTTTCATTTATTTTAGTCCCTTTACGATCGATTTGAAATGACGGCCTCTCTCTTCAAAATCTTTATATTTATCAAAGCTTGCAGAAGCCGGAGAAAGCGAAATAACATCACCCGATTTTGCATTTTCTCTTGCAATATCAACCGCTTTTTCAAGCGTATCGGTATGAATAATCTTAATGTTATCAGGATTATATTTTTCGTCTTCCCTAACCGCTTTATCTATTTTGTTTGCGGTTTCGCCAAGTAAAACAAGCACTTTTACATGATCATTTATTGCACCCGATAGAGTTGAATAATCAAGCTGTTTATCAGAACCGCCCGCAATAATAATCATTTTTTGAGAAAATGCACAAAGACCTGCTGTAACAGACGCCGGACTTGTTGCGATAGAATCATTATAATATCTAACGCCGTCTAACTCTCTTACAAACTCAATTCTATGCTCAACACCGCCAAAAGTTTTTGCAACTTCTGCAAAATATTTATTGTCAACATCGCCATGCAAAATAGCAATAGCGGTCAAATAATTCTCAACATTGTGCATACCCGGTATTACAATATCGTCTTTGTTTATAATTTTCTCAACCTTGCCGTTTTCAGCAAAGCAAAGATAGCCTTCATCATCTAAATAAGCACCTTTTTCAAGCTTTTTCAAATGACTGAACTCATATAAATTACCACGAACCAAGCTTTCAAGTTTAACTGTTTCTTCATTATCTGCATTTAAAACAGCTCTTGAAAAAGCATTTTGATGGCACAAAATATTAGTTTTTGCACCGATATACTCTGCCATATCTTTGTGAACATTCAAATGATCAGGATAAATATTTGTGATTGCCGCAACATCAGGTGAACGACGCATTGAAATTAATTGGAAAGATGATAATTCAACAACCGCAACATCATCTGCTGTCATTTCTTCAATCAAAGGCAATAGCGGAGTACCGATATTACCGCCTTTATAAACCTTTTTACCGCTTTTTTGCAAAACTTCCGAAACAATAGTTGTAGTAGTAGTTTTACCGTCTGTACCTGTTATAGCATAAATTTTACAAGGGCAAATATCAAAAAACACTTCCATTTCAGAAGTAACCGCAACGCCTTTTTTAATAAAATTCTGCAACACAGGCAAGTTAAAATACATACCCGGTGCACGGAAAATTATATCAACATCTAAATTATCAAGATAATCTTCGCCACAGCGAATTTCTGCTCCGGCTTGTTTTACTGTATCCAAAATATCAGCAAAAGCCGACTCTTCTCTTTTGTCGCAGGCATAAGTTTTTGCACCATACTTTGAAAAAAGAGAAATAAGCGGTAAATTTGATCTGCCGATACCGCAAAAAGCGATTTTTTTACCGTTCATACTTTTTAAAAACGATTCAACACGATTATCCATTTATATAAATCCTCATTTCAAAATTTGTCCATATCTTTTATTATACTTTGTCAAAATTGAAATATCAACCTTTTATTTCACAATTTTTATAATACCAATTTAAAATTTCAGTATACCCGCTTCCCTTTTCTGCCATATATTTTGCACCATACTGGCTCATTCCTACTCCGTGACCGAATCCACGAACTGTAAAGACGAATTTTTTGTTTTCATATTTTAAATCAAAGTTTGCACTACGAAGTCCAAAAGCAGCTCTTATTTTATCTCCCGAAAAACTCTTTTTACCGATTATTATAGATTTTACTGTTCCGCTTCCTGTTGTTGTGGATTTTCCTATAAAATCCGCTGACTTTTTAGGCAAACTTCCGCCGAGAGATTTTAGCCTTGATAAAAATTCAGCTTTTGTATATGTAACAACGCTTGAATAAGATGGGTTTAATAAGTCTGAAACGCTTTCTACCGACTGTAAATAAGGATAATCTCCGCCCCAAATATCTTTTGCATTTTCGGTTTTACCGCCTGATGTATCATGGTAAACCGCTAAAATCGGTTTATCTTTATAATAAATAACCTTATTTTTAACTTCATTTACTAATTTTTTAACTCTTGTTTCTATTTCAGCTTGTTTATCTTTATATTTTTCTTTTCGTCCGCTTTCATCTAAATAACCTTGATCTACTGCATAATTATCGGTAATATCATAGTCTTTTTTTACATTTTCAGCTTTTCTGTATAAATAAAGCGTATGTGCTGCAACAGCTTGAGCTTTAATTGCTTCATCAGGGTAGCTTTCATCCATTTCGGTTAAGCAAACGCCCAATAAATATTCTGACAAATCAACCGTTGATACTTTTTTATCTTTTGACATAAATACATTTACCTTTTCTTCTGTTTTTTTATCATCGGTTTTTTTAATTGAATCAGATGGTTTGGTTGTAATTTTTTCTGTTTGATCAATTGTTTTTACATCAGAATCAATAGAGATTATCGGTATTGAAATCATAGCGAAAAAAACCACCGCAAATATTATTAAATAAAGTTTTTCCAAGCAAATTCCTCCTTGACTTTTAAAGCAATATATTATAAAATGATATGTAAGTTAAAAATTGGGCATTAGACTTGTATTCTTTGTCCATTGTATGATTATTTTTTAAAAAATATTATTCTCTCAGTGAAAGAAGTTTTTATTATAATGTTTAAAAAAATCCTATTATTTTTTATGTCTGTTTTAGCTACTTTAGGCTTTTTATTTTGGCGTGTTTGGTTAGTCGGTAACTGTATCGAACCGTTGAATGGTTTTTTCTATCCTGACGCCGATTGTTTCAGACTTTATTTTGATTTAGCTTTAATTGCGTTTTTCGGTGTTGTTTTTGTTATAGCCTTTACCGATAAAAAGCTACCTTCTTATCGTGTTAATTCTTCAAAAAGTCTTGGTATTATAAATATTTTTTATGCGTTAGCGGCTTTTGCCGAATTCAGCATTTTATTTAAAGACGCAAAAGAAACAAATGATAAATTCGATAGCATTTATGTTGTTGCGGTTTTGGCTTTAGCTGTTTTTATGGTTTACTTCGGTTTTTGTATGTTTAAAGGCAAAGCTATTTCAAAAGTTTCTGCGCTGATTCCGCTTTTGGTTTTTGTTTACAGACTTGGTTTTGTATTTGTAAATTCATTTGGTATTTTAAAATCAAGTGAAGTTGTTTTAAATATTTTCTCACTTATTTTTTGCGTTTTATTCTTTGAATGTTTTGCAAGATATAATGCAAACATTAAATTCAATTTAATAAAGAAACCGCTTTTAGCTATCGGAATTATCAGCCCGGTTATAATAATTACTTCAACCTTAGGTGCTGCTTTAGCTCCTATATTCTTTAATGTTGGTACAAGAAATTTACCGAATGATTTTACTCTTTTAATAGCTACCGCTATTTATATTTTCCTTTATACTTTAGTTATTTTTTCTAAAAAAGGTGCATATAAAATTGACTAAGCTTTTTTGAAATGAGGTTTTATTTTGGGGCTTTTTAAAAAGAAAAAGAAAATTGAAAATCCTGAACTTTTAAGCCGTATTAATTCAAGAGCAATAAAATATGTTACAACAAGAAATGAAGACGGTACTGAATATGTACTCGGTCATTCAGGCTCTATTAATATAAAGGGTGACGAATTAATTTGCTTTTCCGAAGGAAAAGATGTTTTTCGTTGCAATGTTTATGATGCAAAATTAGGCGAGCTTTTGTCGAAAGACGGCGTTCGTCTTTCAATGACACGTGATGACGGAACTGAATATTCTGTTATCGCCTATTATGTATACAGAAGGTAGAAATTTATGAAACTTGAATTTACAAAAATGCACGGTTGCGGTAATGACTATATTTACTTTGACTGCTTTAAACAAAAAATTGATGATCCGAATGCTTTATCAATTAAACTTTCAGACAGACATTTTTCAATCGGCGGCGACGGTATTGTTATGATTTGTCCGTCTGATGTTGCCGACGCTAAAATGAGAATGTTTAATATTGACGGCTCAGAAGGTAAAATGTGCGGCAATGCGATTCGTTGTGTTGCTAAATTTCTTTATGAAAAAGCAATTTGCAAAAAAGATAAAATTTCTATTGAAACTTTATCCGGCATTAAATATCTTGATTTAAAAATTGAAGATGAAAAAGTTATCGGTGTAACCGTTGATATGGGCAAAGCTATTTTAAACCCAAAAGAGATTCCTGTTAATTTTGACGGCGATACCGCAATTAAGAAAACTGCCACAATCGACGGCAAAGATTATACCGTTACTTGTGTTTCTATGGGCAATCCGCATTGTGTTGTTTTTGATGAAACCGATCCCGATGATATTGACCTTTACTCTATTGGACCAAAGTTTGAGAAAAATGAACTTTTTCCTGAACAGGTTAATACCGAATTTGTTAAAGTTATTGATGATCATACATTAAAAATGCGTGTTTGGGAGCGTGGCTCGGGCGAAACTCTCGCTTGTGGTACAGGTGCTTGTGCAACAGTTGTTGCAGCCGTTTTAAACGGATACTGTAAAAAAGGCGAAACTGTAAAAGTAATTCTTACAGGTGGCGAGCTTTTTATTAAATATACTGATGAAACCGTATTTATGACAGGCCCGGCATCTATTGCTTTTGAAGGTTTTGTTGAAGTTTAAAGGAGTGTTTATTTAAAATGAAAAAACTATTATCTGTTATTTTTTGTGTTGCATTATTATTCAGTTTTTCAGCTTGTTCAGACAAAGATACTGAAGCTAAAAAAGCTTCTATTGAAGTTAAACTTGAATTTAACGAAGAAAAAAGCAACGGAAATAAAGTTTGTATGAACACAAACTTACCTGTCGGAACGCTTTTAGATGTTGATATTTTTGTCGGCGATAAATTTCATTCAACTGAAACAGTTAAAGTTCAGGCAGACGCTGCTGAAAACTATTTTATTACATCAAGCCAAAAAGACCGTGATGAAAAAGACATTCCTGACGGAAGATATATTTTACAGATTAATATGATTGAAGTTGACAAACAACCTACAAGTGTACTTGAAAAAATCGGCGTAAAAGGCGAACTTTTAAAGGGTACTGATGTTTATAACTCTAATGACGGTAAAACTATAAAATTTAGCAGACCGATAGAGAAAAAAGGCGACCAATTTACAATGCCTGAATAAAATAAACCGACCACCCGTTAAAAAAACGGGTGGTTTTAAATTTAATTACGGAGAAATATAAAATGAATCAGTTTTCCAGAACAGAACTTCTTTTCACACCTGAAAAAATGAATATTTTAAAAAACTCTCGTGTTGCTGTTTTCGGCATTGGCGGAGTTGGCGGACATTGCACATTAGCTCTTGCGAGAAGCGGCGTCGGTGCACTAGATTTAATCGATAACGATACTGTCAGTATTACAAATATCAACCGCCAGGCAGTTGCTAATTTAAAAACAGTCGGCAGACAAAAAACCGAAGTTATGAAAGAAATGATTAGCGATATTAATCCAGATGCTTGCGTAACAATCCACAACACATTTTTCTTACCTGAAACAAAAGACGAATTTAACTTTTCAAAATATGATTATGTTGTTGACGCAATTGATACGGTTTCGGGCAAATTAGCGTTAGCAGAAAAGGCAAATGAACAAAATGTTCCGATTATTTCATCAATGGGTGCGGGGAATAAGCTGGATCCTACCGCATTCAAAGTTGCCGATATTTATAAAACATCAGTTTGTCCGCTCGCAAGGGTTATGCGAAAAGAATTGAAAAACCGTGGTATAAAATCGCTTAAAGTTGTTTATTCGGAAGAAAAGGCGATGACTCCGCTAAAATCCGATGAAGTCACAAGCAAAAGACAAGTGCCTGGCAGTGTTTCATTTGTACCGAGTGTTGCGGGACTTATTATTGCAGGCGAAGTTATAAAAGATTTAACCGGATTAAACGGAGAAAAATAAATGGATATTTTAAAAGAACTGTTTTCATTATCAGATGAAAAATACAAAGATTTTCATAAAAAATTAATTCCAACAGTTGATGAAAACCTTATTATCGGCATTCGCACACCTGTTTTACGCAAATTCGCTAAAAGTATTGTCGGCACCGCTGACGCAGAAAAATTTTTAAATACTCTGCCACATAAATATTACGATGAAAACTGTTTACACGCTTTTTTAATTGAAGAAATAAAAGATTTTGATAAATGTGTTGAAAAACTTGAACAATTTTTGCCTTATATTGATAATTGGGCAACTTGTGATATGTTAAAGCCAAAGACTTTTAAAAACAACCCTGAAAAAGCACTGAAACTATTGAAAAAATGGCTTAACAGCGAAAACACCTATACTATTAGATTTGTAATAGTAAATATGATGATGTTTTTAGATAATAATTTTGAGCCTGAAATGCTTAATTTAGTTATTGAAAAATCTTGTGATGAATACTACATTAATATGGCTGTTGCTTGGTATTTAAGCATTGCACTCATCAAACAATATGACAAAACTGTTTTAATTTTTGAAGACAACGTTATAACTGATAAATGGGTGCATAACAAGGCTTTACAAAAAGCACGAGAATCTTTTAGAATCGACAGTAAAACAAAAGAATATTTAAAAACTTTAAAAAGATAATCCGCTTTGTATTGAAAGCGGATTTTTGTTTTTAAAAAGATGTTTACTTTATTAAAAAATTATTGTATAATTAATATAATTTAAAACAATGAAGGGACGAAAAATTATGTATAATGATTTACTCGACACAATAGGATTTGTAGGAAAATATGATAAAGAAGTTGCCGACGCTATGAACGACGAACTTCACAGACAACAAAGAAATATTGAGCTTATTGCTTCTGAAAACTTTGTTTCTCCTGCTGTTATGGCAGCTATGGGTTCGGTTTTAACCAACAAATATGCCGAAGGTTTTCCGGGCAAAAGATACTATGGCGGCTGTGAATATGTTGATGTAGTTGAAAACATCGCTATTGAGCGTGCTAAAAAATTATTCGGTGCTGAACACGCTTGCGTTCAACCACACTCAGGTGCTCAAGCTAACCAAGCTGTTTATACTGCATTTTTAAAACCCGGCGACACAGTTATGGGTATGAATCTTGCTCACGGCGGTCACTTAACTCACGGCTCACCTGTTAATATTTCAGGTATGTACTACAACTTTATACCTTACGGTGTAAACGATGACGGATTTATAGATTACGATGAGATGGAGAAAATCGCTTTCGAATGTAAACCAAAATTAATCGTTGCCGGTGCGTCTGCATACGCCAGAATTATTGATTTTGAGCGTATTTCTCAAATTGCTAAAAAAGTTGACGCTTTACTTATGGTTGATATGGCTCATATTGCAGGTTTAGTTGCTGCAGGTCTTCATCCGTCACCGGTTCCTTATGCCGATATTGTTACAACCACTACTCACAAAACTTTGCGTGGTCCTCGTGGCGGTCTTATTCTTTGTAAAGAAAAATATGCAAAAGCTATCAACAAAGGCATTTTCCCTGGAACACAGGGTGGTCCGCTTATGCACATTATCGCAGCAAAAGCAGTATGCTTTGGCGAAGCTTTAACAGATGAATTTAAAGAATATCAAAAACAAATTATCAAAAATGCAAAAGCACTTGCTGACGGACTTATTAAAAGAGGTCACAAATTGGTTTCAGGCGGTACCGATAACCACCTTATGCTTCTTGACCTTATCGGCACAGGCGTTACGGGTAAAGAACTTCAAAACAGACTTGATGAATGTTATATTACCGCTAACAAAAATGCTATTCCTAACGATCCTGAAAGCCCATTTGTTACTTCAGGTGTTCGTCTTGGTACACCTGCCGCTACTACAAGAGGCTTAAAAGAAGAAGATTTTGATGTTATCGCTGAATGTATTCATCGTTGCATTGTTGACTTTGATAACAAAGAAGAAATCAAGAAAATGGTAACAGCAATCTGCGAAAAATATCCGCTTTATAAATAATTTTAGTATTAATAGCATAAATAATTTCTGAAAAATTTATAAATTCAAGGTGAATAAAAATGAAAAAAATAATTTCATTTGCATTAAGTATTGTTCTTATTGCCGGCTTGTTTTCAATAAACACATTTGCTGATTCAAAAGAAATAACTGTTGCTCCAAGCGGCGACAATACAGGATTAACTGACTTTTGCAATCTTCGTGACGCTTTAAGAGATTATGATACAATTAATCTTTTGTCGGGAAAAACTTATATAATCGGCGGTAGCAAAAAAGGTGCTTTAGATGTTGACAGTAACACAACTATTAATGCAAAAGATGCTACGATAAAACAAGTTAATGCCGGAAAAGGTATTTTCAAAACCGATCAAGACGCTACCGAAGGTGGCTACAATGCAATGGTCAACGTTACAATTAACGGCGGTACATATATTGGAAATACTAAAAAGGGTGCCACAATTTCTTTAATGAAATTTTTCCATGCAAGAAATATAACAATTTCAAATGCAACTTTTAAAGATATTTATTCGGGCCATCTTCTAGAGTTTGCCGGTTGTAAAGATGTTTTAGTTGAAAATTGTTATTTTGGCGGAAAAATAGGAAGCAATAACACAAGGAACGAAGCGGTTGAACTTGATAACTGTTCAACAGGCTGTTTAGGTCTTCCAAAAGGCAGCCCTTATGACAATACTGCTTGTCAAAATATAACTTTTAGAAATAACACCGTTGTTTTCTCCAGAACATTTGGATCTCATTTTACATACGGTCTTGGTAAAGGAAAATTCAACAGAAACATTTATGTTTACAACAATAATTTAACTGCTACAAAGAATGAAGGACTTATTGTTTTTAACTGGTATGATTCAGTTATCGAGAACAATATTATAAACGGCACAACCGTCGGTGTTGATATTGTTAATTGCTTTAAAGGTACTTTTGTTGATTTTAGAGGCGGCGTTTCAGCAATAAAGAAAAACAACAATAAATCCTATAATATAAAGCTAAACAACAATAAAATTACATCTAAAAAAGGTTATGCTCTTTGGATCAGAGGCGTGAATATAAGACCTATTTTCGGTGTTACTGCCACAAATAATACTCTTCAAACAAATCAAGGCTTTTCAAAAGATAAACGCGGTGTAATTCGCATTCAAGATGCTACTAAAAAAGGCAAAAACAGAATTAAAATCACAAAAAATACAGTAAAAAAAGCAAAAACCGAATATTTTGCTTATGTTACTGACAGTAAAGGTGTGAAAATTAATTCAAACAAGTTTTATTATAAAAGTAAAAAAATCAAAACCGCAGTAAGATATAACCGTTGCAAAAGCAGTAGTGCAAAAGGCAACAAGGTTAAAAAAGGATAACAAAAAATCGGAGGCTTATATATAAAATGTTAGCGCCTTTAGCAGATCGCTTAAGACCGAAAAAAATTGAAGATATGGTTGGTCAACAGCATTTAATCGGCAAAGATAAAATGCTTTACAACATAATAAAAAGCGATAAAATTCCTAATATGATTTTTTACGGACCATCCGGAGTCGGCAAAACAACGCTTGCATCTATTATTGCAAACGGTGCTAATATGCGACTTCACAAGCTAAATGGTACAAACTGTTCAACTGCCGATATTAAAAGCATAGTTGAAGAAACCGAAACGCTTGTAGGTATGAACGGGATTTTACTTTATTTAGACGAAATTCAATATCTAAATAAAAAACAACAACAATCGCTTCTTCAATATATTGAAAACGGCTCTATTACTCTTATCGCTTCTACTACCGAAAACCCTTATTTTTATGTATACAGCGCTATTTTATCTCGCTCAACTGTATTCGAATTTAAAGCGGTCGAAGCGGGCGATACCGTTCCCGTAATTCATCGTGCTTTTGACGAAATGAGAAAAGAGCTTGGCGAAATCGAAGCCGACGATGATGTTATTAAAGTAATTTCATCTCGTTGCGGCGGCGATGTTAGAAAAGCCATTAATGCAGTTGAACTTTGTTGTTTATCGGCAAAAATTGATGAAGGTAAACGAATTGTTGATAAAGAGCTCGCCGAAAATTTAACTCAGCAAAGCGGTATGAGATATGACCGAGACGGTGATGAGCATTACGATATTATTTCGGCTTACCAAAAATCTATGCGTGGCTCAGATCCCGACGCAGCACTTCATTATTTAGCAAGACTTTTGCAAGCGGGCGACTTGCCTAGTGCTTGTCGCAGACTTATGGTATGTGCCTGTGAAGATGTCGGACTTGCCTATCCGCAAATTATTCCGATAGTCAAAAACGCTGTTGATATGGCTCAAGCACTCGGACTTCCCGAAGCTAGAATTCCGCTTGCCGACGCTGTTGTTTTAGTTGCAACATCGCCAAAATCAAATTCGGCTTATAATGGAATTAATAAGGCAATGGAAGATATAGCAACAGGTAACTCAGGACCTATTCCCCGTCAACTTCAAAATAAACATTTTGATAGTGCCGAAGTTGAAAACAAAGGTCAATTTTATAAATATCCACATGATTTTAAAAATCATTATGTAAAACAACAATACCTACCCGATAAAATAAAAAACCGTAAATATTATATTTACGGAAACAATAAAAATGAACAATCATTTAAAAAATATTGGGACGAAATTAAATAAAAAGAAAATCCGAAGAAAAATTAATTTCTTCGGATTTTTATTTTTTCTTGAAGTTTAAATACTACAATACCAAGCAAAACGCCTAAAATTGCGGCTGCTATAACATCTGACGGATAATGAACATACAAATAAAGTCTTGAAAAAGCTATCAGCGTAGCTAACGGTATTGCAAAATAGCCAAATTTTTTATTAGTCATAGTAAGAACAGTTGCAGCGACAGCGGATGACATTGTATGACCGGACGGAAACGAAAAATTACCCGGCTTTTTTATTATTAAATCTATTCCCTGAACAAAATCATAAGGACGGGTTCTTGAAAAAACATTTTTTAAAATGCCATTGCAAATTAAAAGCTCAATCGCTAAAGCTATAAGCAAAACTATGCCATAGCGACGATATTTTTTAAAGAATAATAACACCGCTGCACAACAAAGCCAAATAATACCGTTGTCTCCGAGCGAAGTTATAAATGAAAAAATAACATCTAAAACTTTACAGCTTAAAAACTCTCTGATGAAATTTAAAATTGAAACATCAATATTTGTTATAAAATCTACCATAACACACCTCTTAGTATATTTTTATTATAACAAATCAAAATCACAAAATATGAGTAAATTATTAATTTTTATAAAAAAACCGCCTGTCTTTAAGACAAGCGGTTTTAAATTAATCAAAAAATCTATTAAAATTCGGTGTTTTTTTAATTAGGTAATATAGCGGAACACCAAGCACTATAACTACTACCAACTCACCTATTCCAACAATAAATGCTGCCCATAAAAATGATGAAAATACATCGGCAACAAAAATACGCAATTCTAATCCAACAATTATTGCATTAATAAGAATTGGCGGAATAAAGCTTAAAATCGGAAATCCTTTTACAGTTATTTTTCTTAAAAAATAAGTTAAAAGTGAGGCAATTAATGTTGCGAGTGAGCCAAACACAACATCTACCATACCGAGTGTTGAAAAAGCCATTCCCAGCAAGTTAGCTATTAAGCAGCCTACAAACAATCCCGGAACTGCCGAAAACGAAAATACCGGTAAAATAGTAAGTGCTTCGGAAATTCTGAATTCAATACCTAAATTTCCGTAGGAAATCGCTCCGAGTGCTAAAGTCAGCACTGCGTAAACAGCCGCAATAAGCGAGCTTTTTACAATAAAATTTGTTGTTTTTTTCTGCATTTAAAAACATCTCCTTGTTTTAATTTAAGTCAGGTGATCGCGACTGACTTATTAAATTTTATTCATCCTGATTTTCATCAGAATTTTCTATATTGTCAGGCAATTTTTCAGCCTTTACAACCTCAATTCTACGCTCTTTTATTGAAATAGCGGTAAATCTGTAGCCTTTTGCTTCAATGCTTGGCTTTTCATTATCTTTTGGAATTCTGCCCAGTGAATAGAGCATAAATCCGCCCAAAGTGTCATAATCACCTTCCGGAAAAGAAATTCCAAGCATATCTTCAACTTCTTCAATATCACAAGTACCGTCGATTTTAAAAGTAGTTTCATTTAATTTGCTGATCTCTTCTTCTTCATCGTCGTACTCATCTTGAATATTGCCCATTACAGACTCTACTAAATCTTCGAGCGTAACAATACCTGCTGTTCCGCCATATTCATCAACTACAATAGCCATTTGAATATGTTTTTCGGTAAACTCTTTAAAAAGTTCTGAACAACGCTTAGTTTGCGGAATATGATAAGCTTCACGCATTACTGAACGAATTGTAATTCTTTCAGGTATTTTTTTACCAACATATTTAAGCAAATCTTTAACATAAATAATGCCTATAATATCATCAATATCTTCATCAAAAACAGGTATTCTTGAAAAACCTTCATCAACCGCAATTTTCAAAGCAGTTTCTATTTTTTCACTTACATCAACTGCAACAATATCTGTTCTGTGATTCATTACATCGCCGACATCAATATCATCAAATTCAAAGATATTATTAATAATCTCTTTTTGGCTTTCTAACAAAACGCCCGATTCTTTAGCGTCATCAACCATTTGTAAAATGCCTTCTTCGGTAACCTCTTCATCAAAATCAGGGTTAGTTCCAAAAGCATTTGATAGTTTTTCCCAAATAAAGTTGAGTGTCACAAAAGACGGTTTTACAACCGCCACCGAAAAGCCAACAAAATTAAGCAGATTTCTGGCAGTATTTTTCGGATGTCTGATTCCCGCAATTTTTGCAAAAACTTCGCCGAAAATAAATAAAACAAATGCAGTTATAATTACAATTACAATACCGCCGATAAAATTATAAATTATCATTGACGCTAAACTTTTAGCATTAAAGAATTCAAAAAAGAAAATTCTTATATCTCTTGAAAAAGATAAAACCGAAATTCCCGATAAAAGCAATGCTAAAAAAGTTTTTAGTGAAGCAACTCGGTCAAGCTCTTCGTTTTCATTTTCAACATATTTTAAAATTCTTATTGCTTTTTTATCATTTTGTTCAGCTTTTTCACGAGTTTCCGACTCGCTTAACTGTCCTATTGCAACATAAAACGCATTAAGCAATGTATATGTAAGCAAGATAAGTGCCAAAAGCACAATTTTTAGTGTTAGAAGCATTTTATAGCACCTCCGACACTATTAATTCTAAGACAATCCGCAGGTCCGCTGTCGTCCATAAAATCTATTCCTCCAAATAAATATATTAATTTAGATATTACCACATTTATTTAAAAAAGTCAAATTTAATATCTTTTTAACAACTTTTCACGCTCTTTATAATCGGGTAAATAATTCTCTACTACTCGCCAAAAGCGTTTTGAATGATTATGTTCTTTTATATGGGCTAATTCATGAACCACAACATAATCAATAGCTTTATCAGGATAATCAAATAAATAAAGCGAAAAGCAAAGCGAGTTTTTTGCCGAACAACTGCCAAAGCGTTTTTTAGCTGATGTAACCTTTACGCTACTCGGATAAAGGTGCATTTTATTGCTCCAATACTCGATTTTTTCAGGCAAAGAAGTATTTGCTTTTTGTTTTAATTTTAAAATATCCTCGTTTGAATAAACCTTTTTATTTTTTACTCGATTATCTATTAACTCCGTTTTTTCTTTAATCCAATCGGATTTACTTAAAACAAAATCATCTATAAACTTATTCGAAAGCCTATTAGGCGCACGAACAATAATTTCTAAATTTTCAGTTATTTCTAATGAAAGCGTTTTTCTTTTTGAGCGAATTAATTTGTAATTCATTAAAAATCAATATCATCAGGATTATGATGAAGTTTAAACTGTTCATCATCGCCTGTTATATTATCAATTACATTCATATCTTCCGCTGACAACTCAAAATCAAATACATCTAAATTTTCTTTAATTCTGCTGGCTGTAACTGATTTTGGCAACGGCACAATGCCTTTTTGCAAAAACCAACGAATAACAATCTGAGCTTTAGATTTATTATACTTTTCAGCCATTTTAATAATTTCAGGAATTTTGAATGTACTTCCTACTGCAAACGGTGCCCAAGCCTCAAGTCTAATAGCCTTTTCTTTGCAATAGTCAATAACATCGTTTCTGTCAAGACCGGGATGAATTTCAATTTGGTTTACCATAGGTTTGATTTTTGCAGTTTTTAAAAGTTCATCAATATGATGAGGTAAAAAGTTTGAAAGACCGATTGCCTTGATTTTTCCCGAATTATAAAGGTCTTCAAAAGCACGCCAAGTTTCTGCATTAGCTTCTGCCCAATTATCTTTATAATCCACAGGAACCGGCCAATGAATTAAATATAAATCAAGATAATCAAGCTGTAAATCTTCAAGAGTTTTCATAAAAGCTTTCATTGTCTTTTCATAAGTATGCTCTGTATTCCAAAGCTTTGAAGTTATAAAAAGTTCTTCTCTTGGAACGCCGCTTTTCTTTATAGCCTCACCTATAAACTTTTCATTTTCATATATTGCCGCAGTATCAATATGCTTATATCCACTTTTAATAGCGGTTGTAATAGCGTTTTCGCACTCGTTTTGGTCTTTCATTCGCCAAGTGCCAAAGCCTATTTGCGGAATTTTATAACCGTTGTTTAAATCAAATACTTTCATTGTCTTATTACTCCGTTTCTTTATTTTAATAAAATGTTGCGATTAACTCGTTATCCGGTAACGGATCACAACGTTTTATTTCTTCAATAGTAATAACAGGGCCTGCCGAACGGTATAATTTGTTTTTCTCAACATTGATTTTACCTTTTATAATCGCCCAATCGTGAGTTTTATAATCAGTTGCATTATCAAGTTTACAAACAACACCGCCATACTGAATATCTTCAACACAACAGGTCATAATATGTCTGCCTATTGCAAGCTCATTATCAGGAATTTTCTTATCCCTTGCAATTAAGCCTTTAAATTTAACAGTTTTACCGTTGTATTTTTGAAGCTCTTCCATCATATCTCGATACCAAATTGCAAAATCTTCATCTTTTATCTCGATAACGTCGGCATTAATATCAAAAGGCAACGGATCTTCAATATCGTCATATTCAACTCGTTCTTCTGAAAATTCATAACAAATATCAGCTCTTCTGGACACGCCACGAACAATTTTATGAAATTCCATTTTATCCATATCATCGGTAAAACGATTAAAAACGATAATTTCGCAACCCTGTAACTTATCAACTACCAACTGACGCATATTTGCATTGTATCCGATATAAGTTGACGCATCAGCAAAGCACATTTCTTGATAAACAACCCAGTTTTCCGGCAAGCGAGCAAACAAATCGGTTGTAAGCCACATTCCGTTATATTCAACTATAACTCGCTCAAATCTATACTTTTTGCGAAGTGATTCAAGCTTTTCAGGGGTTATATCTTCAACATCATCAAATGTTTCAATATAAATATTTTTACCCGGCATTTTTGAAATATCATACTCTTCTTCGCCTTCTTCACAAAGCATTAAAAGAGTTTTTTCGCCTTTATTAAATCGTTCATCTTCAAGAGTTCCTTGAATAAAGGTTGTCTTTCCGCTTTCCAAAAAGCCTGTAAATAAATAAACAGGAATATCCATTAAATTTACCTCTTAATTAAAATAATTTTTCGATATTTTCTTCGTTTAATTTTGAGCCGATAACGCAAATTCTGCCGATAACTGCAGCTGCACCGGTTCTGACATCAGGCTCACCGGGAACATAGTCAAAATAAATCCACTTGCCGTCTTTACCGCTTACAATGCCTTTTGCACGAAGAATTGTACCATATTTTTCGCTATCCTGCAAAGCTTTCAAAGCGTTTTCAATTTCTTCTGAGGTATAAGATTTTGTTGTTTCCTTGCCGAATGAAGTAAATACTTCGTCAGCGTGATGATGGTGGTGATCGTGACAACCGCACTCGTCATCGTGATGGTGATGATGTTCGTGATCGTGATCGTGGCAACCGCACTCGTCATCGTGATGGTGATGATGTTCGTGATCGTGGTCGTGACAACCGCATTCGTCATCGTGATCGTGGTGATGTTCGTGATCGTGACAACCGCACTCGTCGTCGTGATGGTGATGATGTTCTTCTTCGTGGAGAAGTTCTGCTAAACTATCCGACAATGTATCTTTTTGCTCCATAGCAGCGAGAATATCTTTGCCGTTAAGCTCGTCCCAATCGGTTGTGATAAGGGTAGCCTTTGTGTTATGCTCACGGATTAACGCTACTGCCTGTTCAACTTTTTCTTCGGCAACGCCTTTTGTATGTGAAAGAACAATTGATTTAGCAAATTCAATTTGATTATTAAAGAACTCGCCAAAGTTTTTCATATACATTTTGCATTTTTTCGCATCGGCAACAGTTGTAAAGCTGTTAAGTGAAATATCATGACTGTCGATATCAATAACAGCTTTTATAACATCAGAAAGTTTGCCAACGCCGGATGGCTCGATAATAATTCTGTCAGGATGATATTCATTAAGCACTTTTTTCAAGGCTTTGCCAAAGTCACCTACCAAAGAGCAACAAATACAGCCTGAGTTCATTTCGGTAATTTCAATGCCGGAATCTTTTAAAAATCCACCGTCAATACCGATTTCGCCGAATTCGTTTTCAATTAAAACTAACTTTTCGCCCTGAAAAGCTTCAGCGATAAGTTTTTTTATCAGTGTAGTTTTACCTGCACCTAAAAATCCTGAAATAATATCAATCTTTGTCATTTTACATAACTTCTTTCTATAATGTTTTTTTCGTCATATTTAGACAATATTCAAACATTTATGGTTGACATAAATGTTAATAACTATGTTGAAATGTTGAAATATCAGCTATTTTTCACTTGATTTTGTTGTAGTTTCACTCGTTGTGATTTCAGTTTTATAAGGATTTTCTAACTTTTTAGTGTCATACCAAATTTGCGGATATTTCGGGTTTTTATTAAGAGTCGCAGAAGAAGTATCGGTTGTTTTTTCTTCGCCTTTTCTGGTTCTGCGAGCCATAATTATAAGCCTTGCTTTTTCATCTTCGCTTTCAAAAGAATCATTACAGGTTTGAAGTGTTAAAATTTCATCTTTTTTTGAAATAGAAACGCCTGTTTTAATAATCGAGCGTGTTCTGGCTTCATTTATCCACTCTGCAAAATCTTCATCAGTCGGAAAAGATGTTTTTTGATAATCGAAAAAGTTTCCGTTGTCCTGACTTTTAATTGCATTAGTAATAAACACCGCAAAAATTTTATATTCTCCGTCACGATATAACGAATCAAAAGTAATATTAGGATGTTTTTTATAAAACTTTAAATCAAGATATTTGTCTAACTGTTTAAACATTGTTCCCGTTGACACCATATGATGTCCGTAAAGCATAATGTTTTTGCTTTCTTTTTTATACTTAATAGAAGAATATTTGCTCGCAAAAATTGAGCCTTCACGAGAATACTCTTTATCAAATCCCCTACGCAAATAATACTCATCTTTTTTGCTTTGCATTACAGGATAATCAATGTTTGTACCATCTATTGTAATCCAACCTATAATATCTTTGTTTTTCTTATAAAGACTTAAAAACTTTGGATTAATTTTATCAGAATAATAATCTTCCGAATTTGATGAATGATAATCTTTAACATTATCATTTAATTTTTTCTGTTGCCAAAGCGGATTTAGATAGTAA
Organism: uncultured Eubacteriales bacterium; assembly: GCA_934476085.1. Lineage (GTDB taxonomy): Bacteria > Bacillota > Clostridia > Oscillospirales > Acutalibacteraceae > RUG11462. The sequence goes on along the minus strand of CAKSNE010000003.1, from coordinate 70,625 downwards.
AACGCAATATCGACAACAGTTACAATAAACACAATAAGCGAAACGAAAAAAACAATTTTTCTTAAAATTTCGCCTTTGGTATCGCCCTTATGTATAAAGAAACCTGATGATTTCTTTTTTTCTTTTCGAGTTTCTTTTTTCAAAACAAAAACTCCTTAAAAAATACTATTCTTCTAAAGTTGCATTAACTATTTTTACATTTTCAAGGTTATCGCCGCCGTTTAAAAGGTAAAGTCTAAGCAAGTTTAGTGCTTGAGATGAAGAAGCAAATCTAACATACTCACGACCTTTTATCGGGCTTTTTTGCGATTTAAAAACATATTCTCTATGTTTATCAGACAAGCCGATATAAGCAAGTCCTATCGGTTTATCAGTGCCGTCTGAATTAGGGCCTGCAATACCTGTTATTGATAATCCTATGTCAGCGCCGCTTTTTAAACGAACGCCTTTTGCCATACAAGCGGCAACCTGTTCGCTTACTGCACCATAAGTTTTAATTAAATCATTCGGTACATGTAATTCTTTATTTTTACACTCATTTGAATAAGTTGTTATTCCCATATTAAAAATTTCACTGGCGCCTGAAATATCAGTAATTCTTTTTGAAATATATCCTGCGGTACAAGATTCAGCGGTGGCAACTGTAAGGTGTTTTTCTTTTAAAAGACTTACAACAACTTTTTGTAAATCGTCATCGTCATATCCGTAAATTGCATCGCCGAATAATTCTTTGATTTTTTCTACTGTTTTATCAATTTTTTCTTCCGCCTCACTAGCGGTTTTTCCTTTTGCGGTAACACGAAGTTCAGCCTCATCTTCTTTTGCGTAAGGGGCAACTGTTGTATCAGTACCGCTGATAAGATCGGCGGCTTTATCATCAATTCCGGCTTCGCCGACGCCGTAGATATGAACAAATTTTGATTTTATAATGCTATCTGAAAATTTATCAAGATACTTATCCAGCGAGTTTTTATACATCTCTTTAAGTTCAGAAGGCGGACCCGGTAAAAACACAACCGATTTTCCGTCTTTTTCAATAACACAACCGGGAGCTGTACCAACTTCATTTTGAAAAACAATACTGCCCTTTGGCAAATATGCCTGTTTATCATTATTTTTAGTTAAAACTCTGCCGATTTTTTTGAAATACTCAACTATTCTTGCATAAGCTTCTTCATTTTTAACCATTTCTATATCAAGTGCTTTTGCAACAGTTTCCATTGTAATATCATCAGCAGTAGGGCCTAAACCCCCTGTCAAGATAATTAAATCGCTTCTTTTATAAGAAGTTAAAAAGGTATCGGTTAAACGATTTACATTATCGCCAACGCTTATTTGATAAAAAACATTTATACCCTTTAAAGCTAACTGATTAGATAAATAGTAGGCGTTTGTATTTAAAATATCGCCTAAAACAAGTTCTGTTCCTACACAAATAATTTCAGCGTTCAAAAATAGTCATCCCTTTTTTAAAAATTAATTATCAGTTGGATAAATCATTTCAAATCTTGTATTTTCAATAGCCTCTTTTACCATTTCATCGCAATTTTCAAAGCGTTCTGCTTTGATAACTGCAGGAATATTAGGTCTTGTTCTAGGGTGTTTTGGAGTAAACACAGTACAACAATCTTCATAAGGCAAAGTTGATAATTCAAAAGTATCAATTTTACGGCTGATTTTAACAATTTCTTCTTTATCCATACCTATAAGCGGACGGAAAACAGGCATATCAACCGCACAATCAGTACAAGCAAGTGCTTTCATAGTTTGAGAAGCTACCTGACCGATACTCTCGCCTGTTATTAATGCGTCGCAGTTGTTATTCTTTGCAATAACTTCTGAAATTTTCATCATATAACGACGCATTATAAGTGTTGTTAAATCATCAGGACATTCTCTTGCGATTGATTCCTGAATTTTTGTAAAAGGTACATAGCAGAATTTAATCGGACCTGCATATTTTGATACCTGTTTAAGCAAATCTTTAACTTTCTTTTCAGCACGCTCTGAAGTATATGGCGGTGAAGCAAAATGAACGGCAGTAAGGCTGACGCCACGCTTACTTAACATATACGCCGCAACAGGCGAATCAATACCGCCTGATATCAAAATTGCCGCCTTTCCGCCTGTGCCGACAGGCATACCGCCGGCACCTTGAATTTGATTAACATGAACATAAGCGCCAAAATCACGAACTTCAACCATAACGGTAACATCAGGGTTATGAACATCAACCTTTAAATGATGATAATTTTGAAGTATTGCTGCGCCTGTTTCACGGCAAATTTCAGGACTTTTAAGCGGGAATTTTTTATCTGCTCTTTTAGCTTCAACCTTAAAAGTTTTTACAAATTCCAAATCATCTTTTAAATACTCAACCGCAGTTTTTAAGATAGTATCCATATCTTTTTCACAAACTGCCGCACGGGAAAATGCTGCAATACCAAAAACCTTTTTAATACGCTCTACCGCTTCATCCATATCATAATCATCATAAACAGGAGAAACATAAATTGTTGATTGAGCACGCTTTACTCTGATTAACCCCAATCCTTTAAGCGCTGTTTTAATATTTTTAATAAGCATATCTTCAAAGGTTGAACGATTTAAACCTTTGAGTGCAATTTCACCGTTTTTTATAAGTAGTATTTCTTTCATATAATTTTTCCTTTTATTTTGATTTTATAAGTGTATCTCTAGCCGAAATAATTCCGTCTATTAAACGATCGGCTTGTGAAATATCATTAAATTTTGAAAAACTGATTCTAATTGCCGAGTCAATTCTTTTAGGTGAAAAGCCTAAAGCCGACAAAACATGAGAAGGCTTGCCTTTTGCACAAGCAGAGCCTGATGAAACAAAAACTTCTCTTTGCTCAAGAAAATGAAGCATGGTTTCACTTCTTATACCTATTACTGAAATATTTAAAATATAATCACTCGAATTTTCAGGTGAATTAATTATAATATCTTCATAATTTTCTAATTTTTCTTTTATATACTGCTTAATTTCAGCACATTTTTTTGCATTTTCTGTACTTACACCAAAATCTTCAACCGCTGCCGCAAAGCCGTTTATAAGAATAAGCGGTTCGGTTCCCGGACGAAGACCTTTTTCCTGTTCACCGCCGAAAGTTCTGGGTAAAATTCTAACGCCTTTTTTAATATAAAGTGCACCGACGCCTTTTGGTCCATGAATTTTATGAGCCGAAATTGTAAGCAAATCAATACCGCACTTTTTCAGGTTTATATCATATTTCATAAAGCTTTGAGTAGCATCACAATGGAACAAAGCCGGACTGTTTTTGCGAACAATCACCTTTTTGATTTTATCAATAGGTAAAAAACAACCTGTTTCATTGTTGACCGACATAACGCTGACTAATATTGTTTTTTCGTCAATTGCGTCTAAAAACGCACTTATCGGAACAGTTCCGCTTTCATCGGGCTTTAAATAAACAACCTCAAAGCCATCGGCTTCTAACTGTTTCATTGTATTTATTATAGCAGAATGTTCAATTGCAGTTGTTACGATTTTATTACCACGGCGACGAAGTGCCTTTACTGCACCTACAATCGCCATATTATCAGACTCTGTTCCGCCTGAAGTAAAATAAATTTCTTCAGGTAAGGCTTTAATCGAGTCGGCAATAGTTTTTCTTGCATTTTCAAGCATTTCGCCCGAAACAGTGCCGAGCGAATGAAGTGATGACGGATTGCCGTAAGCATCACAAGCGGAAATAATAGCTTCTTTAGCTTTATCACATAATTTAGTTGTAGCAGAATTATCAAAATAAGCTTTTGTCACAAAAACACCTTGCTTTTTTATTTAGTTTTATCCACTTTTTTATACAAGTGGTAACAAGTAGCACCGGTTAAATATTGTTCTTTAAAGGCAACCTGTTTATAACCCTTATAAGCCTCATCAGGCTCAGGAGAAGCATTTAATACTACAATAAAATCAACCTTTTTCTCATCAATTAATTTTTGAGTTTCAGTATTCATTTCATCAAAGTTTTGCAAATTTAATCGGCAGAAATATTTTGTCGGCGGAGTAACTTCAGCCAATGTATAAATACCTGTATCTAAACAACCAAAGTTTAAAACAGAAGGATTTTTCTCTTTTTTAATAATTTGTGCAAATTCATAAGGTGCTAACTCTTCTTTTGGAATTTTATGAAGAAAAGCCGCATTAGCCGAGAAATAAACAAGAACAGCACAACAAATACTTGTTATAACAGGTATAACTTTTCCGGCTTTAAAGGAAGCTCTTCCTTTTATAATCTCGCCTATTTCAATAACACCGAATACCGCAAACAAAATATTAGGCAAAGTATAATAAATTCCGATTACACCGGGTTTAACAACGCAAGCATACCAGAAGAAAAGCCACATAACCAATAAAAAGACTCTTCCTGCTCTCATTTTTTTGTGTCTGAAACCGAAACCGAAAATACCGATAACAGCAAACATAGACATAAAGGTATTTTTCTTAATGTAATTAGCAGTATAATTAACTACACTAATAGCTTTATCCGTAAATACAACAGGCTCATGATACAAGAACAAATTACTATAAAAATAGCCAAACCACAAGTCGCCTAATGCTCCGTTTATCGCAAAGTAAATTAAACACGGTAAAGAGCCTAAAACAAAACCTGCAATTGCCAATAAGATAAAACGCCATAAAACGCCGAAATCTTTGTTTGCTATAAAATAAATTAAATAAACAAGATAAGCTCCGACAAAAATAAGTGCAATATTGAATTTAATCCAAAAAACTATTGCGAACATAATGCCGTCAACTATAATTTTCGGAATAGTAATACCGCTTCCCTTGTCATCCATAATTTCAACCATATGACAAAGAAAAATCATAAAGAAAGGCAAGCAAAACTCTTCGGCGCTACCGCCTTTTTCAAAACTTTCACTAATTACAAGCAATGTTAAAATCAGCGGAAGTCCTACAAAAATACTGCCTTTTGAAGCATAATAGCTCATAAGCTTTCCTATGTAATAAAGAAAAACGGTCATAGCGATTACTTCAAATATAAACGGACCTAAAAATGAAGTTTTCGAAACAAAACCGCCAAGCCCGTAAATTATATAAAGATAAAGGCCCTTTTGTTCAAAAATATCACGATAAAGAACATTGCCTTTAAAAATAGATTTACCGACTGTAAAAAAGCAGTTAGCGTCATCCCAAACATTATAAGGAAACAAAGGAGAACTTGCAGTTCCTAAAAGCAAAATTACCGCTGACACGATAAAACTGAATAATAACAGATTTGTTTTTTTAATATCCGAAGTTTTTTTAATACCCAAATTATTAATTCTCCTTTTTCTTAAAAATACATTTATCAATTTTATTTACAACAAAAACAAAACCTTTGTTTACAAAGAATAATGCTAAAGCCGATAGTGTTACCAAACACAATAACAATAAGTTTGAAATTGCTGCACCGTATTTTTCAACTAACTGACCTAAAACTTTTGAGGCTAACCATTCTTGAACACAATAAAATTCTAAACTCATCATACCAAAAAAGCACAAAACTTTATTTATTGTGAAAGAAAGCCATCTGGTACCGATAAATTTATGCAAAACATCAATTGTTTTTGCAATTAAAAACGGTAACGAAACAGAAATCAAAATATTAGGCAAACAACAATTTGAAATAGGAACTAAAATATAAAGTCCGTTAAAATTAGTTTGATAAGCAAGATATAAACCTAATGCCAAAACTGCTAAAAAAAACAGCCAAATTCCTTTTCCTGTTTCGCTCTTTTTATTTTGACAGTTATAGCCGAACAAAACACCTATAATAATAATCGGTATTCTGTTGGTAAAACCATATAAATCTTCTCTTAAAGTATCTTTTAAAATCATTGATACTAAAAGCCAAATTGCTAAAACGCCAAGAGTAAACAGAGTTTTATTTTTAGCTTTTGAAAAAATAGCATAATAAAGCGGAAATAATAAATAAAAAGTTAAAATTGCCGGAACAAACCATAAATAAGAATAAATATTTACTGTATAAAAATTAATGCCGGAAATGTTTTTTAAAAACAAATCCATACCCCAATTATCGACTACCGCACAAACTACGGCTACCGCAACAAAAGGTATAAAAATTCGTTTTACACGATTAAAATAAAATCTTAATAAACTTTCCTTTTTTATTGCATAGGTAAGCCCCATTCCCGAAAGCAAAAAGAATATATCAACACCGCAAAAGCCTATTGCTTTTATAAATCTTTCAGTAGTGTTTATAAAAGCACCGTCAGCCGAAATGATTTGCCATTCGTGAGTCATTAAAATCCAAAGTGCTGCAAAACCCATCAATGCTTTACGGTATTTTGATAAAACCGCAATTACATTTTCATTTTTCATAAACTATCCCTTCAAAAACACAAAAATCCCATAATAACAATTACAGTTAATTATATCACAAAGCACTGTTTTTATCAATACATTTTAAAAAATAAAAGACGGTTTTAAACCGTCTTTTTAGCAATATTTTTTATTAAAAATACAACAGAAATAATACTTACAATAAACTCACAAGCAGTAAATGACAGCCAAAGTCCGTCAATTGAAAATAAAGCCGATAAAACAATAGCCGAAGGAATAATAACTATAAATCCACGAAGAAGCGAAATTGTATTTGCTGTTTTTGCATTTTCAACCGAAGAGAAAAACGCAGAAGAAATAATATTAAATCCGGCAAAAACACAACCGATAAAGTAAAGCTTTATGCCTGTTGTTGCAAGCTCTTGCAATCTTTCATTATGTTCATTATTGAAAATCAAAGTAATTTCATTTGAAAAAATAAACATAATTATATACAAGCCTAATGCCAATAAAACTGCACTTAAAGCTGCATATTTAAAAGCAAGAAGCATATTTTTAGTGTTTTGTCTGCCATAGTTTTTGCTTATTATAGGTTGAGCACCTTGAGCAATACCGTTGAAAATAGCTAATATTACAAGTGCTATATTAGCTATAACACCGTAAGCCGCAACGCCGAGATTACCGCAAAGTTTCAGCATTATAATATTAAAAATTATTATTACAATACCTGATGATAATTCAGTAACAAGCGAAGGTAAACCTATTGAAAAAACGCTTAAAATGCTTTTAAAATTTATTTTTGTTTTAGTAAATTTAAAGCTGTTTTTTCTTCTTAAAAAGTGGGTTGACAAAATCATCAAACTTACAACCGGCGAAAAACCTGTTGCTAAAACCGCACCCAGCATACCTAGCTTAAAATCATAAATAAAAATATAATCAAAAACTATGTTAAATAAGCTTCCTACAATCATTCCTGCGGTTGATAAATGCGGTGAGCCGTCATTTCTTATAAAACAAATCATAGTTTCATTTAAAATAAACGCAGGCGAAAATAAAAGAACAATTTTTAAATAAATATTGGTCATATCAAATGTCACATTATCTGCACCGAGCATTACTGCTAAATTTCCGGAAAATAACAAGCCTACAAGCATATATACCGCTGCAAATGCTGCAACAATTAATATTGTTTGAGAAAAAATTGAATTAGCCTTTTTATTTTCTCCCTGACTTTTATAAATTGAAAACTTTGTTCCCCCGCCCATTCCAAGAAGCAACGCAGTACCATGAACCAGAGAATAAACAGGCAAAGCAATATTAAGCGCCGCCAGTGCATCAGAGCCTATTCCGTTTGCAACAAAGAATGTATCAGCAAGAATATAAAAAGAAATACCGAGCATTCCTAAAACATTAAGCGATGAATACTTTGAAAACTCTTTTAAAACCGAATTTTTAACCATAAAACCTCCAATAAATAAAAAAGCACCGATGCTAATCGTCTTCAAAGGCCTAATGACGAATTAGTCGATGCTTTTCGTAACTATTATTACGGCTGTCCTACCCGGCGGCAGAATAGCTATCTACCATTATACACATTTATTATATATTTTCAAGAGATTTTGCTAAAAATGCTTTCATTTTTTCTGATTTTGGATTTTCAAAAACTTCTTCAGGCGTACCGTATTCTTCAACAACGCCATCAGCCATAAACATAATTTTATCCGCAACATTTCTTGCAAAATTCATTTCGTGAGTAACAACAATCATTGTGCTGTCACCGCTTTTAAGTCCTTTAATAACCTTTAAAACTTCGCCTGTGAGTTCAGGATCAAGCGCACTTGTAGGCTCATCAAAACAAAGAATATCAGGACTCATAGCAAGTGCTCTTGCAATAGCCACACGCTGTTGTTGACCGCCCGAAAGCTGACAAGGATAAAAATCTTTTTTATCTGTCAAACCTACTCGCTCTAAAAGTTTTTCGGCATTTTTCTCAATTTCTTCAATACTATTGCAGTCTGATACAACATTACCGCCTTTTAATGCGAGTTTTGGTGCTAAAGTAATATTTTCAAAGGCTGTATACTGTGGAAAAAGATTAAAATTCTGAAAAACAAGTCCAAAATGAAGACGATTTTTTCTTATTTCATTATCCTTTAATTTTTTATCAGGATCAAAAACAATTTGATTATCAACCTTTATAATACCGTCGGTAGCTTGCTCTAAAAAGTTTAAACAACGCAAAAGAGTTGTTTTACCGGAGCCTGATGAACCGATTATTGCTAATACTTCGCCTTTTTCCATTGAAAAAGAAATATCCTTTAAAACCTTGGTTGAGCCAAAGTTTTTTACTAAATTTTTTACTTCTAATACTGCCATAATTAACTCCTAAAGTAACTTAATTTCTTTTCAATATAGCCGAAAAGAAGTGTTAAAATACCGCTGAAGGCAAGATAATAAACGCCTGTAAAGAATAGCGGCCAAATTTGACCGGCAATACCCTGAGAGCCTTTCATAAATGCCTGACCTGCCCAAATAATTTCTTGCAAAGCAATAATTCTTGCGAGCGAAGTATCTTTTACAAGTGTGATAATCTCATTTGAGATTGGCGGAATTATTCTTTTAATCATTTGTAAAAGAGTAACTTTAAAGAAAATTTGAGTTTTAGAAAGTCCTAAAACCTGTCCTGCTTCTTGCTGACCATGAGGCACACCCTGAATACCGCCACGGTAAATCTCCGAGAAGTAACAAGCGTAGTTTACGATAAACGCAACTGCCGCTGCTAAAAATCTTCCGTCTTCGCCGCTGCCCCAAATCGGTGTTCCAAATGCAAGACCCGGAAAATAATAGATGATAAGAAGTTGAATCATCAAAGGTGTTCCTCTGACAACCCAAACTATTAATCTTACTACTGCGCTGAGCGGTTTAAAGCGTGACATTGAGCCAAATGAAATAATAAGACCAAGTGGCAATGCACCGATTAGTGTTATGAAAAACAGTTTTAATGTTTGCAAAAAGCCGACATTAAGTGAGTCGAATACAATAGGAAACTGTTCGATAAATGTTGACATTAAAAATACATCCTTTATATATATTTAAAAACAGCAAAAACATAGAGCGATTTTTCACGCCCTATGTTCTTTAAAATTTTATATTTTAAAACTATTATTTTGCCAAAGCTGCCTGAACACCGTATTTTTCAGCGATTTTTTCGGTTTCGCCGTTTTCTTTTGATGTTTTAAAGAATTCATTGATTTTAGCAACTAAATCAGAACCCTTTCTGAAACCAACACCGTATTCTTCGCTGTTAAGCTCGATTGAGTAAGCCAAGTTAGCGTAAGATGTGCCTTCGCCAACCATTGCAGCAGCCATAAGTGAGTCGATAATTGCAGCGTCTGATGTGCCTGAAGCAACTTCCATTAAAGCGTCTGACTGTTGTTGAACAGCTGTATATTCAAATTTGTTTGCTTTAGCCATATCTTCGCCTGCTGAACCTTTTTCAACTGCAAATTTTAAATCTTTGCAAGCGTCAGCGGTTTTATATAAACCGCTCTTTTCTTTTGGTAAAACAACGATTTGAGCATTATTACAATAAGCGTCTGAACAATCCATTGAAGCTTTAACTCCATCTGTCAATGTCATACCGTTCCAAACACAGTCGATTGATTTGTTTTCAAGTTCCATCTCTTTGCTGTCCCAATCGATTTCAACAAATTCAACTTTAACGCCAAGACTTTTAGCAAATGCCGCAGCCATATCAGCGTCAAAACCAATCCAGTTACCATTCTTATCTTGATAATCCATTGGTTCAAAATCAGTAATACCAACTACTAATGTACCTTTGTTTTTAACATATTCAAGGTCGCTTTTTGAATCGCTGACCTTATTTGAATCAGTTTTTTTAGTATCGCTTCCGCAAGAAGCCATAAGACCTAAACAACCTAAACACATTACGATTGCCATAACGATAGATAATATCTTTTTCATAATAAATATAACCTCTCTTTTTTGTTTTAATACTTTATCGCTTTACTATATTAACACACTAAAAGATTTTTGTCAACAGTTTTTTGTTTGAAAATTAATTTTTTATTCATATACTTTAAATGATTTTGAAATATAATACTGGTATAGTAAGAACAAAGAAATGAAAGGAGCGATTAGTTTTGGAAAACAATTATAATAATTTTGACCCATTTGGTACTGATAATCAAGATAATAATACACAAAACCAAGGTCAGTTTAATCAACAATCTAACTTTAATAATCAAACTAATCAACCACAAAATACTTATTCCCCACAGGGCAATTACTATTACTCGCCTAAAACAACAACTAAAGTTAAGGCTAAAAAAGATAAAAAGAAAATTTCAGTTACAGGACTTATTGCTTGTTGTCTTATTTGTGCAATTATTGCATCGGTTGCAAGCTCGGGTGCAGTTTACTATTTAGTAAGCAACAATTCAAGCGGAACAGGCAGCAGTACAAACACAACTATTAATGTTGATAAAAGTTCATCTAACACCGTTTCGGCTATTGCTCAAAAGGCTGTTCCTTCAGTAGTTGGTATTTCGGCTACCGCATCAGTTAACACATTTTTCGGTTTTTCAACAGATGCAAGCAGCGAAGGCTCCGGTGTTATTTATTCTAAAGACGGCTACATTATAACAAATTATCATGTAATCAGCTCCGCAGTTGAAAATAACAGCAATAGCGGAAGTATTTCAGTTTATTTATCAACCGATCCTGAAACTGCAGTTCCTGCAAAAGTAGTCGGTTATAATTCAGATTACGATTTGGCTGTTTTAAAAATAAATAAAACAAACCTTACTCCTATTGAATTTGCCGATTCAAATTCAGTTGAAGTCGGCGATATGGCAGTAGCTATCGGCAACCCCGGCGGTAAGCAGTTTATGAGTTCTGTTTCATCAGGTATTATCAGCGGTCTTAACAGAACAATTCAACTTGAGGGTACTGCCCAAATGAAACTTTTACAAACAGACGCTGCTATAAACCCAGGTAATTCAGGCGGTGCACTTGTTAATTACAGCGGTCAATTAGTCGGAATTAACTCGTCTAAAATAAGCAGTGAAGAATACGAAGGTATGGGATTTGCTATTCCTTCAAACACAGTTAAAAAACAAGTAAATAACATTATTAATAATAAAGATAAAAAATATGCTTATGTAGGTGTTAAAATCAGCACAGACTACTCGGCAGAGTCACTTACCGGCATGGGTTACCCGGCCGGTGCAGTTGTTGAATCTGTTACAGAAAATTCTCCTGCTGCCAAACTCGGCATTAAAAGTGCTGATATTATAACAAGCTTCGGCGGTCAGAAAATTAAAGATTACGAAGATTACAACACCGAACGATTAAAACACAAACCGGGTGAAAAGGTTAAGATAACAATTTATCGAAACGGAAAATATTATGACGCAAATCTAACACTTGGCGAATCAAATAACTAGCTACTATTTTTTCATATTTCCCCTCTTTTTTTCGAAAAAATCACCTACTTAAATTTAAGCAGGTGATTTTTGTTAATCGTTTTGTTTTTCTTTTTTATCATCAGTTTTTGTTTTTTCAAAAACTGTATCCGTAAACTTTTCGGTAAACATTTTATGAATATCGGTTGAAACCGCCATTCTGGTTATCATATCACAGATTTTTTCATCATTTTCATTATTAATTACATTTTCAAATTCTCGGCCTAATGTTTTTATCTCGGTTTCGATCGCTTTTTTTCTTGCAAAAACAAAAGCATTATAAATTCGCTCGTTTTCCTTTTCATCATCGGTATTAGGCAAAAGCCTTTGAATTACCGAAATATTAAGGCTTTTTTTAAGCGAACAAATTATAATTAATCTTGATAAATGAATTTTTGAATATTTTTTCTTATTCGGTGCAGGAATGATTTTCATTTTAACATAGTTATTAATCATAGAAGAAGTAACGCTTTTTTCATCTGAGTTTAACTCATAAATATAAGCTAAATACTCATTTAAAAGCATAACTACCTGATCCATATATAGCTCAAGCTTAGGCAGATCGCTCCAAAGCGGTAAATCTGCCTCTGATATTATTCGTTTCCATTCCCGAGTTTTTTCGGTCAACATTGATTTATCAATATTCAAAAAAATCCCTCATTTTTCACAAACTATGTGATTATTATAACATATAGTTAGAAAAAATAAAAGATGTAATTTTGAATATTTTATTAATAATCATAAAAAGCTATTGAAATGTTATAAATTATGTGTTAATCTAGTAATAGATACTAAATGATTAAGGAGAGAATTTTATGTCAAGTAAGAAAAAGCATATACAATCGCTTGGCGAAGAAATCGCAAACGCAATTTCACACGGAGTCGGTTCGCTTCTTGCAATAGCAGGAACGGTTATATTAATAGTTTTAGCGGCAGTTTATTCTGATGCAATGGGTGTTGTAAGCTCTGCTCTTTATGGTGCAACGCTGATAATTTTATATACAAATTCAACCCTTTATCATTCGCTTACAAATAAAACCGCAAAAAAAGTTTTTAGAATTTTTGACCATTGTTCAATATTTATTTTAATTTTAGGAACATATATTCCTGTATCGTTAGCACTTCTTCGTGGCTGGATCGGTTGGACTCTTTTCGGCGTAAATGTTGCTTGTGCTGTACTTGGAATTGTTTTCAACTCTATTAATCTTGAAAAATGGGATAAACTTTCACAAATTTTATATATGATTATGGGTTGGTCGGTTATTATTACTGCTTATCCTGTTTACAAAGCGATTATCGCTCAAGGTGTCGGCGGATTGATTTTGATTCTCGGCGGCGGTATTTTATATACAGTCGGCGTAATTTTCTACAAATCCGACCGTAAATATTGGCACTTTATCTGGCACTTCTTTGTGCTTGGCGGAAGTGTTTTACATTACTTCTTTGTTCTTTACTACTGTATTTTAAAATAGGCGGTGTTTTTAATGAAAAACTTTATTATTACAAGCGATTCAAGTTGTGATTTAGGTAAAAAAAGAGTTGATGCCATTGATGTAAGATGTGCTCACTTACTATATAATATTGACGGAGTTGAATATTCCGATGATATGATCGAAGAACATATTGATGAGTTTTATAAAAAAATGGAAGCAGGCGCTATGCCTAAAACTTCACAAATTTCGCCGCAAGGATATGCAAACTTTTTTAAAAGTCAGTCAGGCGAAAATCTTCCTATTCTTCATATTTCTTTAAGCAGCGGTGTTTCTGGAACTATAAACAGTGCAAGAATAGGTGCTGAAATAGTTAAAGAAGAATACCCTGACGCTGATATCAGAATAATTGATTCAACTGTCGGTTCAGCCGCTTTGGGTATTCTTTTATATGCTGCCGCAAAATACAGAGATAAAGGCAGAAGCATTGAAGAAGCAGTAAACCATATTGAAGCGATTAAAGAAAATGTAAACTTAATTGCAACAACAGACGATTTAACTTATCTTCGCCGTGGCGGCAGAGTCAGTTCATTCGGTGCTGCCGCAAGCGCATTGTTAAAAATCAGTCCGTTTTTAACACTAAGCAAGCACGGCAAACTTCATTCAACAGCAAAAGCCAGAGGAAGAAAAGCGGCAGATGAAAAATTTTGCTCTTTAGTAGCTGACTCAGTTGTAAAGCCGCAAAAACAAACACTTTTTATTGTTCATGCCAACGCTCTAGAGCGTGCTAAAAGCTTAGGCGAAGCTTTAAAACACCGACTTGGTTTTAAAGCGGTTGAATATGTTAAATTCGGCACAGTTATCGGTTCTCACGCAGGTCCGGGACTTATTGCGGCTTGCTTTTTCGGCAAAACCCGCTCGGTAATATTATAATGTATGAATTTTATATTTACTTTTATTTAATAATAAATATATTTACATTTTTTCTTTTTGGCATTGACAAAGCAAAAGCAAAATTAAACAAATGGCGAATACCCGAAAACATCTTGATTTTATTTTGTTTGTTAGGCGGTGCGTTTGGCGGAATAGGCGGTATGTTAATTTTTAATCATAAAACAAGAAAGTCTAAATTTTATATTTTAGTTCCGCTTATGTTTGTTATTCACTCAGCTTTGTTTATTTACATATTATTTTAAACTTTTTCCCGCAAAAGCTAAAGCTTTAGTTTTTGTGGGATTTTTTATAATAAAATTCTGCATAAATTCATTATTTCAGTTAAATATATTACCAACAAACATTTTAAAGGTGTGGTTAATATATGATGATGACAGTTGTTCGTACTGCCATTTTATATTTTGTAGTAGTACTTTGTATGAGAATAATGGGCAAGCGCCAGGTTGGCGAATTACAACCAAGCGAATTAGTTGTAACTATTTTAATTTCAGAGCTTGCATCAATACCTATGCAGGATTTAAGCCGACCTATAACAAACGGTGTTTTAGCGATTTTTGTTCTTGTATTTTTAGAACTTGTTTTATCAGTATTAACACTAAAATCAGAGCTTTTTAGAAAAATTTTTGAAGGAAAATCGGCCATAATCATAAAAAACGGTGTCATTGATCAAAAAATGATGAGAAAACTTCGTGTTACAATTGACGATTTATTAGAAGGACTTCGTCAGGCAGGAAACTTTTCTGTTGATGCGGTTGATTTTGCCATAATGGAAACCAACGGCAAATTTTCAGTTCAACCAAAGCAAAAATATGAGCCTGTTTCAAAAGAAGATATGAAAATAGACGCAAAAGATAAAGGTTTCCCTACCGTTGTTATAGCAGACGGCAACTTTAACGATAAAGTTTTTGATGATTTCAACGCTGTTAAAAAAGAAGATGCAATAAGACAATTAAGGCTTAAAAACTTAAGTGCCGAAGATGTTTTTTTAATGACTGTAAACGAAGCCGGCGAATTTGTTATAGTTAAGAAAGAGGGATAATATGAAAAGACTGTTTTTCGGAATTGCAGTATTAATTGTTATAGGATTAATTGTAGGAATAGGCACTTACACAGTTGATAAAACCGACAGGCGAATGAATGAACTTTTTGAACAAATAGAAGCCGCAGCAATTAATGATGATATTTCATCAGCGGTAAAGCTTTGTGAAAAGGCTGAAAAAGAATGGGTAAACCATGAAGAAAAACTATCGTTTTTTGTTAATCATCAGGAGGTTTGTGATATTGGGGTTGCAATTTCAGCAATGAAACCAATGATTGAGTATAAAGAAAAAGCTGAATTTTTTTCAGAATTAAACAAAGCAAAAACACAATTAACTCATTTAAGCAAGATGGAAAATATTAATAACAATTGAATTTTCAAGCGTTTTTCTTGACTTTTTTATTGTTTGGCTTTAAAATTAAACTAGAGAAATTTTGAGTTTTTAAGGAAATAAAAAAATTGAAAATTACACTTGATGAACGATTAAATACCTGTGCTGAATTTGTCAGAGAAAACGCAGTTTTAGCTGATGTCGGCACAGACCATGCATATTTACCTACTTTTCTTATCTTAAACGGTAAAATCAAAAGTGCTCTCGCTTGTGATATAAATGAATTGCCATTAAAATCGGCAGAGTCTACAATAACTGAAAACGGTATTAATGACAAAGTAAAGCTTCGCCTTTGCAACGGACTTTGTGATGTAAATAAAGATGAATTTTCTGACCTTGTTATTGCCGGAATGGGCGGCGAGCTGATAGTAAATATATTATCAGCCTGTAATTACATAAAAAATCAGAAATATCGTCTTATTTTGCAGCCAATGTCAAAAGCTGAAGTACTGAGAAAATATTTAGCTGAAAACGGGTTTGAAATAACTGACGAAAAAGCGGCAGTATCAAACAAAAAAGTTTATACAGTTATTTGTGCAGAATATTGCGGCAAGCCTTATAAGGCTAATGATGAATTTTTATATTTTGGAAAATTATTATCAAAAAATGATAAAAATTCAACTTTGTATAAAGAAAAAATAAAACGCTCACTTAAAAAACAGGCAAACGGAATTTTATCCGCTGACAGCGAAAACCTTTATGCAAAAAGCCTTTTAAGCTTGTTAGATAACATTGACAATAAGTGAAAAACAAACTTATCAAATTTTCATCAAATTTATAATATATACTTTGTAAAAAAGAAAGGACTAATAAAAATGTCAGTAACAGTAGCAGATATTTATAAATTAATCGACAAAATCGCACCTTTTAACCACAAATTCGACTTTGATAATGTTGGTATTTTGGTGGGAGATAGCAATGCAAGCGTTCAAAAAATTGCTATTTGCCTTGATATTACAAAAGAAGTTGTTAGAAAAGCGGTTGAAAACGAATGTGATTTAATCGTTTCTCACCATCCTGTTATTTTTGATAAATTATCATCAGTAACCGCTGAAAGCATTCCTTATATGCTTGTTAAAAACGGCATTTCAGCTATTTGTGCTCATACAAATTTGGATGTTGCAAAAGGCGGAGTTAATGATAGATTAGCAATAGCTCTCGGACTTGAAGAGCCTGAAAGTTTGCTTGATAACAATTATCCCGAGAACTTACCAATTGCAAAAATCGGCACAGTTCCTACTTATGAACCTGTTGCATTTGCAAGCTTTGTAAAAGAACAATTAGGCTCACCAGATGTTCGTTACATAGCCGGCTCACGCCCTATTAACAGAGTTTGTGTTTACGGCGGTGCAGGAAACGATTTCATTTTACAGGCAAAAGCTTATGGTGCTGACGCTTTTGTAACTTCAGAGATTAAACATCATCAATGGTTGCTTGCAAAAGACCTTGATATAACAGTAATTGACGCAGGTCATTTTTCTACTGAAAATGTTATTGTAAAACCACTCGCATTACTTTTAAAAGACAAGCTTGATTGCGAAGTTAGAATTATTTCTCAATCAGCACCTTATAACGCACTTTAAGAAAGGACTTATAAAAAATGGCACTTGATGGGGCAATGCTCGGACTTGTTAAAAACAGCTTAAATGATTTAGCAACAGGCAGCCGAATAGAAAAAATAACAATGCCCTACAAGGATTGCATTTGTTTATTTTTAAATAAGCCGGGCTTTAAAAAAACTCTTTTAATTTCGGCTAATCCTAATTCAGCGAGAATTCATTTTACAAATGAAAAATTTGAAAATCCGCCTGTTCCGCCAATGCTTTGTATGTTACTTCGCAAGCGTCTTGGCGGTGGCAAATTAAAGTCTGCCAGACAATACGGAATTGACAGAATTTTAATGCTTGATTTTGACTGTAAAAACGAGCTTGGCGATGATATTGTTATTACAGTTGTTGTTGAAATGTTAGGAAGACTCGCCAACATTATTTTTGTTGAAAACGGCAAAATTATTGATTCGGTAAGACGAGTTGACCCAGAAGACAACAAGCGTTTTATTTTGCCTAATGCAACTTATGAATTTCCTGAATCTACAAACAGATTAAACCTTTTTGAAACTTCGACTGAAACTGTTGTAGAAAAAATATTATCAAATACAGATAAAACTGCCACAAAGGCTATTTCTGCAACAATTGACGGGCTTTCACCTGTAATTTACCGAGAAATTGCCTATTTAAGCTTTAATGATATTGACCTTCCTGTAACTGAAATTAACTCTTATAGAGCATCAAAATTATCAGATACGCTTGAAAGTCTAAAAAATATTTATAAAAACGATATTTATCCTTGCATTTTGCGAGATGAAAACGGTAATTTCAAGGACTTTACTTTTATAAATATAACTCAATACGGAAAAACTTATTCTATTGAACACTTTGATAATATCCATTCGCTTTTAGAAAATTACTTTTCAAAAAAAGATAACCAAGAGCGTATAAAACAAATATCTTTAAGTGTTACAAAAACAGTTAACAACCTTATTTCCCGTACAAAACGCAAAATTTTTGCAAGAGAAAAAGAGTTAAAAGCGACCGAGAAAAAAGAGATTTACCGTGAATACGGAGAGCTTATTAAAGCAAATTTGCACGCAATCAAAGCGGGCGATAAAGTAGCTTATTGTATGAATTACTATGATCCCGAATGTAAAACAGTAGAAATTCCGCTTGATACTACTCTATCCCCTGTTAAAAATTCGCATAAATATTTTAAAGATTACCGCAAGCTTTCAACAGCGGCAAGTATGCTTAATGAACTTATTGATAAAGCCAAAGATGACCTTATTTACTTTGAATCGGTTTTAGATACTTTAAAGCGTGCAACAACGCCTTCGGAAATTGAAACTATTAAAGAAGAATTACAAGAAGGCGGATATATTCGCGCACAGAAAAAAGGGCAAAAAAGAAAGCCGCAAAAGCCTAATCCCGATAAATATATTTCTAGCGACGGCTTTGAAATTTTAGTCGGTAAAAACAATTATCAAAACGATTGGCTAACAACCAAATTTGCTGAAAAAACAGATATTTGGTTTCATACAAAAAACATTCCCGGCTCTCATGTTATAGTTGTAGCAAACGGAAAAGAAGTTCCAAATACAACATTAACACAAGCGGCAACTTTAGCGGCGACTAATTCAAAAGCCGCTGACTCTAAACAAGTTGCAGTCGATTACACCCCGGTTAAATATGTTAAAAAACCTGCCGGTGCAAAACCGGGTATGGTAATTTATAAAACAAACAAAACTGCTTTTGTTGACCCTGATTTTTCGTTAGCCGAAAAATTAAAAGGAGAAAAATAATGAGTTTACCAAAAGACCCTTTTATGCTGCTTAGTTTTATTAATACAAAACTTCGTGATGATTTCAGTTCGCTTGATGAGCTTTGCAAAAGCTTATCGGTCGATAAAAACGATATAATAGAAACTTTGAAAAAAATTGATTACATTTATGACAAAGATAAAAACTCATTTTGTTAAGGAGCGAATTTTATGAGTAAAAAAATCTTATCAATAGCATTGTCTTTAATAATAATGCTATTTACTGTCCCCGCTTTTTCATTAACCGGCTTTGCTAAAAGCGGTTATGTTGCAAGAAGCACAAGCGATTTAGGTATTAAATTTATTGAGGCTTACGAAGGCTATTTTCAATTTGCTTATTGGGACTATGAACACTATACAATCGGATACGGAACAACCTGTACAAAGGATCAATATCCGTCAGGCATAAGCGAGCCTTTTGCTCATAATTTATTAAAGCAAAAGCTCCCGTCTTATGAAGCGGGATTAAATTCTTTCTTAAAAAAGAATAATATTTATGTTACTCAAAATCAATATGACGCATTAATGAGTTTTACATATAACTTCGGTGCTTATGTTTGGGAACAAAACCCCACTATTGCAAAATATCTTAAAAACGGTATTGAAAAATATACTGACAAACAAATTGCTGATGCATTTGGTATGTGGGTAAAAGCCGGCGGACAAGTTGTTCAAGGTTTAGTAGAAAGAAGAGCCGGTGAAGCAAAATTCTTCTGCACACCGGATTTTCCTTACACTTACGAAATGTATGTTGTTAAAAATTCTGTTACCTTACGCAGCGGTCCTAGCTCAGGATATTCAAGCACAGGCAGTTTAAAGCGTGGCAGCTTAGTATGTGTAAACTACAAAAAATATATAGGTCAATATGCTTGGGGCAGAATTTCTTCAAATGGCTCTTATCATTGGTTTAGACTTGATTATGCTAAATACGGTAATATTGAGTCGCCTGATAATTCACTTATTTCAACTTGCCTTTATAATGTTGAAAACGTTGACGGCGGTATAAAGCTAAATTGGAAAAAGGTAAACGGTGCCGATGGTTATAAAATTTATCGAAGCGTTAATGATTCTAATGACTTTTCTCTTATTAAAACCGTATCTGATAAAAACACTGTTTCTTATACAGACAGCTCCGTTTCAACAAAAGAGTACCATTATTATGTTGTAGCATATAACGGCGATGATGATGCTCCGAAAAGTGCTATTTCCGAAATAACCTATGTAAACGCTCCGACTCTTTCTTCATTAAAATCAGTTGATGACGGTTTTAAGCTTACCTGGAAAAAGCAAAGCAACGCAAACGGTTATCAGGTTTTAAGAAGAAACGAGGGCGATGATACATTTGTTAAGCTAACAAGTGTCGGTGCATCTACTACCTCTTATACCGATAAATCTGCAATCGGTGGCATAAGATATTATTATGCTATAAAAAGTTATGATTCAAAAGGTTTAAGCGGTGCTTCAAACACAAAATCCGGTATGTTTTTAGCTACTCCTAATATAACCGGCAGCACAAACACCAAAAATTCTATTACAATTAATTTCACAAAAGCACTCGGCTCAAAAGGTTATTATATTTATCGAAAAGAACATGGTTCAAATAACCATACCAAAATTGCAACAATCAACAGTGGTTCAACCACATCGTATACCGATAAAAATATTGATGCAAATAAATCATATTACTACTGTGTTCAATCGTTTACAAGCGGTTTAAATTCTGATTTCGGTCCTTGGTTTTTAACTAAAGTTTATTATCCGCCAAAATTAATTAGTGCAGAAAACGAGAAAAATGGAATTAAACTTACTTGGGAAAAAGCCGAAGCTCACACATATAATGTTTACCGACGCTTATCTTCTAACAAAAACTATTCTAAAATAGGTTCTTCTTCATCTACAACCTATTTAGATAAAACCGCAAAATCAAATAAAAAATATTATTATAAAGTAACAAGTGTTGTAGATAACTGTAAAGAAAGCTATAAGAGCAATACTAAAGCAGCAACTCGCTATGGAGTTACAAAAATTTTATCTATAAACAACACCAAAAAAGGATTAAATTTATCGTTTAAAAAAATAAGCGGTGCTAAAAGCTATTCTGTTTACAAATATTCAAAAGGAAAATACAAGCTTTTAGGAACTGCTTCAACTAATTCATTTTTAGATAAAACTTTAGGAAAGTCAAACAGCCGAACCTATGCGGTAGTAGTAAACTTTTCTAATGCATCAAGCAGTTATTCTTCTAAAGTAAAGGGTTATAAAATAGCAAAACCAAAAATAAAAGCTAAAAGAACTTCAAAAGGCATTTTACTGTCTTGGAAAGCTAAAAAAAATGCAAAAGGAATAATCGTTTACAGAAAAACTCCGGGTTCTAAAATTTATAAGCAATATGAAAAATATTCAAGTTTTTCAAAAACAACCTACCTAAATTCATCAACTAAAAAAGGTAAAAAATATTCTTATAAAATCAAATTTATCAACGGTAAATCTGAATCGCTTTTATCAAATACCGTTACTAAAAAAAGATAATCTATTAAAAAAAGCAGTTTATTGAGCAAACAATAAACTGCTTTTAATTTTATTTTGTAAGTGTTCCGCCTTCGGTATGAATAATTATAAATATATTTTCTTCAACAAGCGATTTTTCATTAATATAAACAATTACATCTTCGTTTTCTTCTGTTTTGCATTTAAATTCATAACAGTATTTTTCATCTAATGCATCATTTGAGATTAATGCTTTAGATGAACCTACCACTTTAAGCTGATTTGCCACAACTTTTTTTGCCTGTTCAACAGAATTTGAAAATTCGTTGACTTCACGCTTATGATGGCTCATAATAAATCCCCTGGCTTCAACTGAAGTTATATCGCCGTTATCAAGTCTTACACCGACTTTTATTAAATCAGGATAATAAATAATATTGTTTTCAAAATAAGCCATATTAATTGTAATAATATTTTCATTGATTATATAATAGCTCTCTTTAAAATCAAGACCTAAAACATCTTTTAAATACGCTTTAGCGTTTGATATTGCGGTTTTCGGTTTTATTTTTGTCTTATTAACTGATTTTAGTTTGTTCATATAAAGGCAGTAACCGCCCTTTTTTGTAACTGCACAAACAGAGCCGTTACCTTCAAATATATAACTTTCGGTGGCGGAATTTTCATCACAAGTATACTTTAAATTTCGTTCGTTTAAATAAACTTCTGCTTTCTTCATAGCTTCTTCTTTTGAAAAAGGCTTTGCCCTTTTTAAAAGCTCTGCTTCTTTCTTGTTTACATGGTCAGAAAACGGCCCGTCATAAATTAATGTCGGAATGTTTTTTGCAATTTCTCCAATGTCTTCGGCTGATGATGAAAATGTAGTTGCGATATCAAGCTTATTCATAGCATTATCAACATCTTCTGATAACAAATCATTGTCTTCAAGCATAGATGCGGTCGCAGTAATTTCATCTGTCAACTTATCGCTGAAGTCTATCAGCTTTTTTAGTTGCTTTTTATTTTTTTCGGTAACTTCATCGGTATTTGAAGCAGAAACCGCTTTTGAAAAATCGCCGGTTGTCGCTAAAAACTTATAAATGTTTTCAGTCGATTTTTCTGATACAGGCAATCGCTCTAAACACTCTTTAGCCGCCGCTGAATTTTTATAAATATCTGCGGATAAATTTGATAACATTGTCGGAGAAGATGAATAAAGTTGTTTTTTAAGTCCAAAGTTAATTTCGCTTATAAGCGAAGAAAATTCAGTTAAAGACTGTTTATACTCATTTGTAATCTGCTGACGCAAATAAACCTTGTTATTATGCTCTGTTAAAGCAAATCCGCCTGCTGCCAAAACCGCAGCACAAAGAAAACTTATAATTCTTATAAACGGTCGTTTTTTTATTTTCATAAATATAAAAATCCTTCCTTTGTTTTAAGATTATTTTTGCCTTTTTGCTCCAAAACTATACAAATTTTATTGTAAAATAAAAGTATATCTGCTATAATTGATTTAAAAAGTGTAAAGGACAGGATTTTTATGGCTTGTTTTAATAAAACTGATATTCTATTACCAAAAAATATTAAAGATAATTGGGCAGTTATCGCTTGTGACCAATTTACTTCTGATAAAAAATATTGGGACGAAGTAAAAGAAAAAGTCGGCGATGATAAATCTACTTATAATATGATTTTGCCTGAAATTTTTCTTAATGATAATTCAAAAGAAAGAATTGAAAAGATAAATAATACAATGCAAGATTATCTTGATAACGGTGTTTTTGACGAATATAAAAACAGTATGATTTTTGTTTCAAGAAAGCAAAGCGACGGCGAGGTTATGGACGGAATTATAGGTGCTGTTAATCTTGATGATTACGATTATAAAAAGGGTGCAAAATCTCTTGTTCGTGCAAGCGAGCAAACAGTAGTTGAGCGTATTCCGCCAAGAGTTGAAATAAGAAAAGATGCACCGATAGAATTTCCTCATATTTTACTTTTGATTGATGATCCTGATTTTACAGTAATTGAGCCTATTTCAAAGGAAAAAGAAGATTGTAAAAAGCTTTATGATATTTCGCTTATGTTAGACGGCGGCGAAGTAAAGGGATATTTATTAGACGATGAAAAATGTAACAGCGTAATTAAAAATCTTGAAAATCTTATTAAAAATAATGATGATAAATTGCTTTTTGCAGTTGGCGACGGAAACCATTCATTAGCTACCGCTAAAAAATGTGCAGAGCTGACCGATAATAAAAATGCAAAACAGGCAATGGTTGAAATAGTTAATATACACAGTCCTGCTATTAATTTTGAGCCTATTTACCGAGTTTTATTTAATTGTGATGTTGCAAAAACAATTAATGATTTTATTAATGATAACGGTGGCGAATATACAGGCGATGACGCACAATATTTCACTATTGTATCATCAAACGGAGAGAAAAAAGTCGGTATTAAACCTACTGCAAAACTTCCTGTCGGTACTTTACAAACTTATTTAGATGAATATTTAAATTCTCATAAAGAAATCTCAATTGATTATATTCACGGCGAAAATTCATTAAAAGAACTTGCAAAAAAAGAAAACACCGTTGGATTTTTATTCGACGGAATGAAAAAAGATGAACTTTTTGATGCAATTAAAGCTGATGGCTCATTACCCAGAAAAACTTTTTCAATGGGCCACGCACAAGATAAACGCTACTATATTGAAGGCAGAAAGATTAAATAATTATGGAAAACACTACGGATTTAACACCGCAACAGCTTAAAAGTTTGCAAGAAAAAAGCCTTGAACTGCTTTTAAAGTTTCAAGACTTTTGCGATAAAAATTCGCTTAAAATTTTTCTTATCGGCGGTGGCCTTATCGGTGCTGTAAGGCACAAAGGTTTTATTCCTTGGGACGATGATTTAGATGTTTTTATGTTAAGAGATGACTATGAATGGCTTTGTAAAAACTTTAATTCATTGCAAAAAGACAGCGGATTATACTTTGAAAAAACAACTAAAGACCACTATACAAGACTACAAATAGCAGCGGTTGTTGATGAAAACACAACCTTTATTAAAGAACGCCAAAAAGATTTAAGGCAAGTTCATCATGGCATTAGAGTTGACGTTATTCCGCTCGACGGTTGTCCAAAGTCTAGGTTTAAACGAAAAACTCAAATTTTATGGGCGCTTATTTACTCTATGTTTATAGTCGGCGAGCCGCATACCAGCAAAGGCAAAGCACTTGAATTAATTTCACGCTTTATGTTATTTTTCTTTAGAACTCCAAGGGCAAGATATAAGGTTTGGCATTTAGCCGAAAAGCGAATGAGCAGATTTAAAATTGATGAATGTGATAACTTAACCGAGTTATGCTCTTGGTATCAATATATGTTAAACGAATATCCTAAAGAAATTTTTTCAAGCGTAGTTATGTTGCCGTTTGAAGACAAAAAAGTTTCCGCTCCGATCGGTTATGATGAATATTTAAAAATTGCATTTGGCGATTATATGACCTTACCGCCGGAAGAAGAGCGAGTTGCAAAACACGATGCGGTAAAAATTGATACTAATGTAAGCTATAAAAATTACTTTGGTGAAAAAGAATGAGTATTTCAAAAGATGCTCTTTCAAGATTTATTTTGGTTAATGATATTTTCGGCGAAAGTGTTTTAAATAAAAAAGAGTTTTTTGATTTTGAAAAAACTTTTAAAAATAATGATTTATCAAATATTTTTGACCTTAAATTATGGGAATTAGCCGATAAAACAACTAAAAAGAATGCTGAAAAAATTTATCAGGCATTAAAACAGGATTACAATGAAATTTTAAAACAATTAAATGATTTAAAAATAACTGTTTTATGCAAAAACGATGAATTTTATCCTAAAAAGATTTATAAAAAACTAAAAGACGAAGCACCGATTTTGCTTTATTGTATAGGCGATATATCGCTTTTAAATAATAAGGCGGCAGCGGTTACAGGATCTCGTGATATAAGCGAAAGAGCCAAAAAATTTGCAAAAGATATCGGCGAAACTATTGCAAAAGAAAACAGCGTTTTAATAACCGGCGGTGCACGAGGCAGCGATATTATTGCAACAAAAAGTGCAATAAAAAACGGCGGAAAAGTCGTTTGGTTTAGTGCTGCTCCGCTAATTCAAATTTTAAAAAATAAAACGTTAACAGATCTAATCAATAAAGGCAGTTTATGCGTTTGCACTGATTTTAGCCCATTCGGAGAATTTGAAGGCAAAAAAGCTTTGCGCCGAAACAAATATATTTATGCTAATGCCGATACTGCTTTTGTTTGCCAATGCAACAGTAAGATCTCGGGAACATATTCAGGAGCCAATTACTGTTTAAAGAATAATTTAACGGACCTATATGTTTTTGAAAATGGTTATGATTCTGAAAAACTTCTTATCAAAAACGGTGCAAATTCAATAATTGACAGATAGCTTTCTTAGTGCTATAATACTTTGTGATTTCTAAACTTTTAGGAGGCAAAAAATGCAAAAAGTTGCAATTATGACTGATACAAACAGCGGTATTGTAAAAGAAGAGGCTGATAGTCTTGGTATCGCTTTACTACCAATGCCATTTATCATAAACGGTGAAAACTATTTAGAAGGCGTTAATTTAACTCATAATGAATTTTATGCACTTCTTGATCGAGATGCCGATGTTTCAACTTCTCAACCGGCTCCGGGCGATCTTTGTGATATGTGGGATAAGGTTTTAGAAAAAGGCTATGACGAAATTGTTTATATTCCAATGTCAAGCGGTTTGAGCAAATCTTGTGAAACTGCTATAGGGTTTGCTAATAATTATGACGGAAAAGTCTTTGTAGTTGATAACCAAAGAATTTCTGTTACTCAAAGACAATCCGTTTTAGACGCACTAAAATTAGCCGAAGAAGGCAAAAGCGGTAAAGAAATCAAAGAGATTTTAGAGCGTGACAAATTAGAATCCAGTATTTATATAACTTTAGATACATTAAAATATCTTAAAAAAGGCGGAAGAATTACAGCCGCAGCAGCTGCTATCGGCACAGTTTTAAATTTAAAGCCTGTTTTACAAATTCAAGGTGAAAAGTTAGACGCTTATTCAAAAGTTCGCGGTATGAAAATGGCAAGAAAAACAATGATTGATGCCATTAAAAACGATATTGAAAACAGATTTTTAGATTTAGCAAAGAAAAATAAATTAACAGTTTGTATTGCTTATAGTTTTGTTGATGATGAAACCTTACAATCTTGGGTTGATGAAGTAAAAGAAGCTTTTCCGACCTATGATATTTATTATGCACCATTGTCACTTTCGGTTGGCTGTCATATCGGTCCCGGCGCTTTAGCAATTACTGCTTGTATAGTTGAATAAATAACAAAAACCTTACCAATTATAAAATCGGTAAGGTTTTTTATTGTTTAAAATTATTACTTAACTATTGTAAAAATATCAGAATTAAGAATATCGGCATAAATGCTTCTGACACTTTTTCTGACTTCTTCTTCATCTGCATTATTAGCATGAAACTCGTTAATAACACCCCAAAGACTGTTACAAATAAGAATTGCAGTTAATTTTGTTGAATATTTCGGTTTAAAATCATTAGAATGTTTTTCAATATAACTTGTTGCAATAGTAAAAGTATGACTATAAAACGAAGAATAAAGATAAGGATTAATAAACGAATTAGTATAAGCAAAAAACTCTAAATTGTTATAATAAAGATCTAAAATTGCATCTAAAACATTATAATAACCTTTAATAGGCGATTTTTCTTTATTATTTTTTTCTTCTAAAGCATAATAATCTTTAGTTGCTTCTTTCATATAATCGTCAAAAATTTCTTCTACAACAGAATTTTTGTCATCATAATATGTATAAAAAGTAATTCTGCTTGTTTTTGCAACATTACAAATTTCTGTTACCGTTATTTTTTCATAAGGCTTGTCTAATATTAATTTTTTTAAGGTATTTTTAATATTAGTTTTAGTTTTTATAACTCTCTTATCAATCATAATAAAATTCCTTCTTTAGAATATTTCGTTTTCCGCTCATATTATATCATTCTTTTACAAAAATTTCAATATTTTTATTTCTTCAAAAAATGCGCGCATTTGCCAAAAAAACAAAGCGCGCAAATGGTTTTTATATATTAATTACAGCCACATTTTTTTGTTGTAAACAAATCGCTGCAACCACATGAACAAGCTGTTTTACAACAAGAATTGTTTTCTTCATTGTGACTATGGTCATGTGAACCGTTATGACAGCAACAAGGCTCAATTCTTACATTAACACATTGATTAAGGCACTCTCTGTATTCATACTCCATTGATTATCACCCCCTATTTATATTCTATGCAAAATATTAAAAAGGGATTTTTTAATTAAATGACAAGCACTCTATATCAGCTTGTTATAATTTTCACTCCGCTAAAAAGCATATTAAAACCTAATTTTATAAAAGCAAAAAGGTGTAGCAAACCGCTACACCTTTTTAAATTTATTCTTCTGTTTTATCTTCTTTTTCTTCCAGATCGCCCCATAAAACTTCTTCGTCATCAGTCACACCGCTAAATGGGTTTTGATCTGAATTTTTAACAGGATTGATCGAGTTATCAGGCTCATCAGCTGAACCTAGCGGAAACTCAGACACAACTTCTACCATACCCGTTCTCATCCAAACGCCCGGGGTTACACGAATAGTAAAGCCACGGCCGTTATTAGCCATATAATCTGTCATTTTTCTTTGGGGCAAACCGTAAACCGCAAGAATTGTCATAATTACTCCGCCATGGGCACAAATTACAGATTCGGTTATACCACGAGTTAAAATTTCTTTAACAACAGCAACAAATGCCGAACAAACTCTTGTTGCAAAGTCTTTATTGCTTTCGCCGTTCGGTGGTGCGGCACCGTGTTGTACCCAGTCCATATATTCAGGTGAATCAATTAATTCTTCAGCGGTTTTGCCTTCAAAATCACCTAAATTACATTCTTTTAAGCCATCAACCGCAAGAATTTCAAGACCTTTTTCACCATAAATCAAATCAAGTGTTTCAATACATCTTTTCATCGGTGAAGAAAAAAACAATTTCGGTCTTTTGTAATCATATTTTTCTTTTAATGCTTTTATCTCATTTATACCCTCGGTAAAAAGCGGTGCATCGGTACTTCCGACATATCTGCCAACCTTATTTCCTTCGGTCATACCGTGTCGTATAAGATGAATAGTATATGTTTTCATAAATTATTTTTATTCCTTTCGGTTGATTTTTTAAAAAACTTTTGTTTACAAATAACCTAATAAGTGATATATTTATACTTATAGTATAAATATAAAGGATAGGATAAACATAATGAACAATATATTTTCTCAAAGATTATCTGAACTTCGCCATAAAAACGGGTGGTCACAAAAAGAAACTGCCGCTCGCCTTGGCATTTCCCAAGCACTGCTATCCCACTACGAAAAAGGTATCAGGGAATGTGGCTTGGACTTTTTAATTAAAGCATCACAAATTTTTAATTGCAGCACCGACTATTTACTTGGCATCACAAGCAATGCAAACGAGCCGGTTGAATTTAACGCAGACAAGATTGATTCCGATTTAAAGGATGCTCCGGAATTAATCAACGGAAGAGCTACTGCAATAAACTCGCTTAGTCTATTATACAGCATAACAGCACGAATTGGCAAGAGTGAAATAAATAAAGATTTTAATAAATTTATTCTTTCGGAAATTTATTATGTTTTAAGGCTTTTTCAAGGTCACTATTTTGATGAAAATAATTTTAACAAAAACTTTTCTTTATCACTCATCGACACCAAAGCCGTTTCAACCAACGCATTTTCAAGCATTATTAATAATCTTAATAAACAAAATATAAAACTTGACTTAAAAAAAGAGCAAATTGAAGATGAATATCCAACTTGCTCAAAATCATTTTACAATATTATAAATAAAAACGAAAAATAATTAGCTTATTATCCATATATCAAACTAGAAGGAATTAAAAAAGTATATGGAGCGGTTGCGATTGCAAAAACTAACGATAAAACTTTTCTAATGTGTTTGTCACAGTTTTTAAGGACTAATGTATAATCCAAAACATAAATCAGCACTGCTGAAATAATCAAGCCTGGAATTGTAATATACAATTCATCACCCATACTGCCTACTCCTAAATAAAGAACAATCAACATAAGCAGTGCTCCGATAAAATCTGCACTAAATCCACAAATAAATAATAGAAAAATTTTGGATTTATAAAATTTACCCTTGTCTTCAATTTTCAAAGCAAACATAGCAATCAAAAGGACAACACTATCTATGATAAAATTTCCCGGAATTGCAATAAGCCAAGTTTGCGGAAAAATATAAACAATAAACCATAACGGAAACAATGCGTTATAAAGTTTTAAATCTTTTTTCATAGATTTTCTCCTTTGATTTTATATAAAAAATATGACAATATTTTTAACTGCCGCCTAAATATTAGACGGCAGTTTTTATTATTTTACTTTAACAGTAAGTTTTTTGCTATATGGGCCATATACTTTATTTTTACCTTGTTTAGTAAATTGTCTTACTTTTATAAAGTATTTTTTGTCTGATTTTAATTTTTTAATTGTATTAGGTAGTTTTTTAACAGTTACTTTTTTAGCGCCTTTTAAATTGCTCTTTGTTGAGTATTTAATTTCATAACCTTTCAATTTTTTAATTTTCTTTGTAAGAGTTAATTTAACAGCTTTTTTATCTGCAGTAGCTTTTACAACAGGTTTATCAAATTTAATTGTTTTCAAAGTTTTAGCTGCTGATGGAACACCGTAAACTTCTTCATCGCCTAAAGCTAAGCTGGTTGCATAAGCTTTAACTCTATAAGAAATAGTTTTCTTTTCATTTGACAAGAAATCAGTAATATAGTTTTCTTTATCAACAGTAGAATCTGCCTGACGCCATTTTTTCATACCTTTTGTTTTGTATTCGAGAACATAAGTTAAATTTTGATCTTTAACTCTGTTAAATGTAACTTTAGCTGTTCTGTAATCTTTATAAATTACTTTAACACCTGTAACTTTTGCAGGTTTTATAGCTGTTCTAACTTCGGTTTTAATAGCACTAATAGGGTCAGCGGCTTTTGCCCAATCAGAAGTTGATTTTTCTGTAATAACATAAGAAATATCACAATTATTTAATTTTACTGTATAATCATCAACTTTTTCACAGTTTGTTTTTGTGATTTTATATGGCATTTTTAAAGTGCACTGGATAGAAAAATCAATACCGTAAATTGTATACATGGCCATAGCCTGATTATATGTTTTTTTATCCATAGTTGCACGCCAAAAATCACCGGTAGTAAATTTAGCATTATTTCCTGAAATTTTATTTACTTCATCAACAGAATTATATTTAGCGGTATCTTCATAAATATAATAAGTGCCGTTATCTCTTTTTTCTTGTTTACAAGCTTTTTTAAAGTTACTAATTAATTCGCTCATTGTTTTTGAATTTTTGAATAAATTAGATGTAACAGGACCTAAATTATCAAGTCCGGAAATATCTCCAGTATCGATTTTTTCATCATCGCCAACTGCTAATGCACCAATCGCATCAATTTTTTTGTATTCAGCTTCAGTCATTTCAATTTTTTGCGAAACCTCAACTGCACCGTTTTCGGAAATAACCATTGTAGAATTTTCTGCACAACTTGCAGAGAAAACGCAAATTGCAGCAATCAATACAACTGCCAATATTTTTTTAATATTTTTCATAATTCATGCTCCTTAAATAATTTAGTAGTTAAATTAAACTACTTTATATATACATACTACCAAAAATGTATTAATTTGTCAATCAAAATAACAAAATTGTAATATTCACAAAAAATTAAAAAATAAACTCTTGACTTGGAGTTAACTCCAAGTATTATAATGATTGTAAACCAAATTAAAAGGCGGTAATCTTTTATGACAATAAAGCAAGTTAGCGAAAAATACAACATTTCGCAAGACACATTAAGATACTATGAAAAAGTCGGTATGATTCCTGCGGTTGCTCGAACAAGCGGCGGAATCAGAAACTACACCGAGAGTGATTTGGGTTGGGTTGAACACGCACTTTGTATGAGAAGTGCAGGCTTGCCTGTTGGCACAATAATCGAATATTTAAAATTATTTCAGCAAGGCGATGAAACAATTCACGCTCGAGCAGAGCTTCTTAAAAGTCAGCGAGAGATACTTTTAGAGCAAAAAGCACAGATTGAGGCAACTCTCGACCGATTAAACTACAAAATTTCAAAATATGAAGAAGCCGAAAAAACAGGCATTTTAAAATGGGACTAAAGGAGTTTTTATTAACAAAGATTTTTCAGAAGAATTATCAAAAAACTTTAATTTATAAGATTAGGAGCAAAGAAAATGTATTTAGAAAATATTAATAATCCCGCTGATGTTAAAAAGTTAAACGTTAGCGAATTAAAAGAACTCGCAAGCGAAATGCGTGAAGCACTTTTCAATAAATTAAGCGTTCACGGCGGTCACTGCGGACCGAACTTTGGTATGGTTGAAGCGACAATTGCATTGCACTATGTTTTTGATTCACCAAAAGATAAATTTGTGTTTGATGTTTCTCACCAAACTTACTGCCACAAAATGCTCACAGGCAGAAAAGACGCTTTTCTTTATAAAGAACACTATGATGATATTTCCGGCTACAGCGATCCTAGCGAAAGCGAACACGATTTCTTTGTAATCGGTCACACATCAACCTCTGTCAGCCTTGCTTGCGGTCTTGCCAAAGCAAGAGATTTAAAAGGCGACAATGAAAACGTTGTTGCAATTATCGGCGACGGTAGTTTAAGTGGCGGCGAAGCACTCGAAGGTATTGATTTTGCATCAGAACTTAACAGCAACTTCATTATCATTGTAAATGATAACGATATGTCTATTGCCGAAAACCACGGCGGTCTTTATAAAAACTTGAAAGAATTGCGTGAAACTAACGGCAAATCAGAGTGCAATCTTTTCAAATCAATGGGACTTGACTATGTTTATGTTGATGATGGTAATGATGTTGAAAAAATGATTAACGCTCTACAACAGGTTAAAGACATCGACCATCCTATTGTAGTTCATATTAACACGCAAAAAGGCAAAGGCTTTAAACCGGCGGAAACCGACAAAGAAAATTGGCATTGGTGTATGCCGTTTGACAAGGAAACCAAAAAACCGCTATTTAATTTTGATGGTGAAGACTATTCTTCAATTACCGCTGATTACTTATTAAATAAATTTAAAGAAGATCAAAAAGTTGTTGCAATAACAGCCGGAACACCTGCGGTTTTAGGCTTTACAAAAGAAAACCGTGACAAAGCGGGCAAACAATTTGTTGATGTCGGAATTGCCGAGCAAACCGCTGTCGCACTTGCATCAGGCATTGCGGCAAACGGCGGAAAGAGCGTTTTCGGCGTTTACAGCTCGTTTATTCAGCGTACATTCGACCAATTATCACAAGACCTTTGCATTAATAACAACCCTGCAACAATAGTTGTTTATGCGGCTTCTGTTTTTGGTATGAATGATGTTACTCATCTTGGCATTTACGATATTCCGCTAATGGCTAATATTCCAAACTTGGTTTATTTAGCGCCGACAACAAAAGAAGAATATTTAAAAATGCTGGATTGGTCTGTTGAGCAAAGTGATCACCCTGTTGCAATTCGTTGCCCGGGTAACTTTATTTCAAGCGGCAAAGAATGCACAAAAGATTTCTCTGAAATTAATAAATACGAAGTAACCAAAAAAGGCTCAAATGTTGCTATTATCGGTCTTGGCACATTCTTTGGACTTGCTAACGAAGTTGCAGATGAATTAAAGGCTAAAAAAGACATTGACGCTACAGTTATCAACCCTTACTTTATCAGCGGAGTTGACAACAAACTACTTGAAAGTCTAAAAGCCGATCACGATATTGTTGTTACAATCGAGGACGGTATTTTAGACGGCGGTTTTGGAGAAAAGATCGCTAGATTTTATGGTGACAGCGAAGTTAAAACACTAAGCTTCGGTCTTAAAAAAGAATTTTTAGACCGCTATGACGCAAACGAAGTTTTAGCAGAAAACCATCTTACAAAAGAGCAAATTACCGACGATATTTTAAAATTGATTTAAAGGATTGACAAAAAATGAGTAAAAAAGTTTTAGTTTTATCAGCAAGCGCAAGAAAGGGCGGAAACTCTGACTTGCTTTGCGATGAATTTATAAAAGGCGCTACCGAAGCCGGCAACGAAGTTGAAAAGATTTTTATAAACAGTAAGAAAATCAACTACTGCGTTGGCTGCGGCGTCTGTAATACCACTCACAAATGCGTTCAAAAAGACGATATGGCAGAAATTTTAGACAAGATGGTTAACGCCGATGTTATCGTTCTTGCAACTCCTGTTTATTTTTACACTATGAACGGACAGTTGAAAACGCTTATCGACAGAACTGTGCCAAGATATTTAGAAATCACAAACAAAGATTTTTACTATATCGTTACCGCCGCTGACACATCGGTTGCAAATATGCAAAAGACTATCGACGGCATTCGCGGATTTACACTCGACTGTCTTGACGGTGCAAACGAAAAAGGCATTATTTACGGCGTTGGTGCTTGGAATAAAGGCGAAATAAAAGAAAAAGCCGCTATGAAAGAGGCTTTCACAGCGGGTAAAAATGTTTAAATTTATTTTTCAAGCATTATAAAAACGCAAACCAGCGGAATTAAGCAAAGCAAAACGCTTTTATCGCCAAATAGCAAACCGGAAAGCATTGCGCAAACAGCACCTACTGCAAAAAACGCAATTACAAAAAGGTATATTTCAAATCGCTCTAATTCATTATGATCTTTTTTAACAAGCCAATATGTAAGTGAGCTGATACACTGGCGAATATTATTTGTAACAAATAGTGATGAAGCTCCGTAACCATGGCATGAACGGAACGTTTGATACTGTAATGCGGTGCAGAAGAAAATCGGTAAAATAGCAAATTTATCTTCTACATCTGTTGGCAAAAAGCCTAAAATTAAAATTGAAATTATTTCAAGTATTAAGCAAATCTTCGGCCACATATGATTTTTAAGTTTTAGTGGCATATAACTTGCAAGAAAAATTGCAAAACAATAAAGCAAAAGCGGTGTTAGATAATAAATAACTTCTAATAAATCTCGTTGAGCAACACTTAACCATAAATGAGTAAAGTTTGCGGTTTGTGCGTTACCAAAAAGTCCGCTTCGATTTATAATAGCATAAGATTCCAAAAATCCGCCGACTGCTGCTAAAAAACCATAGTGCCTTTTGGTGTAATCCGTTCTATGAACAACCAATTTTCTTCTTCCCTTCATACTTTCAACAATCAATAAGGATTGAGCATTTTAATAATGTTCAATCCTTTATTTTTTCACATAGCTGTTACATTATATAACCTTTTTTCAAAAAAGTCAAATCACTTCTTTCTTGGTTTAGACTTTGGTGTAATTCCTTCTAAAATCGGTATTAGTTTATCAAGCAAACCTTTATCTTCAATATCTAAAATGTAACACTC
Organism: uncultured Eubacteriales bacterium; assembly: GCA_934476085.1. Taxonomy (GTDB): domain Bacteria; phylum Bacillota; class Clostridia; order Oscillospirales; family Acutalibacteraceae; genus RUG11462. The sequence continues at coordinate 35,511 of CAKSNE010000003.1, read as the reverse complement.
TTTTGCGCCGTCATAAGGAAAACCGCAATCCGCATTTTTCATCAATTTTTCTATTTCAGGCAACTTTTTAACAAAAACGGTATTATCACAAACTGTCAAAATAGACTTGTCATTCAAATAAGCTATATATTCGCCAAACATTTTTCTGTATCTAATTTCTCCGTAACCATTAATTTGCTCGCAAACGAATTCTATATAACTCTCACTTGTAGCCATAATTTTTCTCCTAAATTTTATAATACTGCGTTTTTATAACTAATTGTAATATGACAAACAGCAAAAACTACTGCCAAAACAATCAACGGAATATTAAGCATTAACACACCACTTTGCAAAAACAAAATTGATGGCAAAATCGAAAGCCAAAGCGATTTTCTAACAGAATTTTCATTTTTAAACACAATCCAACCAAGGCAATATAAAAACACGACTATGCCGCCGAATAATAAATACAAAAATTTTGCATTATCAAACCAAAAACCGATACACACGTAGGGAATGGATAAAAACATAAGAATAAAACAGCCAAATCTTCCGATTTGTTCAAAAAATTCAACAGTTTTATTTTGATATTTATTTTCAAAACCATCTTTATGATTAATAGCAAAAATAATATTCGGAATTAGAATGATAATAACGAATATTAAGCCGTAAAAATTAAACCAATTCATTTTTATTTCTCCTAAAATTAAAGTTTTTGAAAAGTTACTGTTTTATTTTTCATTGAAATCTTTTAAACCGCAAATCCGTAATCATTTAACTCTTTTTTATAGGTCAAAAATGAGTGATCAATTGCAACATTGCCGAACTTTTCAATTTCATCAAAACTTAAAGTTAAACTCTCTTTATCTTGAGTTTTTATATAATTCCATAGTTGGTTATACTTACTCATTTCCACTTATGTTCTCCCACAAAAATTTCATTAAACTAATTATACATTTTAGAAACAAATATGTCAAACAAGCAAAAATAACCCTGCGAAAGCAGGGTTATTTTTTATAGTCGTAACTAGACTCGGCAATTATTCGCCAACGCAAAAAGTTTCTTATTTAGCAATATACTCAACATTAAGAGTTACTGAATTAACACCGGCACCACTGTTAGAAGAATATTTTTTAACACCTATATAATAAGTTTTGCCGGCTTTTAAACTATCTGTTTCAAAACAGAAATTGTTCCTTTCTCCGCTATCGTCATCGCTGACAAGCGAAATAAGAGCATAATTAAATAAGTTACCGTAAGTATCTATATTAGAAATTGTCTCGATTTTATATCTGCCGTCCTTTTCAGGAACAAATTTTACTAATGAATACTCGCTTGAAATCGGAATATCATATTTACCTGCACCGGTTATATCTAAAACAGTTCTTATTTTATCATCTTCTGTATCAATCTCAACATCCATTTCTATATCTTTATCAGTTAATTCAACTTCTTTGGTAAAGTAAAAAGATTTTTGATTAATAGATGAACGCAAAAGATAAATTTGTATATAATAAGTGCCTTCTAAGAATGAACCGCTGTATGACTTGTTTTTTGAATCATAAGATAATGTTTCATCGTTAACTTTAACTGTATAACTAATGAAATCTTCGTTAGGATCACCGTTTTTAGCCTTTAAATTCAATGTAATTTTATGCTTTTGTTTTAAAGTTACATCAAGAGTTTTATCATCATCTACAGCATATGATTTGTATAAATAAGTTAAAGCCTCGCCGTTTATACAACCATAGAATTTATATTCGCCCTTCGGAATATTAATTTCATTATATCTGATTTTGCCTGTTTCTTTGTTGTAACTTGTATCAAAATATGCATCAAAAGTTTCTTTAGTATCTAAATTTACAGCCCTAATAAAATCATAAGGACGAACATTAGATAAATCAGTATTGGTTACATTAAATTTGATATTATAAATCGATGTAATTGAATAAGTATATTCATGTTTTGAGTCAGAGTCGTTTTTTATTAATAAATAATAATCAGTATTAGGTAACAACTCATAATTGTCTTGAGAAACCTCATCAATTATATTACCGTTTTCATCATATACATAATACTTAAGTCCATAAGAACTGCTACTTGTACTATTAACATCAATTAAATATTTTGTTGCGTTTTTAGTAGTAAGCTTAATATATGTTCCGTATTGATCTGTATCAACAGTACCGTCACCCATTTCTACAACGCTTTTCTCACATTTAGGCTTTATATTATTGATATCAGCAATAGAAATAGTTTTGTTTTCAGCTGGATTTGCTGCATTAATAGTTTCTTCGCCTACTGTTTGCGGCGCACCGAAAAATTCACTGTCAGTTAATACTTTTAATGTATATTTTCCGTAAGGAACATCTATTTCATATTTGTTTGTTTCAGCGTTAAATGGCACACCAATATAGTATACTTCACCAAAAATTTCAATACCGAGATAAACATTATAATCATCGGTATCAACAGGATTTGAAACATCTGATTTAAGATCAACACTGATTTTTGATTTATTAGGTAAAGTAAATGGAATTTCAGTATCGCCGTTTATTGTAAGTTTACTATTAATAGCCTTTACACCAAAGTCATCTGAAGTTGCTATAACCATATAATTACCGGCAGCAAGATTTATGAAATCATACGAATATGAAACTACATTTCCTTGATCATCGTATTTAGTTTGTAATTCTACACCTTGGCTAAAAGAAAGATTATCAATATCTGCGAAATAAATTGCATCATAAGCGAAAACATTTTCAAAACTGTTGTTATTAAGTTTTATTGAAACCTTGTTTGCTTTTGTTACAATTACTTTTAATGTAGCAGTTGTTTTTAATTTGCTATCATATCTATCTGTAATTTCAACCTTAACTTCATATGTGCCAGGGTTTAATGACTTAGCATTAAATAAAACATATTGATGTTCGTCGCTATCCGGTTCAAGAGTAGCTGCACCGTTAATGTCATCTAAAAGTTTATAAGTATAATTTCCGCTGCCGCCATAAGCACGAGCACTTAAATTTGTAATATCACCTTGAATAATCTTATCATTAGATTGGCCGAATGTCCTATTTTCAGCAACGATTTTATCTACATCACCAATAACAAATGTTACAGTTATTGTTGAAGTATTATCAAGCTCGTCGGTTGCTCTAAACACAACTTTTTCGTTATCAACAGGTTCCAACATTGTACCTGAAATACGGCTGTCGCTTTCGTCATAATAAGAACCTCTAGGAAGTTTGCCTGATATCATTTCAACAGTATATAGTCCCTGCATATTATAAAAATTTAAGGATTGACTATATGTAGTTCCTACATAACCGCTGACGATAATATCCTCATCATTATTTGTTAAAGGAATGTTAGCATAAGAAAAAACAAAATCCGATGTATTTTTTCCCTCTAAACCTTTAATAGATACATTGAAATAAAGATCTTGACCTTGGTAATTAATTCTGTTAAATAGTTCTGAAAAATCAAGAACCAGAAAATAAGTAATATTATCAAAGGTATAAAGCTGTTCAATTTCACCGGTAAACTTATATTTACCGTTTTTATTAAGTTTTAATTTTACTTCAAAATCATTTTTTGTTAAAGACTTTTCACTTGTTAAAGTTGTCTCTATAACAGGCATACCGGGTGAAAAACTGATTTTGCTTTCCTTAATTCCGATTTTGCCATCATCTATTGTATCAGGTTTTGATGGATCCGGTTTGCTAGGGTTTGTTGGATTAGATGTTGCAGAATTTACAACATTAATTTTGCAAATTGCTTTTTTGTTTGTGCCGTCAACTGTTTTTGCAGTAATAACTACACTACCTGCTTTTTTAGCGGTTACTACGCCGTTTTTATCAACAGACGCTACCTTTTCATTAGAAGAAGTAAATTTAACTGCTTTTGCAGCACCTTTACCTACAACTGTTGCCTTTAATGTTGTTTTGCTTCCTACATTTAAGTTACCGCTTGTTTTGTCAAGTTTTACACCCTTTGCTGGAGCAGTAACCATAACTTTTACAGTTGTTTTTTTCTTTTTGTTTGCTTTTGAAGCTACAACAATTTTGGTTTTGCCAACTTTTACGCCTTTTACAACGCCTTTTTTATTTACTTTGGCAATTTTTTTGTTTTTTGTTTTGTATGTAACTTTTTTATTAGCTTTTTTATTTGGTTTTACGCTAACTTCAGTTTTTATTGCTACGGTTTTACCCTTTGCAACATACAAAACTCCTTTTGTTAAGTTTGTAACCGCTACTTTACTTACAGTTACGCTTTTTTTCTTAGCCAATTTGGCTGATGCACTCGGCGATGTAACAAATGCAAATGAAAACATCATTACTAACATCATTACTATCGCAAAGCTTTTTTGAAATACTTTTGATTTCATTTTTTGTTCCTCCCATAATACATTTGATACTCAAAAGAGTTATTTTTACACTTGTTAAGTACCACTTTTATTATACATATTTTTACCATTACTGTCAACAAAATTATTATATGCTGACGCATAAAAAAATAACCCTGTTTTTTCACAGGGTTATTTTTAATAATTATAATTTAACAACTTATAAATATTTATATATTTTTCTTTAGCTATATTGTTTTTGAGGCCTAAAGAGCATATATAACAAAAATGCTGCAAGAATAAGAGAAACCGTTATACCAACAGGGTTTATAACTCCTGTAAAAATTAAACCAACCTGATAAACAATGAGTGAAATTGAATAAGCAAAGCCTGTTTGATAACCAACGGCAAACAAAGTCCATTTTGCTGATTTCATTTCTGATTTAATAGCTCCCATTGCCGCAACACAAGGTGCACACAAAAGGTTAAAAATCATAAATGAATATGCCGAAAGCGGATTAAACAACTCGCTTATATAGCTTCCTGCCGTTCCGCCTAAAACACCAAATGTGCTAACAATATTTTCTTTTGCCAAAAGTCCTGTAATAGTTGCAACCGCACTTTGCCAATTGCCAAAGCCAAGCGGTGCAAAAATCCAAGCAACAAGGTTGCCGATAGTAGCTAAAATAGAACCGGCTTCAGATGAAACCATTGTAAATGAACCGTTTTCAAAACCAAAGTTTTGTAAAAACCATAAAAGCACTGATGAAAGCAAAATAATAGTACCGGCTTTTTTAATAAATGACCAGCCACGCTCCCACATCGCACGAAGAACATTTGATGCAGTAGGCATATGATAAGCCGGCAACTCCATTACAAACGGTGCTGCATCACCCAAAAAAGGTTTTGTTTTTTTAAGAATTATTCCTGATACTACAATAGAAATAATACCTATAAAATATGCACTCGGAGCAACCCACCAGGCTCCGCCGAAAAGAGCTGATGCGATTAATGCAATAATCGGCATTTTTGCACCGCACGGAATAAAAGTTGTAGTTATAATAGTCATTCTGCGGTCACGAAGATTTTCGATTGTTCTTGACGCCATAATTCCAGGAACACCGCAGCCTGTACCGATTAAAATCGGAATAAATGATTTTCCCGAAAGTCCGAATTTTCTGAAAATCTTATCAAGCACAAATGCAATTCGTGACATATAACCGCAGGCTTCTAAAAATGCTAAAAACAAAAACAGCACTAAAATTTGTGGTACAAACCCTAAAACCGAGCCGACACCGCCGATTATTCCATCTATAATAAGACTTTGAAGCCAATCGGCACAACCTACCATTTCAAGACCGCTTTTAACTAACGTAGGAATACCTGCAACAAAATTTCCGAAAACATAAAAGCCTTTGCCGAATATGCCCTTGCTTACAAAATTGCCAAGCCAAGCGCCAACCGATGAAACCGAAAGATAATAAACCAAAAACATTATTACAACAAAAATCGGCAAAGCTAAAATTTTATTTGTAACAAATCTATCAATCTTATCAGAAGTTGTCATTCCGATATGCTTTTTAAAATAGCAGTCTTTTAATATATCGGTTATGTAATTATATCGCTCGTTTGTTATAATACTTTCCGAATCGTCATCAAGCTCTGCTTCAGCGCAAGTAATATCGCTTTCTATATGTTCTAAAACATTTTTTGAAATTTTCATCGTTTCAAGCGCTTTTTTATCTCGCTCAAAAATCTTTATAGCGTACCATCGCTGTTGTTCGGCAGGCATATCATGAACCGCCGCTTCTTCTATATGTGCAATGGCATGTTCAACAGCACCCGAAAAAATATGTTTTGGCACTGTTTTACCGCTTTTAGCAGCAGTGATTGCTGCTTTTGCTGCTTCTTCAATTCCTGTTTCTTTTAACGCTGATATTTCAACAATTTTACAACGCAAATGTTTTGATAAAACATCAATATCTATTTTATCGCCGTTTTTTGAAACAATATCCATCATATTAATTGCAATAACAACCGGAATACCAATTTCAATTAATTGTGTCGTAAGATAAAGATTTCGCTCTAAATTAGTACCATCAACAATATTTAAAATCGCATCCGGGCGTTCATTTATCAAATAATTTCTCGCTACAACTTCTTCTAATGTATATGGCGAAAGCGAATAAATTCCGGGTAGGTCAGTAAAAATAACATCATTATGAAATTTTGATTTTCCCTCTTTTTTCTCAACAGTAACCCCCGGCCAGTTGCCAACATACTGATTAGAGCCGGTAAGATAATTAAAAAGCGTTGTTTTACCGCAATTAGGATTGCCTGCTAACGCAATTTTCAAGCTCATTTTGATCCCCTTTTCTTAAATTAAATCTTTTATTCAACTTCAATTAATTCTGCATCAGCTTTACGAAGTGATAATTCATAACCACGAACAGTAAGTTCAATAGGATCACCGAGAGGTGCTACTTTTCTTACCATAACTTCTACACCTTTAGTAATACCCATATCCATAATTCTTCTGCGAATAGCACCTTCGCTGTGAAGTTTTACAACCTTTGCTGTTTTACCAACTTTAACATCTTTTAGCGTCTTCATAATTTCTCCCTATTTTTTAATTATTACATTGATTTTTATTATACCATTATATAGAATTTTGTCAATTAAAATGAATAATTAAATTAACCTTTACTAAAACTAATGTAAAATAATTTTTAATAATTTAAAAACCACTTGATTAATTAAAATATATTTTGTAAAATAAAAGTATAAATCATAAGAAAGAAAAAGGACTATGGAACGATTTGATATTGCGATTTTAGGAACAGGGCCGGCAGGAATTTCTGCGGCAATTACCGCTAAAATCAGAAATAAAAAAATCCTTTTAATAGGAAGTAAAAATTTAAGCGAAAAAATTAATAAGGCTCATAAAATTCAAAATTATCCGGGAATTCCCGATATAAGCGGAAAAGATTTAGCGAAAAAGCTAAAAAATCATCTTGATTTAATGAATATTGAAATAACCGATGAGCGTGTCGGTGCAGTTTATTCAATGGGTGATTATTTTGCTATTTCCGCCGGCAGTAAAATGTTTGAAGCTGATTCCGTTATTTTAGCAACAGGCGTTGTTTTAGGTAAAGAGTTAGTCGGCGAAAGTGAATTTTTAGGAAAAGGCGTAAGCTATTGTGCAACCTGCGACGCACCGCTTTATAAAGGTAAAAGCGTAATTGTTATCGGCTATAATAAACAAGCCGAAAGCGAAGCGGAGTTTTTAAGCGAAATCGCCAATAAGGTTTACTACTTCCCTATTTACCGTGAAAAAACAGAATTATCTAAAAACATTGAAGTAATAAACGAAATTCCAACCGAGATTTTCGGCGGATTAAAGGCTAACGGTGTTCGCACGAAAACAGGCGAACATACCGCTGACGGAATTTTTGTATTAAGAGACAGCGTTGCACCAAAAAGTCTTGTTCCGGGTATTGAAATTGAAGAAAATCATATTAAAGTCAATTCAAAAATGGAAACAAATATTGACGGATGTTTTGCTTGCGGCGATATAGTCGGAAAGCCTTATCAATATATAAAATCAGCCGGTGAGGGTAATATTGCGGCACTTCAGGCTGTAAGTTATTTAGATAAAAAACTAAAACAAGGAGAAGATAAAAAATGATTAAAAAAATTACAAACAATGATATTTCTCAGGTTTTAAAAAGCAATGCGGCAGTAGTTGATTTTTCAGCAACCTGGTGCGGACCTTGTAAAATGATTGAACCGGTTTTAGAAGAACTTTCAGAAGAAATGGGCGATATTGAATTTTACAATGCAGATGTTGATGAAAATATGGATATTGCTATGAATTTCGGTATTCAAAGTATTCCGGCTGTATTGATTTTTAAAGACGGAAAACAAATCGACAGCAGTATTGGATTTTTACCGAAACCGCAACTAAAAGATTTTATAGAAAAAAGTTTATAGAATAACTTAAAAATGCGTAGTATGATTAATTCATACTACGCATTTTTTATAAAACGACATCTACAATAAACTTTGAATCTTTATATTCATTCTTCATCAGTCCATTGTGTTTTGAAACAACCGCCTTTACATTCTTAAGCCCGATACCATGCATTTTCTTATCCTCTTTAGTGGTTTTTAAGTCACTGTTATGCAAAATCGGCGAGGTTGAACAATAATTAGATATACAAATTGAAAGAAAATCTTTTACCTTTTTTATATTAACTTCAACTTTTCTGTTTTCTTTCAATTCTTTTTCGCTTGCCTCTATTGCATTATCAATTAAATTTGACAAAACGGTACACAAATCCATTTCCATTTTATCATCAATAATTTGAAATTCCGAGCCAATCTCAATTTTAACACCCTTTTCTTCAGCTTTTTGCTCTTCGCTGTTTAAAAGAGCGTCAACAATTTGAGAACCGGTAAAAACAACAAACTTTTTGCTCTTTACGCTTTTATCTATTTCTTCGATATACTTACGAGCAGATGAATACTGTTCGCTTTCCAGTAACAATTTCATTGTTGAAATTTGATTTTTAAAATCATGAAAACTTTTAGCATTTTCTTCAAAGTTTTGAAGAGTTTGAACATACTTTTGTTCTGAAATTTGTTGAGAAACAGTAACTAATTCTTTTTCAGCCGTTTGTTTTTGATTATTTTGATAAAGAACAAAAATTACAGATAAAAGAATTATAAATAAAAACATAATTACCCAGCAAAGTAAATAAGACAATTTTAACTGATTTACATCATTACCGATCAATGCAGATACAAGCGAATTAATGCAGAATAAACAAGTTACGCCAAACGCAATTAAGAAAATCGGCATTTTAATACCTGCTTTTATATCTTTGTTTTTAGGAATAAATTTAACAAAAACAACATAAAAGATTATTAATAACATCTTCATAAAAGCAATATAAATAATTCTTTTTACACTAAATGAAGTAATAATTTCAAGAGTAAAGCCGATTTTATCGCCAACAATTTCTACAACTGTTAAAACTAAAAAATCGAGTATACCCAAAAGCGTTGCATAAACTACGCCGAGCGAAAAAGTAAACAATTTATTAGTTTTATTAACTATTAACGAAACCAATCCCATCAACAGCGGACAAACTATAAGCGACAGCCACGAATACAACGAGTAATTGTTTAAAACAATTATCAAAACACAATAAAGAATACAAGTCGGTATAAGTGAATATTTAAGAGGAACCCTTTGATAAGAGTAATTTGTTGTTATTAATAAAAAGATTAAAACCTCTAAAAATGTCGCTGCAAAATCGACTATTTGAAAAACCATAAATTAAATACTTCCTTTAATATAGTTAATAAATCTGTCTTTAACTTCTTTTTGTTTTGAGCGGCTGATTGTAATAATAGTTCCGTCATCACAAACAATATCATTGCCTTGAATTTTCTTTAAATGATTTAAATTAACAATGCAACCCCTGTCTGTTGCAACAAAATCATCATTAAGTGTTTTTGCTACTTCATAAATAGGTGATCTTAAATCATAAGTTTCGCCGTTTTTTAAAATAAAAGTTGAATACTTGCCGTTTTTTCTTATATAAACAATATTATTTAAATTTATATTTTCAATTTTATTTCTGTTTTTTAAAACAACCGACTTTTCTCTGATTTTTACAGCTAATTCAACAGCATCAGATAAAACCTTCGGTAATCTTTTGTCGATTTGGTCTTTGGTAATATATCTAAAAACTTCAAATTCAAATGCGTCAAAAACATACTTTGAATGAGAAGAAATCAAAATCAAAACGCTTTCACTTGTTAATTCATGAATTTTAACCGTTGCTTCCATTCCATTAATAACGGGCATTTCAATATCTAAAAACACTATGTCAAAATATGTTTCATACTCAATATCATAAAGCAAATTTTCAACTGAAACATAAGTTTTAATCTCAAACTCGCAATTAATATCAGACATTAAATTTTTTATTTTTTCAGCGACTGCCTCAAGTACAAAATAATCGTCGTCACAAACGGCAATGTTAATTTTCATATATTCCTTTTTCCTTCAATTGATTCCATATTCTTTTCACAATTATAAATATACCATTTCTTAACATTTATTTCAAGTGTAATTTTACCTTTTATTAAAAGAAAACGAAAAAAGGCTATACAAAAAAGTAGCGACCTTTCTTGTATAGCCTTTTATATGGCTTAAACTATTATTTTTTAAGCATTGATTTTGGAGTTTTTGGTTGATATGAAGCGATTGAAGAAACAGAGCCTGCTCCCCATGATGCAAACATCTCAATAATTTTTGCTAACTTCTCAAACATCGTTTTCCCTCCTTTATGATTGTGATTAACATCAAAATCGTAACTGCAGTTATCGAAAGACTTATAAAATAATGTATATTTAATTCTCTGAAAAACACAAAAAATACTCCGAATATTACTATGTAACAAGATAAAATAATTCTTGCTTTTATTTTTTTCTCGGCAATTTCTTTTTCACCCTTAGGATTGTTTTCATTAATAAGCGGAGCAAAAGCTACTATAATCAGCGAACATAAAGCCAATAAAACCATTGATACAATATCAACATTTAAATCTTTTGTGAAATAAATTATCGCTAAATAAACTAAAAATATCGAATTTGTAAAAAGCCAACATTTTAAATAAGTGCTGCAATGGTATCCGCCGCAAGAAGTTCTTATTGCCATAAAAACTATTAAAAAAGTTATGCCCTCAACTATCATTCCGCAGATAACAGAAATTATTAAAATCGACAAAATACAAAATAACGATGACAGTGTTATCATAAAACCATATTCAATTATTTCATATTTTTCTTCATCAATAATTTGTTTTTTTAAAAAGAAATCCGTAAATCTTTTTGATATTAAACTAAGCATTTTTTTAATTCCTTTTGTTTTATATTTTAATTATATCATTTATTTTTTTAAAAACACAAAGTGTCCGCGAACTGTTGTTTTTTGTCCGTGAACTGCAACTCGTTTTACCAAATAAGATAAAAGCTGACAAAATTCGAGCTTATTTGTCGCATTAAAAAAAGACTGATTTTTTAATATCAGTCTTTTTTACTAATTTAATTTTTTTGATTTTAATGAATTTTCAGTATTATAAATTTCATTAATTGATGAATTTTTTGAATTAAGCACTATATAAGTATAAATTGTATCAAAAATAGCAAGCTGAGCAATTCTCGAACTCATTGCCAAAAGCGAGTGGGTTGTTTCATCGGATTTTGTAAAAAGCGGAATATCTGCTTCTTTCACAATCGGCGATATTTCATAATTTGTAACACAAATCGTACCGGCACCTTTTTGTCTTGCTAAATGGAGTGAATCAACTATATCTTTTGACACACCTGAATGTGAAATCCCTATTGCAACGCAACCTTTTTCTAAATGAGAAGACATTATCGCCTGCATATGATTATCGCTGCAGGCAGTTGCAAAAAGACCGAGCCGCAAAAATTTGTGTGCTGCGTCTTGTGCAATTGCTGCGGAATTTCCAAGCCCGTAAATAACAATTCTTTTGCTGTTTGCTATTAAATTTGCAGCTCTTTCAAGATTTTTATTGTTTAAAACAGTTTCAGTAGCCCAAAGCGATACTGAAATATCATTTATTCGTTTTCTGAAAATATCAAGACAGCTATCGCCTTTTTCAATTTCAGAGTTTAAAGTTGAAGCAACGCTAAATTCTGAAGCAAGTGCTATTTTTAAAGCCTGAAATCCGTCGCAACCGAGTCTTCTTGAAAATCTTACGGCAGTGGCTTTGCCACAATTACATCGCTCAGACAACTCGCTGATTGAAATATTAATTACATCTGTCGGATCATTTAAAAGGTAATCGGCTATTCGCTTTTCAGCCGAGCCCATCTGAGAATACAAAAACCTAATTTTATGTGTCAATGATTCCATTTTCACTTCACCTTTGAAACAAATTTCCGTTATTATAACACAATTAATTAAAAATGTCAAAAAAACAAAATTATTTTTCACTTTTTTGTTGCTACAATTAAAAAATTATGATATTCTAAAAATAAGTTATTTTAATTAAATAACGGGAGGCTTAATGAAAAATGCTTAACTACAAAATCAAAATCGGTCTTGTAGCAATGAGAAGAAATACCACCGATCGTCCAAAAGGTACTTTTTTGACTTGGTACTCAGCCGAACAGCGTGGAAAAAAGTTTTTATCTTATATAGAAGAAAACTTTTCCGGTGAAAATGTATCCTTTGTTGATAACAAGGGCATAGGACATAACGATCTCGTTTTTGATGATGAATCTGCTTCACAAGTTATAAAGCGATTTAAAGATGAAAACGTTGACGCAGTTATGATAATTAACTGTAACTTTGGTAACGAAGAAGCTACCGCTGATATTGCAAAAGCAATAGGAAAACCTGTTTTGCTTTGGGCTCCGCTTGATGATGAATACTATGTTGACGGAATGAGACCAACCGATTCACAATGCGGGCTTTTTGGAATTTCAAGACAAATGCAACGATATCATATACCTTTTTCGCATCTTCCGTGTTGCAAGGTTGAAAGCGATGAATTTAAAGAAGGCTTTGACAGTTTTATAAGAGTTGCTTGTATGGTTAAAAATTTCAAAGATATGAGAATCGGTCAAGTAGGTTCAAGACCAACTCCTTTTTATTCGGTTATTTGGAATGAAGGCGAGTTGATGGAGAAGTTTGGTGTTAAAATTATTGCACTTAATTTTGCTATAATCAACGATCGAATGAAAACTACCGCTGAAAATTATCCTGATGAAATAAAAAAGATTGAAGAATACATAAAACAAAATTACAAATTAGATGAATTAACTCCGCAATATTTAAATGGTATGGCAACAATGGTTGTTATGTATAAAAATCTTTTTGAAGAATTTAATCTTGATGTTATTTCAGCTGAATGTTGGACAGCAACTCCGATACTTTTTGACGGGCTTGCTCCATGTACCGTTTACGGAATTTTAAACGATATGGGTTATTTGGTTTCCTGTGAAAGCGACATTCACTGTGCTATGACAATGGTTTTATTAAAATCAGCTACTTTAGGTATTGGAAAACCGCTTTTCGGTGAATTTACCGTAAGACACCCTGAAAACAAAAATGCCGAACTTCTTTGGCATTGCGGACCGTTTCCGTTATCTCAAAAAGCTGAAAGCGGTGTTGACAGCACAGCTCGACTTGTTAACCAACGCTCTTGGTTTAGGGCAAAAGACGGCACTTATACTGTTGCAAGAATAGACCAAGAGAGCGGGAATTATATGATTTTACCGCTTGTTTGTAAAACGACAGCCGGACCGCAAACTCACGGAACTTATATTTGGGGTGAGTTTAAAGATCTTCAAAAGGTTGAAGACAGATTGATAGACGGTCCTTATATTCACCATTTTGTTGAAATGAACGGCGATTTTACAAAAGAAATAAAAGAATTTACAAAGTATTTTACTAATTTAAAAGTAGATACTTCATTAGATTAAAAGGAGAAAATTTATGAATTACCAAATGAACAAATTTCTGTTTTCAATGATTTTAACAGAGCTTGAAGATGCGGTTGGTGTTGCAAATTGTTCAACCAGACAAATCGACAAAACAACTCACAGCGTTGATTATTATTGGCTTTCAAGAATGTGGGCTGACAGGGGCTGTCATATGCCTGAAGCAGATTTTATTGTATGTCCTGAAAATGCCGAAGAAGTTTCAAAAGTTGTTAAAATTGCAAACTATTATAAGCTTCCTGTAACAACTTGGGGTGCAGGCGGCGGTACACAAGGCGGTGCGCTACCGGTTTGCGGCGGTATTCTGTTAGATACCAAAAGAATGAATAAAATTTATGAAGTTAATACCGACGGTATGTACATTGAATGCGGAACAGGCGCTATTTACAAACATATCGAATGGGCGGCTAATGAAGTCGGCAAAGCTACAATGCATTATCCTTCATCTTTAACCTGTTCAACGGTAGGCGGATTTTTGGCACACAGAGGCATCGGTGTTTGTTCTACAAAATACGGCAAAATCGACGATATGGTGCTTCAAATGGAAGTTGTTTTGCCAAATGGCGATATCATTACAACCAGCCCTGCTCCAAAACATGCAGCCGGACCTGACTTAAACCAAATTTTCATCGGATCAGAAGGTACTTTAGGTATTATCACAAAGGCTCAAATAAGAATTTTTGACCAACCGGAAGAAAGAAGGTTCAGAGGCTTCTTATTTCAAGATATGTCAGGTGCTTTTAAAGCTTCAAGAGAGCTTTTGCAAAAATTCAAACCATCTGTTATGCGTCTTTATGACGAAGCAGAAACCGCTTCGCTGATTAAAAAGATTGTCGGCGTTGAAAGAAAAGGCGCATTTATGAATGTTGCAATCGAAGGTTGCAAAGAATTAGTTGAAGTTGAAGAAAAGCTACTTTTAGACACATTTAAAAAGTACGGTGCCGAAGATTTAGGCTCTGAATACGGTGAAAAATGGTGGAAAGAAAAAATTACATTCTTCTACCCGGGTTATATGATGGATATTCCTCAAATGTTTGGTACAATGGATACAATTGCTCCTTATGATAAAATTGAAGAAATTTATTGGGCAATGAAAGAAGCAATTGAAACCAACTTCCCGCAAGCAAAATTCATTGCACACTTCTCTCATTGGTATGAATGGGGCGCAATGGTTTACGATAGATTTATTATTGACGGAAAAGATGTTCCAAAAGATCCGGTTGAAGCATTAAGACTTCATCAAGCAGTTTGGACCTGCGGAGTTCGTGCCGCTTTAAAACACGGCGGTGTTGTAAACGACCACCACGGTGTAGGTATAAAACTCGGCAGACTTATGAAAGAACAATACGGTCCTGCAATGCAAGTTTTTGAAGGATTAAAGAAAACTCTAGACCCTAACGGAATTATGAATCCGTTTAAACTCGGTCTTTAATTTAAGGGAGGAAAACAATTATGATTATGTCTGAAAAATGTAAAGAGCATGTTGATTCCTGCCGTTTTTGTTGGATGTGTCACCATATTTGTCCGATAGGTAACGCTTCCGGTCAGGAAAGAAATACTGCAAGAGCCAGAGCACTTGGAATTTCGCTTGTAAACAGAGGCGCTATGGAACTTGAAGAAATAATAGATAACATTTATGAATGTTCTACCTGCGGTGCTTGTGTACACGATTGCACAACGGGTTGGGACCCTGTTATGTTTACAAAAGAAGCAAGATTACAAGCAGCTTTAGAAGATAAATTGCCGGACTACATAAACAAATTAGTTGATAATTGTCTTGAGCTCGGCAATGCTTACGGTAAAAAAGAGCTTTGTGAAGACTTAAAAAAGGCTATTGCCGATCATTCTAAAAAAACCGATACGCTTTTATATTTAGGCGTTGATGCAAGATATATGGCTTGCAAGCAGGCTATAAAAGCAATTAAAGCCTTAGAAAAGCTCGGCGTAGAATTCACGGTTTTGGAAGATGAAAAACCAAACGGATCTCAGCTTGACTTTTTAATCAGTGCCGCTGACGAAACAAAGCAACAAATGTTAGAATGTTCTAAACAATTAAACGATTTTAAAAAGGTAGTTATATATGATCCAAATGACGCAAAAACAATAAAACAGCTTTACAACGAATATAAAGTTGATGTTAAAGCAAAAGCTGTTACATTTACAAGTTTTATTGCATCAATCATTGATAAAGCAGATACAAACAAAAAATTTGAAGGCAAAAAAGTTGTTTTTCAAGATCCTTATCAGCTGTCACGTGATTTGGAAGAAACAAAAGACGCTCGCAAAATTATTTCTAAATATGCAAACCTTGATGAAATGTTATTAAACAAAGGCGAAACAGTTTGGGGCGGTAATATTTTAATGGCTCAGTATATGCCTGATATCATTAAAAGAGTAGCTTTACGCCGAATTTTTAATGCAAAAAGCATTAAGGCGGATATTATGGTAACTGCTTGTATAGGCGAATATATTTCACTTAAAAATGCTGACCAAAACGATGTCGAAATAATTTCAATCGAAGATTTGATTTTAGATTAAAGAGGTTTATTTTATGTTAGTAACTTTACAAGAAATTATCGGTTCGGCTAAAGCAGGCGGATTTTGTATTCCTGCATTTAATGTTTATAATGTTGAAACAATTATCGGTGTTATTAATGCCGCCGAGCAAGAAAAAGCCCCTGTTATTATGCAGGTTTATCCCAGACTTGTAAATGAACAAGTTGGTTATTACATTGCTCCTGTTGTTTTAGCCGCTGCAAAACGTGCAAGCGTTCCTGTTTGTTTTCATCTTGATCACGGACCGTCAGAAAGCGAAGTTATAAAAATGCTTCGTTTTGGTGCAAGCGGTATTATGATTGACGGATCAACTCATTCTTTTGAAGATAATATTAACCTTACAAAATCCGTTGTTGATATTTGCAAAAATGTCGGCGTTGGCGTTGAAGGCGAATTAGGCCATATCGGAAGTGTAAATGATGACAGTATGGAAGAATTTACAGATCCTAAGCAAGCAGCGGAATTTGTAGAAAAAACAGGCGTTACCTGTCTTGCGGTTTTGATTGGAAATGCACATGGTCACTATAAAAAAGAACCGAAACTCGACATTGAACGAGTTAAAGAAATTTCAAAAGCAACTAATAACACTCCGCTTGTTTTACATGGCGGATCAGGTATTCCTGATGAGCAAGTAAAAGCGGCAATCAAAGCCGGTATTTGCAAAATGAATATCGGCACCGATGTTTGTTGTGCATTTGCAAACGGAGCATTATCAGAGTTAAACAATAAAAACAGAAGTATTGCGGTTGATTTGTTTATGAAACCGTCAATTGAAGCTGTTAAGGATTTAGCTGTCAGCAAAATAAGACTTTGCGGTGCTGACGGAAAGGCTTAAAAATGGCTGAAATAGTAGGAATAGGGGCTTGTGTTGCGGATACGCTTTATCGTATTCCTTCATTCCCAAAAGAAGATACAAAAATCAAGGCTATAACTTCAAAAATTTCAGGTGGCGGACCTGTTGCAACAGGATTAGTTGCCGCAAAAAAGCTTGGGGTAAATTCAGCTTTTATCGGCGTTTTATCAGATGACTCAAACGGTATTTTTTTAAAAAACGATTTTGAAAAATTCGGCGTTGATACTACGCATTTAGAAGTTAAAAGCGGCTTTCGTTCTTTTACTTCGTCACTTTGGCTTTGTGATGACACAGCAACAAGAACCTGCGTTTTTGACAAGGGTGATTTGCCAGGACTTGAGCTAAATGAACATCAAAAAGAGGCAATCAAAAAAGCTAAACTTTTGATGGTTGACGGAAACGAGTTAAACTCCGCTGTAAAAGCTGCAAAAATCGCAAAAGAAAATGCAACAACCGTTTTATATGATTGCGGCGGAGTTTATAACGGAGTCGAAGAGCTTTTAAAACTAACAGATATTATGATTCCATCTGAAGAATTTGCATTAGAATTTACAAAATGCAAAACCACCGATGACGCAGCAAAAAAACTTTTTAATCAGTTTAACCCAAAAGTTGTTGTTATAACAATGGGTAAAAAGGGCGGAGTTTTATTTGACGGAAATAATCTTTACAAATACCCTGTTTATCCGGCTGATGTTGTTGATTCAAACGGATCCGGCGATGTTTTTCACGGAGCTTTTGCCGCAGGAATTGTAAAAGGATTTGACTATTTAAAATGTTGTCATTTCAGCAGTGCCGTTTCTGCAATAAAATGTATGGGATTCGGTGCAAGAGAAAGTGTTCCTGATTTTGAAACAGTAAAAAAATATTTAAAGGAGAACGGTTATGAATTATAAAAAGGCCTATAAATCAAAAAAAGGCTACACACCTATTTGCAAAATCGGTGAATGTAGTTTGAAAAAACTTGAATTTGGAATTATTGAGCTTGATAAAGATGAAACCTTAGATTTTTATACTAAGGATAAAGAAACAGCATTTATAATGCTTGAAGGTCATTGCAATGTAGAATTTGACGGCGAAAATCACGAAAATATCGGTAACAGAAACACCGTTTTTGAAAATCGAAAAGCAGAGTGTTTTTATATGCCGATTGAACAAGAATTAAAAATCACTGCACTTGATAAAATAAAAATTGCGGTTTGTGCTACACCTATAAAAGAAAAAACAAAACCGCAAATTTTAAGAGAAGACCATGTTACGCTAAAGCTTTTAGGCGTTCAGCCTTATGAAAGAGAAACCAGCTTTATTGTTGACAATAATTCAAACGCAAAAGTTCTTACAATAGGCGAATCTTATGTTACAAAAGGCAATTGGGCCGGTTTCCCTCCGCATAAACACGATGAAGATAATATGCCGAAAGAATGTATTGCCGAAGAAATTTATTATTTCTTATTTGATCCAAAACAAGGTTTTGCGGTACAATGTTTATATACCGCTGACGGCGAAATTGATGAAGCTTACAGAGTTAAAAATGACGAATTGGTTGAATTTCCTTACGGCTACCACACAACAGTAGCGGCTCCGGGATATAAAACTTACTTTTTATGGCTTATGGCAGGTGACTATCAAGGCTTTAACCGAAGCAGTGATCCTGACCACGAATGGATTGAAAAACAATAATTTTTATGCAAAGATATAGAAATTTTTTAACTATATCTTTGCTTTGCTATTTTAAACAAAAACGGAGAGATATTAAAAAATGAAATACTTGCTTGGAATTGATTTTGGCGGTGGTTCTTCAAAGGCTACCCTTATAGATACAAACGGTGAAACTATTGCGGAAAGTGTTGCCGAATATCCGACTTATCATCCTTTCAACGGTGCATGTGAACAATCTCCGGATGATTGGATTAATGCACTTAAAATTAATATCTCTGCCCTTTTTAAAAAAAGCAAAATAAATAATCAAGATATCCTTTGTATTGCTATTGATTCTGCTACTCACACCGCAGTTCTTTGTGATAAAAACCATAAGCCGCTTAGAAATGCAATTCATTGGACAGATACAAGAAGTGTTTCTCAATCAAAAGAATTAATTGAAAAATCAAAAGAAGAGATTTTTGAAAAAACTTATCACAAGCCCGATACTATTTGGACTTTGCCACAAATAATTTGGGTTAGAGAAAACGAACCTGAAATTTTTAATAAAATTAACTATATTTTCTTTGAAAAAGATTATATTAGATTTTTCTTAACTAATGTTTTTTGTACCGACAATATAGAAGCCCAGGGCAGTATGCTTTTTGATTATAATAAAGGAAAATGGGACGAAAATCTTTGCAAAATCGCCGGTATTAACATTGATTTCTTACCGCAGATTGTTTCTCCCGAAGATATAATCGGAAAAGTCACAAAATCAGCTTCAGAGTTTACAGGGCTTCTCGAAGGCACTCCTGTAATTTGCGGAACAACCGATACCTGTATGGAGATTTTTGCATCAGGTGCGGTAAACAAAAATGATATAACAGTGAAACTTGCAACAGCAGGCAGAATTTGCGTTGTAACCGATTCTGCTTTTCCTGATGAGCATTTGGTAAATTACTCTCATATAAGAAAAGGGCTTTGGTACCCCGGAACCGCAACAAAAGCGGCAGCATCATCATATCGTTGGTTTAGAGATACCTTTGGCGAAGATTATAATACTCTTGATAATCTTGCAAAAGATATTGAAATCGGAGCAGATAATTTATATTTTCACCCTTATCTTAATGGAGAATTAACTCCTTACGCCGATCCTAAGCTTTGCGGAAGCTTTATCGGAATACGCTCAACTCATACAAAAGCTCATTTTGCAAGAGCTGTTTTAGAAGGCGTTGCATTATCATTGCTTGATTCAAAAAACTATCTTGATTCTCTGAAAATTCCTTATAATTCTCATGCTACACTCATTGGTGGCGGGGCTAAAGGAGATGTTTGGAGCAAAATTATTGCCGATGTTTTAGGCATTGAACTCGTAATTACAAAAAGCAGTGATTCGTCGCTCGGATCAGCTATGCTTGCAGGAATTGCCTGTGGCGTTTTCAACGATTGTGTTGATGCAGTTGAAAAGTGTATTAAACCAATCAAAACAGTAAAACCGAATTTAGAAAACACAAAAAAATATAATGAAATATTTAAAAAGTATAAAAAAATCCACGACGCATTAGCGCCTATTTATAATGAGGACTAAAATATGAACATAGTTGTATGCGTCAGACTAGGTCTTGACGGTGAAATAAGTCCTTTTGATGCTTGTGCTTATGAACAAGCGCTTAGAATTGAAAATGCTAATGTAACGCTTTTAAGCATGGGTGCTATGTCCACTCGTGATGAATTAACAAAGCTTACAAGATTAGGTGCGGCAAGGGCAATTTTATTATGCGATAAAATTTTTGCCGGTGCAGATACCTTGGCCACTGCTTACACCTTATCACTTATGATAAAAAAATTAAATCCTGATTATGTTTTTTGCGGCAGACAAACCCTTATCGGAGATACCGGTCAAACAGGTGTTATGCTTTCAAAATTTTGTGAATACTCTTTAATTACAAATGTTATGAATGTTAATAACGTCAACGACGAAAAAGTCAGTTGCTTAACAAGAGATGAAGGCGAAACCGAAGTAACGGCACCGGCAGTTTTAACAATTGAACGAATT
Organism: uncultured Eubacteriales bacterium; assembly: GCA_934476085.1. Lineage (GTDB taxonomy): Bacteria > Bacillota > Clostridia > Oscillospirales > Acutalibacteraceae > RUG11462. Next base: position 14,526 of record CAKSNE010000003.1, on the reverse strand, counting down.
AATAATTTAAGATTGCCACGCCTTAGAAGCAAAACAGTTGAATGCGAGATATTTTCTGCTGAAATGATTAATGCCGATAAGGCAAAATGCGGTCTTTTAGGCTCGCCTACCCGTGTTATCGAAAATATTGATAACAAATTTGATAAACGGAAATGTAAATTCATTGAAATAAATGAATTAAATAAAATAATAGAATTATCACTTAACAAAAAAGATAATTTTATTACAAAAATTGAACATAAAGAGAAATTCGGAAAAGCGGTTTGTGTAACTGATTCAGCTATTGAATATGCAAAAATCGTTACAGATAATATAGAGATAATTGATTTTGATACGCCCGAAAATTTATGTGAGAAAATAAAAACGCTTGATCCTGACATTGTTCTTTGGGGAAGCGACAGCGTATCAAAAAGGCTCAGTGCCACAGTTGCAGTTTTACTAAACACCGGATTGTGTGCTGATTGTACATCGCTTGAATCAAACGGAAAAGAATATTTTATGATTCGTCCGGCACTTTCGGGCAGTGTTTTAGCAAAGATAAAATGCGAACGCCGACCTGCTATGGCGACTTTCAGAACAACCAAAAGCGACGTAAGCGATATTTTGGTCGGTATTGGGTTTGGTGCAAAAGATGATTTAACTATAGTTCAGAATTTTGCAAAAAAAATAAATGCCGATTGCTCAACAACCAGAAAAATGGTTGATAATGCTTTTTTGCCTTATGAAATGCAAGTCGGTCTTACAGGAAAAACCGTAAACCCGTCAATTTATATAGCTGTCGGTATTTCCGGGGCTGTTCATCATATTGTCGGAATTAAAAAATCTAAAACAATTATTGCAATAAACCCTGATAAATCAGCACCGATTTTTGATTATTCCGATTATGGAATAATTGCTTCAGTTAAAGAATTAGAAAAATTTTTAAAATGAATTTTTTTCTTTTTATTTAAATTTTAAACAAAAACTCAATTTTCTTCTTGCATTTTTTTAGTAGAAGTTGTATAATAAATTTAAAGATTATAAAATCTTTTAGTTAAATTCGCACATATCGTTTTTAACTAATAATTAATTTTTGATTTTTATATCTTGGAGGAATATGTTATGAAAAAACTTAAAAGAATGATTTCATTGATGCTTTGCCTTATTATGGCGGTATCAGTAGCCGGATTGCAAATTTCAGCAAGTGCCGATGAACAAAAAACAACTGTTTATAAATTCGGCCCGGAAAATGCTGCATGGTCAAAAACCGAAGGTTGTAATCCAAACAACAACTGGGCTTGGGGCTCTTTTGCCACCACATCTTTTACTTATTCAGAAGATGGCGAAGCCACCGTTAACGTAACCGCAGGCGATTATGACAAGTTCCGTCAGTTTAACTCTAACTGGAACAACGTTCCTGCTACAACTCAATCTGCCTATATTGATGTTACCAATAATTCAACAAGAACTATCAAGATAAAAATAGCAACCGGCGGTTATACAACACCTGCTGACGCTGATTTACCTACTGTTGAATCAGGCAAAACTTTCCGTTTAGAACTCGGCACATTAACAGGCGGAGCTATGCAGATTATGTTACAAGATATTGCAGGTTCCGACGCTATTGTTTGTGCAGACAACTTGTTTAAGCTTTCACCTGTTTATACTTTAGGTTCAGCAACTCCACAGCCACAGCCTGAATATACAAACGAAAGCGTTTTCAAATTCAGCGGTTTAAAACATGAATGGAGTAAAACTGAGGGTTGGAACAATGTCGCAAATTCATGGGGCTCATTTGCTACTACAACTTTTGATTATGATAACGGTACAGCTAATGTTAGTGTAGTTAACGGTACATTTGATAAATTCCGCCAGCTCAATTCAAATTGGAAGAACGTTCCTGCTACAACTCAAACCGCATATCTTGACATTACAAATAACTCAAACAGACCGATAAAAATTAAGGTTGTTACACCGGGTTATACAACACCTGCTGATTCAAGCTTGCCTTATCTTGCTAAAGATAAAACTTATACTTTAGAGCTCGGTACATTAACAGGCGGAGCTATGCAGATTATGTTGCTTGATGCTGACGGTTTAGATTCAATTGAAAACGGAGAAAACATTTTTAAATTCTCTCCTATTTATATTAAAGTTGAAAAGCAACCTACAGTAACTATTGACGGTACTGAATATGAATCAACAGACGGAAGCTTCACTTTCCCTGAAAATAATAACGCTGATTTTGTTGGTTATTCCGACGGTGAAAAGCTTTATGCATCAGGCGAAACCATTTCTGTTGATAAAAATATTACCGTAACAACTATGACACTTTCGCTTTCTATGAGAACAGGTGCTGCTGTCAGATATACTGATCCTAGCGGATTGCGTTTCTACACAAACATTGATACAGCACAACTTAATATATTAGAAACAATGGGTGCTACTGTTCAATTAGGTACACTTGTTTCAAGAGATGATATAATCGGTAAAGAAGCTCTTACATTTGATATGAGCGGTCAAATTTTAGATATTCCTTATGATGCAAGAGAATGGTACACCGAAGGAGATTTCTCTGGCTTTGTTGGTTCAATCGTTAGATTTAAAGAGCATAACTTAAACAACAAATTTGCAGGTCGTGGATATGCTAAAATTACTTTAGGCGAATTTTCAAAAACAATTTATGCAACTTATCCGTCTGATGATATCAATAATTTATTAAGATCAGTTTGCTTTGTTGCTAACAGCGTTAAAAATGACACAGCTGTTTACAACGCCTTAACCGATGAACAAAAAACAATTATCGACAATTATGTTGCAAAATATGTTGCTGAATAAAATTTAATATATCGTACAAAAAAGCGTCACTTTTAAAAAGTGACGCTTTTATTTTTATGCTTGTTCAGGAACATCAGGTAACGGTTTAATTTTATTAATATAAATTTTTCTCATAAATATTGCACAGCAAGCAAATGAAATAATTTCTGAAATCGGGAATGCCCACCATACTAACTCAACCTTACCTGTAAGCGAGAATAAATAAGCTACCGGTAATAACGCAACTAACTGTCTTGCTACTGAAATTATAACCGAATATCTAGGTGCATCGAGTGCCTGGAATGAAGCCGAAGCAACGATACAAAATCCCGATAAAATAAATGGTAACGAAGTAATGCGAAGAGCTGTAACACCATGATCAATAAGTTCTTTATTTTGGCTGAACATCATAAGAAGCTTATCCGGCATTGCCTGATAAAGAGCAAGACCTATAAACATAATAACAATCGCATAAACAACGCTGACTTTAATAGCATCAATAATACGCTTTTTATTTTTAGCGCCAAAATTATACGAGATAATCGGGATAAGGCCGCTATTCAAACCAAATACAGGCATATTAACAAAGCTCAATAATTTAAAGTAAAGTCCGAAAACAGTTGTTGCTACAGTACCGCCTGTTTTAATCGACATTAAAATCATATTCATACCGGCAGTCATTACCGAACCTATTGCCGACATTACCATTGACGGAACGGCAACTTTGTAAATTTTTAATACAACATCCTTTTTTGGCTTCATATCTTTAAAGGTAACTTTAATATCGGTATTTTTATACTTATTAAACAGGAACCCGGCAAAAGCTGCACAAATTTGACCTATTACAGTAGCAATAGCTGCACCGCTTGCACTCATTTTGAAAACAAAAATAAAAACAGGATCCAATACAATGTTTATAATAGCACCGATAAGCTGAATTGTCATTGAAAGAACTGTTTTACCGGTTGCTTGTAAAAGTCGCTCATAACAAACCTGAATAAATACACCGAGCGAAGCACCGCTTACTATATAAAGATACTCTTTTGTATACATAGAGATAAGACCGATGTTTTTTGCTATTGCAGGATCAGAGCTTGCTGCGGAAGCAACTTGCATTTCAACAAACGGATTTACAAGGGTTACTGTTAAAATAACCATTACAACCCAACTCAAAAACGAGATTAAAACACCGATACTCGCCGCTTTATTTGCATGGTCATAATTTTTTTCACCCAAAGCACGCGACAAAAGTGCATTTACACCTACGCCTGTACCAACGGCAATAGCAATCATAATATTTTGCCAAGGGAAAGCTATTGTTAAAGCGGTTAAAGTATTACCTGATAAATCTGCTTGACCTAAAAATATGCTGTCAACGATATTATAAAGTGCTTGAACGAGCATTGATGCAATTATCGGTCCTGCCATAGTTATTACTAACCTTTTAATAGGCATTTCACCGAGTTTTGCTGATGAAAGTTCTTGTTTTTCCAAATTTCTTCTTTCCTTTTCATTTTTTTAGACTTACTATATAATTTTACAACTATACTTTTCTTTAGTCAACAGATTTTAATTAGAAAATAACCGTCTGTAAATCAAAAATTATGTGCAAAATCACAATTTTAAGCGGGCATCTCAAGGCTTTATTATGTCCTTGAATGTCCGCTTTTTGTTGTGGTAATTTATAAATGCGATAAGAAAAGCGACCAAATACTAGTTACGGTCGTTAATGCTTATCAGCATTTTTTGACGGCAAAGTAATTTTTAATGCTGTCGGGTGGGATATGGGCGGAACAAACTTTTTATTTGGAGGGATTTTATTGGCGAAAAATAAAAATTCGCTGTTTTCTTCAATAAAAACCATTTTATCCTTAAAGCCTGATAGTGAAGAATGTGAGCGACTTATTAAAAAAGGTGTGCCAAAAAGCAAAATCAACTATGGCACAGCAGTTATGGAATCGCTTGTAAATGAAGCACTAAAGGGCAATGTTTCCGCAACAAAGCAGGTTGTTGCAATATTAGAAAATCCTGATGATGAAGCAAAATCTAATCTATCAATTCTTTATAAGGCACTTGAAAACGATGAGAATTGAAAAATTATCTGAAAAACAAAAAACCGTTTTAAAGTTTGCTCATAACAAAAAATATCGGGGCTATAATGCACTTATTTGTGACGGAGCAGTGCGTTCGGGCAAAACTGCGGTTATGACGCTTTCATTTATTCATTGGGCAATGAGATTTTTTAATAAATCTTACTTTGCTTTTTGCGGAAAAACAATCGGCTCGGTTGAGCGAAATATTATAAACTTTATTAGTCAAATGACTGATATAACTGCTTTTTTCAGCGTAAATTACAATTCAACAAAACACATTTTAACAATTAAAAACAATGATAAAGAAAATTATTTTTATGTTTTTTCAGGAAAAGACAAAGGCTCAGCGGCACTTATTCAAGGGCTTACGCTTTGCGGAGTTTTTTTCGATGAAGTTGCACTCCAGCCAAGAAGTTTTGTTGAACAAGGAATTGCGAGAACGCTATCAATTCCTGAAGCTAAACTATTCTTTAATTGTAATCCGGAAAGCCCGGAACACTGGTTTTATAAAGAATGGATTTTAAATTCAAAAGATAAAAACGCTTTACACATTCACTTTACAATGGAAGATAATCCATCTCTTTCAAAAGCTGAAATATCAAGAGCAAAATCGCTTTATTCAGGCGTTTTTAAAGACCGTTTTGTTTTTGGAAAATGGGTTGCTTCCCAAGGAATTGTTTACCCTATGTTTAATAAAGAAAATATAATTTCAAACACAAATATCCAAGGTGAATATTATATAAGCATTGATTACGGAACAGTAAATCCGTTTAGTATGGGGCTTTGGGTATTTAACGGTGAAACGGCAGTAAGGTTAAAAGAATTTTACTATAATTCAAGAAAAACCGGTCGTCAGTTGACTGATGAAGAGTACTATAATGAACTGCTACGCTTTTCGGCAGGGTACAAAATTAAATCAATTATTATTGATCCTTCAGCGGCATCTTTTATTCAAACAGTAAGACGGCATAGACTCTTTCATGTTCGTCCCGCTAATAACAATGTTGTTTTTGGAATTCGTGTTGTCAGCGATCTTATTAAATCGAAAAAAATCTTAATAAATGAAAATTGTAAAGATATTATTCGTGAATTTTCACTTTACAGCTGGGACGAAAACGCAGAATATGACAAAGTTATAAAAGAAAATGATCATGCGCTTGACGAATTAAGATATTTTTGTATGACAGTTATGAACAAAAGAAAAAGCAAAGGGAAAAGCCAACCGAGCTATTATTTTTAGCAAAAACTTTAAACGGAGTGATTATTATTTTTGATTTTTTGATTATTATTTTTTGTTTTTTAAGCTTTTTTATCGGTGTATATTTCGGCAAAAAATTTAAAAAGGAAAAAACACTTGTAAAAAAAGCTAAAATCATCTCAAAAAAGGACAAAACCGCTCAAAAAAGGATTGTAAAAGAAATGCAAAACTTTTTGAATTACAACGGAGATAAACAAGAGGATATTTTGTGATAAAAATTGAAAGGATTTGATAAACAGCAATGGAACAAACTGATAAAAACTTTGCTTTGAAAATAAAATTCGGCGGTAAAGAAATTTCGCTCTCCCCTGCTCTTGCTAGAAAATATTCTTTAGCAGGACTTGAGGCTGAAAAATATCAAGACGCTATTGATATTTTAAAAAAGCTTGCTTTAAAAGAAGGAATTTCGCCAAACGAATTTATGGAAAATTTGCTTCTTACTCGTCAAAAGGCTTTGAAAAATTCTTATTTAGAAAAACTAAACGGCGATGAAGCCTTAGCAGAAAAGTTAATGCAACTTGATAATGAAATCAAACCAAAGGCAAAAAACAAATTTGAAAAAATATCAAAAACTTTCTCAGAATACAAAACTATAAAAGATTTGCCTGATGAAGTTGTATTAATAAGCGAATTAAACAATATTTCGCTTTTTGACGCTTTGCTTCGCTATAAATTTTTTGAGCGAAAAAAAGCAGAAAACGAAGAGTTAAACCGACAAAAAAATTATAAAAATTCGGTTGGCTCATTAAAAACAAACAATGTTGATTACGGTTATTCTTATATCAACGCACTATTAAAAGGAATAAATAATTAATTTTTTAAAAAGGAGAAAAAATTTATGGCATTAAATAATGACGCATTTGCAGAAAAATTTACAGGAGAGCTCGACAAAATTATTGTTGATAAATCAAATGTCGGTTTTATGACCGACAACGCTTTACGCGCTAAATTTGTCGGAGCTAAAACAGTTAAAATTCCTAACATTGAAATTCAAGGACTTGGCGGTTATGACAGAGATAACGGCTTTACAAAAGGCACTATTGATGTTTCTAACACTGCTTACACAATGGCAATGGACCGTTCACGCTCATTTTCCATTGATCGTGAAGACTTAGATGAAACAGGTATTGCTTCTCTTGCAGGTTCGGTTATGAGCGAATTTGTAAGAACAAAAGTTGTTCCTGAAACAGATGCTTATACTCTTTCAAAGCTTGCCACACTCGCTAAAAACCAAGGTCAATTAGTTACAAACTATGACCTTACAAAGCCTTATGAAATGTTTAATTCACTTTTAGAAGAAGTTCAAGAAAAGGTCGGAATGGACGAAGAATTAGTTTGCTTTGTAAACCGCTATGTTTGGAACGCTTTAAGAAACAGCACCGAGTTTACAAAAACAATCGAAGTAGGCGATTTTAAACAAGGTGATATTTCTTTACAGGTAAACAAGATTGACAATGTTTCAATCATTCCCGTAACAAATGATAAAATGCAAACTTCTATTAACTTTCTTATCGGTATCGGCGATGAAGTTCGCGGCGGTTTTGAAACTTATTCAAATACTCAAGGTGTTTATATGTTGATGTTACCAAAGCGTGCGGCATCATTGGTTAAAAAAAGTGAAAAAATCAGAGTTTTCACCCCTGAACAAAACTTAACCGCTGACGCTTATAAATTTGATTACAGAATTTATTATGATGTATTTGTTAAAAAATCTTATACTTCATCTGTTTGGGCAATTTTAGCACCTTCTGCTACAATTACCGGCAACGCTAATACTTCAAAAACCTTTAATGAAGGTTCTGTTACAGGAGCTGTTTCTTTTACCATTACAACATCTGACAGCTCAACCCCAAAATATCAATGGTATCAGTGTTCTGATAAATACAAAAATGACGCTGTTAAACTTATCGGAGAAACTTCTAATTCAATGACTTTTGATACAAATTTGGAAGTCGGTTCATACTTCTACTTCTTAAGAGTAAATGTCGGAAACGCTACTGAATTTGATACAGGTGTTTGTAAAGTTATCGTAGAATAATTTATTAAAATCAGCAGGGCAATAAATTTTTGTCCTGCTGAAATTTAAAAAGGAGGGATATCTTGAAAGATTACAAAGATATTTGCAATGAAATTTTTTCACAACATGAAAATGCCGAAATTTATAAATGTTCAATCGGGAAAAAAGGACTTTTTGAACAAACAAAACAAAACCGACGCTTTTATTCAGGCGATCAATGGTACGGCGCAAATATAGGAAAAAACCGTCCGCTTGTTCGCCACAATATCATTAAACGAATCGGAGAGTATAAAACTGCTGTTATCGGCGGAGATGATATCAGCGTCAACTTTTCACCGATCGGATTTTCGAATATGACTTCTTCTCATCTCGCAGAAGAAATAAAGAAAAATCTTCAAAACGGCAAGTCAGTTGATTTTTCAAAACTTACCGATGCCGAAATTCTTTTGGCATCAAAAGCAGTTTCAGAATATTTTTCAAACTGTATGAAACGACTTCATTTTGAAGATATTTGTTCACAAGCGTTAAAAAATGCTTATATTTCAGGAACAGGTATAGTTTATGCTTATTGGGATTGTGATATAAAAACCGGCCTTTTCGCTGATAAATCAAGAAAAACTCCGATAATGGGCGACATTTGTGCAGAGGTTATTGATATTGAAAATGTTGATTTCTCGGATCCTACAATTGATGATGTTCAAAAACAGGAATTTATTATTATCAGAAGTCGAAAAACTGTCAGTGAGCTTATTAGAGAAGCTAAACGAAACGGTCAATCAAATGATGAAATAATTAATATTAAGCCTGATAACGAATACTGCGATGATGAAGCATTTTACAGCGAAAAAGCAACTGTTTTGACTAAATTTTATAAAGATTACGATGAATACGGCAACTTTACCGTTAAAGCTATAAAGGTTTGCAAAGGAGCAATAATAAAACCCGAATGGGATACCGGACTTGAAATTTACCCGATAGCAAAATTCAATTGGGAACAAAATAATCTTGCTTACGGTGAATCGGAAATTACAAATCTAATACCAAATCAAATTGCGATAAATCGTATGCTCACAGCATCAGTTTGGGCGGTTATGATGATGGGTATGCCGATTATGATGGTAAACGGAGATTTAATAGACGAGCCTATTACAAACAATCCGGGTCAAATAATAAACTTCTGCGGCGACGCTCAAGACTTTGAAAATTGCGTAAAATATATTAATCCGCCTGAATTTTCTCAAAGTTTTGAAAGTATCACCTCATCGCTTATCCAAAACACATTAAACTCAGCGGGTGCAACCGACGCAGCTCTCGGTACATTGCAGGCTCAAAACACTTCGGCAATCAAAGCAGTAAAAGAATCTGCAAGACTTCCGCTAACACTTTTCAAAAAGCGATATGTAACTTTTATTGAAGATATCGCAACTATTTTTCTTGAATTTATGTTAGAAATGTATGGCTCTCGTCCGCTTATTCAAAAAGACGGAGATAACATTTGGTATTTTCCTTTTTGTTCAAAACGCTATCGCAATATAAATTTTGCTTGTGAAGCAAAGCTAAGCGATAACAAAGGACAAATAGAAAAAATAGCCGAAGAATTAGATAATCTTACTAAGACAGACAAAAGCGAAATTGCAAGCTATTTGTTAAATGAAAATAAGGAGGAAGAAACTTGACCGGAAATGAATTATTTAACCAAGCACTTGCTTTAACAGGTTACGGTGGTACTACTTTAGTAGACGCAAGCGATATTAAGGAAAGAGCACTCAGCATTATAAACGCCGTTTATTCGGACATATATTTTTTAACTAAAAAAGACGGATTTCAAAAGCTTTCTTCTCTTGAAAATACACTTGATTTAACCGAACGCGAAACAGTCGACTGTGCTGTTTACGGCGTTGCAAAGTTTCTTGCGAATTTGCTTGGAACAGATGATGATTATAAAGTTTTTTCATCAATCTACTGCTATAAAAAAACGGTTATTTCAAGAAAAAGCGGATTTAACGAAGTCGATGATATTTTTGCTAAAGGAGAGTGTTAGCTTATGAGTAAAATGCTGAAAACATTTTGTTTTAAAGATTTTTCAAAAGGGTTAAACTCTGAAAAACTCAGAAGCGAGATTGAAGATAGCGAGCTTTACAGTGTTGTAAATATGTATCCGAAAGGCTCAAAGCTTTGTACAAGAAGCGGATTAAAAAAATTGAGCAATTACTCTGTTACCGATGATACAAACGGTTACTCAATAAAAAAACTAAGCGAAACTATTTATACAAATCAAAAGGCTATTAAGCTTTTTTTAGCAAAAAGAGAAAGTGACAAAAATTTTTCGGCTAAATTGATTATAGCCGACTCAAACTGCCAAATAAATACGCTTTCTCTTTACAATTATACCGCTGAAAACTATGAAAACGGCATTTCAGCTGTAAATTGTTTTTGCTTTAGCGGAAAACCTGTCAAAGCTAACGGCATTTTTATCATAATCGGCATTGTTGATAATCAAAACTCAGTTTTTAAAAAACATATATATGAATTATCCGAAAGCTTAAACAGCTTAGTTGAGATAAACGATTCTGAAACTTATGCGCCGTTTGTTTTAGTAAACGGCAAAGGTGAGAGCTATGCAAAATTGTCAACAGCAGAAAGAGATTTCCCGGCAGAACAAATTTTAGAAGATTTTAATATGTTATCATCTGCCTTTTGTTCGGCATTCAAAACAGACGGCGTATCAAGCGAGTTTTATTTGCCTGTTAAGAAATTATCAGCTGAAGAAAACGAGAATATAATAATAACATATACCGATTCTTACGGAGTAGACTATTTATTTACTGTTCCTTATAACAGCGACTACTCTTCTGCAAAAGAAATAAACGGTGTTTATTACAGAGTTAAGGTAACAAGAAACAAAGGAAAAATAGAGATTATTGATTCTGATAACGCTCAAAAAGCTTTACCGATAGCCTTAGGAATTAACAACAACCTTATAATAAAAGCTTATAAAAAGCCTGATTTAAATCGACTTTTTAAAATGAGCATCACAAAAAGTTTTAACTCAAGAGTATTTTTATCAGGCAATTCGGAAGAAGGCAATATTATTTGTTTTTCTAAGCTGAATAATCCTCTTTATTTTCCGGAGTCAAATGTTGCGTATTTCGGAGATAAAGCCAGTATGGTTACGGCTATTTGTCAACAAAATGACCGTCTTATTATTTTCAAACCAAATGAAATCGGTATATGCTCGACGGTTAAATTTTCTGAATATAATATTGATTTGATTTTGCTCGGAAAATCAAACCGTACTTCAACTCTTGAAAGTATGAATATAAAATCAATCAATTCTAATATTGGGTGTATAACGCCTGAAACGCTTGTAAACTGTGCAAATAGGCTCATTTTTTACGGAACTGATAAAAAGGTTTATGCGATTACCGGCTCAAGCAACTATTTACAACGCCTTTATCATATTTCAAGAAAAATTGATAATTTATTAAATACAACAACTGTTTATAACAACATTTTTGCAATCAATTACAGCGGAAAATATATGTTGTTTTTAGGAAATAAGTGTTTTTTATTTGACTATGAATCAAACGAGTTTTTTTCGTCAACTGCATCCAGTGCAAAGCAAAAGGATGATATAGCTTGGTTTTATTTTTATTATGATATTGGAAAAGCGAAGCTTTTTTCATCAATTTGTTTTAATAACAATGCGTTGTTATTTGCAAATTACAGTGATTCAAGCGGTATAAAAAGAATTGTTTTTTACTCTTTTGACGGAAAATATGATTATAAAATGACTGCTGAAACCGATTTTGAACAAAACGAAATAAGTTGCAGCTTTTCTACAAAAACAAGCGACTTTAATGAAGATCGAACAAAGCAAATTGTAAAAACAGAATTTGTTTTTGGTATTGAATGTAATCAAAGCACCAATCAAATCAACGCTTCTTATACTAATGAAAATCTTAAAAAAGCTAATTTTACTATTAATTTAAATAATGAAAACAATGATTCGGAAGTTTTAGTTATAAAAAGCGTTTGTATTTTTGGTACAAGGTATTTTGGATTAAATCTCAATCGGGAAGGCACTTTTTCTATTAAAAGCATTAAAATTTATTACAAATAACGAAAGGATTTTAAAAAAGATGGGAGAACAAATTAAATATTTTATAAATAATCATCAGATCGAAATTTTGATTGATATAACAAAAATTTATAACACTTTGCCTTATATAAATTATAAAATAAGCTGTTTTTTAAACGGTAAAAACTATTCTGTTTCAAATTTAAAAGTAAATCTTAAAAAATTAAATGAAGAATATTTGTTTTTTGTTTCATTTTCTCTTCCTGTTTCAGCGCTTAAAAGCAAATTTATCAGTTTTTTTCTACAACAAATTTGCACCGATGAATTTGGAAATCAAACAGCAATTTGTTACTCCTGTCCTTTTAAAATTTCAACAATTAATTATAGGAGGTAATTTTATGAGCAAAACAGCAACCGGGTTAGTTGAATATGCTAAAGCACAAGTTGGCAGACCTTATTGGTACGGTTGTTTTGGCCAAGTTTCATCAAGCGGTCTTTACTATGCTAAAAAGAAACAGTATCCACGCTATTACACCGCTGATGATTTTAAAAATCAATATGGCAACAAAGTTCACGATTGTATCGGGTTGATAAAGGGATATATGTGGTGTGACGGTGTTGATGACAAGCATCCGAAATACGAGTCAAACGGCTGTCCTGATATAAACGAAGAAGAAATGTATAAACGTGCAAGTATTAAAGGAAGCATAAAAACAATGCCAAAGGTAAACGGAATTTTAGTTTTTAAACCGAATCATGTCGGCGTTTATATCGGCAACGGCTACGTAATCGAAGCCCGTGGTCACGCATACGGTGTTGTAAAAACGAAACTTCAAGACAGAGGCTGGGAAAAATGGTGTGAATGTCCATATATTCTTTATCAAAAGAAGAATAACGCTAAAGATAAAAAGGTTATGGTTAAAACAAACGGAAGTGATTTAAATTGTCGAAAAGAACCAAAGTTGAAAGGCGAAATTTTAGGATCATTTAAAAACGGTGCAAAATTAACGCTTATCAAAAAGACTAATAAAAATTGGTACAAAGTAAAAGGAAAAGCCACAACAGGGAAAACCATTACCGGTTACGCTTCAACAAAATGGCTTAAATTATTATAAAAATTGAATGAAATAATTATTGCAATTATATCTTTTTTAGGCACGCTAATCGGCACTTTCGGCGGTATTTTAACCTCGGCTAAATTAACCAACTACAGAATACAAGAGCTTGAAAAACGGGTTGACCGACACAACAAGTTAATAACCAAAATTCCGGTAATTGAAGAACAAATTAAAGTTTCAAACCACAGGATTTCCGATCTCGAAAGTGAGGTGAAGTAAGAATGAAAGCACGACTTACTTCTTGGGCACTTTGGGTATCGGTTGCGGCACTTATTGTTTTTTGTGTCAAACAATTCGTCGGTATTGAAATAGGCGAAACAGTTGACGGATTATTAAATGTCTTGCTACCTGTTTTAGTCGGTTTCGGCATTATAAATAACCCAACCGATAAAAAGAAATTATAAAGTAAAAAAAGAACTCTGAAAGGGAGAGGCTACGTAAGGAAGTAGCTTCTCCCTTCGGCTTTGTAATCAGCCGGATTGATTGAAATTGTAGGAAAATCAATATATTTGGAGGATTACATAATGGAAAACAGAATTTATAACGAACAGAATGGTTTGTGGTACGAATTACAGGGCGATTATTATATCCCTTGCCTTGCACTCTCCGACGAATAACAAATGGAAATCGGAGTATGGGGACAGCGACATTTGAGGTATATCAAACAACACTACAAGGTGCGATATGTTAATCTGCTGACAAGCGGCAAGTTGAACGTCTATCTTGCTGACATCGACAAACAGGCTGAGGATATGTTTTTTCGGCTCGTAAAACAGATGGCAGAGCGTGAGGGCGTAACCGAACAACTCAAAGCGGATAACCAAATGGAGTGGGTTGCTCGGATAAATAACATTCGTAGCCGAGCCACAGAAATCGTAAATCACGATATAATTTACAACTAACCGAAATGTGGCGGCAGAGAGATTAACACCTCTCTGTCGCCATTTCAATGCAATGGTAGAAAAAGTCGCAAATATGTGATATACTTAAATAATGCTTAAATTGCAAACGATTTTTGAGAGGATGAAATCTATTTTGAATAGCGAAATTATCCAACACTACGATTTACTTATAGATGAAAATAATGATCCCGTACACGATCCGAAGCCTTTACGTGATTATATGGATAAATGGGACGGACAAACCTTTATTGACAAAATGAA
>CAKSNE010000002.1 GCA_934476085.1 uncultured Eubacteriales bacterium | reverse complement strand
CATAAAGCCAGAATTTTCGGTCTGCAACACACTTTCTTTTCCGATCCGTGGTTTATACTATATGTTTTGAAGCATTTGACAGAAAATGGAAGATTAAAGCCGCCGACAGTTGAGCAGAAAAAGATGCTTATGACGGTGATTGCAATAGACAAATAAAACGTAGCAAGCCTCCGCAGATTTTACTGCTGGAGGCTCGTTTTTTCTATGAATAGATGATTTCCGTGTTGACAATTTCAGTTCCCCGATTTCGTATATTGTTCATCTTACTGATCCACACCATTTGGTCGGCGGCTTTCAGTTGCTCTGTTATACCCTCCGCCGCAGCCATTTGCATTACCAGCCGTTCAAACATTTCCTCAGCCTGACGGTCAATGTTAGCAAGGTAGTTGTTTAATTTGCCGCTTGTCAACAAGTTGATGTAAAGCACTTTGCGGTGATTTTTCAGATAGCGAAGATGCCGCTGACCCCATATCCCGATTGGCTTCTGTTCTTCCTCTGGCTCATCGTCTCCGGCGATTATGTAATAATCACCGACCAACTCATATTTCAGTCCTGTGCGCTCATCTGTAATGTGCTTTTTCATAAAATTGACCTCCTTAAAGTTTTGTGATATAATTTTATCGTAAGGTTATAAACATTGCAAATCTGCGAGATTAAAATGCTTTTTATATTTGATTTTGAATGAGATAAGCAGGAGGAATTGATGTTACCATCTGATAATTTGTTTTCAATTATTTTAACACACCGTCTTCCGCTGATGCGGTCAACTGAAACGGTTCAAAATTTCTTAAAAAATTATTATGAACAATTTATTTCCGATTTAGAGAGAATGATAGTTCGTAATGAAAACTGCTTCTTAGAACAAGATGTGTATGATTTGGTTGCAGAAAATATCTCTACAATCAAATTGCTATGTTCAAACATCCTTAAGGTTTTTGACCTATATGATGGTGCCAAAATGGAAGAATTATATCATCATTTTGATGATATGATGTCTAAAACTAAAATGTATATTTCTAATATAGAAGTCAGGACCAACGGAAATGAATCATTTAAGCAATATTATCGAATTCGCATTGGTGCTGAAGATTTTAAAGAACGAAAAGATTTATTTCATATTCCTATGGGAAAACGCTCTTTGATAAATTCGTATAGATATAGTATTCCGGGATACCCTTGTTTGTATTTGTCTACGGGCGTAGAAATGTGTTGGTTCGAATGTGGAATGCCAAAGCATTTTAGTTATTCAGCGTTTAAACTTAACGCTTCGGATGAACAACCGATAAATTTGATTAATTTTTCAATAGCTCCTGTCGATTTTATTAGTACTATAGTTTGCTGTTATAACAATTGTAAAACCTGTAATGAAAGAACATACTTAAATAATTTAATTTTGAAGTATTTGGTATCGTTTCCCCTAAGAGCAGCGTGTTCTATTTCGGTAATAAATAGAAATGTTCCTTTTATTGAAGAATATATATTTCCGCAGCAATTATTGTTATGGCTGAGGGATAAATCGGACTTTGATGGAATATTGTACAGAACATGTTCTGCAATCGAAAGCGCATATAATTGGAATTATATTAATTTAGTAATGCCAGCAAAATGCATTAGAGGCTCATATTGCGAAAATTTAACGCATATGTTTGAACTGACGCCACCAGTTAAAGTTGATGTGAATAAATCGTTGTTAAAATATTCAAATAAAATAGATGATGTTAAAAAGTGTTTGAAAATGATTGAATCCAAATATTATAATGGATATTCTTTATACTCATACAGAGAGCTGATAGCTATTAGCAAAAATTTTATAATGCTATATGATATGCTTTTATCTGATAATTATCAAAATGCTCCAACAGTATACCAAACACTGCAGACACTCATACTTAGTGCTAATATGATATGTAAGAGTAAGGATAGCATTAAAGCTACTGCAATGGCCGAAGCCAAAGATCTATTTTACAATGTCAAAGAAGATTTAATTTCAAATGAGTTTGATGTAATTTTTCAAGAATTTCAGACAAAAGTTCAGCCTGCTCTAAATGATTTCTTTCATTTGGCCTTTATCATTTATGAAGATCATATGATTAATTATGATGAGTTTGAATCTATCTAATCCACATTGTGTTGTTCATTTTTATTTTCATAATATTGAAAAGAGGCACTATAGTCAAATGTACAGAAGGAATATGTGAGTCTTCAGCCGGATTTTCAGTATGAATTTTAGGTTGGTTATGAACATCCGTACCACGAAAAACCGTTAACTTGTATTCAAGTTGACGGTTTTTTTATTATCATCTTTACACATTTGTGAATATACGGTATATTATAAGTGCGAACAAGAGGTGCGATTGATGAAAAGCAAGAGTTTTTAGCAGAATTAAAAGTTTTGTGCAAGCAAAACTACCCTGAACGCAAAAACGGCAATGTAATTTTAAAAATGCCAAGAATGTTTTTTGTCGCTAAAAAATAACCTTAAAAATGCTAGTTCATAAAGAACTAGCATTTTTTGTTGGTAAAAAGTCGGTAAAACGCTAAAAAACTCAAACTTTTTCAAAGTATTTTTCAAAAAACTATTGTTTTTTACTCAAAAATTTGTAATAATATATTAGATATATTAGATTTACTAACATAAAAGCGAAAGGAAGTTTAATTTGGATTATAAAAAGTTAGCAGACCTTTTGTTCCCGAGCGTTAAATACACCAGGGAAGAATTAGAAGAAAAATATCCGCCGAGAGATTTACCTGAAGGTGCAGTTGTATCAAGAATGGCACCAAGTCCAACCGGTTTTGTTCACTTGGGTAATTTTGTTCAGGTGCTTGCCAGCGAGCGTATTGCTCATCAATCGGGCGGCGTTTTATTTCTTCGTATTGAAGATACCGACCAAAAGCGTGCAGTTGCAGGTGCTGTTGAAACTGTTATTAACTCATTAAAGCATTACTCTGTTACATTTGACGAGGGTGCGGTAATTGACGGCGATAACGGTAATTACGGCCCTTATCGACAACGACAGCGTGTTGATATTTATCATGTTTTTGCTAAAGAGTTGGTTGAAAAAGGACTTGCTTATCCTTGCTTTTGCACCGAAGAAGAATTAAACGAAATTCACGCAAAACAAGAGGCTGAAAAAGCGAATTTCGGCTACTTTGGCAAATGGGCAAAATGGCGTGACAGAGATTATGCCGAGATTGAAGAAAACGTTAAAAACGGCGTTCCTTGGGTGCTTCGTTTTCGCTCAACAGGATCTATTGAAAATAAAATTAAATTTACCGATTTAATTAAGGGCAATTTGGAGCTCACCGAAAATGATATTGACCACGTTCTTTTAAAAAGTGACGGCGTTCCTACTTATCATTTTGCTCACGCTATTGACGACCACTTTATGCGTACTACTCATGTTGTTCGCGGTGACGAATGGTTATCATCATTGCCTTTCCATATTCAACTTTTCAAAGCACTTGAATTTAGAGTGCCAAAATATTTGCACATCGGACCGCTTATGATTATGGACGGCGAGTCAAAACGCAAACTTTCAAAAAGAAAAGACCCACAGGCAGCACTTACATTCTATGAAGAAGCAGGCTATCCTGTTGAGTCAATTTATGAATACTTAATGACAATTCTCAATTCTAATTTTGAGGATTGGCGCAGAGCAAACAAAACCGCTGACGCTCATGACTTTAAATTTTCTTATAAAAAGATGAATCCGGCAGGCTCACTTTTTGACGAAGCAAAATTAAATGATGTTTCTAAAAATGCTATTTCAATGTTCTCGGCTGAAAAAGTTGTTGATGATTTGCTTGAATGGGCAGAAAAATACGATAAAGAGTATTTCTCATTACTAAGTCGTGATAAGGAATACGCTAAAAGCATTTTTGCAATCGGTCGTGGCGGCAAAAAGCCTAGAAAAGACTTTGCTGTTTGGTCTGAAACTAAGGATTATTGCTCATATTTTTATGATGAATTATTTACTGCTACTAAAGATTATCCTGAAAAGGTTTCAAGCGAAGACATTAAAAATATCTTGTCATCATACTTAAAAGTTTATGATGTAAATGATGATAATTCCGCTTGGTTTGACAAGGTTAAGAGCATTTGCGAACCACTCGGCTTTACAACCGATATGAAAGCATACAAGCAAAATCCTGATGATTATAAAGGCTCGGTTGCCGATGTTTCAACAGTTATTCGTGTTGCGGTTACAGGCAGACAAAACACACCTGACCTTTGCACAATAATGCAACTTTTAGGCAAAGAGCGTTCTGTTTCAAGAATTGAAAAAGCAATAGAAAATATATAATTTTTTAAAGGAGAAATTATGGAAAATATGGTTACTGCCTCAAATTTTATTGAGGAATTTATTAATAAAGACTTAGAAGACGGCGTTTATTCCCGTGTTCAAACCAGATTTCCGCCGGAGCCAAACGGCTATTTGCATATTGGCCACGCAAAAGCTATTTGCATTAACTTTGGTATTGCCGAAAAATATGGCGGAGTTTGCAATTTGCGTTTAGATGATACCAACCCTGTTAAAGAAGATGTTGAGTATGTAGACGCAATTATTGAAGATATTAAATGGCTCGGTTTTAAAATTGAAAACATTTATTATGCTTCTGATTATTTTGATAAAATCCATGAATGTGCGGTTGAACTTATCAAACAAGGCAAGGCTTATGTTTGTGATTTAACTCCTGATGAAATTCGTGAGTACCGCGGTACTTATGAAACCCCGGGTAAAGAAAGCCCTTATCGCAATCGTTCTGTTGAAGAAAATCTTGATTTATTCCAGCGTATGACCGACGGCGAGTTTAAAGACGGTGAAAAAGTTCTTCGTGCTAAAATTGATATGGCATCGCCAAACCTTAATATGCGTGACCCTATTATTTATCGTGTGTTACACGCTCATCACCATAGAACAGGCGATAAATGGTGCGTTTATCCTATGTATGACTTTGCTCATCCGCTTTCTGACGCAGCCGAAAAAGTTACATTTTCACTTTGCACACTAGAATTTGAAGATCACAGACCTCTTTATGATTGGCCTTTAAAAGAGCTTAATTGGCCTGAAGCGCCTAGACAGATTGAGTTTGCAAGAATGAATCTTAACTATACAATTACAAGCAAACGCCGTTGCTTAAAACTTGTTAATGAAGGACTTGTCAGCGGTTGGGACGATCCTAGAATGGCTACTTTGTCGGGTATGCGTCGCAGAGGTTATCCTGCCGAAGCAATTCGTGATTTTGTTGATAAAATCGGCGTTTCAAAGGCAAACTCAGTTATAGACTATTCTCTTTTAGAGTCTTGCGTAAGAGATAATTTGAATAAAAATGCAGAGCGTTCAATGGTTGTTTTAAGACCGCTTAAAGTTATTATTGATAACTATGAAGATAATAAAACCGAAGAAATTGAAGTGCCTGTAAACCCTGAAAAACCTGAACTTGGCACTAAAAAAGTTACTTTCTCTAAAGAGATTTATATTGAACAGGAAGACTTTATGGAATGCCCGCCAAACAGAAAATACTTCCGTCTTTGCCCTGAAAAAGAGGTACGATTAAAAGGTGCTTATTTTGTTAAATATGTATCTTGTGAAAAAGACGAAAGCGGCGAAGTTACCGCAGTTCATGTAACTTATGACCCTGAAAGTTACGGCGGAGAATCACCTGACGGCAGAAAGGTTAAAGGCACACTCCATTGGGTAAGCGCCGACCATTGCAAAGATGCGACAGTAAGATTGTATGACAGACTTTTCACTGCTGAAAACCCTGTTGGCAACCCTGATGTTGATTTCACAGAGTATCTAAATCCAAATTCATTGGTTGAATTAAATGGTTGCAAAATCTCTGATGATGTTGCAAACGCTGAAGTGGGTACAACATTCCAGTTTATGCGCCAAGGCTACTTCTGTATTGATAAAGATTCTACAAAAGATAATGTATTAATCAACCGAGTTGTAGCATTAAAAGACTCATTCGCAAAGAAAAACTAAATTAAAAATAAAAACTCGTCTTGAAAAATTTCAAGACGAGTTTTTTGTCATTGTTTTTATAATAAATAATATTGAACTTCAAGACCGTATTTAGTGCTGTAAGTCCAAGTAATGTAAAAACCTTTATCATTAAAGTATAAGGTTTGTCTGCCCATAGAAGCAGATGTATAATCCATTTTATTAAACACTGCTTCAGAAAGTCCTAAAGCATTATTAACTTTTTTAATACTTACATCAAATAAGTCATCATACTCGCTTCTGTATTCATAGCCTATATCATAAGGATCGGAATCGAATGTCAAATAACTGCCGTCCTGTGCCACTCTGGAAATTTCAGGATTACAATATTGAGCATACAAAAACCTAAAATCCGGTTTGTTTATAGATGGCTTATTTGTAGTGTTATTTACATTTGATGTTGTATTTCCGGATTTTTTTACAACTGTTACTTTGCATTTATATTTTTTGTTTTTATATTTTGCAGTTATAACGGTTTTTCCTGCTTTTTTTGCAGTGATTTTTCCTTTTTTATTTACAACCGCAATACGCTTTTTATTGCTTGACCATTTTACCTTTTTAGTCTGACTTTTAGAAATACCTTTTAGCTTAATTGTTTTTGATTTACCAACAATAAGTGTAATAGATGATGCGGAAAGTTTAATACTGGATTTTGCACTTGCTGTTATCGAGAAAGTTGAGCATAAACTGGCAATAATGGCAAGTGTCATAATTACCGAGAATATTTTTTTCATAAATATTCCTCCCTTATTTTGTATTATACTCCAAATATAGAGCATAATAATTATACTCTATATATCGACAATTGTCAATACTTAGAGCATAAAATATTATTGGATTGGGAGGGATTTATATGATCACATATGAACCATTTTTCAATACAATAAAGCAAAAAAATATTTCAACTTACAAACTTGTAAACACTTACGGATTAAGCAGAAGTTTGCTTGACCGACTTAAACATAATAAACCGATTACAACTGTTACAATAAACGATTTATGCACAATTTTAGATTGTAAAGTACAAGATATTTTAAAATATATAAAAGACTGATTTTCTATATTTTTAATGATTTTAGGTATTCTATATTGGCTTTTGCATCGGCAAGTTCGGATTCTTTGATTTCATCCTGCTCAACAATAAAATGTTCGCAACCCATAAGTTTTGCGGTTTTAATACATTTTTCAAAATCAACAATGCCGTTTTCAAGCGTTGTTATTTTTCCGCTTTCATCTGCTGATGAAAATTGTTTTAAATGAAGATAAGTTATTCTTCCTGTGTATTTTCTGATATATTCTTCAGGTGAAAATCCTGCTTTTGCAACCCAGCCTAAATCAAGTTCTGTTAAAACAAGCGGATCACAAATTGACATCATAATATCATAAAGCGTGTTTTCGCCGTCAGGTTTAATAAACTCGTGGGCGTGATTATGATATCCAAATTCCATACCGCCGATAATACATTTTTCAGCGATTTTTAAAAGTCTGTTTGCAATGTCTTCGGCTTCTTCTACGGTTTTAGGCTCTGTCCAAGGACAAACTATCATTCTGCAACCTGCTTTAGTTAAAGTATCAATATGATAATCAAGATTTTCTTCTAAATCTTCAAAACCGACATGTGCTGAAACTGCGTCTAATCCGTAAAATTCGAGTTTTTCTTTCAATTGTTCGCCTGAAAGTCCGCCGTAATAACCGCCGTAAAACTCAACTCCGTCATAACCCATATCAGCAACGGCTTTTAAAGTGCCGTCAAAATCATTCTCAAGTGCGTCTTTTACCGAATAAAGTTGTAAAGCAAAATTTTTCATAAAAAACTCCCCCTTATTTGTTTACTTAAATTAAAAAATAGTGTATAATACCATTATATCATTTAAACGATTTTTGTAAAGGAGAATTTTTTGTGGAAAAATATAAAATTTTTGTCGAAACTCCGCTTTTTAATACTGATATAGACCAAGAAGAGCCTTTTGTTGAAACATATTTACTAAAGGGCGAAAACAACCCTTGTATAATTGTTTGTCCTGGCGGTGCTTACTGTAATTTGGCAGAACACGAAAAATATGCTGAAACATTTAACAAAATGGGGCTTTCGGTTTTTGTTTTAAATTACAGATGTTACCCTTATCGTTATCCTTGCCCTGTTCTTGACGCTAGAAGAGCGGTTAAGTTTGTAAAATACAATGCTAAAAAATTCGGAATCAACCCTGATAAAGTGCTTATTGCAGGCTCATCTGCGGGCGGTCATTTAGCCCTTAGCACAAGCTGTTACATCGACAGCGGCAATAACGACGGCGATGAAATTGACAAATTGTCATCAGATGTTGTCGGAACAATTCTTTGTTACCCTGTTGTATCGTTGGTTGAATATACAAACGGCGGTACCAGAAATGTTTTCGCCGATGGCGATACAGCGATTGAATATAAATTTTCAATTCAACATCAAGTTCATCCTAATATGCCTCCGATTTTCGCTTGGCATACATTAAATGATAATTCGGTTGATGTTAGAAACGTTTTAATGTTGGCTGAAAGTTGTCATAAAGAAAATGTGCCTATGGAGTTGCATATTTTCCCTGACGGACACCACGGTCTCGGCACTGCTGATTATATGCCGCATGTTCATCAATGGGTTACACTTTGCGAAAACTGGCTAAAAGATAACAAATTTATTTGAAAGGCAAAATAACAAATTGGATTTAGTAAAATTAAAACGAGATTTAATAAGAAAAGAATTTTCCAGAATGAATGATGAGCAGTTTAAAGCGGTTGTCAATGTTGACGGACCGCTTTTAGTGCTTGCGGGTGCAGGTTCGGGAAAAACGACTGTGCTTGTAAACAGAATTGCTTATTTAATGAAATACGGCAACGCCTATTTAAACGAGGCAGAGCCTTATTTAGATGAAAACGATATAAACGAAATTAACGATTATTTAAGCGGCAAAACCGACGAAGTGCCTTATTTGCCATCGCTTAAATTAAACGCACCTAATCCTTGGAATATACTTGCGATTACATTTACAAATAAGGCGGCAAACGAGTTAAAAGAGCGACTTTGCAAAAGAATTGCTGATGGCGGCGACCAAATTAACGCAGGCACTTTCCACTCGATTTGCGGTAAGATTTTGAGAATAAACGGCGACAGATTAGGCTTTACTTCAAACTACACGATTTATGATTCAAACGATACCGTAAGAGTTATAAAAGAGTGTCAAAAACGCCTTAACATTGATGATAAATTGCTTTCTCATAAAATTATTCGCAATGAAATAAGCAGAGCAAAAGATTCGCTGATTACTCCTGAACAGTTTTTAGATAATGCCGGCGGCGATTTTCGTCAAAAGCAAATCGGCGAAGTTTATAAAATGTATCAACAAACCTTGCAATCAAATGACGCAATGGATTTTGATGATATGATTGTAAACACCGTCAGACTTTTTGAGCAAAACGAAGATGTGCTTGAAAAATATCAAGAACGCTTTAAATACATAGTTGTTGACGAGTATCAAGATACTAACCATGCGCAATATATGTTGGTAAAATTGCTTTCCGACAGATATAAAAACATCTGCGTTGTGGGTGATGACGACCAGTCTATCTATAAATTTCGAGGTGCAACCATTGAAAATATTTTGAGCTTTGAACAACAGTATCAAAATGCAATGACCATTCGCCTTGAGCAGAATTACCGTTCGACTAATAATATTTTGAATGCGGCAAACTCGGTTATCGCTAACAACAAAGGCAGAAAAGGCAAAAATCTTTGGTCCGATAACGGCACAGGCGATAAGATTATCGCACATACATCTAATAGCGAGAATGACGAGGCTAAATTCGTTGCCGATAAAATTCTTGATGATGTTGCAAGCGGAATGAAGTTTTGCGACCACGCAATTTTGTATAGAATGAACGCTCAATCCAGCACAATCGAGAGTGTTTTCGCTCGTTCAGGTATTCCTTATACTGTCTTTGGCGGACTAAAGTTCTATGATAGAAAAGAAATCAAAGATGTTTTGTCTTATTTGCAGTTTATTGCAAACCCTAAAGATGATTTAAGACTTAAAAGAATTATTAATGAGCCAAAACGCGGTATCGGCGAGACAACTGTAAACAATGCGGCTGAAATTGCGGCTATAAACGGCGTTTCGCTTTATGAAATCTTTAAAACCGCCGAAAATTATCAAAAATTATCTCGTTCTGCGGCAAAATTAAAACAATTTTGCGATAAAATGGACGAAATTATTGATAAAGCACAAACTTCTATGCCATCGGCAATTTTAGAAGAAGTGCTTGATAAATCCGGCTATATGATGGCACTTAAAGCGGCAGGGCCCGAAGAACAAGACAGGGTTGAAAATGTAAACGAACTTGCTACCGCAATTATGCACTATGAAGAAGAAAACGAAGCTCCGTCATTAAATGAGTATTTGCAAGAAGTTGCACTTATTACCGATATTGATTCGCTCGATGAATCAAACGACAGAGTTGTTTTAATGACGCTACACTCGGCGAAAGGTCTTGAATTTCCAATTGTATTCTTGGTTGGTATGGAAGAAGGCATTTTCCCGGGCAGTCGCTTAATGTTCGCTCCCGCAGAAGAATTAGAAGAAGAACGCCGTCTCGCTTATGTCGGCATTACGCGTGCTAAGAAAAAACTTTATATAACCAATGCCAGAAGAAGAATGTTATTCGGTAATATTACCGCAAACAATCCGTCTCGCTTTATTAATGAAATTAAAAGCGATTGCATTGAGTTTGAAAGCGAAAAATCGCCGTTTAAAAGTACAGGCTCATCTTTTGCAAGCTCCGGCACAGGCGGTTATTCGTCCGGCTTCAGCGGTCGTGGCGGATTTGCAAATAAAAATGCTTTTGGCAGAACTTCATTTGGCAGAAATGCCGATAGTTTCGGCGGGGCAAAAAGTAGTGCTTCGTCAGTTTCTTATGCGGTTGGTGATAAGGTTTCGCATAAGGTGTTCGGTGAAGGTATGGTATTGAAAACTACTAAAATGGGCAATGATACTATGCTTGAAATTGCTTTTGATTCAGTTGGTACTAAAAAGATTATGGCTAACTTCGCAAAAATTGAAAAAGTTAATTAATAATTGTAATTATAAATTAAAAATGTTATTATATAATAAGATTATAAGGATTTTAGGCGACTGTACCGTCGCCTAAAATTTTGAGTTTAAAGGAGCTTTTCATAAATGTTTGAATATTTGAAAAAATATTGCGAAATTCCTTCGCCATCGGGTTCTGAAGATGAAATTCGTATGAGTATTATTGATGATATTAAAGATTTTGCCGATGAAATAAAAACCGACAATTTAGGCAATCTGATTGTCTTTAAAAAAGGTAAAAATCGTGCAGAAAAAAAGGTTATGCTTGATGCTCATATGGACGAAATCGGCTTTATGATTACTGGCATAGATGATAAAGGTTATTTGCGATTTGATAATCTCGGCGGAATTGACGGCAAAGTTTTATTCGGCAAACGGGTAAAAATCAATGGATTTTATGGCGTAATCGGCGGTGCTGCGGTGCATTTGTTAGATGCCGATGAACGCAAAAAAGTACAGAAAAATGATAATCTTCGCATTGATATCGGTGCAAAAGACAAAGCCGATGCTATGAAAAAAGTAAAAATCGGCGATACGGCGGTTTTTGATACCGAGTTTAAAGATATGGGCGAAAACATTGCCGCCAGAGGACTTGATGATAAAATCGGTTGTGCTATAATGGTTTCGCTTATTCGCTCCGACCTTGAATTTGATACTTATTTTAGTTTTTCAGTTCAAGAAGAAATCGGCTGTCGTGGTGCTAATGTAACGGCTTATTCGATAGCTCCGGATTGTGCTATTACCGTTGAATCAACAACTGCGGCCGATATTTACGGTGTGCCTGATGATAAAACAGTTTGCAAAGTAGGCTCAGGTGCTGCTTTATCGCTTATGGATAACGGCACTCTTTATAATAAAACTTTGGTTCATAAAGTTTTAGCGAATGCCGAGAAAAACGGAATTCACGCTCAACTTAAAACTGCGGTAGCAGGCGGAACAAACGCCGGCTCAATCCATAAATCAAGAAACGGCGTTAAAACTGTCAATATGGCACTCCCTTGCCGCTATATTCACTCGGGTTATTGCGTTGCATCAAAAGATGACGCCGAAAACTTGTTTAAACTTGTTAAAAATACTGCCGAAAATATGGCACAGGGTAATTTATGATAAAATTAGTTGACATAACTAGTATATCTTGCAAGGATAATTTATTTTTAATTAAATGCAAGTCAAATTCTTTGTGTTATGAAAAATATGATTTTTGCAATACATTTTCACAAGAGATAAACGGCAAAGCATTAGCGTTTATCAATATTTTAAGCGGTAATGCTACTGTATTTTGTGAAGATAATGCTGATTTTGATGAAATAAAACAATTTTTGAAAATGCAGTCGGTAAAAAGTATATTTTGCAATAAAACCACTTGTGAAAAACTAGGGTTAAAGCCTTTAAACAAAGGCTCTATAATGAAATTTAACGGCGAGCGAAATTTTGAAAACATTCTTAAATTCACCGTCAATCCAAGATTTAAATCCGATTATTCTATCTTAAAACAGCATTTTTCAATGCCCGATTATAATGAGTTTGTTGCGGATTTATCTTTCAGATTAAATCATAACTTTGCCCACATAATTGAAGAAGACGGCGGTGTTATTTTTTCGCTTTGGGAAGCTGATGATACTGCGGTTGTATCTGCATTGGCAGTTGACATAACTAAACAAAACAAAGGTATTGGAACAAGGCTTTTGCAAAGCATTATCGGGCAATTAATTAATAAAGAAATATATATTTATCCAAAGAGCGAAAAAGTAAAGCGTTTTTATGAAAAAAACGGTTTTATTACTACCGATAAATATTATTTTGGAGAGGAATTTTAAAATAAATGAATGAATTTTTTAATATTTCTGATGAAATTTTAAATTTAGCAGCTAAAGCGGAAGAAGAATTAAAACCGCAATTTAAAGCCATTGACGAGATTACCGAGTATAATCAAAACAAGGTTTTAAAGGCTTTTATAGATAATAATGTTTCCGAAAGTTGTTTTGGTACAACAACAGGTTACGGATATGACGATAAAGGCAGAGACACTTTAGAGCGAGTTTTTGCACAGATAATGAACACAGAAGACGCTATAATTCGCCACAACTTTGTTTCCGGCACTCATACAATTACAGTTGCCCTTTTCGGGCTTTTGCGACCGGGTGATACACTTTTATCTGTTGCGGGAATGCCTTATGATACACTCCGTGGAGTTATCGGTATTTCGCCAAAAGATGGCTCGCTAAAAGAATTTGGCGTTAATTACGAACAAATTGATTTAGATGAAAACGGCGGTATTGATTATAAAGCACTTGAAGAAAGATTAAAATCTTCGCCTGTAAAAATCGCTTATATTCAGCGTAGCCGTGGCTATGAGACTCGCCCGTCGCTCACAATCAGCGAGATTGAAAAGACTGTAAAATTGGTTAAATCAATTCGTCCTGAAACCATTGTTATGGTTGATAACTGCTATGGCGAGTATGTTGAAAATAAAGAGCCTACCGATGTTGGTGCAGATATAATAATGGGCTCGCTCATTAAAAATCCCGGTGGCGGAATTGCTCCAACAGGCGGTTATATCGCAGGTAAGCGTGATTTGGTTGAAAAATGTGCCGCAAGACTTACCGCTCCCGGAATCGGCAAGGAAGTCGGTGCTACACTCGGCACTTCCAGAGAAATGTATTTAGGCGTGTTTAATGCACCGCACGCAGTTGGCGAAGCACTTAAAACTGCAACTTTTGCAAGCAAGATTTTTGAAATGCAAGGCTTTGAAGTAACGCCAAAATCAAATGAAAAACGAACAGATATTATTCAAACAGTAGTTTTAGGCTCGGCTGAAAAGTTAATTGGCTTTTGTCAAGGTTTGCAACACGGAATGCCTGTTGAGGCATACGTTTCGCCTGAGCCGTGGGATATGCCGGGTTATGATGACCCTGTTATTATGTCGTCAGGCTCGTTTACCGCAGGTGCAACAATTGAGTTATCTGCCGACGGTCCGATAAGAGAGCCTTATGCTGCTTGGATGCAGGGCGGACTTAATTATCATTCAGCAAAAACGGGTATTTTGCTTGGAATTGAATCTATGAAAAACAAATAATTATATAAAATCAAAAGCGACCTATTAATAATAGGTCGCTTTTGATTTTTGGAAAGTATATGAAGAAATTTTAAGTTATAAACTAATTATTTATCATATTGTCTAAAGAATTTTAGCATTTCATCAAATGAAGACACTGCAGTAAACTGAGAACCGTCTTTACAAGGATAAGTTGTTAAATCACCGAGATTACAGTGTGCACTTTGTTTTACTTCATAAGTTTTTAATTCTGCTTTAGCACCGTTACCACGATTAATAGCATCTACAAAGTATTTTGAATAATTATAAGAAACTGAGCTGTCTATTGATGCGTGGCAAATTAAATAAGGAACAGGGAAATCAATTGCAATTTTGCTATAGAGTTCTTGAACCCTTGCCGGATCAGTAGCAGTTAAGAAGTCTTTATAACCCTCTTTAAATTCTTTTGTATCATTATCAAAGAACTGACAATATTTCCAAATTGTGTTTACAGGAAGAACTTTATCCTTAAAGTTATCAATAAATAATTGTCTTTCAAGGTCAGAAATCTGTTTAGATTGTAATGTGAATGGGAAAGTATCATAAGTATAACCTGTATTAGAAAAATCAAAGTTATACATTTTTGCAACTCGTTTGATATTGTTATTATCCCAACTCTCACAATAAAGCTGACGGTAGAAAGATGTTACAGGGCTATCGCCTACATAAGCTAAAACAGGAACTCTTCCTGAAGTTATAAGATTTTGGCTAACAAGACCGCCCATAGATGAGCCTTTTACAAATACATCTTTTGCAATATTGTAGTTTTTAAGACAATATTCATAAGAAGCAACATAACCGTTTATAGCACCGCTATTAGCCAAGTTATAAACAGCATCATGGCTTCGTCCGCCACCTTGAACTGCAAGAACAGCATAACCTTGGTGAGCAAAGTAAAGCAAATTTTTATATGTGTCGCCATCGGCAGCATTAGCTGCAGTTTTAAGACCATTTATATCGCTTGAAAAGCCGTGACAATCAATAATAAGTCTTGTCGGAGCACCGTTATCGGTATATGTTTTCGGTAAAACCAAAATTGCGTCTTCAGTATCAGTCTTGCCATCATAAGCTGTAATATTAACATTGAACTCTTCAATTGTTAAATCTGTTACATCACTTGCATTAGGATCATCAGTAATAATAGCTGCAAGCGGAGAAGTATCAGAATCTTTATAATAGCTAACTGAATCAAGAACAACAAGACGAATATTAGCAGTAGTATTTGTTAAAGTTTTATTAGGAATAACCTTTTTGCCTGTGTAAATGTAAGGTGTTTCATAACCTGTTGGAACTGTGATAAGTCCATCATTAATAATAACAACTGAATCAAGATAAGAAGCAATAATTTCTTTATTTGCAGCTGATAATGATGAATCTTGGTTTGCAATTGAAGCTATTTTATAAACAGAACGAGCCTGATCATTACTTAAAACAGCTGTAATTGTTTCAACATCACCATTAGGTAATTTCACTTTTACATAACCCTGACCGATAAAATTACGGTTTAAGTTTTTATCTTTAATTCTTACTATTGAGCCTGCAATTGTGCTTTTTTCTGAATTCTCTTCAAAAAAACCACCGGCTACAACTGATAAGAAGTCGCTGTCTTGTTTTGTGCTATCTGAAAAATATTCTTCAGGAGCGATTTTTGTACCGATTTCAGTAATGTTTAAAGAGTTATCTTTAAATGTATTAATGTCGGCGGTGTTGATTTCTGATAAAAATCTAATACCGCTTGTGATTTTATTTAATCTCATTTGAGCGCCGCTCAATTGATTTAAGTTAACTGTAATAGCGTCATAAGTTTCGCCGTTTGTTGCAAGCGAACCGCAAGAGGCGATATTGCCTTTTGAATCTTTATAGCAAACGATTTTGTCGCCGTCACGAGTTAATGTGTTAGCAGCAGGTAAATAAAAATCATCGGTAGTTACAGGAATATGTTTTTCTGTGTAACTGCTGAATTTTGCATAATATTTGTTGTTAAAGCCTTGTGTTGGTGCAGCAGTATCAAAATCAACTAATTCGCCGGTTTCGTCTGTCCAACCAACAAAGGTAAAGCTGTCTTTAACAGGAGTATTTTCAGGTGCTGTAACACTAGCACCGAAGTTAGTTAAAGTAGTATCAAAAATTTCATTTTCATTATAAAATTTTGAACCAACTTTGTCGGTACCATCAAGAGTGATAACAGCATTTGTTTGATTATCTAAGCCTTTACCAAAAGTACAATTAGTATATGTTGCATCAGCACTTTTACCTGTAATAGTAGTTTGACCGCCAATCTCTACAGCGCTGTCTAACTGCATTGCCGCTCTAGATGTTGTTGCACCGCTTAAAGTAACATCGCCGCCGATTTTACAACCGGTAGCTCCAGAACCTACTTGTAATGCAAACTCTGAATCACCTACTGCATTGATATTACCGTCTATAACAACATTCGACACTACAATTTGAATTCTGCCGCTTGTTGTTACATTTCCTTGAATATAGGTATTTGGATTGTGTCCGAATTGAATAAGTCCTTTTGCGTTTATGTCACCATAAATTTTTGAACTTCTAATTAAAATAGGAGAAGTATTTGCATGAACAATATTTCCGTTTATAGTAGCACTACTAAATTGAATCCAGTTATCGCTTTTAGTTGAAATATTTCCGTTAAAAGCACCGTTAAAAACCATCCAATCAGGTGATCTGTTTCCTTTTGAAAAGAACGGTTCATTACTTGCTGTTGAAAAAGAAGGTTTTGTAGTATTTGGAGTACCGCCAAAAACTTTAAAATCACTAACTTTGCTACCATCAATTATAAAAGCAGAAGAATCAGTTACATTTGATGTAATAGCAAAACCGTTAATATTAAATAGATATTCTTTTTTAGAAGAAGCATTAGGTGAAAGAGTATAAACTTCATTAAGAGTTATATCTTGATTAAGAAATATTTGATTAGACAAAGTAACGCTATCATCAAATGCAGCGTTTAACGCTTCAGCAGGTGTAGCATATTTATGGTTTGCCACATCAGTCACATCTGCCTTATAATAAATAGTATCTGCTGATACAGATCTACCCGAAGCGGTACCGATATAGCACCAAACATTTTCATCTCCAACTGTAACAGCAGCGGCTGAAACCGAAAGAGTCATCATCGGAATTGCAGTAAAAACAACTAATACCGAAATAATTAAACTTATAATTTTCTTCATTGTATAATCTCCCTTTCTAGATTATTGTCTAATTGTATTATAAAAAAATAAAATTTGCTTTTCAATTGCGTATTTTAAAAGGAAATCTTGCGTTTTTGAAAATATTTGTTATAATATACAAAAAGGGAGGACAAAATTTTATGAATTACACAACAGGATTCTTTCAAAAAGATTTAAATGTCTATTATAAGCTTTATAATACTATTGATAGAGAACTTTCAAAAAATGATAATTCGGTAAATTATAAATTTGATGATAATTTATATAGGCTTTTTTGTATTTTCAAAGGCGAATGTGTTGTCAGAACTGATAAAGGAAAAGAAACGGTTAAAGAAAATACTGTTGTTTTAATAAGCCCCGAAGAAAAATATAAATATAAATTTGATTATAAAACAACCTTTGAATATTTGTTTGTTGATATTCATCCAAATACTTTTAAAAACATTGACGACAAAGATTTTTACAGACCTTTTTCAACTCTTAGCAAAAGTGAAAAAAACATTAATTTTACTAAATATCCGATATTAAAAGCGATGTTAGAAGGTTTAGCTTATTCTTGCACTCATAGTGGTTCAAGATGTCATATTGAACCGAGAGTTCAGGCAATTTTTTCAGAGCTTTGTGCAATTTGTGATATTATTCATCCGCAAACTACCGTTGCAAACGAAAGCTTGCCTGTAAGACTTGTTTATTATGTAAAAACTCATTACACCGAAAATATAACTTATGAATTATTAAAAGATAAATTTTTTGTTTCCGCACCGACAATAAATACTATTATCAAAAACTTTGCGGGCGTAACATTAAACGAGTTTATAACAAATTTACGACTTAATAATGCACTAAATATGATAAATGACGGATTTATAGACTCGACCGCTAAAATAAGCGATCTTAGCGGATTTAATAACTATTCAACTTTTTATCGTGCATTTAAAAAGAAATACGGCATTTCTCCGAGTGAGCTGAAAAAAATTGATAAAACCTATTGGCCGTTATCAAAATAAAAACGCAAATTTTTGATATTTTCAAGTTAAAAAATTATATAAATTTTTTAATCTTTGTGTTATAATACAACTCGCAAAATATGTGTTTAGGAGAAAATTTATGTATTCAATATTACTTGCTATAATTTATTTAGCTTTTATAAGTCTTGGACTGCCTGATTCGCTTTTAGGATCGGCTTGGCCTGTAATGCATATAGATATTGGTGTTGCAACATCTTATGCCGGAATTATTTCGATGATAATTGCAGGCGGAACAATTATATCAAGCCTTTTATCAGACAGATTGACCGCCCGTTTCGGTGCAGGACTTGTTACAAGTATGAGTGTTTTATTGACCGCCGTAGCACTTTTCGGATTTTCTGTGTCAAACTCATTTATTTTACTTTGTCTTATAGCTATTCCTTATGGGCTTGGTGCCGGCGCAGTAGATGCCGCCCTTAACAATTATGTTGCACTTCATTATTCATCTCGCCATATGAGTTGGTTGCATTGTTTTTGGGGTGTAGGTGCAGCAATTAGCCCTTATATTATGAGCTTTTGTCTTTCAAAAGGGTTTGGTTGGCAAAACGGCTATTTTTCTGTTTCTGTCATTCAAATTGTAATTTCTGTTATTTTGTTTGCAAGTTTGCCTCTTTGGAAAAAGCGTACTGCTAATAATAAAGAATCGGAAAAACGCAAACCGCTCGGTGTTATCGGTGCATTGAAAATCAAAGGCGTTATATATATTCTTTTGTCGTTTTTGGGCTATGGTGCTCTTGAAACCACCGCAGGACTTTGGGCGAGCAGTTATCTTGTTGAATATCGTAATATTTCAACAGAAACCGCTGCGTTATTTGCATCGCTGTTTTATATGGGCATAACATTCGGTCGATTTTTATCCGGTTTTGTTGCAGATAAATTCGGTGATAAAACTATGATTAGACTTGGTATAGTAATTTGTTTATTCGGTATTATTTTAGTTGCAATGCCAATAAACATTCAGGCTTTTGCTCTTGTCGGATTGCTTATTATCGGGTTTGGTTGTGCTCCTATTTATCCGGCGATTATCCATTCAACGCCATCAAATTTCGGCGAAGAAAATTCACAAGCAATTATCGGTATTCAAATGGCGTCCGCCTATGTCGGAACTACATTTATACCTCCGCTTTTCGGTGCATTGACAAATGTAATCAGCATAGGATTTTATCCTGTTTATTTATTTGTTTTTGCTATACTTATGCTTGTAATGTCTGAATCTTTAAATAAAAAATTATCAAAATAGCTTAAGATATATAGAAAAAAACTCGGTTAAAAATTCACCGAGTTTTTTTAGTTTTATTATTAAATTTACTGAATATCGCTCCATTTATACTTATGGAGTTCGCCGAAGTTTTGAAGCTCGGGATAACCCCATTGACGTAACGTTTCATAAACTGCAACACAAACTGTATTAGATAAATTAAGCGAACGAATTTCACCCATCATAGGAAGCCTTACGCAACGCTCCGGATTTTTAATAAGCAATTCTTCCGGTAGTCCGGCTGTTTCTTTTCCAAAAAGCAAGTAGCAATTATCTTTATATTCCACATCCGAATGAGTTTGTCTGCCCTTTGTTGTAAAATAAAAATACTGACCTTCGGTTTTTTCAAAAAACTCGTCCAAATTCTCATAGTAAGTTATGTCCATATACTTCCAATAGTCAAGCCCTGCACGCTTTAACTTTTTATCGTCAGGGGTAAAGCCCATAGGCTTTACAATATGAAGTCTAGCACCTGTTGCTGCACAGGTCCTTACAATATTACCTGTATTCGATGGGATTTCAGGTTCAACCAACACAATATTCAAAATAGCCATTTTTATTCTCCTAAAGATTAATACTATAACAGTTTACACCAATCAACCGCCTTTTTCAAGCGTTTGACTTGTAAAAGAATTAAAAATCTATTATAATAATAAAAAAGAGTAAAGGAATTTTATTTTGAATAATCTTATATGTCCTGTTTGCAAATTAAAACTTTCGGGTGAAAAAACTTTCAAATGTGAAAATAATCATTGTTTTGATATTTCAAAATACGGCGTAGTTAATTTAGCACTTTCAAATAAATCTTCTAAAAAGCGTCATGGCGACGACAAAATGATGGTTTTAGCCAGAAAAGATTTTTTAGACAGCGGTTACTATGAGCCAATTCAAAAAAGCGTAACAAAGCTTATAGATAAATACTGTTCCGACGCTAAAGCTATTGTTGACGCAGGTTGCGGCGAAGGATATTACACAAAAGCGGCAGCCGATTGCACAAATGCTTCTGAAATTTACGGAATTGATATTTCAAAAGAGGCTCTTCGTTATTTTAAAAAGCGACTTGAAAACGCTTTACCGATTGTTTCAAGCATTTTTAAAATGCCGATAATTGATAAAAGCACTGACATAGTTATGAATATGTTTGCACCGCTGCCGAATAAAGAATTTTTAAGGATTTTAAAAGATGACGGTTATTTAATAAGGACATTTGTTTTAAAAGACCATCTAATTGAATTAAAGCAAGCGATTTATGATAACGCTTACTGCAACAAGCCCGAAAATGAGCAAGTTGACGGATTTCGACTGATTGATAAAATAATTGTTGATAAAATGATAACTGTTCACGGAGAAAATATAAAAAATCTGTTTTGTATGACTCCTTATTATTATAAAACAGGAATTAAGGATCAACAAAAGCTTGAAAAATTAAATGAAATTACTACAAAAATTCAAGTTGAAACTGCGATTTACCAAAAATGTGATTTTAACAAAGAATTGTAAAGTTGTTAAAACTTCGTTCATCAAATGTAATTTTTTTCATTTATACTTAAACTATAAGAAATTCTTTTTAGGGAAAGGATGTTTTTAATATGGGAACCACTAAAATAATGGTTGTTGATGATGACAACAATATCTGCGAGTATTTAAGACTATACTTAGAAAAAGAAGGATTTGCTGTTGATATTTATCACGACGGCAAAAGTGCTATTGCAAATTTTTCAAAATTCGATCCGGCATTGATTTTGCTTGATGTTATGATGCCTAATATGGACGGTTGGCAGGTTTGCAGAGAACTTCGCAAGCAAAGCCAAGTACCGATTATTATGATTACTGCAAAAGGTGAAACTTTTGATAAGGTTTTAGGTCTTGAACTAGGTGCTGACGATTATATAGTAAAACCTTTTGAAGCAAAAGAAGTTATTGCCAGAATTAAAGCCGTTCTTCGCAGAAGCGGTTATTCTGATTCAGAAGCGGTTAAAAAAGTTGAATATGATAAACTTACAATAAACCTTACTAACTATGAAATGACAGTAAACGGCACAGTTGTTGATACACCGCCTAAAGAATTAGAACTCATCTATCATCTTGCCTCAAATCCTAATAAGGTTTATACTCGTGACCAGCTTCTTGACGAAGTTTGGGGATTTGATTATTACGGTGATTCAAGAACTGTTGATGTTCATGTTAAAAGACTTCGTGAAAAGCTTGAAGGTGTTTCGGATAAATGGGCACTTAAAACTGTTTGGGGCGTCGGCTACAAATTTGAAACAAAATAAAGGACTGTTATAATGCGAAAAAGTATATTTGCAAAATACTTTACAACAGTTGCGGCTATTATTGCAGTAAGCGTTATAATATTTTCTTCTATTGTTATGCTTAATTCACGAAAACAATGGATTAACGAAAATAACAAGCTTTTATCAAGAAATGTTAAAACTATTTCTGCTATTTTAAGCGATGTTGACAGTTATTATGAATTTGACCAACTTCAAGTTTACGGAACAATTGATGCGATTGCTGAAATTATTGACGCTACAATTTTCACCGTTGATGAAAACGGTCAATGCAGCTACTCAACCGAATATAATTCAAACGCTTCGCCAAACAGCAATAAAATTATCGACCGCGACATAATAGAAAAAGTCACTAAAGGTAAATATGTAGAAACCGGAACGCTTTGTGACGCACTAAAAACACGCTGTTTTATTGTCGGATTTCCGATAAAAGCAAACGGTGTTCAAAGCGGTGCGGTTTTTGCAGCTATGCCTATTAAACAAAGCGATATTTATGTCGGCAGTATTTTCAACACAATAGTTTATGCGGCACTAATTGTTATGTTGATTGCATTTGTTGCAATATATTTAGCTTCTGCACAAATGACTCGTCCGCTTAGAAATATGGCACAGGTTGTTAAAAAAATCGAAAGCGGTGACTTTTCTGCAAGGATCGCTGTTGACCGACACGATGAAATCGGACTTCTTGCAGATGCAATTAATAAAATGGTTGTTTCTATAGGCGAGCTTGAAGGCATGAGAAGAGATTTTATATCAAGCGTTTCTCATGAATTAAAAACGCCTATGACTACAATTTCTGGCTTTGTTGACGGAATTTTAGACGGCACAATACCACCTGAACAACAAGGCAAATATTTAAGAATAGTTTCTGATGAAACTAAACGTTTATCAAGGCTTGTAAACTCAATGTTACAGCTTTCACGACTAGAAAGCGGTACAACAAAAGTTAATAAAACTACTTTCAATTTATCCGATATGATCATAAGTGTTTTTCTTTCATTTGAACAAAGAATTGAAGAAAAACACCTTGAAATCAGCGGGCTTGATATGCTGAAACCGTTGAGTTTGACCGCTGACCGTGATCTTATTTACCAAGTAATTTACAACTTGACCGAAAACGCTATTAAATTTACTCCTGAAGGCGGAGTTATAACAGTTACAAGCAAAGCGGAAAAACAAAAAGTTAAATTTTCTATAAGAAACTCGGGCGAAGGTCTTCGTCAACAGGAAATGGCAAAGATTTTTGAACGTTTTTATAAAACCGATCGTTCAAGAAGTAAAGATAAAACAGGTATGGGCTTTGGTCTTTATATTGTTAAAACCATTCTTTCACTTCATAACGGAAAAATTGCGGTTAGCAGTGTTTTAGGCGAGTATACTCAGTTTGATGTAACATTGCCTGACCGAGAATTTGTTGCCGAGCTTGACACAAGAGACGATGACAAACGAATTAAAAGCAAATAAAGGAGCAAAACTATTATTATGAATAACGATTTTGATAACAATAATCAGATTGATGAAAATAATGAACAAAAACCTGTTGAAGATACAAATCAACAACAGGATCAGCCAATTAATAACACAGAACCACAATCAAATTTTGAAGAACAATCAAAAAATGAGCCACAACCAAATCCATGGGCAAATCAACAACCGCAACAACCGCAGACACCGCCTCAAAATAATTATTATGAACAAAAACATTATGTTCCAAATGCGTTTCAAAATAATCAGGGCGGATTTTACAAATCTCCGGTAAATAAAACTCCTAACAACGGTAAAAAAGGATTTAAAATTTTCATTATTTGTTTAGCTGCTGTTTTGGTTTTTACCGTTGGTGCAGGCGTTGGCAGACTGATTAACAACACAACTGACACTACTAATTCAACACAAAGCAGTAGTGATGATTCGCTAAAATACAAGGGTGAAGACATTGAAGTCGAAAGCGGCAAAAGCGTCAAAAGAGATGATATTAAACCCGATGAAAACGGTAAATATACTACTGACCAAGTAGCTCAGTTAGTTGGCGATTCGGTTGTTAATATTCAGGTTTATTCAACTACTGATTCATCGACTTCTGCAACTGCTTCAGGCGTTATTTTAAATAAAAAAGGCTATATTATTACAAATGACCACATTTATTCATCAGTTACAAATGCAAAATTCATTATTACTATGAATGACGGAACAAGCTATAAGGCTTCTTATGTTGCAGGCGATCAGCGAAGCGATATTGCAGTTTTAAAATTTGATGAGGTTCCAAAAAATCTCGTTGCTGCAACTTTTGCAAACTCATCTGACGTCAAAGCAGGCGATGATGTAATAGCTATCGGTAGCCCAAACGGACTTTCAGGAACAATAACAAAAGGCATTGTTTCTTATCCTTCAAGAAGAATTACTGCTACTTCATCATCTGACAGTCAATCTCAAACTACCGCTAATTACTCAATGAGAGTTATTCAAACTGATGCTGCTCTTAATCCCGGCAACTCAGGCGGTGCACTTGTTAATATGTATGGCCAGGTTATAGGAATTAGTTCATCAAAGCTTTCTGTATCAGGTTATGAAGGTATTTGCTTTGCAATTCCATCTAACGATGCAGTTAAATATGCAAAAAGTCTTGTTAAAAACGGCGAAGTAATCGGCAGAGCAAAATTAGGTATAACTTATCAGTCTATTTCTTCTGCTGCTGCACTTGTTAATAATCTTCCTGCCGGACTTAGAATTTCTTCAATTGATTCAAAAAGTGATTTAAGTACAAAGGGTATTGCAACCGGCGAAAACGGCGATATTATTACTAAAATAAACGGCAAATCAATTACCAGCAGCGATATTGCTCTTGATGTTATTGATGATTCATCGGCAGGCGATGAAATTTCATTAACCATTTATAGCGTTAGCAATAAATCAACCAAAACCTATAAAGTAACATTGATGGAGGATACTTCAAACACAAGCTATAAAAATGAAATTCCAAAATCAACTACCGTAAACCCTTTTGGCAACGGTTCAGATGGCAACAGCGGCAATTATGGTAATGGCAACGATAACGGTAACAGCAATGGCGATAACGGTAACAACAATGGCGGTAACGGTAACGGAAACAGCGGTTCAGATGGATATCAAAATCCGTTCAGCTTTGGAAATTAATTAATAAAACAAAATCAAAAACGATGCTTAAAATAAAATTTAAGCATCGTTTGTTTTTTGCCTAAAAAAAGAGATTGGTTTATAAAAACCAATCTCTTTTAATTTTAATAATTATTCTTCTGTTGAATAAATGAGTTCGTCTTCTTCAGGCTCATCAAGTTCGCTTACATCAAAAGAAGCATTAGCGTAACACTTCATACCTGTACCTGCAGGAATAAGGTTACCGATAATAACATTCTCTTTAAGACCGAACAATTCATCTTCTTTACCCTTAATAGCGGCTTCAGTAAGAACACGAGTTGTTTCCTGGAATGAAGCAGCTGATAAGAATGAATCAGTAGCAAGAGAAGCTTTAGTAATACCAAGCAAGGTAGCTTCGCCGACAGGAAGGGTAAGACCTTCTTCGCCTGCGTCAATTCTTGCTTTAATATCGTTATATTCAGAGTAGAAAGTACCACGCTCAACCATTGTACTAGGAATCATTGTTGTTGAACCATTGTCAAGCACACGAATCTTTCTCATCATTTGACGAACGATAACCTCGATATGCTTATCGTTGATATCAACACCTTGTAAACGGTAAACAGATTGAACCTGTTCGATAATATAGTTTTGAACAGCGTGAGCACCGAGGATAGCTAATACATCTTGTGGATAAATAACACCGTCTGTAATTTGCTGACCTTTTTCAACAACATCGCCATCGTCAACCAAAATACGATAGTCATAAGGAATTGAGTATCTCTTTTCGTCTGTACCTTGTGTATCAGTAACAACGATTTCCTTATTCTTTTTAACAGTTTCAATTCTAACAACACCTGCGATTTCTGTAAGGAAAGCAGAGTGTTTTGGTCTTCTTGCTTCGAAAAGCTCTTCGACACGAGGAAGACCTTGTGTAATATCTTCGCTTGATGCGATACCACCGGTATGGAAAGTACGCATTGTAAGCTGTGTACCAGGCTCACCGATTGATTGAGCAGCTACGATACCAACAGCTTCACCAACAGTAACAGAAGTACCTGTTGCAAGGTTAGAACCATAACATTTTTTACAAATACCTTTTTTAGCTTTACAAGTAATGATAGAACGGATTACACATTCTTTAACGCCTGCATCAACAATGCGTTTAGCGTCATCATAGGTAATCATATCGTCAGTACCCATCAAAAGCTCGCCTGTTTCAGGATGGAATACAGGATCTTTAAGGTAACGACCGATAAGACGATCAGCAAGTGGCTCGATAAGCTGTTTGCCTTCGTAGATACCGTAAACTAACAAGCCTTCATCAGAGTTACAATCATCTTCACAGATAATAACATCTTGTGAAATATCAACAAGACGACGGGTAAGGTAACCGGAGTCAGCAGTTCTAAGCGCTGTATCGGCAAGACCTTTACGTGCACCACGAGAAGAAATAAAGTACTCTTGTACATTAAGACCTTCACGGTAGTTAGAACGAATAGGAACCTCGATAATCTTACCTGATGTATTAGCGATAAGACCACGCATACCTGCAAGCTGTCTAATCTGGCTGACAGAACCACGGGCACCTGAATCAACCATCATATTGATTGGGTTGTATTCTTGTAAGTTTTCAGTAAGAGCGGCAGAAACATCGTTAACTGTTTCTTCCCAAATCTCTTGAACCTTTTTAGATTTTTCACTGGAAGAGAACATACCACGACGGAACATTTTATTGATTTTATCAACCTGTTCTTCAGCTTCAGCAATTTTCTGAGCCTTAATAGGCGGAATAACTGCATCAGAAACCGCAATTGTGATAGCACTCTTAGTAGAATATTTATAACCTGTAGCTTTAATTTTATCAAGAACTTCAGCAGTAACAGATGTGCCGTTAACTCTAATACAAGCGTCAATAATTTGACCGAGAAGCTTTTTGCCTGCTTTATTAGCTTTATAAGTTCCGTCTTCATTCTTAGTGAAGTGGATTTCAAGATCTAATTCATGACCTTCAGTACGATCTGTAAAGCCTAAATTCTGTGGAATAGACTCATTAAAGATAAGATAACCAACTGTAGCGTCGATAATTCTAGTGATTTTTTCGCCGTTCCAT
Organism: uncultured Eubacteriales bacterium; assembly: GCA_934476085.1. GTDB lineage: Bacteria > Bacillota > Clostridia > Oscillospirales > Acutalibacteraceae > RUG11462. Next base: position 160,180 of record CAKSNE010000002.1, on the reverse strand, counting down.
TCACCGGTTACTCTTACTTTAATAGGAGCGTGAAGTCCAACAGCATCGGTTTCATAAGCCATAATAGCTTCTTCTTTGTTTCTAAATACCTTGCCTGCACCTTTTTCATCAGGTCGAACAAGAGTAAGGTAGTAAGAACCAAGAACCATATCCTGTGTAGGTACTGCAACAGGCTTACCGTCTGACGGTTTAAGCAAGTTATTAGCAGCGAGCATCAAAATTCTGGCCTCTGCCTGAGCCTCTGCTGAAAGAGGAACGTGAACAGCCATCTGGTCACCATCGAAGTCGGCGTTGAACGCTGTACAAACGAGTGGGTGAAGTTTAATAGCTCTACCCTCAACCAAAACAGGCTCGAATGCCTGAATACCAAGACGGTGAAGTGTTGGCGCACGGTTAAGGAATACAGGGTGGTCTTTAATTACAACTGCTAAAGCGTCCCAAACTTCCGGACGAACACGCTCTAACATTTTTCTTGCTGATTTAATGTTGCTGGCAACATTTTTCTCAACAAGGCGTTTCATAACGAATGGTTTGAACAACTCAAGTGCCATCTCTTTAGGAAGACCGCACTGATAAATTTTAAGTTCAGGACCAACAACGATAACCGAACGACCTGAATAGTCAACACGTTTACCGAGCAAGTTTTGACGGAAACGGCCTTGTTTACCTTTAAGCATATCAGAAAGCGATTTTAACGCTCTGTTATTAGGGCCTGTAACGGCTCTGCCACGACGACCGTTATCAATAAGAGCGTCAACAGCTTCTTGTAACATTCTTTTTTCGTTTCTGACAATAATGCTAGGAGCACCAAGCTCAAGAAGACGAGCCAAACGATTGTTACGGTTGATAACTCTTCTGTAAAGGTCATTCAAGTCAGAAGTAGCAAATCTGCCACCGTCAAGTTGAACCATAGGACGAATATCAGGCGGAATAACAGGAAGAACATCAAGAATCATCCATTCAGGACGGTTGCCTGATAAACGGAATGACTCAACAACTTCAAGTCTTTTACCGATTCTGATTTTCTTTTGACCTGTAGCTTCTTCCATTTCTGCTTTAAGTTCAGCAGACAATTTTTCAAGGTCGATTTCTGAAAGCAATTTTTTAATTGCTTCAGCACCCATTTCAGCTACAAAATCATCTTCATATTTTTCGTACCACTCCATATACTGACGTTCAGATAACAACTGAAGCTTAGCAAGCGGAGTATTACCGGGATCTACTACTACATATTTTGAGAAGTAGAGAACTTGTTCAAGATCTCTAGGAGACATATCAAGAACAAGACCCATTCTCGAAGGAATAGTTTTAAAGTACCAAATATGTGAAACAGGAGCAGCAAGCTCAATAGAGCCCATTCTCTCACGGCGAACTTTACTTCTTGTAATTTCAACGCCGCAACGTTCACAAACTTTGCCTTTATAACGAATTCTTTTATATTTACCGCAATGACACTCCCAGTCTTTTTGTGGTCCGAAAATTCTTTCACAGAAAAGACCGTCTCTTTCAGGTTTCAATGTACGGTAGTTAATGGTTTCAGGTTTTTTAACCTCGCCGTATGACCATGCTCTGATTTGTTCAGGAGATGCAAGACCAATGCGAATTTTTTCAAAATCTGTATTCTGCATATTATTCTCCTTCTGTATCATTTACTTCGTCTGTGAAAACTTCATCATCTTCAAAATCTGAAGCATCATCAAACATATCTTCTTCGATTGCGTCGCCGTTTTCGTCTTCAAGACCAAAACCGCTTAAATCATCAGCAACCATTACTGCATTTGGATCTTCCTCAGCAGGCTGTTCATTCTTAGGTGCAATGATCATATCATCATCGTCTTCAAAAGATTGTTTAATATCAATCTCATTATTATCTTTATCAAGAACTTTAATATCAAGTGCTAAAGACTGAAGCTCTTTGATAAGTACCTTGAATGACTCAGGAATGCCAGGTTTAGGAATGTTATTACCTTTAACAATAGACTCATAAGTTTTAACACGGCCTACAACATCGTCAGATTTTACTGTCAAAATCTCTTGAAGTGTATAAGCGGCACCGTAAGCTTCGAGAGCCCAAACCTCCATTTCACCGAAACGCTGACCGCCAAACTGTGCTTTACCACCGAGAGGCTGTTGTGTAACGAGTGAGTAAGGACCTGTTGAACGAGCGTGAATCTTATCGTCAACAAGGTGATGGAGTTTAAGATAATACATATAACCAACTGTTACTCTGTTGTCGAAAGGTAAACCTGTTCTACCGTCGTAAAGTTGGGTTTTACCGTCTTCAGCATAACCTGCCATTTTCAAGCATTCACGAATATCAGACTCGTGAGCACCGTCAAATACTCTTGTGCAAACCTTCCAGCCAAGTGCTTTAGCAGCATAACCGAGATGAACTTCAAGTACCTGACCGATGTTCATACGAGAAGGTACGCCGAGTGGGTTAAGAACGATATCAAGCGGAGTACCATCAGGTAAGAATGGCATATCTTCCTGTGGTAAGATACGAGAAACGACACCCTTGTTACCATGACGACCTGCCATTTTATCGCCGACAGAGATTTTTCTCTTTTGAGCGATATAGCAACGAACAACCATATTAATACCAGGGTTAAGCTCGCTTGAATTTTCTCTTGTGAATACTTTTACATCAACGATTGTGCCGTATTCACCGTGAGGAACACGAAGTGAAGTATCACGAACTTCTCTGGCCTTTTCACCGAAGATAGCACGAAGCAATCTTTCTTCAGCAGTAAGCTCTGTTTCACCTTTTGGAGTAACCTTACCGACAAGAATATCGCCTGAACGAACTTCAGCACCAACACGGATAATACCACGCTCATCAAGATCTTTCAAAGCGTCTTCGCCGACGTTTGGAATATCACGAGTGATTTCTTCAGGTCCGAGTTTAGTATCTCTGGCTTCTGTTTCGTATTCTTCAATATGAATAGATGTAAATACATCTTCTTTAACTAATCTTTCGTTAAGCAAAACAGCATCCTCGTAGTTATAACCTTCCCAGGTCATAAAGCCGATAAGCATATTCTTACCGAGAGCGATTTCACCGTTTTGAGTAGCAGGACCGTCTGCTAAAACTTCGCCTTTTTCGATATGCTCGCCTTCTTCAACAATAGGTTTTTGGTTTACACAAGAACCTTGGTTAGAACGAGTAAAGCGAATAAGCTCATAATTATCTGTAGTTCCGTCTTCGTCTGCAACAACTTCAACATGACCTGCTGAAACCTTTGTAACAGTACCTGAACGACGACAAATAACAGTAACACCTGAGTCAACAGCAGCTTTATATTCCATACCTGTACCTACGATAGGTGACTCGGTAGTAAGAAGCGGCACAGCCTGACGTTGCATGTTTGAACCCATGAGCGCACGGTTTGCGTCATCATTTTCAAGGAACGGAATCATAGCAGTAGCAACTGATACGATCATTCTAGGAGAAACATCCATATAATCAGCGAATGTATTCTCAATTTCCAAAAATTCATCTCTGTGACGGCAGTTGATAATTCTTCTTTTAAATCTTCCGTCTTCGTCAAGCGGTTCATTCGCCTGAGCAATGATAAATTCGTCTTCTTCATCGGCAGCCATGTAAACAACTTCGTCGGTTACAATGCCTGTTTCTTTATCAACCTTACGATAAGGAGCTTCGATAAAACCATATTCATTGATTTTAGCAAAAGTAGCAAGGTGAGAGATAAGACCGATGTTAGGACCTTCAGGAGTCTCGATAGAACACATTCTGCCATAGTGGGTGTAGTGAACGTCACGAACCTCGAATCCGGCACGATCTCTTGACAAACCGCCGGGACCGAGAGCTGAAAGTCTTCTTTTATGAGTAAGTTCTGCAAGTGGGTTGATCTGATCCATGAACTGTGACAATGGTGAAGAACCAAAGAATTCACGGATAGCGGCAACAACCGGACGAATATTAATAAGAGTTTGCGGAACAATTTGTTCAGACTCTTGAGTTTGAAGAGCCATTTTTTCACGAATAACTCTTTCCATTCTTGCAAAACCGATTCTAAACTGGTTTTGTAAAAGCTCGCCTACCGAACGAATTCTACGGTTGCCTAAGTGGTCGATATCATCAACAACACCGATACCTGCAGGTAAACCGCAAATATAGTTCATAGAAGCAAAAATATCATCTAAAGTAACATTATTAGGAATAAGCTCTGCATGACGAGTTTCAAAAGCTTCTTTGATATCGTCTTCTGTTTTGTTTTCTTCAAGGATTTCCATCAAAACATTGTAGCAAACTTTTTCATTAATGCCACACTCGGTAACATCAAAATCAACAAAGTCTTTAGCGTCAACCATACCGTTTGAAAGAATTTTTCTTTCAACAGTTTCGCCTTCATATTCAACTGTAACAAAAGCTTCTTTAACACCGATTTTTTCAATGTATTCAGCTTTTTCACGAGTTAAAATTTCATCAGGCTCTGCAACAATTTCACCTGAAGCAGGATCGCAAACAGGACGAGAAAGTTTTCTGCCGATAAGACGATGAGCAATGGCTAATTTCTTATTATATTTATGTCTGCCTACTCGGGATAAATCGTATCTTCTTGGATCAAAAAGCAAATTATGAAGATGAGTCTGAGCACCGTCAACTGTAAACGGTTCGCCCGGACGAAGTTTTTTGTAAACTTCCAAAAGAGCATCTTCAACATTATCAGTAGTATCTTTTTCAAGTGTTGAGAAAAGTCTGTCAGACTCACCGAGTACATCAAGAATTTCAACATTTGAAGCAAGACCCAAACTTCTTGCAAAAGTTGTCATAGGCAACTTTCTGTTTTTATCAATACGAACATACATAATATCATTATGATCGGTTTCGTATTCAATCCAAGCGCCACGGTTTGGAATAATTGTAGAATTAAAGAGTTCTTTACCTGTTTTATCAACTTCTAAAGAGAAGTAAACACCCGGTGAACGAACCAACTGAGAAACGATAACACGCTCAGCACCATTTATAATAAATGTACCGGCATCTGTCATAAGCGGAAAATCGCCCATATAGATTTCGCTCTCTTTGATTTCGCCTGTCTCCTTATTAAGAAGTTGAGCGTTTACGCGAAGTGGAGCTGCGTAAGTTGTATCTCTTTCTTTACACTCAGCGATACTGTATTTAGGCTCATCATCAATACGATAGCCTGTGAAACTTAAAACCAGATTATCGTTATGATCGGTAATAGAAGCAACATCTCTAAATACTTCCTTTAAACCTTCATCCAAAAACCATTGATATGAGTTTTTCTGAATTTCAATCAAATTAGGCATTTCCAGAACTTCATTAATCTTCTGAAAACTCATTCTCGTGTTTTTACCAAGCTTTACCGGTTTCACATTAACCATAGGCTTTTTCACTCCTTTTATTGTCTATAGACTGCAAAAATCTCAAATCTGGTAAATGTTCAAATATTACACTTGATTTTTTGAAAAAACTCTGCTATAATACATATAACAATTAAGCGCAATAGGACAATTTACCCATTATGTGCAGTTTACAATTATATAATAATTTAAGTAGAATGTCAAGTGGTTTTACGCACTTTTTTTGCGTAAAATCAATTTTTTTTGAAAAAAGACTTGATTTTTATAGTTTTTTCTGCTAAAATGGTTGTTGCTATATCTTATTGAAATATTTTAAGGAGGTGCAGTCATGGCAAAATGCGATTACTGCGGAAAGTCGGTAACCTTCGGTATTAAGGTTTCCCACTCACACAGAAGATCTAACAGAACTTGGAAACCGAATGTTAAAAGAGTAAAGGCTGTTGTAAATGGTACTCCTAAGAGAGTATACGCCTGCACCCGTTGCTTGCGTTCGGGAAAGGTTGACAGAGCTGTTTAATTTAAAAGAGCTTTGTCGTTTTGATAATTTTTAAATTATTGATTTTAAAAAACCGTCTGTTTCAGGCGGTTTTTTATTTTTTATGAAAATTATACAGTATATACAAAATAACAATTCAACATATTATACTGTTTTTCATTAAAACCTATAATTTCTGCCCTAAACACAGGTGATTTTTTCTTTAAAATCCACGCCATTTTTATACACTTGTTAATTATGAACAAATTATTACTAAATTGTTGTTTATAATTTTACAGTTTCATTTATTGACTTATTTCGCTTAAGTTTTTATAATATATAGGTAAGGTATAAAAATCTTATACAAAATTTAATTTTCCATCATGGGAGGACATTCAAAAATGAAAAAGTTATTTGCCGTTGTTCTCGCTCTCGTTATGGCTACCAGCCTTATCGCTTGCGGAACTAAAGAATCAAAAAAAGACGACTCAAACGACGCTAAAAAGTTAAAAGTTGGTTTTATTTATCTTCACGATGAAAACTCAACTTATGACAAAAACTTTATCACAGGCGCTAAAGCTGCTTGCGAAAAAATGGGCGTAGAGTATGTTGCTAAAACAAACATTCCTGAAAGCAATGAATGTTATGAAGCTGCTGCTGACCTTGCTGACCGTGGTTGCGATGTAATTTTCGCTGATAGTTTCGGTCATGAACAGTATATTGCACAAGCTGCTAAAAAATATACTGATGTTCAGTTCTGCCACGCAACAGGTACAACTGCTCACACAGCCGGTCTTAAAAACTTCCACAATGCTTTTGCTTCAATCTACGAAGGTAGATACCTTGCAGGTATCGCTGCCGGTATGAAACTTAACGAAATGATTGATAAAGGCGAGTTTACTAAAGACGAAGCTAAAATCGGTTATGTAGGTGCTTATACTTACGCAGAAGTTATTTCAGGTTACACTTCATTCTTCCTTGGCGCAAGAAGCGTTTGCCCTACTGCTACAATGGAAGTTCAATTTACAGGTAGCTGGTATGATGAAACAGCTGAAAAAGAAGCTGCTAACAAACTCATCAGCAACAAATGTAAACTTATCAGCCAGCACGCTGACTCAATGGGTGCTCCTACAGCTTGTGAAACAGCCGGTGTTCCAAACATTTCTTACAACGGCAGCACAATCTCAGCTTGCCCTAACACATTTATCGTTTCTTCAAGAATTAACTGGGAACCATACTTCGAGTATATGATTAAATGCGTTAAAGACGGTAAAGAAATTGATACTGACTGGTGCAAAGGTATTTCAGAAGGTTCAGTTGAATTAACAGACATCAACGAAAAAGTTGCTGCTAAAGGCACTAAAGAAGCTATCGAAAAAGCTGAAGAAGAATTTAAAGCAGGTACACTTCATGTATTTGATTTAAGCACATTCACAGTTGATGGCAAAAAAGTTGCTGACGACCACAAAGCTGATGTTGATACAGATGAAAAATACACACCTGATACTGTTGTAATCAAAGATGGTTACTTCGCAGAATCTACTTTCCGTTCAGCTCCTTACTTTGATCTTAAAATCGACGGCATTAAACTTTTGAACGAAAAGTTCTAATTTATCTATAAAATAACTTTAAGGCGGGGCACTTAATACCCCGCCTAAAGTGTTTTATAAAAACATTATTTTAGTCTTAAAAAAGGGATTAAATTGTTGATTTAATCATTTTTTCAAGATTAAAAACAGGAGGAAAAAAAGTGGGCTCAAAAGTTGCTATTGAACTTAAAAATATCACTAAAACTTTTGGTAGTATCGTTGCAAATAAAGATGTAAATTTATCTGTTAATCGTGGCGAAATATTATCAATTTTAGGTGAAAACGGCAGCGGTAAAACAACTCTTATGAATATGATTTCAGGTATTTATTTTCCTGATCACGGTCAAATTTTTATTGACGGTGAAGAGGTTGTTATCCGTTCGCCAAAAGACGCTTTTAATTATAAAATCGGTATGATCCATCAACATTTTAAGCTTGTTGATGTATTTTCTGCCGCTGAGAACATTGTTCTTGGTCTTAATGAAAATGAGGGCTATAATATTAAGCGTTCAGCTAAAAAAATAAAAGAAATCAGCGAACAATACGGTTTTGAAATTGATCCTAATAAAAAGGTTTATGAAATGTCAGTTTCAGAAAAACAAACCGTTGAAATTATAAAAGTTTTATACCGTGGAGCTGATATTTTAATTTTGGACGAGCCTACCGCCGTTCTTACTCCGCAAGAAACAAAAAATTTATTTGCAATTCTTCGCAGAATGCGTGATGACGGCAAATCAATTATTATTATCACTCATAAACTACATGAAGTTTTGTCGCTTTCTGATAAAGTAGCCGTTCTCAGAAAAGGCGAATATATCGGAACAGTTGAAACAGCAAAGACCAATGAAGCAGAGCTTACTGAAATGATGGTTGGTAAAAAGGTCAGCCTTAATATAGACAGAAGCGAGCCTAAAAATCCTACTGATCGTTTGGTTGTTAATAATATTAATTGTGTAAACCGTGAAGGAATTAAACTTTTAGATAACATTTCATTTACCGCTAAAGCAGGCGAAATTTTAGGTATTGCCGGTATCGCAGGCAGCGGTCAGCGTGAGCTTTTAGAGGCGATCGCCGGATTGCAACATCTTGAAGACGGAGAAATTTTATACAACAATCCTAAAACAGGCGAAACCGATAATCTTCGTGATAAAACACCTATGCAAATTCGTGAACTCGGTGTTCGTTTGTCATTTGTTCCTGAAGACCGTCTTGGTATGGGCCTTGTAGGTAATATGGATATCGTTGATAATATGATGCTTCGTAGCTACCGCAAAGGTAAATCTATGTTTTTATCTCGTAAAAAGCCTAGAAGTTTAGCTGAAAAAATAATTGAAGATCTTGAAGTTGTTACTCCAAATGCCAATACACCTGTTCGCCGTCTTTCAGGCGGTAATGTTCAAAAAGTTTTGGTTGGACGTGAAATTGCTTCTTCTCCTACTGTTTTAATGGCAGCTTATCCTGTTCGTGGACTTGATATTAACTCTTCATACCTTATTTATAACCTTTTAAACCAACAAAAACAAAACGGCGTTGCTGTTATTTTTGTCGGTGAAGACCTTGATGTATTATTAGAGCTTTGTGACAGAATTATGGTTATCGGCTCAGGTAAAGTTACCGGAATAGTTGATGGCAGAAAAGCTACTAAAGAAGAAATCGGTCTGTTAATGACAAAATCTGACGGAGGTGAAGCAAATGAGTAAAGTAGAAAAGCAACATAAAGAACCGCTTTTCCATATTACAAAGCGTCCTGCTATACCAATGTGGAAATCTTGGACAATAAGAATTATTGCTGTTGTTTTTGCACTTATTGTCAGTGCGATAGTTACTGTTTTGCTTACCGGAGAAAATCCGTTAAGCGTTTACGGTACAATGATTGATGGTGCTGTCGGTACCGAAAGAAGAATATGGGGTTTGCTTCAAAGCACCGCAATGTTGCTTTGTGTTTCACTTGCTGTAACTCCTGCTTTTAAAATGAAATTTTGGAATATCGGTGCCGAGGGACAAGTTTTAGTCGGCGGTCTTGCAACTGCTGCTTGTATGATTTTATTCGGTAACAGCGTTCCTTCGTTTCTTTTATTCCCGATGATGATAGTTTCAAGTATTCTTGCAGGTGCTATTTGGGCAGTTATTCCTGCTGTTTTCAGAGCAAAATGGAATACAAACGAAACTTTATTTACCCTTATGATGAACTATATAGCTATTCAGTTAGTTTCTTATTTCACTTATGAATGGTCAGTTCCAAAGGGTTCAGGTCAAATCGGCGTTATTAATAATGATACAGAAGCCGGTTGGTTACCTGCTATCGGCGAGCATGATTACCTTTTAAATATCATTATCGTTGCAGTACTTACAATTTGTATGTATTTATACTTAAAATACAGCAAACAAGGATATGAAATTTCTGTTGTAGGCGAAAGTGAAAATACCGCAAGATACATCGGTATTAATGTTAAAAAGGTTATTGTCAGAACGCTTTTCTTATCAGGTGCTGTTTGCGGTATCGCAGGTTTCTTACTTGTTTCAGGTACCGACCACACTATCACTCGTGATACGGCAGCCGGTCGTGGATTTACTGCAATCATGGTTTCATGGCTTGCTAAATTCAATCCATTCTATATGATTTTAACATCGTTCTTGCTTGTATTTTTGGAGAAAGGTGCTATCGAAATTTCAACAATTTATGATCTTAATGATTCATTCTCAGAAATCATTACAGGTATCATTATATTCTTTATTATCGGTAGTGAATTCTTTATAAACTATACTCTTAAATTCCGTGAGAAACAAAAGGAGGTTAAATAATGATAGCAGCATTTATTCAACGTGCGGTTGTTCAAGGTATTCCGCTTCTTTTTGGTTCAACCGGTGAAATCATTACTGAAAAATCAGGTAACTTAAACCTTGGTATTCCGGGAATTATGTATGTTGGCGGTATATCCGGTGTTATCGGTTCATTTATTTATGAACAGTCCCTTTCTGATACTGCTAATATTAATCCGTTTTTAGCAGTAATTATTCCGCTTTTAAGCTCAATTTTAGGCTCATTTATTATGGGACTTATCTACTGCTTGTTAACTGTTACACTTCGTGCTAACCAAAATGTAACCGGTCTTGCTATTACAACATTCGGTGTTGGTATCGGTAACTTCTTCGGCGGCTCACTTATAAAACTTACAGGCAGTGATATGCCATCAATTGCTCTTACTGCAACAAGCAATTGCTTTAAGAAAACATTGCCGTTTGCTGATGATTTAGGCTGGTTCGGACAGATTTTCTTATCTTATAGCTTTTTAGCTTATCTTTCAATAATTATTGCACTTGCCACTTCATTTTACTTTAACCGCACTCGCTCCGGTCTTCATCTTCGTGCAGTAGGCGAAAATCCTGCAACTGCAGATGCAGCCGGCATAAGCGTTAGTAAATATAAATATATGTCAACTTGCGTTGGCAGCGTTATTGCTGGCCTTGGTGGACTTTATTATGTTATGGATTACGCTTGCGGCGTATGGTCAAATGATGGTTTCGGCGATCGTGGTTGGCTTGCTATTGCACTTGTAATTTTCGCAATGTGGAAACCGAATATGAGTATTTTAGGTTCGATTTTATTTGGTGGATTGTTTATAATTCATAACTATATTCAAAGTCTTGGCGTTAGTATGCAAGAGATTTTCAAAATGCTTCCTTATGTAGTTACAATAATCGTTTTGATTATCATCAGCATGCGTAAAAAGCGTGAAAATCAACCTCCACAGTCGCTTGGTCTTTCTTACTTTAGAGAAGAGCGATAAACAATTTAATTTAATATTAAAAGGGATTGAATTATAATTCAATCCCTTTTTTATTGTTTATTTTTACTTATTCATTGATTTATTTTCTGTTCTTTCTAAAAGGTAATCAATTGACACATTAAAATAATCAGCAATTTTTATTAAAGTTTTATAATCTTTTTCTCTTTTAGATGTTTCATATCTGCTAATAGTATTTTGATTTGTAGATAAATTCATAGCAAGTTTTAATTGTGAAATCCCTTTTTACTTTATTATTACAAAAAAGCACTAACCAAAATCGGTTAGTGCTTTTAATTTTAAATAAATTTAGGTGTTATTTAAAACTATAAATCAATTAGCTATTTACAGCAGTAACAACGCCTGAACCTACTGTTCTACCACCTTCACGGATAGCGAAACGAAGACCTTCTTCGATAGCGATTGGAGTGATAAGTTCAACGTCCATTTCTACGTTATCGCCAGGCATGCACATTTCTGTACCTTCTGGAAGAGTGATAACACCGGTTACGTCAGTTGTTCTGAAGTAGAACTGTGGTCTGTAGTTATTGAAGAAAGGAGTGTGACGACCACCCTCGTCTTTGCTCAATACATAAACTTGACCATGGAATTTTGTGTGTGGGTGAATTGTGCCAGGAGCAGCAAGAACCTGTCCACGTTGTACTTCTTCACGAGATACACCACGGAGAAGAGCACCAACGTTGTCACCAGCCTCACAGTAATCAAGAGTTTTACGGAACATTTCCATAGAAGTAACAACAACTTTTCTTCTCTCTTCTGTAAGACCAAGAATTTCAACTTCGTCACCAGCATTAAGAACACCACGTTCAACTCTACCTGTAACAACAGTACCACGACCAGAAATAGTCATAGTATCTTCGATAGGCATAAGGAATGGTTGGTCAGCTTTACGGTCAGGAGTTGGAATGTAGTTATCAACAGCATCCATGAGTTCAAGAATACAAGCATATTCTGGAGCTGAAGGATCGTTTGATGTGCATTCGAGAGCTTTCAAAGCAGAACCTTTGATGATTGGTGTGTTGTCACCATCAAATTCATAGCTATCAAGAGTTTCACGAACTTCCATTTCAACGAGTTCGAGAAGTTCAGGATCGTCTACTTGGTCACATTTGTTAAGGAAAACAACGATCTTTGGCACGCCAACCTGACGAGCAAGAAGAAGGTGTTCTTTTGTTTGAGCCATAGGACCGTCAGAAGCAGCGATAACGAGGATAGCACCGTCCATCTGAGCAGCACCAGTGATCATGTTTTTAACATAGTCAGCATGGCCTGGGCAGTCAACGTGAGCGTAGTGACGGTTAGCTGTCTCATACTCTACGTGAGCTGTGTTAATTGTGATACCACGTTCTCTCTCTTCAGGAGCTTTATCGATATCAGCGTAATCTTCAAATTGTGCGCCGCCTTGCATAGCAAGAACTTTTGTAATAGCAGCAGTAAGTGTTGTTTTACCATGGTCAACGTGACCGATTGTACCGATGTTAACATGCGGTTTATTTCTTTCAAACTTTTCTTTAGCCATTTTAAATGACCTCCCTTAAATAATAGTTAGTTTTTTAAATATATACAAGCTATTGCTCTTTTTATTCTAACAAAATAATGTTAAAATATCAAGTATTTTTTTAAAAAATTAGTTGTCTTTATTTCTTGCAGTCATAATCTTTTCTGCAATAGATTTTGGAACTTCTTTATAGCCATCCGGTTCCATTACATACTGGCCACGGCCCTGTGTTTTTGAACGAAGGTCGGTAGCATAACCGAACATATCACCGAGAGGAACACGAGCGTTAATTTGTTTAACACCGCTTCTGTCCTCGAAGCCTTGAATCTCGCCACGACGAGAGTTCAAGTCACCGATAACATCGCCCATATATTCTTCAGGAACGATAACAGTAACTTTCATGATAGGCTCAAGAAGAACAGGATCGCCCTGTTTACAAGCTGTCTTGAATGCCATAGAACCGGCAATCTTAAATGCCATTTCAGAAGAGTCAACTTCATGGTAAGAACCATCATAAAGAGTAACTTTAACATCAACTACATTGTAACCTGCAAGTACACCTGACTGCATAGCGCCTTGGATACCTGCGTCAACAGCAGGGATGTATTCCTTAGGAATAGCACCACCAACGATGTTGTTGATAAATTCGTAACCTTTACCTGTTTCGTTTGGCTCAACTTTAATCTTAACATGACCGTATTGACCTTTACCACCAGACTGACGAGCATATTTTTCATCAACGTCAGCAGCTTTACGGATTGTTTCTTTGTAAGCAACCTGAGGTTTACCTACGTTAGCTTCAACTTTGAATTCACGAAGAAGTCTGTCAACGATGATTTCAAGGTGAAGCTCACCCATACCGGCGATAATTGTCTGACCTGTTTCTTCATCAGTGTAGCAACGGAAAGTAGGATCTTCTTCAGCAAGTTTAGCCAAAGCGATACCCATTTTTTCCTGACCGGCCTTAGTTTTAGGCTCGATAGCAACACGGATAACAGGTTCTGGGAAGTTCATAGACTCGAGAATGATAGGATTTTTCTCGTCGCAAAGAGTATCACCGGTAGTTGTATTTTTAAGACCAACTGCAGCAGCGATATCACCAGCATAACAAGTTTCAATATCTTCTCTGTGGTTAGCGTGCATCTGTAAGATACGGCCGAGTCTTTCCTTCTTATCTTTAACTGAGTTGTAAACGCCTGAACCGGCATCTACAGTACCTGAGTATACACGGAAGAAGCAGATTTTACCTACGAATGGGTCAGTTGCAATCTTGAAAGCAAGAGCAGCAAACGGCTCATCATCAGATGAATGTCTGAATTCTTCTTCATCAGTATCAGGGTTAACGCCTTTAATTGATTCTACGTCGGTTGGAGCCGGCATAAAGTCAACGATAGCGTCGAGAAGTGGCTGAACGCCCATGTTACGGTAAGCAGTACCGCAGCAAACAGGAACCATGTTACCTGCGATTGTTGAAGAACGAATAATCTTCTTCATTTCGTCAACTGTGATAGCATCTTCGCCCTCTTCGAAGTATTTCTCCATAAGAGCTTCATCCTGCTCAACGATATGCTCAACAAGATTAGTTCTGTATTCAGCAGCTTTCTCTTTCATATCTTCAGGAATATCCTGAATTTCAAATTTCAAGCCCTTTTCTTTATCAGGGTTGATATAAATAATTGCATGATTTTCAACAAGGTCGATAATACCTTTGAAAGTGTCTTCAGAGCCGATAGGCAACTGAATTGGCACTGCGTTGCAATTAAAACGCTCTTTAATCATGTCTAAAACATGATAAAAATCTGCACCCATGATGTCCATTTTGTTAACGAAAATCATTCTAGGTACATTGTACTCGTCAGCCTGACGCCAAACGGTTTCAGACTGTGGCTCAACGCCGCCCTTTGCACAAAGAACTGTTACAGAGCCATCAAGTACACGGAGCGAACGCTGAACTTCAACAGTAAAGTCAACGTGGCCCGGGGTATCAATGATATTGATTCTATGGTTTTTCCAGAAACAAGTTGTAGCAGCAGAAGTAATTGTAATACCTCTTTCCTGCTCTTGTTCCATCCAGTCCATTGTTGCAGCACCGTCATGTGTTTCACCGATTTTGTGGTTTACACCGGTGTAAAACAAAATACGCTCGGTAGTTGTTGTTTTACCTGCATCAATGTGTGCCATAATACCAATATTTCTTGTTTTTTCAAGAGATACTTTTCTTGGCATAATGTTCTCCTTTGATATAGTCTGATATTTTTAATATCTAGTTTGTAACGAATAATTAAACGATTACCATCTGTAATGAGCAAAAGCTTTGTTAGCTTCAGCCATTTTATGTGTATCTTCACGTTTCTTAGCTGCACCACCGTTGCCGTTTAATGCATCCAAGATTTCGTTAGCAAGACGCTCTTTCATTGTTCTTTCAGAACGGCCACGGCTGTAAGTTGTAATCCAACGAAGACCTAAAGTTTGTCTTCTTTCAGGACGAACTTCCATAGGAACTTGGTAAGTTGAACCACCTACACGACGAGCCTTAACCTCTAATTGAGGCATAACATTTTCCATAGCTTCTTCAAAAACTTCCAAAGCTTCTCTGCCTGTTTTCTCGTTGATGATTTCAAAAGCACCATAAACGATTTTTTGAGCAACACCTTTTTTACCATCAAGCATAATGTTGTTGATAAGGCGAGTTACTAATTTTGAGTTATAAAGCGGATCTGGTAAAACATCACGCTTTGCGATCTGGCCTCTTCTTGGCACTTCGCTTCCCTCCTTCATAATAATGATATCTTAGGTACTCGAGCAAATTTCCCGTAAAGCACCGAGGCAGATTACATAATATATATAAACTGCCTTATAGCAAAATTGCTATATGCACTTAGAATTTTGTCAAGTTAAATTTTTGCGTCCGAAATTAAATTATTTCTTAGGACGTTTTGCACCGTATTTTGAACGGCCTTGCATTCTGCCTGCAACACCTTGTGTATCAAGTGTACCACGGATAATGTGATAACGAACACCAGGTAAGTCTTTTACTCTACCGCCACGGATAAGTACAACGCTGTGTTCCTGAAGGTTATGACCGATACCAGGAATGTAAGCTGAAACTTCGATACCGTTTGAAAGTCTAACACGGGCAACTTTACGTAAAGCTGAGTTAGGTTTTTTAGGTGTCATTGTTTTAACAGTTGTACAAACGCCACGTTTTTGAGGTGATGACTGATCAGTTGGAATGCTTTTCTTTGAGTTAAATCCTTTGTTTAAAGCAGGAGCTGTTGATTTTTTAACAGATACTTGTCTGCCGGTACGGACTAACTGGTTAAAGGTTGGCATTTAATTCTCTCCTTTCTTGGAAATCTTAATGTTCGGACATAAAGACCGATTTTTACATTAGTGATATAATTTTATATCAAAAGAACCGATTTGTCAATGATTTTTAGCGTTTTTTATAAAAATTTCACTTTTGATTATTATATACCTGATTTTTGTGCTATTGTTTGTATATTTTAACCAACATTTTAGCTTTTAATCATTTTAAAATACTGATATAAAAACGGAAGCTTAAATTTTTAAGCTTCCGTAAATCTAAATTAACTCGATTAACTTTTTCGATGAAGGGGAAAGAGATACATTTTCAAGCGTAACCAGTCCGATAGCACGTTTTGGTATAGGCTCGGAAAGCTGAAGCTTTTCAAGCTCGCCGGTTTTTAATTTCTTTTCAACATATTGTTCGATTACTGCCGAAACCCCGATTCCGATTTCAGCAAATCTAGTCAATAAATCAATACTGCCAAGCTCTACGCTGGGTTTGATTTTTATACCTTTTTCGCTCAAAAACTTATCTAAAAAATGCCTTGAAGAGCTCTTTTCATCAAGCATTAAAACAGGGAAGTTTTCTAATTCTTTTAAATTTATCGTTCTGCGTGCAAGCGAGGCATATTTTCCCGAAACAACAAAACAGTCATTAATATCAGCAATTTTTCTTATTTTCAAACCGTCGGCTTCTTTTATAGGCAACGCAACAAATGCCATATCAATTTTGCCTAGCTTAAGCTCTGATAAAAGCTGACCTGTTGTATGGTTTATAAGTTGTATTTTAATTTCAGGATATTTTGTATGAAAATCCTTTAAAACATTAGTTAAAAGCAATGCACAAACAGTATCTGAGGCTCCTATTTTTATATTTCCGAATTTCAAATCTTTAAGCTCTCCGAATTTTATAAGAGCATTTTCAAGCAAAGTATAAGCACCGTCAGCATATTCAAAAAGAATTTTGCCTTCAGAAGTTAACTCTACTCCTCGTGATTTTCTGTCAAAAAGCTTTGTATCAAGTGATTTTTCGAGTTGTTTAATTGATTGGCTTACCGCTGATTGAGAAACATATAATTTTTTTGCTGCGGAAGAAAGGCTTTTTTCTCGTGCAACTTCACAAAAAACCCGATATAAATCAAAATTAGCATCCATAAACTCAACCTACCTATAAATTTAATTAATAATTCAAGCAATAACCATAAGTTAATCTTATTATAAATTATAATTTAATAAAACTCAACATATTTTTATATTGTTTTGTCTAAAAATAATTAAACTAAAATAACTAAAAAAACTGCAAATAAATTTTTGACTTTCAGACAATACTAAATTTAGAGTCTGGAGGGATTTTTTTGCAGTATAATAATAAGGTAGAAATTTGTGGGGTAAACACTTCTCAACTGCCGGTTTTAAAGGAAGCAAAAAAACGAGAGTTGTTAGATAAGGCACATAACGGCGATAAAAAAGCCAGGGAACAGCTTATAACAGGAAATTTAAAATTAATCTTATCGGTTATTCGTCGGTTTTCGGCTCGTGGCGAAAATCCCGATGATTTATTTCAGGTCGGTTGTATCGGATTAATTAAGGCAATAGATAATTTTGATACTTCACTCGATGTGCGTTTTTCAACCTACGCAGTTCCTATGATAATCGGCGAAATAAGAAGATATTTGCGTGATAATAATTCTGTCAGAGTAAGCCGTTCATTAAAAGATATAGCCTATAAGGCTATGCAGGTTAAGGAAGCACTAACATCAAAGCTGGGCAATGAGCCGACGATTGAGCAAATAGCAAAGGAGCTTGACCTTAAAAAAGAAGATGTTGTTTTGGCATTAGAAGCAATCGTTGAGCCGGTAAGCCTTTATGAGCCTGTTTATTCAGACGGTGGCGATACAATTTTTGTATTAGACCAAGTAGGCGATAAAAATGATGATGAAAATTGGATTGATGAAATTTTGTTTAAACAGTCGATGAAAAATTTGCCCGAACGAGAGAGGACTATTATAAATTTACGATTTTTTGACGGCAAAACCCAAATGGAAGTAGCCAACGAAATCGGCATTTCTCAAGCCCAAGTATCCCGCCTTGAAAAAGGTGCATTAAAACGCATTAAAAACCATAAATAAAAAGAGACAGCATTTGTTCATTAAAACAATTGCTGTCTTTTATTTTTCATCTTTAATTCCTAATAAATAATCCGATGACACATTAAAAAATCTGCAAAAAGAAACTATATCATCAATGCTAGGCTCATAAGTCCCGTTTTCTATATAAGAAATTTTTCTTTGAGTCATATTAACCGCTTTACCAAGTTGGGTTTGATTTAAATCCTTATCTTCTCGCAAATTTCGTATTCGTTTGCCAAAAGTCAGTTCCATTACTTATCACCACTGCTATTTTAACATAGACAGAAAATATCTATTGACTTTTAGACACAAAACGTCTATAATATACACAAAGGAACAAATTATGTAAAGTATGGATACAACACTAATTGTTATAAATGTTCCTTAAAACATATTATTAAGGAGAAAATATGAATATAATGAAAACTGATAATTATATTGAAGGATACAACGCTGCCAAACAAAAGTATGAAGATAAATATTTTTGGATTGAGCACCAATTTTGTCTACTACTACAAGTCATTACTCTAATAGGCGGACCGATACTTTTCACAAATATTTTTAAAAAACTTAATTTTTTCGATAATAATTTTTTTCGTGTTGCAATAGCAATTGCTATATCTTTTGGACTTACTAAACTCGTTAAAACTATATGTGGAATTATATATATAAGTATAGTTTATAATAAATTAGATAAATACACAGACGAACATCAAGACGAATTCAATGAGCATTTAAAGGCAATTAAAGCGGGAAACAAAGAAGAGGCAAAAGAACCTACCTTCATTGATAACTATAATAACGCCGCAGAAAAATATAAAGAAAAATACTTTTGGATTAAACATGGTCTTGGTTTGATATGTGCAGGATTTACTTTAATAGGTGGAACGATATTCTTCACAAAAAATTTAGACAAACTTCCATACTATTTTTATAACGTAAAATTATTTCGACTTTTTGATTATTTTACTTTTCGTGTTGTAATAGCAATTGTTATATCAACCGCTCTTATGCTTTTAGTTATAAATTTGTTTGAAAAAAAATACAATACTTTAGTTGATAAAGAATTAGAAAAATATAAAAAAGAACATATAAAAGAGTACGAAGATTTACAAAAACAATTAGATATTGAAGAAGAAGAAAAAAAGATTGAATACCAAAAACTAGTAGATGAAGCTTATCTTGAATTCGGTGAATACAAACAAAAGCGCCAATTATCAGACGGGCGGTATATCGGGTTAAGAAATAATTCACTTGTTTTTTTTGAATTTGGCGAAGTTATAAAATATCACCGCTACGAAACATACATATCCAATAATTTAGGTGCTATTACTGAATATCAAAAGTTTAAACTAAGCGATATTTTTTACTTTGATGAAAAAGGGTCTTTATCTTATTCCACAAATGTTTCTGGTGGTGGCTCCGATATTGGTGGTGCAGTAATAGGCGGAATTCTTGCAGGTGGAGCAGGAGCAGTAGTAGGTAGTAGAAAAGAAATTACCAGTGAAACTGTTGAACACGACACAAGAAAGACCGTACTCAAAACAAAACACGGCGAGTATGAATATCCTTATGAATACTATAACGCTTTATGCTATGTAATACCTGAAAAAGAATATAAAACTCAACAAATTTCAAAGAAAAAATAACATTTTTAGTACCCATTGTTTGAAGCCTTAAAGCAATGGGTATTTTTATTTTCTATAAAAGCTACTTGACAACTAATGATTATTAGTTTATAATTTAACTAATGAATATTAGTCAGGAGAATTTTTAATGAATAACGAAAGTACAAAAGAGAGAATTTTATCTGAAGCTTTAAAACTTTTCTCTAAAAACGGATATGATGCAGTAAGCGTTGAGCAAATTGCTACCGCAGTCGGCATAAAAGCACCGTCATTATACAACCATTTTAAAAGCAAGCAAGCTATTTTTAACGCAATAACTAATGAAACCGCAATGCGTTACAACAATTTTACAAGCAGTCTTTCGGTGCATTTGCAAAACGCACCGAAAGATCAAGCGGTGTTTAACAACATTACCGCTGACGCTCTTTTTGAAAAGGTAAGCAAAATTTTTATCTATTCATTACATGATGAAACTTTGAGCAATTTTAGAAAAATGATGACTATTGAACAGTTTCGCAGCCCTGAATTATCAAAACTTTATACCGAGCGTTTTGTTGATAAAATGGTTAACTATCACGCAGAACTATTTAAAGTTTTAATTAAAAACGGCGTTTTAAAAACCGCTGACGCTAATGCATTGGCACTAATGTATGTTTCGCCTGTTTTAACGCTAATCAGCATTTGCGATCGCCAACCTGAAAAAGAAGAAGAAGCATTAAAAATTCTAAAAAATCACGTTCAACTGTTTTACAAAACATACAATAACCAATAAATTTAAGAACCGAGGTATAAAAAAATGAAACTCTATTTTGGAAACGCAGTTACAACAGTAACAACCATTATGATTTTAGGCTTATTCGGCTTTATCGCCTACTCAATCACAAACAAAGACTCAAACCATTGGGGTTTACGCAGTCTTTTCTTGCTTGTTTACGGACTTGTGATATGTTGCTTTGCGGCAACACGAGATGGGTTAGACAAAACCATTCAACACACTATTGACGGCAGTTGTGATCCCGGCATATTCTCAATAATCAGCGTTCCGACAATAGTCGGTTGCGTAGGCGCATTGCTAATAATTATTTCAGCAATTGCAACACCGATCGCAAAATCTCAACACGCTCGTGAAATTTGGTTTTACATAATGTCAAGCGGTGCTGTTTTAAAAATTGTAACTATAGAAATCACAAGAATATTTATGTAATATGTCAATTGACAAACGTTCCAAATTATGTTAATGTGAAAATGTAATACGATACATAATAAAGATTGTATTACTCAATCAAAAAGCATTAATTTGCTTACATTAATAAAGGAGTTGAAAAAATATGAAAAAACTTATTTCTGTTTCACTGGCACTTTTTATTTTGGTAAGTTCATTGACCTTTGTCAATGCATTTGCCTACGAGTTTGAAGACGAAGAATACAACAAAAATATTACCTATAAATACGATAAGCAAAACAACATTTTAACATTTGAAGGAGAAGGCAAACTAACAACTTCTGTTGATATGCAAGAAGGCGGTTGCAAGCTGCTTAATTACAATGATTGGGATGAATATTCCAAAAAGATTGAAAAAGTTGTAATCGGCGAAGGCATTACCGAAATCGGTATAGGTGCATTTTGGCGGTTTAGTCAATTAAAGACCGTTGTACTTCCTAAAACTCTGAAAGCTATTGATGATTTTGTTTTTTATGAATGCTATAATCTTGAAAACATTGATTTAAGCGATTCTGTTACGGCTATCGGCAAAGAAGCATTTAGAAGCTGTCGAAAGCTCTCAAAAATCTATTTAGGCGAAAATTTATCCAAACTCGGTGAAAACAACTTTCTTGATTGCAAAAATTTAAACTATATTGAGTTAAGTAATCAAAACAAAAACTTTGTTTTAAGCGACAACGGCTTATATACCGCTAATTTAAAAACACTTATTTATGTTAATAAAAATGCTACAAGTTTTAAAATAGATAAAAACTGTACAAGGATTAAAAGATTTGCCTTTAATTTAAGCTCGGTTAAAAAACTTAATATTCCAAACACTGTTAAAAAGGTTGAAGGCGGTGCTTTTTATAACAGCAACATTGAGCATATCGCTTTTTCAAAGAAAAGCACAATAAAATGGCTTTATGACTCGGCGACATTTTACGGAGATGAAATAGGCGAGCGTTTCGGAGTTTTTGAAAAAAGCAAAAAACTTAAAACGTTAGTATTACCTAGAACTTTAAAAAACATTGACTGTTGTATGTTTTTAAATTGCAAAAGCTTGACTAAAGTTTATTTAGGCGAAAATGTTAAAAGGATTTACGGAACAAGTTTCATTGGTTGCAAAAATTTAAAAAAGATTAATCTGTCCAAAAAAAATAAGAATTATAAAATTTATAAAAACATTCTTTATTCTAAAGACTTTAAAACCTTGGTTGCTGTTCCTGCAAAATTAACTAAAGCAAAAATCAATAGTAAAACTACAACTATTGGCAAATATTCATTCTCATCATCAAAAATTAAAACCGTTACAATTCCGAAAAAAGTTGAAACTATCGAATACGGTGCTTTTTATAATTGCCGTAATTTAAAGAATGTTAAATTTGAAAAAGGCTCTAAATTAAAACTTATAGGTGAACCTAGTGATTATTCAACCAGCATAGATATTGGTTATGAAGATTATAAAAAAGATAGTTTTTATAACTATGAAGCATTCCAAAATTGCAACAAGCTGAAAGAAGTTATTTTACCTGATTCGGTTGTTCATATGATAAGTGCATTTTCACATTGTAAAAATTTAAAATACATACATTTTGGTAAGAATTTTAAAGGCACAAATTATTGGGATGAAAACACAGTAATGTTTGAAGTTTACGGTATGAATTCACTTAAAAAAGTTAGCGTTTCTAAATCAAACAAATATTTTTACACCAAAAACGGCAAGCTTTATTTTAAAGACTCAAAAACAGTAGCCTGGAAACCAAAGAAAAAGAAATAAAAAATACCACCCAACAGGGTGGTATTTTTTTATGAAAAGCTAATTATTTAACTTTTACTCTCATAGTTTTTGACCATTTGCTGTAAACTTTTTTGCCGTTTACTGTTGCATATGCTCTTGCTCTAACGAAATATTTCTTTTTAGATTTTAATTTCTTAATCTTCAAAGATTTTTTGTTTGCTTTAAGGTTAACTGTTTTTGCTTTTTTCATATTCTTTTTCAATGAATATTTAATTTGATAACCTTGTGCTCTTGCTACTGCTTTTTTAAGTGTTAATGTGATTGCTTTTTTAGCAGCTTTTAATTTTATTGTCGGTTTTGCTGATGTGCTCATTGTTGGAGCTGCAGGTTTTACTGTTGGTGTTACTACAGGATTTGTTGTAGGAGCTGCTGGTTTTGCTGTTGTAACACTAAATTTTGAAGAATAAGGACCGAAAACGCCAACTTTGTTTTTAGCTCTTACTTCAAAGTTATAAGTTGTGCCTGCTGTTAAACCGGTAATTGTATAAGTTTTATCTTTAACATTCTCAATGCTGATGTTATGATCAAGATCTCTGATATGATAATAGCTTGCTTCGCCGTCAGCATCCCAAGTCAATGTTACAGCATTAGTAGTAACATTAGAAGCTTTTACATTAGAAACATTAACCTTAGCAGGATTTTTCTCTAAAGAACCTGCAGGAACAGGAGTATAAGTGTTTCCGTTTTTATCAAGAGGAAGTTTGTTTTCATTTCTCTTTAAGTCGCCGAGACCATATCTTGATTTAGAAACTTCTTCAGGTTTCATTTGGCTTGCATCCCATGACCATTCGTCAGTGTTCAAACCGTCAATGTTTTCTGTGAAGCCGTTCATATCGAGCAATGTAGCAGCATCGAACATTGCGATATTGTCAGCATTGTAATCACTGAAACCAGGAAGAGTTTTTGTATAGCAAGGTGAAACAGCTATATCAAGGTTACCAAGACCGAAGTATTGACCTTTTGAGTTTGTTTTTGTACCATACTCATCTTTGTTTTGATATTGTTGAGCAAAGATCATAATATCTTCTAATCTGTAGATAGCGTTTGAATCAATGATTTCAGCGATAATTGAAGTTGAGAAAGCTGTATCAACATATCTGAAACCATAGTTAGAGTTAACTACTGAGTTAGGAGTATTTGAAATTGTTGTTGTTTCATCTTTTGAGTCAAGAACGCCGTCAAAGTTAGAGTCCCATCTAATTACGAAAGCGCATTGCATTTGAACATAAATTGAATCATCATATTTAGCATCGCCGCTAGCAGTAGCAATTGCTAAAGAAGCAGATTTTACATATGTATAGAGGTGGAATGCCATACCGTTGTCAAGTGAAGCTTGCATAGCATTATGGAATTGTTCATCATAATCAGGAGTAACAATACCATGATACTGCCACTGATATTCAAAGTAACCGTCTTTATAGTTACCGTCTGCATCAGGTTTTTCATCTTTAGTATAGCTCATAAGTCTCATCCAACCGTCTTTGTTGAATGTCATTTGTCTTGGCCAAGTAGCTGTAACGCCTGTACCGTAAGAATAGTCGTTGATATACTGGTCATAAGAAACAATGATGTTATCATCATATTTTTTATTATCAGCAAATGAAGTAACGGTAGAAATAGCTAAAACGCTAACTACCATAACAAGTGCCAACGCAATACTAATTGCTCTTTTTATTAATTTCATAAATAGAAACCTCCTATAAATTTTTTCTTTTTTGGCATAGTAAGTATATCATAGGTGAACAATTTTTTCAATAATAAATAGTTCAGTTACATAATTTTTGTTCAACTTCTCTAATTTTAAAAGAAATTTATATACAATTTGCTAATTTTATCAACTTTATTCGACCTTAGCTCCAATACTTTTTATCTAAGCTTCTTAATCTAAAAGCTTCGGCTATATGCTTTTTCAAAATATTTTCGCTTTCATCTAAATCAGCAATTGTTCTTGCAACTTTTAAAATTCTGTCATAAGCTCTTCCGGACATTGAAAGTCTTTCAAAGCCAAGCTTTAAATAATCGCTCGCATCTGAAGTCATAGCGCAATATTTTTTTAATTGAGCCGCATTCATTTGAGCATTACAAAAAATACCTTCATCTTTAAATCTTTCTCGTTGAACTGTTCGGGCTTTTTCAACTCTTTTTCTGATTTCAGCTGATGATTCGCCTTTCTTTTTTGAAATCAACTCATCATATTTAACAGGCGGAACTTCTATTTGAATATCAATTCTGTCAAGAAGCGGACCCGATATTTTATTAAGATAATTTTTAACTGCAATCGCAGAGCAGGTGCAAGATTTTGTAGGATGACCATAATAACCGCAAGGGCAAGGGTTCATAGCCGCAACAAACATTATTCTGCAAGGATATGTAACCGAACCCGAAACACGGGAAATAGTAATTTCCCCGTCTTCAAGCGGTTGACGAAGTGCTTCCATTGATTTTTTCGGAAACTCAGGCAACTCATCTAAAAACAAAACGCCGTTATGAGCTAACGATACCTCGCCGGGTGCAGGATTAGAACCGCCGCCGGATAATGCAGGTGCGGAGACGGTATGGTGTGGTGAACGGAAAGGACGGCAGGCAACAATCGGCATATCATTGCTTAAATTTCCTGCTACCGAATGAATTTCACTGGTTTCAATAGCTTCATTAAAAGTCATTGACGGTAAAATTGAAGGAATTCTTTTTGCAATCATACTTTTACCTGAACCGGGCGGGCCGATAAGCAGAATATTATGACCGCCGGCACAAGCAATTTCAACCGCATATTTTGCAAACTCTTGACCTGCAACATCACAAAAATCAAGCAAATTATCCGCTAAAGCATTTTCTAAAGTGCTTTCAAAATCCGGTGTACTAACCGGTTTAATCAGTTTTTCACCTTTTAAATGTTCAATCAATTCCGAAACATTTTTTACAGGGTAAACTTCAATACCTTCAACAACCGCTGCTTGAACAGCGATATCAAAGGGAACAAAAATCTTTTTAATACCGTTCTTTTTAGCACAAAGTGCCATCGGCAAAAGTCCTTTTACCGAACGAATTTCACCCTTTAAAGATAATTCGCCCACAAAGGCACAATCGCTTACATCACATTCAATTTCACCGCCGGACAATAAAACTCCGATAAAAATAGGCAAATCATATACAGAGCCTTCTTTTCTAATATCGGCAGGTGCAAGATTTACAATAATTCTTGAAACAGGAAATTTAAAGCCATTGTTTTTTATTGCAGAACGAACTCGTTCACGAGATTCACGAACAGAAGTATCAGGCAATCCTACTATATCAAAGCAAGGCAACCCGGTAGAAATATTTGTTTCAACTGATACTTTATAAGCTTCAATTCCCCAAACGCCCATACTATTAACTTGTGAAAACATTTATACTCCCCCATATTTTAAAACAAATTAATTTTCAACTATCAATTCAGCTAATTTTTCAGCATTTAAAAAGCTTTGATAGTTTTTAGAGCTTTTATCAGGCGGTGTTATTAAAGACACAAACAATTCAGGCATTTTTTCAACTTCAATATTGTTTTCTTTTAAATTTTTAATAAACTTTGTTTCAAAATTGGTTTCTTTAATAGAAAAAGCTTTATTATCATACTTATTAAAAAAGTCTTCTTTATTAAATAAATTAATAAAAGAATCGTTTTCATTTAATTCTTCAAAGCGATAACTATCAGTTATAAACAAAAAGTTTTTCTTCATTTGAATTTCGCCGGTAAGTGCAGAAGCATACGACATTTTGCTATCCCCGTTATTTGAATAAGGGTCATAAGAAAAATTAATTACCTGAACATTTTTTTCTTCGCCGTTTTCCTTATATATTTGTTCAATAGTCTCTTCAAGAGAACACTCAACATCATCGCTGATGCCTTGGCTTAAATAAAGATATACTTTTAAGTCATATTTTTCTCTGGTTGCTATTTCAAAAATGCTAACGCCTACAACAACCGCCAAAAACAAACAAAGAATTGTTCTGAATTTATAATGATACCAAAAATTTGAAAGCCATTTAATCATTTTTTACTCCTTTGTATAGCCAATAACAATAGCCTGTGCTAATTCCTTTGTGTGAGTAATGCTAACAGTAAACAAAAGCTCTTTTGCCAATTCCTTAGCTTTTCCCGATAGCAAAAGATAAGGTGCACCGCTGTTTTCATGTAAAAGTTCAACTTCACAAAGCAAAAAAGCCGAAAGTCCGCTTTTTACAACTTTTGAAAAAGCTTCTTTTGCGGCAAAAGCCGCCGCTACACTTTCAGCTTTAAAATTCTTTTTTTCAAACTCTTTTAATTCATTTTTGCCAAAATATTTTTCTAAAAAGCGTGGATTTTGCATCGCCTTTTCAATTCGAGCGATTTCCACCAAATCAATGCCCGAAAACATCATTTTGAACAGTCCTTGGAATAAATTTTTTGAGTGCCGAAACAAGTCTTTCGTTTGGCTCAATCACAATCAAAACTCTGCCTGCGGTTTTATGAGAAACTACCGCGTAATAAAGTCCTTCTTCTTTTAAATTTGCTGCCATTACCTTTGAATCAAACTCTCTGTGAGAAAGTTTTTCTTTGGCTTTTTCATCATAAATGCCAAACTCTTCAAAATCGGAGCAATTTGTTGAAATAATTCGATCTCTTTTTGACTTGCCTAATATTCTGTCGATGTCAAAATCGCCGTTTGTTATTGAATATTCATACTCCAAATTCATTCGTTTTAAATACCAAAAGGTACCGTAGCCTGCACCGAAAGCAGCTAAAAAACAAAATGAAGTAATAATTCCGCCTATAGGAGAAGAACCCATCCAAACAACGCCGTAAACGAGAAGCGAAGCTATTAAAACAATAGCTACAATAACAAAAATAACCTTTAAAACTGTTTGAACTTTATTAGGTTTTTTCTTTATAATCTGCTCAAAAAATACATCCATAAATATACTCCTTATTTAATTTTCATAGAAATATCAAAAGCTTTAACCGAATGGGTAAGCGCACCGATTGAAATAATGTCAACGCCTGTTTTAGCAACGCCGGCGATAGTTTCATCAGTAATATTACCGCTGGCTTCTAAAAGGGCTTTGCCGTTAGTCATTTCAACGGCGGTTTTCATTGTATCGCAATCCATATTATCAAGCATAATTACTTCAACACCTGTTGAAAGAGCCTCTTTAACTTCATCAAGATTTCTGGTTTCAACTTCGATTTTTACCATATGACCAAGTTTTTCTCTAACCTTTTCAACCGCTTTAGTAATAGAACCGCAAGCGTCAATATGGTTATCTTTAAGCATAACTGCGTCTGATAAATTGTAACGGTGGTTTCTGCCGCCGCCGACTGTTACGGCATATTTTTGTAAAGAACGAAGTCCCGGCAAGGTTTTTCTTGTATCGGCAACGCTGGCGTTTGTGCCTTCACACAAACGAACCGCTTTATTGGTCATAGAAGCAATACCGGACATATGTTGCAAAAGATTTAACGCAGTACGCTCGCCTTTTAAAAGCATAACCGTATGACCGGTAAGATCAGCGATAATATCGCCTTTTTTAATCTTATCGCCGTCTTTTTTATAAACTTTAGCTGAAAAGCCATTGTCTAAAAGTTCAAAAACACGAAGAGCAATATCAAGACCGCATAAAACGCCGTCGGCTTTAGCTTCAAAATATGCGGTTGTAGTATCATCTTCATCAATAACCAAATCAGCCGAAGTATCAATATAGTTAATATCTTCTGTAATCGCGGTTTTAATTATTTCATCAACATAAAATTGTGGTAATCTCATCTGTTTAAAGCTCCTCTCAAAACTATTGAGGCAACTGTCGCAAGTGATTTTGCCTCGCAATAATCAGGTGTTTTTTCAAAAATATCATTATCAAGTCTGCGTCTTATTTGTTCAATAATTTTAAGTCCTTTTTCAGCCGCATTATTATCAGGAATAACAAAATGAGCTTTTTGCATAATATCTCTGATTTGTGTTCTGATTCCTTTCGGCAATGGTGCAGTACCGTTTTTGATTTCAGGCGGTGCACCGTGAACTGCAATAAATGTCGGTTCATGGATTTGACGGTTAATTTCTTTAGCCGCACGCTTTGAAAATACAAGTGCCTCAAGCAAAGAGTTTGAAGCCAATCTGTTTTTTCCGTGAACGCCTGTGTTTGAACATTCGCCAACCGCATAAAGACGAGAAATGCCTGTAAATGCGTTATCATCAACCGCAATACCGCCCATTAAATAATGGTGGCAAGGGAAAACAGGAATAGGCTCTTTTGTAAGGTCGATACCTTCTTCCATACATCTGCCGTAAATAAGCGGAAATCTTGCTTTTAAAAACTCGCTGTCAAGACGAGAAATATCAAGATAAAATTTATCAGAACCTGTTCTGCGGTATTCCATCATAATAGAATGAGAAACTTTATCCCTAGGAGCAAGCTCCAATCTCTCATCATAGCGGTGCATAAAGCGTTCTTTATTACAGTTAAGCAAATAAGCGCCTTCGCCCCTTACTGCCTCACTGATTAAAAAGCGTTCTCTGCCTGTATCAGCCGCAAAAGCAGTTGGATGGAACTGAATATAATCAAGGTCCTTAATTTTTGCACCGAGTTCATAAGCAAAACGAATGCCATCGCCCGTGGCGATTGCCGAGTTAGTTGTATATTTATAAACTCTGCCAATACCGCCTGTTGCCAAGATAACAAAAGAAGCAGAAACCGAAACATATTCGCCGTCTACCAAAAGATTTGCAAAAAATCCATTCGGTGCATGCAAAACTTCGCTGCAAAGAGTGTTTTCACGAATTTCAACATTAGGCAAAGCCTTAACCTTATCAATCAAAACGGTTGTCATTTCATCGCCTGTCGAGTCACGATGGTGAGCAATTCTGTGACGGGAATGACCGCCTTCAAGTGTTAAATGCAACGAGCCGTCAGGATTTTTATCAAAATCAACGCCCATTTTATAAACATTTTTAACATCGTCAGGACCGTTTTCAACAAGCACTCTAACTGCATGTTTATCGTTAGCCTGTCTGCCGGCAATCATTGTATCTTCAAAATGCAAATCAAAATTATCATTTTTCTCATCTAAAACCGCAGCAACACCGCCTTGAGCTAATGAAGAATTAGACAATTTTAATTCTGCTTTTGAAACAAGCAAAATATCTAGGTCAGGATCAAGATTAAGTGCAGCGTAAAGTCCTGAAACACCTGAACCCAAAATTAAAACATCATATTTACCACTGTTTAATGGCATAACTTTCATCTCCCAATGAAACTTGAATATATTTTTAACCAAAAAGGCTTAAAATCTAATATGCTCTTACTTCGAAAATTCTAATATTTTTGTCGCCGTAAGTAGATTTACAAGTAATTTTTACTGTATCGCAATTATCATTAAGTTTAATCTTATTAAATCTATAAATATTATCTTTAAAATCTAATGTTTTTATAACTTTTCCGTCTTTAATAAGTGAAACCGAATAATCTTTTACAAGTGTTGTAGGCAAATATTTATCTTGACGAGAGCAAACCCACTGACTCATAGAAATTTCTATTTCTTTAGACAAGTTACTATCAAATTTTATATGTAATTCTTTTAAATCAACCGCTTTTTTAAAGTCAATTGTAACTGTTTCACCGTCATTAGAAATTCCGTTTGAACAATATAAATTAGAATTATCTCTAACAGTTCTTGCAACGCCGTTTGTAATATTCTTAACTTCAAAGCCCGGTTTTTCGCCGGTTGCGGAAACTTCTGCATTTAAACACAAGTCATCTTTGTCTTCGTTTTTGAAATTAGGGATATAGCAGTCGTCTTTTAATAATAGCTGTTGCAATTCTCTGATACTGTTTTTGCCGACTTCTCTAGGCGATATTCCTTTTTTTACGGCAATAGCGGCAGCAGTGCCGACCGCCTGACCGCAAACAGCGGTAGTGCCCATTACTCTTGTAGAAGCAAAAGCTAAATGCGACGCCGAGATTGCTCGTCCGCCTAAAAATAGGTTTTCAATATTTTTTGAATAAAGCGAACGATAAGGAATAGGATAAACTTCATCAAAATGAATATATTTAGTAGGCTCATCACCGCTTGATAAAAAGCCTTCGATAACATGACAATCCATTGACCAACCGCCGTAAGCTACCGCATCATCAAAAGGATTAGCAGTAATTAAATCTTGTTCTCTTAAAACATAGTCGCCTGTAAGTCTGCGACTTTCACGCTTACCCGGCAAAGCTCCGACCCACTCTAGTTTATAATTTTCAGCACCGTGATCGCCGCCGTTTTTTATATGATCCCAAATACCGTAAACTGTTTTCATAAGCTCATCTCTAAGCTCTTCGGCATCATAAATTGTATGAAGAGTTTTACCGCCTAGCTCAATCCACCAATAGCCTGATGTTATTTCACTGTGCGGACGATGATTCATATCTTCTTCTGTATATGTATAAGCCCAATCGGGTTTTACAAATTTGATTGGTTTTCCTGTATCAACCGCATAAAACATAATTGAGTTACCCATTGTATATTCATCAGCGGTATCAAGAGCATCTTCTTCTGAAAATGCTGATTTATCTTCTCTGCCATACATAAATTCTGCGCCTGCTAAAGCACCTAACATACCATCGCCGGTAGCGTCGATAAAATAATCGGCAGTAAATAAATATTTTGTTTCGTTATTAATATTTGTAGCAGAAACAGAAACTATTTTTTTATTGTCCATCTCTACTTTATCAAAATTTGTGTTTAAATACAAGTCAAGATTATCTTGAAAGCGACATTTTTCCCACATACAAGAGTCAAAAATCGGCCAAGAATAATTATCTTTATCATTTCGACTTTTGTTTAAAAGAAGTATTTCTTCCAAAATACCTGTTTCTCTTGCATTTTCACGCTCTGCATGCTTATCTGCACCGCAAATATGCATTCTAATCTCACTTGAAGCGTTACCGCCGAGCACCGGACGATTTTGAACGAGCGCAGTTTTTGCACCGTGGCGTGCAGAAGCAATAGCAGCACACATACCGGAAATACCGCCGCCGACAACGACAACTTCATAACTTTTGTTTAATTCCTTCATAACAAATTTCCTCATAGCTTTTATTTAACGGCAAAAGCCGAAATTAAATACTGTTTAAAAAGTCTTCATCAATATAATCCAAATCTTCGTCATCATCTTTATCTAAATGAACAGAAGGCTCATTATCGTCGGTAAAAACAACTTCTTCAGGCTCTGACTCCATTTCAATAGGCTCAGGCTCTGTTTCGTTATTTTCACTCTCAATACCATTTGAGTCAACTTCAACAAAACCTTGCTCTTCTTCAAAATCCTGATCTGCTTCAACATCTTCAAACGATAACTGTTCCGGCTCGTTTGATTTTTTTGCAGAAGCTACGCCTGTATTTTGCATTTCAATCCATTGTTGTTTAGTAATAAGAACTTCTCTTGGTTTTGAGCCTTGATGCGGACCGACTATGCCCTTTTCTTCCATTTCATCAACAATTCTTGCGGCTCTTGCATAACCTAGTTTTAATTTTCTTTGTAATAAAGATGTTGAACACATTCCCGCAGCAACAACTACTTCGATAGCTTCATTAATTCTTGCGTCATAATCTCCGCCGCCGAAATCATCATAAGAAGAGCTTTTTCCTTTTGAATCATCTTCAGCCGCCTGACGCTCAATTTCACAAAGAACTTCTTGGTCATATTCATTTTCTTCTGAATGTGAAGAAATAAATTCAGCAACATTTCTAACTTCTTCATCGCTAACAAAGCAACCTTGAATACGATGCGGTTTTTGAGCACCGATAGGCAAGTAGAGCATATCGCCCTTACCTAACAATTTTTCAGCACCGAGCATATCAATAATAATTTGTGAATTGACTTTTGATGAAACCGAAAGTGCAATTCTGGATGGGATATTTGATTTAATAAGGCCTGTGAAAATATCCGCTGACGGTCGCTGAGTAGCAATAACTAAATGCATACCTGCGGCACGGGCTTTTTGGGCAATTCGGCAAACAGAGCTTTCAACTTCATTGCCTGCAACCATCATCAAATCAGCAAACTCATCAATGATAATAACAATATGAGGCATTGGCTCAAGCTCAGGATTCTTTTTACAAAGTTCATTGTAACCGCCGATATTTCTAACCCCGTTTTCAGCGAGAGTTTTATATCTTTTTTCCATTTCAACAACTGCCCAGCCAAGTGCACCGGCAGCTTTACGAGAATCGGTTACAACTGGAACGAGCAAATGAGGAATACCGTTATAAACAGGAAACTCAACCGCTTTAGGATCGATCATTACAAATTTAACTTCATCAGGAGTAGCACGGTAAAGAATAGACATAATCATCGAATTTAAGCAAACTGATTTACCTGATCCGGTTGTACCTGCAACCAAAAGGTGAGGCATTTTTGAAATATCACAAAATGCGATATTCCCTGTAACATCCTTACCAAGACCAACAAGCAATTTTGCCTTTGATTTTTGAAATTCTTCCGAAGAAATAATTTCTCTCATACCAACAGTAGAAGAGTTTGTATTAGGAACTTCAATACCTATAGAAGATTTATTCGGAATAGGAGAAATTCTGATACTTTGTGCACGAAGCTGCAAAGCAATATCATCGGCAAGACCTGTAATTTTACTTATTCTAACGCCGACCGACGGCTGAATTTCATAACGAGTTACAGACGGACCTCGAGAGTATCCTGTAATTCTAACTTCAACACCGAAGCTTTTTAAAACATTAACAAGTAATTCGCAATTTGATTTTAATTCTGCATCAACTAAATCTTCATTTGCATTTTTTGTTTCAGACAACAAATCAATCGGCGGAAATTCATAATCTTCTTCGCCAATAGGTGCTTTTTTAGGTGCAGATGATGCCTTTACAGCAGAAGCCGAAGCCTTTTTAACACGAGAAATCGGCTTTTGCGGTTCAGCTTTTTGAATATTAACATTAGGCTCTTTAGCCTTATTTATAATCGGCTCATCAACCGGAATATCAATAGCTGAATTAATTTTTTCTTCAGCCTTTTTTGAAGTCCTTTCTTTAGTCGGTTTCACCGATGAATTATCAATAGGCACATCAACATTAAATTTAGGTTTATTATTTTCTTTTTCTTGAAGTTTTTCTTCCTGTCGTTGTTGTAACCATTCTTTTGTTTCAGTATGTATTTGCTGCGCCTTTTCGCCGGTTTTTTTAGCAAAAACGCCTACTCTTTGCAAGGTAGTTCCGGTTGTAATCATAAGCGCAACAACTATAAGAATAATTATTGTAATATTGCTAAGCGGATTTCCGAGCAATTTTGTTAAAGGATAGCCCAAAATACTGCCGAAAACACCGCCGCCGATGCTTGTATGCCCGATAGTATAAGCGTCGCCGATATAGCTGAAAAAGCCTGTGCTTCCAACATCATGGCCGAATATTTCAAAAGCAGTATCTAAAAACAAAGCAAAAATACAAGCAAATACTATTGTAACAGTATTTCCTTTTTCTTTTTCAATTGCAAGCATAACTGCAATATAGCCTAAAACAAACGGAAAAACATAAGCACAAAAACCAAATAATCCAAAGCAAAAATCTTTAATCCAAGCACCGAAACCGCCAAGATTTTTTGTCGGTATAACTACCATTGCAAACATAAATACAGCAAGCGCCATAAAAATAATCGCTTTAATTTGTTTTTTTGATGACTTTTCTTTTGTGTTTTTTCTTTTACTTGTACTCGCCCTTCTCTTTTTCGCCAAGGTCTTTTTTCTCCTTTTCTTCAATAAGTTTATATAAACAATCAATCGCATCAGACAACGAGCCTATGCTGTCAATCAATCCGCATTCTACTGCCTCTTCGCCGTTTAAAACAGTTCCGACATCAGTAGCAAGCTCTGTTGTATTATGAAGCATTTTTCTAAAATAATCTTCTTTAACATCTGAATTAGTAGTAACGAATTTCACAATTCTGTCTTGCATTTTTTCAAAATAAGAATAAGTTTGCGGAACACCTACAACAAGTCCGCTCATTCTGACAGGATGAACGGTCATAGTCGCAGACGGAACAATAAATGAATGATCGGCACAAACCGCCAAAGGCACGCCGATAGAATGACCGCCGCCGAGAACTAATGATACAACCGGTTTTTTCATTCCGGCAACAAGCTCTGCAATAGCAAGACCTGCTTCAACATCTCCGCCGACTGTATTTAAAACAACTAAAAGACCTTTTATTTTTTCTGATTCTTCAACAGCAACCAAAAGCGGAATTACATGTTCGTATTTTGTGCTTTTGCTGTTAGAAGGCAAAACATAATGGCCTTCAATTTGACCGATTATATTAAGACAATGAATAGGCGATTCTTTATCGGTAATAACCGAGCCGAATTCTTTTATATTATCGGTCTGTTGTTCTGTTACAACATCATTTTCATTTTGATTTTCGTTATTATCTTTTTCATTATCGTTATTAGGATTTTCAATTATATTATAATTCATTATTAACCAACCTTTTAAGCATTTTTATAAAACCATTATGCCCAAAAGTTTAGATAATAAACCTAATTATAATTATACAAAATATATTATAGCACAATTTATTTTCAAATTCCACACAAAAAAATAATTTTTATTGTAAAAAAACAAAAAGCTTATTGTAATTTTTCTTACAATAAGCTTTTTTAACCATATTAATTAATACGATGTAAATGAATAAGGAAAACTATAAATCAATTTATAAACACTTTTATCAAAAAACTGAATATTCGCAACGATTTTATATCGTTTAGATAAAAGGGCGTCTGCATCGACAAACAATTTAAAATAGCCGTCTTCGGTTAAACTGAAAAGTTTATCGGTTTCATTATAATTTTCTATAAAATTATAGGTTACTTTTATTCCGTAATTATCTTTAAATGCAGACTTAATAATATCATTTGTTATATTATTAAGATAAACGGTATCTCCGGACTTATTACAATAAGCGAATACATTTGTTTTATCGCTATACCAATAATTATAATTGTTACCGCCGCTTTTATAATAAGTAAATATTTTAAAAGTATCTGCCAAGGAAATATAATCAGTAACATCAACATTAACATTACCTAATTTTATTTTCTTTTTGCCTTTTTGTTCAAAAACAGTAAATGAAGCTTTTCCTGGTCTTAACCCTTGGATTGCCGTTTTATTAAAAATTCTTATATTATCTTTATTATCGGTTTTTATTGAATATTTTGAGCTGTAATGATAATTTTTAATAATGCCTGCTTTTTCAAATTGCTCGTTATATTTATTAGGATATAAAATATTTTTTAAA
Source organism: uncultured Eubacteriales bacterium (assembly GCA_934476085.1). Classification (GTDB taxonomy): domain Bacteria; phylum Bacillota; class Clostridia; order Oscillospirales; family Acutalibacteraceae; genus RUG11462. The sequence continues at coordinate 124,082 of CAKSNE010000002.1, read as the reverse complement.
TCATAACGGCAAAACTTTGTTAAATTAGCATCGCTAAAAAGATTTTCATCGAATGTATTTAAAATTTTATTAGAGGTTTTGTTAAAAACCGATTCTCCTACATCTTCAATATCTCTAAAAGCCTTAATAGAAATATTATTTACAGCCAATTTTGATTTTTTCGCTGTTATTTTAAAATTAACCGTTCCTAAATAAACTCTTTTTTTGATCTTCGGCTTTACATCACGAAGCGAAGCAGTATTAAGCGACATATCTCTTATAACCAAATAAACCTTTGCTTTTGTACTGCCTTTTTTCTTAAAATAAAGTGTTTGATTACCGTAATATTTACCGTTATCATCAAGAATTTCACGATTAGTCTTGTTTTTAATATATTTTTTATCAAATTTATATTCAAAACCAAATATATCAATATTATCTTTTATATTAATTTTGCGTTTAAAAAATTTAACATCGGCAATGCTGTCATTATCTGCTTTAATAGTTTTGTTTAATTTAATCCATTTCGGAACTTTTTTATAAGAAATCGGATTAACCTTAATCTCGGCAATCTTTTGCTTGCCGTTTTTTAAGCAGTATATTTTTATATTAGAAGCCTTTTGTTTTTTTAAGCGAAAATGCATTATATAATAATTAGTTTCATTGTCGCTGAATGTAGCAGCCGAAATTTTTTTAAGACAAGAAGTATCAATATCATAAGAAAAAAATCTCTTATTTATATACTTGCTTAAATCAATTCTAACAGTAACAGTTTGACCGACAAAAGCACTCATTGTTTTTCCTGTTTTAAGCGTAAAAACAGTATCATCGGCAGATACCGACGGAACAGCTATACAAAACAAAAGAATTATTGACACTAAAACACAAGCTACAGTCTTTTTCATAAATAAAATCCTTTCTTCTTAATTTCTCCAATTTAAAACTACCATATTTTTTCATTTTTGTCAATAATTTTTTAAATAATAATAATTTTTATTGTAAAACTTTCTATGTTTTGTTATAATAGAAGAATAATAAGATTTAAAGGAATGGACAACAAATGGAAAAGATTATAATTACAACCGACAGCACCAGCGATTTATCACCTGAATTACTTGAAAAATACGATATTCGTGTGTTGCCGCTACACATTGTATCGGACACCGATTCTAAAAAAGACGGTGTCGAAATTAAGGCAACCGACGTTTTCGAGTATCAGCAAAAAAGCGGAAAACTTATGAAAAGTGCCGCTCCTAATCTTGCCGAATGGGAAGACTTTTTTGATAGTTTGCCTGAAAATGACGGTGTTATCAATTTTACAATCAGTTCTGAAATGAGTTCTACATTTACAAACTCAAAAATCGCTGCCGACGAGCGTAAAAACATTTACACAATTGACTCAAGAAACCTTTCAACAGGTATAGGTCTTTTGATTTTAACTGCTTGCGACCTTAGAGAACAAGGATTATCGGCTAAAGAAATTTATGAAAAAATTGAAGAATTAAAGCCGTTTGTCAGAGCGTCTTTTGTAATTGATACATTGGAATTTTTGCATAAAGGCGGGCGTTGTTCGGCTCTCGCCGCACTCGGTGCAAATTTATTAAAATTAAAGCCTTGTATTGAAGTTGCTGACGGTAAAATGGGCGTTGCAAAAAAATACCGTGGAAAAATAACCGAAGTTATACCAAAATATATTAAAGATAAGCTCGCTGACATTGATAAAATCGACACCGACAAAGTATTTATCACTCACACAATGGACGAGAAAAACCGCTATATCGTTGATGAAATGATAAATTATATCCGTGATAATTATGATTTTAAACATATTTATGAAACTGTTGCGGGCTGTACCGTTTCGGTTCATTGCGGACCAAATACACTAGGCATTTTGTTTATTGAAAAGAAAAATTAAATGTAATAGTTAAATCCGATTTAAAAAGGTGCATCATTTGTGATGCACCTTTTTTGATTTATAAAGATAATTTTTTAACCCAATCGCCACGGCCCATAATAGCAACGGATTTTCTTTCAACTTTTAAAATACCGTTATCGTTTTGTTCGCCGATAATTGTTTTATCATCCTTCCAGCCCGGCAAAAGCCAAATATCAACAGGGTTTTCAGAAGGATTAACAACTACAAAAATTTCGCCTTCATCGCAAACACGCAAGAAGCTTACAAATCCTTTTTCATACTGAACAGGGATAAACTTACCGCCATCTAATGCAGGACAAGCGTTTCTGATTTTACCCAAAGTTTTATACCAATTAAGCATTTCATTATCGTCGTTTGCTCTGTTCCAGTCAAAACTCCTGCGGTTAAACGGATCACGATAACCTTCGGTTAAAATTTCATCGCCATAATAAATACAAGGAACGCCGGGGAGCGTATAAAGCAAGGTTGACGCCATTTTCAAAAGTCTTGCACCGCCCGCTATTTCATCAGGGGTCATTTTTTGTTTTGATTGCCATTCTCTGTCACGATTGAGTGCAGGTTCGCCCGCTAAAATGGTCAAAATACGCTCGGTATCGTGGGTTGATAGCAAATTCATAAGCGAGTCGAGTGTAGGTTTTGGATAGTTTTCGCAAATTCGCATTACCGAATGCATAAAGTTAGTACCGCTATCGCCTTTTACAAATGAAATAATAAAATTCATAAAAGGATAATTCATAACTGAATCGAGTTCTTCGCCGTATAAAAACGCTCTTTGCTCGCCGTAAGACACTTTATTAGATGCGTCTTCCCAAACTTCGCCGTATAAGACGCCGTTGTTTCGTTTAACGGCAGTTCTAATCTGCTTTATAAAGCAATCCGGCAATTCATCGGCAACATCAAGGCGAAATCCTGATGCACCAAGCTCCATCCAATAGTCGATAACTCCGCCTTTTCCTGTTACAAACTCAACAAACGACGGATCGGTTTCAATAACTTCAGGCAATGTATCAAAGCCCCACCAAGAAAGGTAATTATCAGGAAACTCGTTGAATTTATACCAACTGAAATACGGCGATTCTTTTGACTGATAAGCACCGAGCGAATCATAGCGGTTATTTTTATTAAAATAGATACTGTCTGCACCGGTATGAGAAAAAACGCCGTCAAGCACGATAGAAATACCGCAATTTTTTGCAGCCTTACAGAGTTCTGAAAACTCTTCATTTGTGCCCAAAACAGGATCTGCAACAAGGTAATTTGCAGTATTATAGCGGTGGTTTGAATGTGCCTCAAAAATCGGGTTTAAATAAATTATACTAACACACAAAGTCTTTAAATAAGGTAATTTTTCACGAATACCATTAAAGTTTCCGCCAAAGTAATCATTATTAATTACTTTACCAACGCTACCGTTAGCATAAAACGGTTCATCGCCCCACTCGGCAGTTTCTCTATCATCAAACACCTTTGAATACTTTATATCGCCTTTATAAAATCTATCGGGAAAAATCTGATAAATAACGCCTTTTTTTGCAAAGTCAGGCGTTTCAAAATTCGCCGAGTAGACAGTTTGTTGCCAATCAGCATTACCGCTTGATGTATCCGACATATCATCGCTTCTGAAAATGCTTTGTTTATGGCGATCGTAGACAATTTCAAAATGATAAAAATATACGCCGACATCGTGAAACGAAGTCTTATTTTCAAACCAACCGTCATTATTTGTTGACATCGGATAACACTCAAAAGGTGTATTTTCGCCCTTTCTTATAAGCATATTTACTGCTAGCGCATAAGGTGCAAAAACTCTGTAACAAATTTCTTGTTCTTGTTTTATTGCACCAAAAATTGACTTATATTCTTTTAATTTAGAAGAATAAAACATTTTAGTTCCGCTCCCATGAAATTTTGTTGAAATTTGTATGCCGACTCACCCTAACAGTTGGGTTTGGTTACCAACAATAATTTTAATTCCGCTCCCGTGAAGTTTGGTTGGGTTTTGTAAGCCAACTCACCCTAACAGCTAGGTTTGGTTACCGAGGATAATTTTAGTTCCGCTCCCATGAAGTTTTGTTGGAATTTGTATGCTATCTCACCCTAACAGTTGGGTTTGGTTACCGACGATAATTTTAATTCCGCTCCCATGAAGTTTTATTGGGTTTTGTAAGCCGACTCACCCTAACAATTCATCTGGGTACAACATAATCGCATATTCATCGTTGTAGGGCGTGACGACCCGGCACGCCGATTACCTTATGGAGTGAGTTGAATTGAATCCCACCGTCTTGCCCGTAAGGCAACCCACCTCCCTTTAACAAGGGAGGCTCAGAATGTGCGGCGGCACCAAGGCACCGCCCTACGAATTGGTTATAATTTTTGTTGAAAAACAACGTTTTGAAAAATTTTCACCCTACGGAAAACGCAATCATTATCGGGAACACAATGCTTTCCCTAGTAACATAATTGCATATTTATCATTGTAGGGCGGGGGCTTGCTCCCGCCTTTTGCATTACGGGTGAAAAATAATTTATATATTAACACGCTTTATGCGTGGGATAAACTTATCTAACCCACAATCAGCATTATGACGCTTTTCAATAAAGGCTGTGTTTTTTGTTTGCTGTGCGGTCATAATGCGTCGGGCGGGCAACAAAGCGTTCGGGATTTTCAAGGAACTCCTTGAATTTCTTTTCGTCCTTTTGTGAAATGACAAAAGGACAGCCTGCACGGCTTGAGTGCATGAAAGATAGTAGTTACAATAAAGCATTTATTGAAATTCTTTATCATCAACCAACGGTTGCCTGCTTCATCTAAAAATGAAAGCGGGCATCGGCGTGCCGTGGTCGTCACGCCCTACGGAGAATGTGATACATATTCTCAACAAAAAGGCACATATAAAATGTGCCTTTTTTAATACTAAACTTATTTTGTATGCCAAATATTTTTAGCATAGTCCATAATTGCACGGTCAGATGCAAAAATGCCTGCTTTAGCAATATTAATAACTGACATTTTACCCCAAGTTTCTTTATCAGCATAAAGCTTATCAGCTTTACGATGAGCATCACAATATGAATCAAAGTCAGCCAAAACCATATATGGATCGGCATTGATAAGTGAAGAAACAACACTTGGTGATTCAATTCCGTAATGTGGGTTTTTAAGAAGCTCGATAACATCGTGAATATTATTATTTTTCTGATAAATACCTTGTGGATTGTAATGTGGTTTCACAGCCGCAACTTCATCCGCTGACATACCAAAGATAATAATATTATCATCACCGACTGCACGGTGCATTTCAACATTTGCACCGTCTTCGGTACCGATAGTAATAGCACCGTTTATCATAAGTTTCATATTACCTGTACCTGAAGCTTCTGTACCTGCCAAAGAAATCTGTTCAGAAATATCAGCAGCAGGCATTAATGTTTCAGCCAAAGTTACACGATAATCTTCAAGATAAGCAACTTTAAGTCTGCCTTTAACATCAGGATCTTTATCAATCATTTTAGCAATATTGTTAATCATTTTGATAATATCTTTTGCAAGATAATATCCCGGAGCAGCCTTTGCAGCAAAAAGATAAGTTTTCGGAGTAAAGTTGCCGTTTGGATTAGCTTTAATTGCAAGATAATCAGAAATAATATGAAGAGCGTTCATATGCTGGCGTTTATACTCATGAAGACGCTTAGCCTGAACATCAAAAACAGTGTTAGGGTCAAGATCAATGCCCTGATTGCGTTTAATCATATTAGCAAGGCGAACCTTGTTTTCATATTTAATCTTTTGTAAAGTTTCGATAACTGTTTTATCGTTTTTATATTCTTCAAAAGCAGATAGCTTAATAGCATTTTGCTTATAAGAAGTACCGATTGTTGAATCAAGAAGTTTTGTAAGACCAGGGTTTGACTGACAAAGCCATCTTCTATGAGCAATACCGTTAGTAACGTTTGTAAAGCGTTCCGGATAAAGTCTGTAATAATCATTAAATACGCTGTTTTTAAGAATTTCGCTATGAAGTTCAGCAACGCCGTTTACAGAATGACCGCCGATAATTGATAAGTTAGCCATTCTGATAAGACCGCCTGAAATAACAGCAGTACGCTCAACATAATCAACATCTTCGGTTTTAAGCCAAATTTCTCTTCTTGAACGGTTATCAATTTCTTGAACAATTTGATAAATTCTAGGCAATCTTTGTTTAAATAAATCAACCGGCCAACATTCAAGCGCTTCACGCATAACTGTATGGTTAGTGTAAGCAACTGTTCTGTTTACAATTGACCAAGCGTGTTCCCAAGTAAGACCGCATTCATCAAGCATAATTCTCATAAGCTCAGGAATTACAAGTGCCGGGTGAGTATCGTTAATATGAATAGCGATTTTTTCAGGAAGTGAATTTAAATCGCCGTAATCTCTTAAATGCTTCTGGATAATATCCTGAGTTGAAGCAGAAACCAAGAAATATTGTTGTTTAAGTCTTAAAGATTTACCTTCAATGTGGTTGTCAGCAGGATATAAAACTTTTGAAATAACTTCAGCCATAGCATTTTGTTCCATAGCACGAAGATAATCGCCCTCGTTGAACAACTGCATATTAAAGCCCTGAGCCTTTGCAGACCAAAGACGAAGAACAGATACACCTTTATTATTATAGCCTGCTACCATTAAGTCATAAGGTACAGCCATAACAGAAATAGCGTCGTTATGTTTAATTTGATGATAAGGACCATCCCAATTTTCTTCTATCCAGCCGTCAAATTTAATTTCAACAGCATCTTCAGCACGCTCATTTAACCAAACCTTGCCGCCGTTAAGCCAAAAGTCAGGCATTTCAGTCTGCCAACCATCAACTAATTTTTGGCGGAAGATACCATATTCATATAAAATAGAGTAGCCGTAAGCCGGAATACCTTGAGAAGCAAGACCGTCAAGGAAGCAAGCTGCAAGACGGCCAAGACCGCCGTTACCAAGACCTGCATCAGGTTCTTGATCATAAATATTTTCAATTTTTACGCCTAATTCTTTATAAGCCTTTTCAAATGCAGAAGTAAGCCCCATATTAAATAATGAATTTTTAAGAGAACGACCCATTAAAAATTCCATACATAAATAACAAACTTGTTTTTTACCGTTCTTTTTAGAATCTTTAGCAAATTTGATTTGTTCATCTCTTAAAAGATCATTTACAATTCTAACAGAAGATTTATAAATTTGTTCATCAGTTGCATCCTGAGGTTCAATTTTAAACTGTGCAGATAAATCATTTTTTAATAACTCTGCAATTTGTGGTGCTGTTTTTTTAGCCATTTTTATTTTCCCTTCAATATAGATTAAAAATAACAAGATATTCTCATTATTTAATGTACATTATTAAATATATTGTCTCTTAACTAAAAATATATCGTTATTATAATACATTATTCATCGTGAAATTGCAAGGCTAAATAGTTAATTTAGCCCTATTTTACGCAATTTTAACTAATTTTATTACTAATTTTTAAATATTAAATAACTAAACAAATTTGCAAATGTGTCAGAAAATGTCATAATTTGAGATGTGGTTAACATAACAATATAATTATGTTAACCACATAAGCAAAAAACAAGCATATTTTTCGAAAAAAATGATTTTTTACATGCGAAAAGCCTTTATTTAAAGGCATTTTTTGAAAATGTGAATGATTTCAACATAACTTTGTATGAATGCACAAAAAAATTTTTTTATTTACGAAATGAAACCTTTGTATTTGCTAAATGTTACATTTTGTAACCTTTTTAATTGCCTTTTGTAACTTTTTTGTAACAAGTATTTTGTGAAAGTTGCATAATTGAAACAAATTCAAAAGTTGACTTTTTCTAACCAAAGGCATATAATCGCTAGCGGAGTGCAAAATAATGCCTGTAGAGAAAAATTTTCATCTCAAGGTGATTTTTTCAAAACAGACTAAAAATGCAAAAGGAGATTATATGATCAGAGAAAAAATTGCAATTCTTGCAAAAAAAGCTGAAAATAGAATTTCGTCTTTTAAAATCAATCAAAAGGTATGTACCGTTCTTGCGGTTGCTATCACTCTCGCAAGCGTTGGTATATCAACAAATAAATTAGCTGATTCGACTACTTCGGTTCTCGCTTTGGCTGATAACAGCACAGGTCTTACTGAAGTTGTTGTAATTCCTACAACTACTGCTCCGAGTGTGCTCGACACCGATTACAAAAGTAACAGCTTCTTCAGAGTTAGCTTTGTAAAACACGGTGGTGCTAAACAAACTGTTACTGTTCGTGAGTGTACACTTAAAAAAGCTCTTGACGCTGCACATATTATCATAGGCACTTCAGATGTTATAAACTATTCATTATCCGATAACATTTTTGATGGTATGGAAGTTGTTATTGATGAAGTAAAATATAAAAATGAAACAGTTACCGAGAAAATTACTCTTGATGAATTTAAAGCAGCATATCCAAACGAGTCTGCTGAAAATCTTGATGTAAACGGTAAAGTCAGAGTAGATAAAACAGTTAAAGTTAAGTATGTAAACGGTCAAAAGACCGAAGAACAGGTTATGAGCATTAGCTACAAATCAGTTGATGTTAAAGAACCTACAACCGCAAAGGCTACTACTGTTACAACAACTACCGAAAAGAAAACTACTACTACTACTAAAACAACTACTACAACTACAAAAAAAGTTACTACTACCACCGAAAAAACCACTAAAAAAGCAAAAACTAAAAAGAAATCAAGCAAGGGTTATAAAAACTACAGTGATTTAAAAACTGTTTCAGAGCTTAAACCTAGCAAAGATTTTAAACTTGATAAAAACGGAATTCCTGTAAACTATAAAAAGAAAATAACAGGTACCGCTTCCGCTTATTCATGCGGAACTCATACCGCTACCGGCAAAAGAGTAAAACCGGGTTATATTGCGGTAAACCCAAGACAAATCCCTTATGGAACAAAATTGTTCATTCGTTCATCAGACGGAAGCTATGTTTACGGTTATGCTTCTGCTGAAGATACCGGCGGATTTGTAAAATGGGGCAATACTGTTGCAGACTTATTCTTCTGGAGCGAAAGTGCTTGTAACCAATTCGGCAGAAGAGGTATTGAAATTTATGTGCTTGACTAAGCTGTAAATTTTCTGCAAAATGATTGATTAAAAGACAAAGCCAAGTTCTTGAATTTAAGAACTTGGCTTTTTTCTTTGACTTTTAAAATAAATTATGCTATAATTCCCTTTGGAAAAGTGTTTTTGAAGTATGTATTATGTTTAGAGAAAGTTTAAGTTGGAGAAATTTATGAAGAATAATTTAATTACTGAGAAAGAGTTTAACGACATAGTTTCGTTGAACCCTATTGCTGATTATTTGACTTTTTTGCCGTCATCATGCTTATCTGAATTTGATAAGATTACAGGCCTTTGCCCTGAAAGAACTGTCAAAAATTATGAAGTTGCTTTATTTTTATATGATGGGGGTTATTGTGTAATTGACAACGAAAAGTTTGATATTCACAAAGGCGATTTAAGATTTTTAAGACCCGGTCAAGTTATTTATTCAAAAAAAATGGGTGACTTTTATAGTATTCATTTTTCATTTGGTTTAGGCGAAAAATCGGATAAAATTGCTGAAGAATTAACAAAAGATATTCCTACCTTTATGCCAAGCTATGATATTAATTTGTATACATCTTTGTTTAAAGATTTAATTTCAACTCAGGCAAGCACAACTGTTTCTCATGCTTTTTTATTAAAAATAAAGATTTTAGACTTTTTAAATCATGTTATTGAAACCGCTGCGAAACATAACAATGCTTCACAAGTATCAGGTAAAAGCCAAAGCATTATTGAAAAAACCATTGACTTTTTTGAAAACAATTATTTTAATGATATAGGGCTTGAAGAAATCAGTAAAAATGTTAATTTACATCCTGTTTATTTTAATCGTTTGTTCAGTAATACAATGGGCATTCCGCCGATTGCCTATTTGAAACACTTGAGATTGACTAAGTCAAAAGAATTGTTATTAGGTACTAATCTAAAAATAATTGATATTGCACAAAAGTGCGGTTTTTCAACCAGTTCTTATTTTATTGTTCAGTTTAAAAAGGAATTCGGTTGTACTCCTGCTGAATTCAGATCAAAAAATAATGAGCTTTATTTAAAAATATATACAAGCTGAAAGGTGCTTTTATGCACCTTTTTTGTTTTTATCCGAAAGAATTTTTTAAAATCATATCGTAGGGCGTGACGATTTGATGAATGGTTTTCTATGCGACCACCATATCGTAGGGCGTGACGACCCGGCACGCCGCTTGAGTGGCAATCAATCTTAAATTGTTTTCATAGGGCGGGGGCTTGGCTAAACGCCGCACATTTAGAGCCTCCCTTGTCAAAGGGAGGTGGGTTGCTTGAAAAGCAAGACGGTGGGATTCATTCTAATTTAGCGGTATTCTCGTAGGGCGTGACGACCACGGCACGCCGATGTTCGATTGTATCTTTAGATGGCTTTAGCAACCGTTAGGTTGACGATAAAGAATTTCAAATTAAAGCTTTATCGTTACTTTTATCTTTCATGCACTCAAGCCGTGCAGGCTGTCCTTTTGTCATTTCACAAAAGGACAAAAAGAAATTCAAGGAGTTCCTTGAAAATCCCGAACGCTTTGTTGTCCGCCCGACGCATTATGACCGCACAGCGAACTAAAACTTGTAGCTTTATTGAAAAGCGTCATAGTGCTGATTTTGATTTGATAAGTTTATCCCACGCCTAAAGCGTGTTAATATATAATTTATTTTTCACTCGTAATGCAAAAGGCGGGAGCAAGCCCCCGCCCTACAACGATAAATGTGTGATTATATTACTAGGGAGAGCATTGTGTTCCCGATAATGATTGCGTTTTCCGTAGGGTGAAAATTTTTCAAAACGTTGTTTTTCAACAAAAATTATAACCAATTCGTAGGGCGGTGCCTTGGTGCCGCCGCACATTCTGAGCCTCCCTTGTTAAAGGGAGGTGGGTTGCCTTACGGGCAAGACGGTGGGATTCAATTCAACTCACTCCATAAGGTAATCGGCGTGCCGGGTCGTCACGCCCTACAACGATGAATATGCGATTATGTTGTACCCAGATGAATTGTTAGGGTGAGTCGGCTTACAAAACTCAATAAAGTTTCATGGGAGCGGAACTAAAAATTATTGACAGGAGATTTTTTTTGAGTTATAATGATAATTGCGTTATAATAATTTTATGTATTTTTATTCATATTTTGAAAGGACTATAAAAATGAAAATTTTCGTTGTAAATGCCGGTAGTTCGTCACTTAAATATCAACTTATTAATATGGACGACCAAAGTGTAATTGTAAAAGGTCTTTGTGAGCGTATTGGTCAAAATATGGGCGATATTGTTCTTAAAAAACCTGATGGCAGTAAATTTGAGGCTGATTATCCAATGCCTGACCACACAACCGCTTTTAAAAAGGTTATCGAATGGATGACAAGCGGTGAAACCAAGGTTATTGATGATCTTAAAGATATTACTGCCGTAGGTCATAGAATTGTGCAAGGCGGTGCTTACTTTAAAGAGTCTTGCCTTGTTAACGATGATGTTTTAAAGAGAATTGAAGATTACGGAAAATTAGCTCCGCTTCATAATCCGGCTCATGTTCAAGGTATTCGTGCTTGTATTGATGTTCTCGGCAAAGATGTTCCACAGGTTGTTGTTTTTGATACTTCATTCCACTCAACAATGCCTGATTATGCTTATACTTTCCCGCTTCCTTATAAATATTATGAAGAGTACAAAATTCGCCGTTACGGTGCTCACGGTACTTCTCATAGATATATCAGCGACCGTGTAATTAATGAATGTGGTGTTGGTACTCCTTCAAGAGTTATTACCTGCCACCTTGGTAACGGTTCTTCAATTACTGCTGTTAAAGACGGTAAATGTATTGATACTTCAATGGGACTTACCCCGCTTGATGGTTTTATGATGGGTACTCGTTGCGGTGCTGTTGATCCTAGTGCTATTACTTATATTATGGATAAAGAAGGTCTTACTCCAAAACAAATGGATGAGATTATGAATAAACAATCAGGTCTTTATGGTGTTTCAGGCGTTTCAAGTGATAACAGAGATGTTGTTGCTGCTGCTGAAAAGGGCAATGAAAGAGCTATTTTAGCAAGAAAAATCCTTAAATATCAAATTTCTAAAGTTATTGGTTCATATATTGCTGCTCTCGGCGGTCTTGATGCAATTGCGTTCACAGGCGGTCTTGGCGAAAATGATGATGACCTTCGTGAATTTGTTTTAGACAGCATGTCTTATGTTGGCCTTAAATATGATAAAGAGAAAAACAAGAAGATGGTTCAGGGCAACGAAGGCGAGCTTACCGCAGAAGGTTCAAATGTCAGATCATTTGTTCTTTTAACCGATGAAGAAATGGTTATCGCTAAAGATACTAAAGCGATTGTTGAAAAAATGTAATTTAACTGATAAAAGTCGGGTGTTTAAATTAACATCCGACTTTTTTGTTTTTAAAAAAAGAGATGAAAGAAAGTTCTTTCATCTCTTTTTAAATTTTGTATCATTTATTTTACTTCTTCAAAATATCTTACATAGTCGATGTAATATTTTTGTGGGAAAACAGTGTTTTCATCAGGATCACCTGGCCAACCGCCACCAACAGCAATGTTTAAAAGAACATACTGTGGTTTATCAAATGCGTCAATCTTAGAAATATCACATTTATTATAATAAACACCGTCGATATAGAATTTAGCACAATTTTCATCCCAATCAACACCGAATACATGGAAATCGTCTTTAAAATCGCCTTCCATAAGCTCATAAGCACGAGGCAAAATATGACCTTCAGGTTCGCCTTCGAAGTGGATTGTTGCCTGAACAACATTGTCACCATGATGATCATTAAAAGGACAAGTAGCATAAGTTTTATTATTTCCGCCTACAAGCTCCATAATATCAAGCTCACCGCAAGCAGGCCATGGATTTTCGCTAATATCTTCACCAAGAGTCCAAAAAGCAGGCCAGATACCAGTGCCGTACGGAAGTTTTGCTCTCATTTCAAGTCTGCCATGAGTAAAGCCTTTCTTTTTATATGTATTAAGTGAAGCAGATGTATAAGGACAATCAGGATCGCCTGTTTTAATTGCTTCAATTACAAGACAACCGTCTTCAATATAAGCATTTTTAGGATCATCAACATATTTTTGTAACTCGGCATTACGAACATAGCCTAATTCAAAGCTCCAAATATCTCTGTTAATTTCAGGTGCGTCAAATTCATCAGACCAAACAAGTTTGTATTTTTTATTGTTTCCCATTGAAAAAACTCCTTAATTCAAATATAATGTTCGCCTTATATTATCACAATATCTTAACTTTGTCAATAAAATAAAGGTAAATATTTTAGCAAAAAAATAACAATTTATATATCCATTTCATAAAATATAAAGAAAGTTAAACTTTCAAAATAAACACAAAGGAGAATTAATTAATGAATGACGATTTTATAGCAATACAGCTACACGGCGGAATTGAAAAACTTGATGCAAAATGTATTGATTCTTTGCCGATTGCAATGTGCTATGTTCCAATACAAAATTGGCGTGATTTATACAGCGCAGATGTAGGTCTTGATCGCGGAACAATTTTTTCAGAACTTGATAAACCTTTTTTAGGAAGAAGGCCAAACGAATGACCAAAAGAGAAAAACTTTTAAAACAACTTCAAATGTATAATTTTGCACTTGTTGACGCATCTCTTTTTTTAGACACCCATCCAAAAGACAAAGAAGCTTTAGCTTATTTTAACCGTGTTAAAAAATTAGCTAATGGTGCAAAAGAAGAATTTGAAAGAAAATACGGTCCTGTAAGACAAGAAAGCACAGGCGAAGAAACTCAGTGGCGTTGGGCTACTGAACAATGGCCTTGGGAGGTTGAGAATTAATGTGGTCTTATGATAAACATCTTGAATACCCTGTAAAAATTGCAAGACCGAATCCGGCACTTGCAAAAATCATCGTGACCCAACTGGGAGGTCCCCACGGTGAAAAGGGTGCGGCAACACGCTATTTATCACAGCGTTTTTGTATGCCGTATAATGAAGTTAAAGCTATTTTGACCGATGTAGGTACAGAAGCTTTAAAAATGCTCCGATAAAAAACAAAACTCGCTTAAAATTCCTTTTAAATATACATTAACTTTATCATTATATACAACTGTTTTTTCAAGCATTTCACAATAAAATTCTTCTGAATATATATTTTTTAAAACAAAATTTTTAATTTCATACTGATTGTTTTTTGTAACTGAAAAAATGATTTTTAATAGTTGATTTACTTGCTTTTGCAAATCAAAATCAACAGAATTCAGTGCGGTTTCTATCATTTTAACTGTGTTTTCAGTTTTAATGCTCGGCGAAAAGCAGCCGCATTTTTTGTTGTTATCACTTTGGCTTTTGCTTCCGAACTTTACTCTGTTGTAACAGCGCCAAGATTTATAAACACTGCCGTTTTTTAAGGTTTTATATCGAGAAACAAAATTTGATAAACACTCTCCGCATTTAATTTTTCCCGATAATAAATAACGATTAGAAAACTTAGATTTATCTATATTTTTTCGTTTATTCTCTAAAATTTCATTGGCTTTTTCAAATAATTCTCTTGAAACAATCGGCTGATGATGATTTTTAATAATAACAAATTCTTCTTCTCCGTTGTTTTTCTTTTTTTGATGAGACAGAAAATCAGGTGTGAAACTCTTTTTTTGAACCAAATCACCGCAGTATTTTTCATTTTTTAAAATTTTTAAAATAACCGAGCTTTGCCAAAATTCTGATTTCATAGGCTTAATTTTAAGATTATCCAACTCTCTCGCAATAACAGAAGCACCCTTTTTCTCATAAACGAATTTTTCAAAAATCAATCGCACTGTTTTTGCGCCTTTTTCGTTAATATAAACCTTTCCGTTTTTAACATCATAGCCTAAAAGACTATTACCAAAAACAACGCCCTGTTCCATTCGCCGCTTTTGTCCCCATTTAACTCGCTCAGAAGTTTTACGGCTCTCTTCCTGTGCAATAGACGCCATAATACTGAGCCTAAGCTCAGAATCACTTTCTAAAGTATTAATGTTATCATTCATAAAAACAACGCCCACTCCATACTCTTTTAACTTTCTTGTATAATAAATGCTGTCTAATGTGTTTCTGGCAAAGCGTGATATCTCTTTTGTAATGATTAAATCAAATTTCCCTAAGCCTGCCAGACTTATCATTCGCTTAAACTCGTTTCGATTATTAGTAGAAGTTCCGGAAATTCCTTTATCGGCAAATATCTCATAAAGCCGATAATCAGGGTTTTTATTAATAAATTCACAAAAATATCTCTTTTGATTTTCAAGCGAATTTGCCTGATCTGAAAAATCCGTTGACACTCTGCAATATGCCGCAACTCGCTTTACTTTATTTTTTTCTTCACGCTTTTTATTTAACAACTCATAATCCGAAGTAGCGATAAAATCACTTCCTTTTAATTAATTCTAAGCATTTAAAATATTCAGCGTCATTAATAAATTCTCTTTTTTTAAGCAAAGTTAATATCGCTTTTTTATATTGAAATAAAAACTCATTATTACCCTTTATTTTTTGGTTTACATAACTATATTCTTGCCGTTTCAGCTATAACACCTCCCCGTTTTCCCTTTATAAAAAATATTCTTATTAGACAATATAATATAACATTTTATTGGCATATTTAACAAATAACCGTCATTCCATTTGACAAAACGAACAAAAAATAGTATATTTATAGGAGTTATTGTAAAATTTTTGGAGAAAATATTATGAATTATAAAGAAAGCACCTTAAAGCAAGGTCATTTCAGCTTTTTTGAAAATTTAATAAGGCATCCGATAGTTTCGCTTTTTATAATCTGCCTTTTGGTTACACCTTTAAAGCTGTCAAAGATAAATGAATTATTTACACAAAATACTACTGTTTATCTTGCGATAATCGGATTTTCACTCATTTTGTTTTTCGCAGTATTTTTATATATAAAAGGATCGCTTAACACAAGAAACATAATCATTTTAATGATTATTGCAGGATTTTTTCTTAGACTGTTATATATTTTATATACCGATTTAAGCGAACGCCAACACGATATTGGCTCATTTTTTACCAATGATGACGGCCATGCGACCTACATTAAATATTTAATGGAAAACAAGCATTTGCCTGATTTTGATGTAAGAGAGCGTTGGCAATTTTACCATCCGCCGCTTTTTCATATAATATGTGCCGTTTGGCTTTCGCTTTTACAACTTTTATTTTCGGCTAAAGAAACATTTGGATGTACTCAAATAGTTACACTCTTTTTCTCAAGTGCCGTAATTATTATTTCTTATAAAATTTTTAAAGAATTAAATCTTAAAAAACAATGCCTTATAATTTCAACATCGCTTGTTTGTTTTTCGCCTACTTTTATATATTTTGCCGGCACAGTTAACAATGATATAATGGCAGTTTCGTTTATGCTTTTGTCAATACTTTTTGCAATTCGTTGGTACAAAAACAGTAGCTTTAAAAACATTATTTTGCTTGCCTTGTGCATTGGTTTCGGCATGATGACAAAACTGTCTGTTTGGATGACGGCACCGCCTGTTTGCGTTTTATTTTTAGCGGTATTTTTTAAAAACATTAAAAAGTGGAAAACTTATATTTCTCAATTTTTCGTTTTCGGCGTAATCTGTATACCTTTGGGAATTTGGTGGGAAATAAGAAACTTTTTTATGTTTAATGTACCGATGGCGTTTATACCGTCTGCCGGTAATTCGACCGATCCGCAATACATAGGAAACGGCGTTCACAGTATAACCGAAAGACTTTTCGATTTTAATTTTTCTCAACTAAAAAGTGTTTACGACCATTTTACTATGTTTGGCGATTCATATAATGAATACAATCCGACAATAGGACTGTTTAAAACCGCACTTTTTGGCGAAAGAATCAATGATACTGCTTTTCCTATAATAAAATTTGCCGGCCCTATTCTTTTTTACTCGGCAATAATTTTAAGCTTTCTGGCAATAATTTTAATTATTAAATCTTTTTTCGATAAAAAACCAAAACAAAACTCAGCTGCGGTTTTAGAATATGATTGCTTCGATATTTTTATAAAAATCAGCCTTAGCTTATTTGTTTTAATTAATTTAATAAGCTATTATACATTTTGTATTAAATTTCCGCTGACTTGCACTCAACACGCTCGTTATTGTATGTCCGCAATACCTATATTAGCGTTTTATCTCGGAAAAAGCTTTGACAAATCCAAAAAAGCGATTTGTGTTACTATAACTGTTTTTACAATAATTTATTGCTTGTCCTCGGCTTTTATTTATTCGGTTATAAATTAATTTTTCGTCATTTTTGTGTATAATATAGGTACAGAAGAACTGGCTCATGAAGAAATGATTTCAACAATTCTTCATCAGCTTACTAAAAATATGACGATTGACGACATAAAAAAGAGCGGTTACGACACATATTTTGTCGATCATACCGCAGGAGTTTATCCGCAAGCGGCATCGGGAACACCGTTTTCGGCTGATACACTCGCTTCAACCGGCGATGTTTTAGCAGATTTACACGAAGACCTTGCCGCAGAGCAAAAAGCCAGATTATCTTATGACAATTTATTAAGACTTATTGACGACCCTGATGTTCGTGATCCAATTAAATTTTTGCGTGAACGTGAAATAGTTCATTATCAGCGATTCGGCGAGGCTTTGAGAAAAGTTCAAGACGAACTTGACAGCAAGAATTTCTACGCATTTAACCCGGCTTTTGACAGAAAATAAAAAATTAATATTAAAAAAACTCTTGACAAATTTTTAAAACGGGTATATAATGCGAATAACAAAAGAAAAATAAACCGTTGAAGAAGAGTAAGTAGCTTAAACTTCGATTTTTTAGAGAGTTACCGTTTGCTGAAAGGTAATATTTCGTGTTTTTTGTGAATGGACTTCTGAGGGTGACCGAAAATCTTTTTAGATTAGTAGCAGTCAACGGGAAATCTGTACCCGTTACCAATTCAGACTTATATGATAGTATAAGAAATAAGCGGATGCTTTTTAAGTATCAACTTGGGTGGTACCGCAGGAATTATTGATTTTACTCCTGTCCCTTGAAATATCAAGGGACAGGATTTTTTATTTTTATAAGGAGAGAAGAAAAATGTTTTTATTAACAAAACGATGGCGAATTAAATTTTAACTAATATAATACAAACCAATTTTTTAATAAAACATTCAATTTTAAGGAGATAAAAATCATGAAAAAGATATTTGCATTAGTTTTAACAGTAATTTTAGCACTCAGCTTTGCTTCTTGCGGAAGCGATAGCACAAAAGATTCAAAAAGCGATAAAAAAACAATAGGTATTATTCAATTCGGTTCACACAGCTCACTTAACAACTGCTATGAAGGCGTTAAAAAGGGTCTTGAAGAAAACGGTATTAAACTTGATGACTACGAAGTTGAATATGTAAACAGCAACTTTGACGCAAGCGTTTCACAATCACAAGCTAACACACTTGTTAACAAAAAAGCGTCTGTAATCATTGCAATTGCAACTCCATCGGCAGTAGCCGCTGCAAACGCAGCCGCTGACAAAGACGTACCGGTTGTTTACTGTGCAATAACAGATTCATCAGTTATGGATAAATACACAAACATAACAGGTTCATCAGATGTTCCTAACTTTGAAAAACAGCTTGAAGTTATAACAGGCTTTATGGGCAAGGATAATCTTAAAATCGGCGTTCTTTATTCAACAGAAGAATCAAGCTCACCTTTCCAGGTTGAACAACTTAAAAAAGCCGCTAAAAACTACAACGGTATGGAAATTTTAGATTCAGCAGTTTCTGATATTACAACAATTGATTCAAAAACAGAAGAGCTTATCGAACGTGGCACAGACTGTTTTGTAAACTTGCTTGATAACACAATTGTAGGCAAACTCGAAACAAACATTTTACCTATTACAAACGAAAAGAAAATTCCTGTATTCGGTTCTGAAATCGAACAAGTTAAAGTAGGTTGTGTAGCAAGCGCATCTATTGAATACATTGATGTTGGTTACAATTCAGGTAAAGCAGCCGCTCAAATTATTAAAGGCGAGAAAAAAGCTGACGATATTCCTGTTGCAACTATTACAGAACCTAAAAATTACTATAACTCAAAGGTTTGCGATACTTTAGGACTTAAAGTTCCTGCAAACATTACAGCAACCGATGTTGCAAAATAATTAATCAAAGGACAATAATCTATGCTATTCTTTTCCACAACAATAGACGGATTACAAATGGGGCTATGTTTTGCGGTATTAGCCCTTGGCGTCTATATATCATACTCAATTCTTGATTTTCCTGACCTTTCGGTCGACGGCACATTCCCACTCGGCGGCGTTGTTTGCACAATTTTAATGCTCCGCCTTGGAATGAACCCGATTTTAGCAACCGCACTTACATTTTTTGCGGGATTTATTGCAGGAACTGTAACAGGCGTGTTGCATGTAAAATTCAAAATATCTAATTTGCTCGCCGGTATCATTGTTATGACCGCACTTTTGTCGGTAACGCTTGCACTTACAATGTTGCTTACCAAAACAGGTCAAACAACCACAATCTTCTCATTCAGAAGCGAAGATATAAAAGGTATTTTCGGCGGCGAGGCATTAACAGGGCTTGACACCGACACCCGTGACTATGCTATTTTAGGAATTTTGGCAGCAATCGTCATTGTTATTAAAATAATTGTTGATTTATTCTTAAAAACCAAAATGGGCTATATGCTTCGTGCAACCGGCGACAACGAAACTCTCGTTGTATCACTCGGTAAAGATTCGGGACTTTATAAAATTTTAGGCCTTGCCCTTGCAAATGGCTTTGTTGCAGTATCGGGTGCACTTTATTCTCACCTTTATATGCAATATGACAACACCTGCGGCAGCGGTAAAGTAGTACTTGCATTAGCATCGGTTATAATAGGTATTGCAGTATTTTCAAAAATAAAAATCGTTAAAGATACTACTGCTGTAATTTTCGGTGCAATCGTTTACTCGCTTTGCTTAAACTATCTTGTTTTAGTAGATACAAACGGTATTTACTTAAAACTTCTTAATGCAACGCTTTTTGCACTTATCCTTATATTCAACGAGAAAACTTCATCATTCTTTAACAGAAAATCAAAGTTGAAGAAAGGAGAAGTAAAATGATTGAATTAAAAGATATTACTAAAATTTATAATCCGGGCAAAGTTACCGAAATGTGCCTTTTTGACAAGTTCAACTTAAATATTAAAGACAGCGAATTTGTTTCAATCGTCGGCAGTAACGGAAGCGGTAAAACTTCACTTTTAAACATAATCTGTGGCAGTATTCCGCTTGAGGGCGGTGCTGTTATTATGGACGGCAAGAACATTAACAAATTGTCCGAACATCAGCGTTACAGAAAAATCGGTAGAGTTTATCAAGATCCTGCAAAAGGCACTTGTCCGCATATGACAATGCTTGAAAATTTGTCGCTTGCCGATAACAAAGGCAAACCATTCGGTCTTTCATTCGGCGTTAACAAAAAGCGTGAAGAGTTTTATAAAGAACAGTTAGCGTCGCTCGGTCTTGGACTTGAAAACAAAATGAATGTCAAAGTAGGCGAGCTTTCAGGCGGTCAGCGACAGGCAGTTGCGCTTGTTATGGCAACGCTTACACCGATTGACTTTTTGATTTTGGACGAACACACCGCAGCCCTTGACCCGAAGACCGCCGAAATTATTATGGAGCTTACGGGCAAGGTTGTAAAAGAGAAAAATCTCACTGCGATGATGGTTACTCATAATCTTCGTTACGCAGTTGAATACGGAAACAGGCTTTTAATGATGGATAAAGGCAACATTATCTTAGATAAATCCGACAAAGAAAAAGAAAATGTTTCTATGGACGATATTTTAAAAATATTCAATGAAATAAGTATTGAATGTGGAAATTAGCAAGAAAAAACTCAAGGAAAATTCCTTGAGTTTTTTTGTTATTCTGATATTGCAAAGTGTTTTGAAAAATCTTTTGCTATTGGAACAAAATTAAAATATTTATCAAGTAATTTGCTGAAAAATCCGATTATAGTTCCGTTTAAAGCGGTCATAATCAAAGTTCCGAAATTAATTCCGACAAATTTATGGAAAAATAAAAGCGTCATTATTGTACCTAACAACAAACAGCTTGCATCAAAACAAGTTTTGGTTATCGTTCGGTTAAATCCAAATTTTTCGCTAACGCCTTTTACAAAAAAGTCATAAACCTGCGGATAAAGATAGGTTTTAAAGAACAACGCAATTGCCAGTGCGGTAAGCAACATTCCGAGTGCAAAAAACACAATTCTTGTGGCAATTGAAAAATCATCGGACGAAGTAATATTTTGATTAAAAACAGGAACTAATCGCCATAAATCAAGTACCGCACCATAAAGAATACAGGTTAAAAAAGCGCTGAAATATACCGCCTTAACTTTTCTCATTAAAATACAAAATATTATAAAAAGTATACTTTGAATAACATATTCACTTTGACCAAAGGTTAAAAAAGAAACTTTTTGGCTTAAAATATAAGCAGGTGCAACCACCATAGAAACGCCAAAACCTGTCATTGTTATCATAGCGACTGCAAAAGCAAGCGTTATTATTGCAAAAACATAGGCAACTTCGCTTGGTATATTTATTTTTTTGTTATTCATATATTTTTATTTCTCCTTAATATATACTTAAAAATTCTTATTTTTAACTGCTTTATTACATAAGGTCCACACGATTTGTCGCACGGTTTCTGCGTAATCACCATATCGTAGGGCGTGACGACTCGGCACGCCGATGTTGTAACAACCAAACTCAATTGTTAGGTTGAGTAAACTTACAAAATTATATTACAAAACTGCATATTTGTCAATAAAACTGCGTATTTTACTATGATACAAATATTGTTAAAATTCTAAGCTAATGCAATAGAAATCAACATTAATTCACGCAAGTTATTATAAATATCATAAAGTGCGGTCGGATCAAGCGGATTTACACCTTTTCCTATTTCAATTGTAAATCCCGGACGTCCGTATGTATCAACAAACCAATCTTTAAAGCCTGCGTGTACAGCTGTCTCTGCCGGAGTTGCCACTCGGTAACCGCTTGCAGTTGAAAAAAGACGGGCTAAACGATACGCTTTTTCAGGCGTGTTTTCGCCATACTGCCAATAAATCTCTTCGCCCTGCGAATGCCACGCAATTACTTCAACAACATTGTTTCGCTCGACCAAATCGACAAGCACTTTTGTTTCTGGCTCGCTGTTTGGCATTATTCCGCCGTAACGTCGTGGCGAAGGTCCTGTAATTCCGCCTTGTCGTTCAATTTCTTTCATTTTTTCAAAGCCTGCATCAAAATTATGGTTAATATCAATGCCATTAGCGTTTGCATTCCAATATTTTATATCGTTGTTTCCGTTTATTCGCTCGATATTAGGTGCGAGTGTGCCGGCTGATTTTGCCCCATTTAGTGCAATTTCATAACCATCGGGGTTTACACAAGGCACAACGATAATTGATTTATTAAAAATCGCATTTCTTGCTGACGCTATCGAAAAATCGGTATTATCACGCAAACTGGTACAATAATCTTCAATAAACATTAAATTTGTAAGAACCGTCAATCGTTCGGAACCGTGAAAACCGCCCGCATAAAGCACACAATTATCCTTTACACCTATTTTTACTGCCAAAATAGGACGGCCTAAAACACTTTTGCCGATTTGAAACACATCTAAAAAAGAAAACTCTTCGCCTAAACGATAGATTTGATTAATTACTTCATTTATGTTATACTCTCTTGGGGCTATTGATAAAGCCATAAATAAATCACCTCATAAATTTTTAAAAAGGAGCTAATAAGTAAAATGAAACTTACAGAAAAGACCCTTAATGAAAAATATGCATATAAAGGCCGAATTATTAATCTTAGAGTTGATACTGTTGAATTACCCGATAAACATACATCAACAAGGGAAATTGTTGAACACAACGGCGGTATCGGCATAATTCCGGTAGATGACGAAGGTAATACATATATTGTTGAGCAATGGCGTTCGCCTTATAAAAAAGTATTATTTGAAATTCCGGCGGGCAAAAGAGATGGCGATGAAGATACTCTTTTAGGCGGAAAGCGTGAGTTAAAAGAAGAGATCGGCGCTACCGCAAAGGAATGGATTGATTTAGGCGAATTATATCCGTCACCGGGATACTGCGGGGAAATAATTCATCTTTATTTAGCACGCGGACTTGAATTTTCAGAACAAGACCTTGACGAAGGCGAATTTTTAAATGTTCATAAGCTCTCTCTTGATGAATTAGTAGAAAAAATTATGAACAACGAAATCGGCGACGCAAAAACTATGGCTGCTGCACTAAAAGCACAAAAATATCTTTCAAAAAATGTTTTTTAGTTCCGCTCCCGTGAAGTTTTATTGAATTTTGTATGCTTACTCACCCTAACGGCTGGGTTTGGGTACAACATAATCACACATTTAACATTGTAGGGCGGGGCTTAGCTAAACGCCGTTTGCCATAGAGATGCATAATATGTTCCGATATATCATAATCGCATATTTATCGTTGTAGGGCGTGACGACCCGGCACGCCGATCGCCCTAACAGCTGGGTTTGGGTGCAACAAAATCACATATTCATCATTGTAGGGCGGGGGCTTAGCTAAACGCCGATTGCCATAGAGATGCATAATGTGTTCCGATATAGCATAATCGCATATTCATCATTGTAGGGCGGGGGCTTGCTCCCGCCTTTTGCATTACGGGTGAAAAATAAATTATATATTAACACGCTTTATGCGTGTGAAAAGATTATCAAACCAAAATCAGCATTATGACGCTTTTCAATAAAGGCTGTGTTTTCCGTTCGCTGTGCGGTCATAATGTTTTTCAGTTCCGCTCCCATAAAGTTGTTAGGTTAAAGTATGCCAACTCACCCTAACAGTTGGGTTTGGTTGCCGACGATAGTAGGCGAAAACAAAGCGTTCGGGATTTTCAAGGATCACCTTGAATTTCTTTTCGTCCTTTTGTGAAATGACAAAAGGACTGCCTGCGCGGCATGAGCGCATGAAAGATGAAAGTAACGATAAAGCTTTTATTTGTAACTCCTTATCATCAACCTAACAATTAATCTAGTTGCTACAAAATCGGCGTGCCGAGTCGTCACGCCCTACGGGTGAATAATAAATTATATATTAACCACGCTTTATGCGGGGGATAAACTTATCACGCTTGTTTTAGCAAACATTGTGTAAAGATTTCTTAACACAAAAAATGTTGAACTTTGATAAAAAAATCTAATAATGTTATCCTTTTTTCTTATATTATTTCTTTTTCTCTTTTATTGATTATTGACAACAAAAACGGTATAATATATAATGGTGGAAATTTTTAAAGAATAACCTTTAAGGAGGATTTTAATATATGAGGAAAACAAAAATCATTTGCACAATCGGTCCGGCTTGTAACAACGAAGAAACCTTGACTAAAATGTGCAAAAACGGAATGAATGTTGCCAGACTTAATTTTTCTCACGGCGACCATGAAGAACATAAAAAAAATATTGACCTTATTAAAAAGGTCAGAGAAAAGCTTAATTTGCCTATCGCAATTTTGCTTGATACCAAAGGTCCCGAATACAGAATTAAGACTTTTAAAGACAAAAAAATCACTTTAAATGACGGCGATACATTTACTTTTACTACCGAAGATGTTGAAGGCGACCAAACAAAAGTTGCAGTTACTTACAAAGGTCTTGCCGAAGATATTAAAGTTGGCGACAGAATTTCTGTTAACAACGGTCTTGTTATTTTTGAAGTTACCGAAGTTACCAAAACCGACGCAGTTTGCAAGGTTATCGTTGGCGGTGAACTTTCAAATCGCAAGAGTATGAGCTTTCCTAACAAAGTTTTAAACCAGGTATTTTTAAGCGAACAGGATAAAAGCGATATTTTATTCGGTATTCAAAACGATGTTGACTACATTGCCTGTTCATTTGTTTCAACAAAACAAGATTTGATTGATGTAAACACCTTTTTAAGAGAAAACGGCGGCGAAAACATCGACCTTATCGCTAAAATTGAAAATCGTTCAGGCGTTAATAACATTCGTGAAATTTGTGAAGAATGTGCCGGAATTATGATTGCACGTGGTGACCTTGGTGTTGAAATTCCTTTTGAAGAAGTTCCGGGTATTCAAAAACACCTTATAACAACCTGCCGTTTGCTCGGTAAACGAGTTATCACCGCAACTGAAATGCTTGAATCTATGATTTATAATCCCCGTCCTACAAGAGCAGAAATCTCTGATGTTGCTAATGCTGTTTATGACGGCACAAGTGCAGTTATGCTTTCGGGCGAGAGTGCAGCAGGCAAATATCCTGCCGAAACAGTTGCCACTATGTCAAAAATCGCCAGTGAAGCTGAAAAACACATAGACTATAAAGAGCTTTTCTACACAAGTAATTTTCAAATTAAAAATATTATTGATGCAATTTCTCACTCAGCGTGTGCAATGGCTATGGATATCAATGCCAAAGGTATTGTTGTTTGCACAATGTCAGGCACAACCGCCAGATTTGTATCTCGTTTTAGAGTACCTGTTGATATTATCGGTATGACTACTGATATTAAGGCTTGGAGAAAACTCGCTTTATCTTGGGGAGTTACTCCTGTTTTAAGCGAGCGTTTTGACTCAACCGATGTTTTAGTTTACAAAGCAGTAGGCGTTGCTAAAGATACTTTGAAGCTTAAAAAAGACGCCAGAATTATTGTTATGAGCGGCAAAACTACCGGTGAATCAGGCAATACTAATATGATCAAGGTTGAAACAGTTTAATTTATAAACTTTAAGATCTAAAAGATTATCTGAACAAGTCAATAAAAAATAGGCAATAGAAAAAGCGACCTGTAAAAAAGGTCGCTTTTTAGTTTTAATTTATTCAGCGTCACGAGCACGGTTTTCTAAAATCTGCTTTTCAACCATCATATCTTTAACTTTCATAAGTCTTGTTTGACTGCTACGCTCGCTTTCATCAAGCTTCATAGTAATCATTTTAATAGTTTCCTGCAACTGCGGAATCATAACATGCTCAAGCGCATTAACTCTACGCCTTGTTTTTTCAATTTCAGCCGCCATTAATTGAGCTGACTTTTCACACTCGGCAAGATGTAATAAATCAGGCAATAATTCAGCAAGTGAATAAACTGCATCATCAAGATCGGAATAGGTATAAGCAAGACCGTAAGAATAAATATCAGCCGGATTATCGGTTTTTGTTTTAGTAACAAACTTTGGAACTTCAACGCTCATTACATTTTGATAATCAACTTCGAGTGAAACCGACTGTTTCGGTGCCATAAGTGCTGTTGAAACAACTTCATCTTGCATAACAGAGCCTGCTATAACAAAATGTTCATTAGCGGTTTTGATTTTTTCTTCAACTTCTCTGCGAAGCTGTTTATTCTCACGAACAAGGTTTAAAAACTGACGCATTAATTCGTCACGCTTATCTTTTAAGAGCTTGTGACCTCTTGTAGCGGTAACAAGTCGTTTTTTTAGACGAGAAAGTTCCATTCTGGTTGGGTTTACATTCATAACCGCCATTTTATAGTCACTCCCTTTTCAAAATTATTTTTTATCATAATACATATCAAGATATTTATCATCAATACGCTTAAGCTCGGAACGAGGAAGAATTCTAAGCAATTCCCAGCCGATTTCAAGTGTTTCTTCAATAGTTCTGTTAGTATCATAACCTTGAGAAACATATTTTTTCTCAAACTCATCAGCAAAACGAGCATAAAGCTTATCAATATCGGTAAGCGCTGCTTCACCGAGAATTACCATAAGCTCTTTTGCTTCTTTACCACGAGCGTAAGCCGCAAACAACTGATTCATAGTATTTGCGTGGTCGGCACGGGTTTTACCTTCGCCGATACCCTTATCTTTCAAACGAGAAAGTGACGGCAAAACATCAACAGGAGGCATAACACCTTTTCTGTATAATTCACGGGAAAGAATAATCTGTCCTTCGGTAATGTAACCTGTAAGGTCAGGGATTGGGTGAGTTTTATCATCTTCAGGCATTGTAAGAATAGGAATAAGTGTAATTGAGCCATCACAGCCTTTTTTTCTTCCGGCTCTTTCATACAATGTAGCAAGGTCAGTATACATATAACCAGGATAGCCACGACGGCCAGGGACTTCTTTTCTTGCGGCTGATACTTCACGCAATGCGTCGGCATAGTTTGTAATATCAGTCATAATAACAAGAACATGCATACCTTTATCAAAAGCTAAATATTCAGCGGCGGTAAGTGCCATCTTTGGAGTGGCGATACGCTCAACCGCAGGGTCATTAGCAAGGTTTACAAACATAACAGTTCTGTCAATAGCACCTGTTTCTTTAAAACTTTCAATAAAATAGTTAGCCTCTTCAAATGTAATACCCATTGCGGCAAAAACAACGGCGAACTGTTCATTATCGCCAAGAACTGTAGCCTGACGGGCAATTTGTGCTGCAAGATTTGCGTGTGGCAAGCCCGAAGCCGAGAAGATAGGCAACTTTTGACCACGAACGAGTGTATTAAGTCCATCAATAGCAGAAACACCTGTTTGAATAAACTCTGACGGATAGTTTCTAGCCGCAGGGTTCATAGGTGTACCGTTTACATCAAGGCGTTTTTCAGGAATAATTTCAGGACCGCCGTCTTTAGGACGACCGAGTCCGTCGAAAACTCTTGACAACATATCATCAGAAACGGCAAGCTCCATTGAACGACCGATAAATCTAACCTTTGATTCGGCAAGGTTGATACCTGCTGAATTTTCAAACAACTGAACAAGTGCGTTTGAACCGTTTATCTCAAGAACTTTGCAACGGCGAATTTCACCGTTTGGGAGCTCGATTTCGCCGAGTTCATCATATTTAACATTTTCAACATCTTTTACAAGCATAAGCGGTCCTGCGACCTCTTGTATTGTTCTATACTCTCTTGGCATAAAAATCTACTCCTTTCCTTAATCTTCTGTGGTTTTAACTGCTTCGTCTACTTCAGCAGAAATTTGTTGTGAAATACGCTCATATTCAGCACTGACATTGTCTTCGGCAGTGTATTTAAATCTACCGATGTCTTCTCTTACAGGAAGAGCGACTAATTTTTCAACAGACGCACCTTTTTGAAGACCGTCACTAGCCTTGTCATAGTAGCTTAAAATAAGTCGCATCATATCATATTGCTTGTTAAGCGAAGTGTAGGTATCAACTTCGTGGAACGCATTTTGATGTAAAAAGTCTTCACGAATTGAACGAGCAGTTTCAAGCTTTAATCTATCAGGAGCAGAAAGTGCATCCATACCGACGAGTTTTACAATCTCTTCGAGTTCTGCTTCTTCCTGCAACATATTCATAAGTTTTTGGCGGTATTCCATCCAATCAGGAGCTGCATTTTCAGCAAACCAGCCCGACAACATATCAGTATAAAGTGAATAAGAAGTCAACCAGTTAATAGCAGGGAAGTGACGCTTGTAAGCAAGAGAAGAATCAAGTCCCCAGAATACTTTTACAATACGCAAAGTAGCCTGTGAAACAGGTTCGGAAATATCACCGCCCGGAGGAGAAACCGCACCGATAACCGACAAAGCACCTTCAGTATCATCGCTGCCGTTTACGATAACTCGGCCTGCACGCTCATAGAACTGAGCCAAACGAGAGCCAAGATAAGCAGGGTAACCCTCTTCACCCGGCATTTCTTCAAGACGGCCGGACATTTCTCTTAAAGCCTCCGCCCAACGAGAAGTTGAGTCTGCCATAAGTGCAACGGTATAGCCCATATCTCTGAAATATTCTGCGATTGTGATACCTGTATAAATTGAAGCTTCACGAGCCGCAACAGGCATATCGGAAGTATTTGCGATAAGAACAGTACGCTCCATAAGAGAAGAGCCTGTTTTTGGATCTTTTAGTTCAGGGAACTCATTAAGAACGTCGGTCATTTCGTTACCGCGTTCGCCGCAACCGATATAAACGATAATATCGGCAGCCGCCCATTTTGCAAGCTGATGCTGAACTACTGTTTTACCCGAGCCGAAAGGACCCGGAACAGCGGCAACGCCGCCTTTTGCAATAGGGAACAATGTATCAATAACACGCTGACCTGTTACAAGCGGAATATCAGGCGAAAGTTTTTGTTTATAAGGTCTGCCAACACGAACAGGCCATTTTTGCATTAATGTAACTTTGCTTTCGCCGTCAGCGGTTTTAATTACTGCTACAACATCTTCAACAGTAAATTCGCCTGATTTAATTTCTGTAATTTCGCCGCTAATGCCGTTTGGCACCATAATTTTTTGTTTTACAACAGAGGTTTCTTCTACTGTACCCAAAGTGTCGCCGCATACAACCTTATCGCCGACTTGTTTTTCAGCGTTAAACTGCCATTTTTTATCTCTGTCTAACGCAGGTACTTCAACACCTCTTTTAAGGTTAGGACCTGCTATTTTCATAATACCTTCAAGCGGACGCTGAATACCGTCGAAAATTGAGCCTATAAGACCGGGACCGAGTTCAACGGAAAGCGGAGCACCGGTTGATTCAACAGGCTCGCCCGGACCAAGACCTGAAGTTTCTTCATAAACCTGAATTGATGCTTTATCGCCATGAATTTCGATAACTTCACCGATAAGGCGTTTATCAGAAACACGCACAACATCGAACATATTTGCATCTCGCATACCCTCGGCAATAACCAAAGGACCTGCAACTTTTTTAATAGTTCCTTTACTGAACATAAATTTTATCTCCTTAAAAAAAGAATACTGTCAATAAATAGTGTGTCAAAAATCAGTCATCGGATAAAATATCCGAGCCGACTGCTTTCTCAACAGAACGAGAAACGTTTTGCAAACCAATACCGTTATTTCCGTAAGTACCCGGAATAGGAATTATTGCAACTTCTTTTTTATCATCAAATTTTTGAATTTCAGCGGTGCAAAGTGAAAAAAGACGCTCGGTTATATAAATTATAGCGTAATCGCTCGCCGCCAAATTTTTAATAGTTTTATTGGCTTCTTCCATTTCGTCTATCTCAAAAACATCAAGTCCGACTGCTTTAAAACCTTTGACACTGTCGGAATTGCCGATAACCGCAATTTTTTTCATTTACCACACCACCTTAGAAAACATTTCTGACTCTTTGTTTTATAACATTTTCATCAAGCCCTGTTTCTTTTGCCGAAAGTATAATTCTGACCGTTTTTTGCATTGCTTCACATCTTATAATATAAGCTGCAAGCGGAGCAGGACCGAAACAAGAGTATCTTGCTGATGAAACATAATCAATAAGTGCATTATCACACCATTTTTCAAAATCCGAAACACTGTTTTTAAGTGCTTCGCCCGAGGCTGAATATTTTGTTGTTAAAATATAATCAGCAACTGCGTCAACGCTTTCAAGCGCAGAAGAAATAAGTGAACTTTTTGAAACGGTTTTTGTTTCACAAATCGCCTCGTCTAAAACCTTCTCCGATTGTTTGGTTTTAGCACCGCGTACCGCTATTCTTATATTTGACAAAGCGGCAATTTCTTCACCTAAATCTTTAATAAATTTATTATCATTCTCGCTTGACAGTTTTATAACCGCCTCAAGCGAACCTTTATCAATACAAAGGTCTGAAAGCTGACCGTCGGATGTAGTAACAAAATAGTTATAAGCGTTTTTTGCTACTTTTGCCATATACTTAGGTAATATATCAAAATTTTGTTCTTTTACAGCTATTTCAATTAGCTCGGGAGAGGTAACATTAGGTCTTATTAAAAATTTTTCAAAAGAAACGCCGGTTACAATACCTTTTAAAATTGCTTTTAAATTATGAAAATCGTTTTTTATAATCAAAAAATCAAATTCATCACTTTTCGGTGCAATTTCACGAATTAATGATACAGCTTTTTCGGTAAAATTCGAAAGTGCTTCATTAATCTCTTCGCCGGCTTTTAAAAAGCCTTTTTCCTGTAACAGAGAAACCGCTTCGGCGGATTCTTTAGCTGCGATTAATCTGTCAATATCGCCGGTTGAAAGCAAATAATTTTCATTTGCCCTGACTCTTGCGACAGCAGTAGCATAATCTGTTTCTCTCAAAGCGTTTCTCTCCTTTCGTTAATTAAACAGCGCTTGATTTACCGAGTCGATTAATCTTTCACGCTCGCTTAAAATAATTTTATCAAAATTACAATTTATTTCGATTTCATCATATTTTATGACAAAACCGCCATTAATTTTATCATCGGTTTCATCTGAGATTTTAAGTGATTTTTTATCGTCTAATTTTCCATTAACATCGTTTAAAAAATCACTCGGCAAATTTTCTTTATCTTTGCTTGATAAAATAATTTCGCCTTCGCCTTTTACCGCATAATAAACCATTAGTCTTTTTAAAACATCAAAATATTCATTTTTATCAAGATTTTGAAGTTTGTTTACAGCTTTATCAAAGCTTAGATTAATGAGTTCCTGTTTAGCCGATAAAATTTTATTTTTCTTATCTAATAAACCTGCCGATTCGGCAGAAGTCATTATAGAATTAGCTTTAGCCTCAGCTTTGCTTAAAATATCTTTTTCTTCTATTTCAGCTTTGGCCTCAGCTTCTGAAATTATTGATTTTGCATTATCTTGAGCTGATTTTAAAATCTCATCAGCACGAGCATTAGCTTCGCTAATAATTTCAGCAGTTATTTTCTCTATACCTGCCATAAGAAATTCTCGCCTTTCTTTAATTTTAAGTCCTTATTTCATATTTTGAATTGGTAAAATTGAAAGAATTGAGATAAGGAATGAAAGAAGTGCATAGAACTCAACGAGTGTTGTTGAAACGATAGCTTTTGAAGACTCTTCAGGTCTTTTTGCAACGATTGAGATACCTGCAGCTGCGGCACGACCCTGAGCGATAGCAGAGAAAAGACCGCCGAAAGCGATTGGAAGTGAAGCTGCAAAATAAAGCAAGCCCTGAGTTAAGCTAACATCAACAGGAGTACCCAAAACACCGGTGAAAACGAAGATAAGTACAGTTACAACGAAACCATACAAGCCCTGTGTACCGGGAAGAAGCTGTAACACAATCATTTTACCGAATTTTGAAGGATCTTCAGCAACAACGCCTGAAGCTGCTTCTGAAGCCAAGCCAACGCCTTTAGCTGAACCGATACAAGCAAAAAGTGTTGCAAAAGATGCACCTAACATAGCCCAAAACATACCTGAACCTAATAAATTTGACATAATTAATCTTTCCTTTCGAAAATCAATATTTTAGCCGCTAAACCTTTAGCGGAATAAATACAATTATTTTTTAAGTTTATAATATTTTGTTCTTGATAAGAACGGTTTAAAAGCTTTACCGCCGCCTTCATAGAATTTAGAAAAATATTCAACATATTGCAAACGAACGGTATGAACATAAGCACCGAGTGCGTTCATTGCCAGCGACAAAGCCGAGCCAAATAAGAAAATAACAACAAACACAATCGCACCGATAACGCCTGTCAGCATTGTGCCTAAGGTGTTGATAGCCATTGCCAAAACACCTGTTGCAAGTCCGAGTGCCATAAGTCTTGAATAAGAAAGCATATCTGACGCATAAGAAGTAATGTCATAAAGGCTTGCTATACCCGAAATTACTTTACCAAAGCCTTTTTTATCTCTGCCTTGGGTTAAAACAAGCCCGATTGCACCGGCAATTGCCATAACGGCACCGACATTAAACAAATCGACCGGAATTGTCATATTCATCATTTTAGAAACAGGGTTTGCGAGCATTAATATTGCTCCGACTAAAGTAACAAACCAAAAGCCTACATCAAATATTGCGTCTAAAACCTTTCCCTGTTTGCAAAGCAGGTAAAATTTTATTCCCATACCGAAGAACAAATGGACAATACCGAATAATATACCGAAAACCAAAAGCTTAAGCGGCTCTGATAACGGGTCAAGCCAAAGCGGTGGAATAGTAACTTCTTTTCCGAAGAAAGCACCGCTTACCGCCGGTATTAAGTTACCGAAATATCCGCCAAACATTATGCCCCAAATTATCGCTGAAATACCGCAATAAAGGAAAAGCTGTAAATTGTGTTTCCAGCTGTCTTCAAGCTTGAATTTGCAAAGACCGACAGCACAAGCTATTGCAATAATTAAACCGTAACCTGCATCGGACAGCATCATACCAAAGAAAACATAAAAGAAAATCGCCATAGTAGAAGTAGGATCAATATCATGCTTTGATGGCATTGAGTACATTGCCACAAGGCTTTGACAAGGACGGAAAAACTTTTTGTTTTCAAGAGCAACGGGAACTTCTTCATCTTCCGAAGGATCGGTTAATTCAACCGCAGCCGCAAAGCGTTTTTCAATTTCTTCCGTTACCTTTTTTGAATATTTTTCAGGAATAAATCCATCAATAATCGCAACATTCTCACTTTGTAAAAGCTCGCCGTAAAGCTCATATCTATCAGCACGAGAAGTATAATAATCAATAAAGAATTTTATATCTTCTCTATACATTGTGTAAACATTTATGAGTTGTAAAATGTTTTCACCGTCGATTTCAAGACCTTTTTGTCTAATCTTTAAATCTTTGATTTTTTCCAGCGGAACTAATGTTTCACTTGGAGAAGAAACAAAACTGAAAGAAATTTTTCTAAGAGCTTTTTCTAATTCTTCGGCATCTGTTTTTAAACAAGAAACAAAAATATTTGTTTGAATTTTTGAAGAAGAAATAACTTCGACTTCAGCGGTTTTATCATAACCGCATTCGGCTAAGCTTTCTAAAATACCGCTGACCGTCGTTTCAATAGGCAAGCTGCCGATAAAACAAGAAGTATGACGGGTGCCTTTAAACCCTGTCGGAACATCAAGCGCTTTCCAGCCTTCAAGCTCATCAAGCTCCATTGATATTCTTGAAATTTCCGCTTGTTCTTCGCCGTATTGCTTATCAAGAGCCAAAATATCATAACAATATTTTATAGTAGCTGTTGATTTTTCGACTTCCGATTTATAAACATCAGCGTCAATTTCTTTTCGCCCGTTTAAAAAATCAAAAGTGCCTTTTTCTTCAGGTGCCCGTTTATCGAGAACATCAAGTGCATTTTCAGCCGAAGATACCATTCGCTCAAAGGTAAGACGCTCTGATAAAAAGTCTTTTTTAGAAAAGCCTTCAATCTCTTCTGACTTTTTGGTTTCGACAACGCCCGCTTTTTGCAAAAGCGAAACGCATTTTTTCAAATCCTTTTTCGCAACGGCAATACGGATTTTTTTCATTTTTAAAACAGCCAATTATTTCACCCCTTAAATGTGAATTAAACCGTTAAATTTTATTTTGGAATTATCTCGCTGATTATTAATTCGACCGCTTTATCAATGTTTTTTGAAGCTTCGGACTTTAATTCATCAGCGTTTAATTTATTTTCTTTTTCATTCTTTTGTTTTACTTTAAAAGCATTGTTTTCAGCAGTTGCAACAATCGAATCAGCCTGAGATTTTGCTTTATTCTTTTTTTCTTCCGCTGACGCTTTTGCCTGAGATTTTGCTTTTTCAATTATTTCTTCAGCCTCTAATGATGCCTTTTTTATAATTTCAACAGCCTGCAACTCAGAATTTTTAATCTCGTCAATAATGCCTTTTGCCATAATAAAAACACCTTCTTTTTGACTAATTAAGTTCTACTATATCTTTACCTTCATGGGTAAATCTCATTAATTTATTTTCGCTATTGAAGAAATAAAAATTTTCTTCATCTATCGAAATATTAAAGCCTTCGCCTTTATAAACAGTTTTAGCTTTTTTATTGTCCTTTACAATATTATTTATATTTCCTACTTTTACTTCGCCGTTATCACAATAAGCTATCATAGATCCAAAAACCGCGTAGGTTTCAGCTTTTACGATTTTAGCTTTTAAAAGCTCTTTTTGTTTTAACATAGCCGAATAAACATAGCCGTTTTCGATATAAAATACATATTGACCGTCTATTGACAGCTTTTGGGCTTTAGCGGTAATAAATAAACTATCATCCGAACCGTCAAAGCCGGCTTTTCTTATATTTCCGTCTTTATCGGTATAATAAATTCTTTTATAATAAACAAAAAATTCATTAACACCTTTTGATTTATCTATTACAACCGAAGAGCTTTCGTTTTGCATAGAATATTTTTTCAAAGCACCGCTTTCATCTAAATAAAATATAAGCGAGCCTACAACAAGCGGCTTTTTTGCATATTTAACAAGAACTTTTTGTCTATTTCCGTCCCAATCGCAACCTACAATGCTATTTCCGTCGGTGAAAAAATAAGTATTATCAATAACTTGTAAATTTCCATCGCCGTTTTCGGTTAATTTTTTAGCAGATTTAATATTACTTTCTTCTGCACGATAAATACCTTTTTGATTAGGTATTGTATAAAACAAAAATCCGTCGTCTTCTAAAGTTTTTCCGCCGTTAGTTAGGTTTATTGTATAATTTCCGGCGGTACCGCCAACAATCTCCGAAGGAGTGTTATAAATAGCAATTGATGTGCCGATAATAACTAACGCTAAAAACACAATAAATAATACTGCAATTCTATTATTTTTTTTAGTTTCCATAAAAATAAAGTCCTTAGCAAAAATTTAACACTTAAATTATATCACACAAAAAATTTATTTAAAAGACTTTTTTGTAAAAAAACATATTATTTTTATTAATATTAACCACTTTTTTGAAAATATTAAATGGTCAAATTATAAAAAGTGTGGCAATTTAAAAATTTTTTACATTTTGGGTATTGAAAAGTATACTAAAATGGTATATTATATAATACGTTGAAAAAAATAAGTTTTGATAATAAAAAACAAACATAAAAAAGTAATGGAAGGGATTTTAATTTTGGAAAAAAGATTTGTTTATGCTGATAACGCAGCAACTACCAAAATAACCGAACCTGTAAAACAGGCTATTATTGAAGCGCTTGATATTTACGGTAATCCATCAAGTCTTTATAATCTCGGTGGCGAGGCTAAAGCTAAAATAGAAACCGCCAGAGAAACTATTGCAAATTGCATAGGTGCAAAGCCTAATGAAATTTATTTTACATCTTGTGGCTCTGAATCAGATAACTGGGCTATTAAAGGCTCGGCTGATATTATGAGCAAAAAGGGTAAAAACCATATAATTTCAACCGTTTTTGAACACCACGCTGTTCTTCATCCGCTGCAAACATTAGAGAAAAAAGGTTTTGATGTAACTTATTTACCTGTTTATGAAAACGGTATTGTTCATCCTGAAGATCTTGAAAACGCAATTACCGATAAAACAGGCCTTGTTACAATAATGTTTGCTAATAACGAAATCGGTACAATTCAGCCGATTAAAGAGCTAGGCGAGATTTGCAAAAAACACAAGGTTTTGTTCCATGTTGACGCAGTTCAGGCTTTCGGCAATGTTCATATTGATGTAAACGAACTCGGTATTGATATGATGTCTGTTTCGGGACACAAAATTCATGCACAAAAAGGTATCGGCTTTTTATATATCAGAAACGGCGTTAGAATTTCTAACTTTATGGAAGGCGGCGCTCAAGAGCGTGGCAAGCGTGCCGGAACCGAAAATGTTCCGTCAATTATCGGTCTTGCAAAAGCGGCTGAAATCGCTTGCAGCGATATTGATAAAAAAGCTGAATATGTTACAAAGCTTCGTAATAAATTTATTGACGGCGCACTTAAAATTGAGCGTTCACGCTTAAACGGCGACAGAGAACAGCGTTTGCCGGGTAATGCTAATATTTCTTTTGAGGGTATCGAGGGCGAAAGTCTTTTATTACTCCTTGATATGAATGGCATTTCGGCTTCATCAGGCTCAGCTTGCACATCAGGCTCGCTTGACCCATCACACGTTTTGCTTTCAATCGGTCTTGTTCATGAAGTTGCTCACGGTTCTTTAAGAATTTCATTAAACGAGCTAAATTCAGAAGAAGATGTTGATTATATACTCGAAAAACTCCCGGGAATTGTAGACCGTCTTCGTTCTATGAGTCCGCTTTGGGAAAGAATTAAAAAGGAAGAAGGAACTTTATAATGTATACAGAACAAGTTATGGACCATTTCGCTAATCCAAGAAATGTTGGCGAAATTGAAAATGCCGACGGTATCGGTGAAGTTGGCAACGCTAAATGCGGCGATATTATGAAAATGTATATCAAAGTTGATAACGATATTATTACCGATGTTAAATTTAAAACTTTCGGTTGCGGTTCTGCAATCGCTACTTCATCTATCGCTACTGAAATGATTAAGGGCAAACCTATTAAAGAGGCTCTTGAGCTTTCAAATAAAGCGGTTGTTGAAGCTCTCGGCGGACTTCCTGCTCATAAAATTCACTGTTCGGTTTTAGCTGAACAGTCAATTAAAGCTGCTATCGCTGATTATTATACAAAACAGGGTATTGATCCTGAACCAATCGTAGGTAAAATTCCTACTTGTGAAGACGGTCATTGCCATTAATTAAAATTAAAGGAGGGTGCTTTGTGGAATACACAGCTAAAACCAAAGGCACTTGTTCAAGAGAAATTCATTTTACAATTGAAAACGGTGTTTTAAAAAATGTCAGCTTTTTAGGCGGTTGCAACGGAAATTTGCAGGGCGTCAGCCACTTAGTTGAAGGAATGAAAGTTGACGATGTTATTAAGCGTCTTGATGGAATTGATTGTAACGGACGCGGTACTTCATGTCCCGATCAATTAGCAAAAGCACTCAAAAACGCTATTAAACAATAATTAATTAACGGCTTGCCAAAATTTACTTTTGGTAAGTCGTTTTTTATTGACTAAACAAGATATATATGTTAAAATTTAATTGACAAAATTATATTTTCGGAGGTAAGTTTTATGAAAAAAATCATTTCAACATTTTTAGCATTAATTATTTTTTGTGTTGCATTCGGCACAATTTCAATCAATGCTGAAACAACTGCTCAAAACGGACAATTGGTGAATTACACATATACCGATAAAAACAATTATTCTTATATTACTTTAAATGAAGATTCAATTGTAACATTCTATTGCACTCAGCCTATTGACAAAAGCGGTTCAGAGCAAGGTGCTTATTTAAAACTTTATTACAATAGCGGTAACAAGGCAGGTATTGAAGCTACTGATTATGAATACCTTTCAACAAGTGATAACAAAGTTGAGTATACATATACTTATTTTTTACAAAAAGGCTCATATAAATTTAATTATTACCTATCTTATTATTCAAGCTACAATGCACCTATTACAACTAAATATATGATTTCTTATAAACCAATATCAAGTTATAAGGTAAAAACTCCAAAGCTTAATTATTTGGTTAAAAATAATACCTATTCTTATACTTTGAATTTTGCTTGGGAAGACAATGCAGATTATGACGGAATTGAACTTTGGACAAAAACAAATGCAGGCGGTTGGGTTTTAAAACAAACTACAACTAACAGCAGTTATTACAGAACTTACGGTTATACTGTACATTACTATTCAGGCGATATAATTTATTACAAAATCCGCACTTATAAAAAATGCGTAGGTTTTAATCTTTATAGTGATTTTTCAAATGTTGTTTCAATGAAAAAGCTATCAAAGCCTGCTATCAAGGTTTCAAGTAATAAAAAGAAAACCGCAACCGTTTCAATTTCAAAATCAACTTCCGGTGCATCAAATTACGAAATTTATCGTTCAACCAAAAAGAAAAAAGGCTTTAAAAAAGTTAAAACAATCAACGCAAAAACTTACAGTTGGACAAACAAAAAATTAAAATCCAAGAAAACTTATTATTACAAAGTTCGTGCCGTAAAAAAAGTCGGCAAAGATAAAATGTATAGTTCATTTTCATCTGTTAAAAAAATCAAAGTAAAATAAGACATACAAAAAACGACCTTTCAAAAATTTGAAAGGTCGTTTTTATTGCTTTAATTTAGTTTTTAGCAGAAGCTAAAAAATTATTTATTTTTTCAACTAATTCATCAGCGTCAACGCCATGAACTGCACAAGCATCTTCAATTGACTCGCCACGAGAAGCAGGACAACCTAAACAATGCATACCCATTTCTAAAAAGAAAGGAGCTGTATCTGCGTTAAAATCAAGAATATCGCCGATAATAGTGTCTTTTGTAATTGTCATTTTTGTAGTACCTCCGTTAATTTTTTATTTTAACAATGCTTTTTGAAAATTCAGCACCGGTTTTTTCAACCTTTGGCATAAGCATTGAATAAAAATCTGTATAATTTGATTCTTTATTAAAATATTCTTCAGCTTTTTTCCCTAGCTTTTTAATATCAGAAAGACAAGAAACCAACGGTAAATCAGCTTTTTGTTTAATTTCTTTTAAAAGCTCTTTTCCGTTTTCAGAAAAACCTAAAACCCTTATATAAGGTGGCATTTCATATTTTTCGATACCTAAAACCGCACTTAAAACAAGCCTTTTTACCCTAGCTAAAGTATAGCGTTTTGTTTTAATCAAGCTGTAAAGCTCATCTAAATCACAAGCCGTGTCAGCCGCCGTTTTAATTCTGCTTTCGAGTCCTTCGGAAATATCGGGGATTTTTAAAAAGTCATCTTGAGTTTTGTTTCGCAAAGAATAAAGAACCGCTCGCTGGGCATTTTTTAATAAAGCAGGGGCTTTTTTATTTTCAATCGCCGATTTTATTTCATCAGCCGAATATTCAGGTAAAAATTTTTGATAATTCTCATCATCTAAAATTAATTCTCTTGTTTTAGAAGCCGACGCTATATTTCCGCTGACCGACATTTCATCATGATTAACCCCTGTGCGTTTAATAACACAAAAATCCATTTTGCTTTTTAGCTTTTTAATAGCGTTTAAATATTCAATTCCCAATGTATCATTAGGATTTTTGAGTATTTTTGAAAACTTTTCGCCGTAGATTTCTTCAACTGCCTTTTCTCTTGCAAACGGAAACGAAACACCGCTTTTTAATATTTCTTTCAAACGGTTTTCAACTTTTTCATCTCGCAAAATTTTTAAAGCAAGCGTTTCAATAAGGCTTTCATCAGCACTTTCGCTTCCAAAACAAAGCGTATCAACAACTTTTAAATTTTCAAGCGATGAAATAGCACCGAAGGCATATTTTTCAGCAGGTGATAAACAGTAACAAGTAGGAATTTCAACAACCAAATCCGCTCCGCCGCCGATTGCCGCTTTTGCTCTTGACCATTTATCAATAATTGCGGCGTCTCCACGCTGAACAAAGTTACCGCTTAAAGCAACAACTACTTGCGAAAAGCCTTTTTCTTTTAAAGAATCAATTTGAAATTTATGGCCGTTATGAAATGGATTATATTCGGCAACTATTCCGCCAACGCTCATAAATTTCACTCCTAAAAAGCCTTTTAATATTATTATAATACCATTTTAGTACGGTTTTTTCAACAATAATATATAAAAAACAAATAAGAAAATTTATCCGATTAAATTCAGTTTATTCTTTAATTAATTTTATATACTTTTAAACTTAATTTTTAGAAAAAATGAAAAAACACGCCTTAAAACTAAAGTCGTGTTCTTTCATTTATAAAATTATTGTCAAATAAGTTGATTTTACATTATAGATTTGCCACCGTCAACAAAAATTGATTGACCGGTGATATATCTGCCCTCTTCAGAACAAAGCAATCTCACAATATATGAGCAATCTTTTTTATCGCCGTAGAATTTTAGCGGAATTGAATCAGTTACTTCTTTTGCATAAGCAGGATCTGAAAGAGCTTTCACATTTCTATCGGTATAAATAACGCCCGGTGCTACATTGTTTACAGTAATTCCATATTCAGCAAGCTGTAAAGCCAATGATTTAATCATTGTAGTTTGAGCCGCTTTTGAAGCAGAGTAAACAAGCATATCAGGATGAGGTTTTGCTTCTTGAACAGAGCCTATTGAAATAATTCTGCCAAACTTTTTCGCTTTCATTGAAGGAGCAAATTTTTGAATAAGGCTTAAAGAAGCTAACAAATTGCAATTAATTTGATCATAAAATTCTTCTTTTGTGATGTTTTCCCATTTGTTGAGATATTGAACTGAAGCATTAAGCACCAAAATATCAATATCACCAACATCTTCGGCTAACTTATCATAAGAAGTGTTATCACAAAGATTTGCCTGAACAATTGTAGCTTTACCACCGATATTTTCAATCTCAGCTTTCATTTTTTCAGCACTTGCCTTGTTTCCTGCATAATGCAAGAAAACTTCGGCGCCGCCAGCTGCAAGTTCAAGAGCAATTGCAGAGCCTATACCTCTTGAAGAACCTGTAACTAAAGCTTTTTTGCCTGTTAAATCACATTTCATAATCTTTTCAACTCCAATAAATTAAAGAGCGGTTTGTGTATCGTCAGGGTCGCCGTTGCGAGCTAAGTCATACTCGTGTGACCAGTCTAAATCACGATACTCTTCACCACGTGGATCAGTTTTAATCCATTCAACGAGCATATCAAGCATTTCTTCTGTCCAAGTATTTTTATCAATTTGAGCAGTTGTAAATTTGTTTTGAGCAATCATTTCAAAGCCAAAATCGTCTTTTACATGAGTTTTAGCTGCGCCGTCAACAACTTCAGCAACCAAGTGAGCAGGAATAAATAACACACCGCCGCCTGCACCGAATACGATATCGCCAGGAAGAACAGTTGCTTTACCGATACGGGTAATGCCATTAAAATCTTTCATTATAAAGTCACGAATAGGTGTTGGATCAATACCACGATAGTAAACCTGAACATCTTCAACCTGTTTCATTTGTTCTGTATCACGAATACCGCCCCAAATTACACCGCCACCTGTTTTAGTTTTGGTTTTAATAGCGGTTGTTAAGTTTCCGCCCAAGAATGTACCTTTGTAAATTTTATCGTACATATCAGCAACAACAACGTCGCCTTCAACGAGTGAATCGATAACCCATTGATTGTAGTTACCTTTTCTCTCTTCTTTTTTACCAATGTCAAACATTGTTTCGTGGAGGTCAGGACGAGTTGGAACAAATGTGCAAGTAACTGCACGACCAATAAGTTTTCTTCCGTCATCATGCAAAGTTTTTAAGTCGCCTTCAAACTGTGACTCATAACCCTTTAAGAAAATTGGTTTCCAAACTTCTTCGAGAGTCATTCCACGAAGAGCCTCAAGATATTTATCTTCAACATAAGGACGACCGTCTTCCATTCTTTTGCCTTTCCATTGTGGAGTTAAGGCGATAATTTCTTCTTTGCTGTTAAATTGCATTTTAACAAATCCTTCTTTCAAAAAAGCTAAAACTTTTATATTTTTATTATATCAATCAAACTGAGTTTTTCAAGATTTTTTAGTTTTACTAACTTAAAATCAGCTCCAAATTCTGTCGTTTGAGAATTCTCTGTCCCAAGCTGAAGTATCTTCCCACATACCCGGAATATCAGGGTTAATATGTTCTTTAATAAGATCTTCGTTAAGACCGTCAATACCAAGACCTGGCTTATCAGGAACTTTAATAAATCCATCTTTGAAGATTGGATTATCAATGCCTTTAACAATGTCAGCCCACCAAGGAACGTCAACTGAGTGGAATTCAAGAGCTAATACATTGTGCATAGCTGCTGCTGTATGTACTGCTGCCATACAAGCTACAGGGCTTTCAGCCATGTGAATTGCAACAGCAACGCCGTTTTCATCAGCAATGTCAGCGATTTTCTTAAGCTCAAGCGCACCGCCGCAAGTTAAAATATCAGGGTGGATAACTGAAACGCCACCTGCTTTAATAAGAGTTTCAAAACCTTCTTTAAGGTAAATATCTTCACCTGTACAAACAGGAACGCAAGTTGAATTTTTAAGTCTTACATATTGATCGGTATACTGCCATGGCACCATATCTTCAATCCAAGCAAGATTATATGGCTCCATTCTTTTTGCAAAGCGAATACAATCTTCAACACAAACATGGCCAAAGTGGTCGATAGCAAGAGGTACTTCATAACCGATTACATCTCTAACTTCTTTAACGTAATTTTCAAGATAGTCAAGACCTTTTTCTGTTATATGAATACCTGTAAATGGATGAGCAGTTGTAACAATATCATAACTCTTTTTAGCTTTAAGCATATCAGCTGTAACTGAACCGCCTTGAACATTAAGAATATGCGGAGCATATTTTTTCATGTCATCAATAAAGCCGAGTGGTGCATTAAGAGTACCAGGCTCATCAAGTAAAAGACCGATACCAAGGTCCATTTTTAAGAATGTAAAGCCCATATCCATTCTCTTTTTCAAAGCATGGCCCATATCAGTACCTGAATGTTTGCCATCTACATCTGTATCGCAGTAAACACGAATTTCATCTCTGAATTTACCACCGAGTAATTGATAAAGCGGAACACCGTAAGCTTTACCGGCTAAATCCCAAAGTGCGATTTCAACGCCTGAAACACCACCGCCTTGACGAGAAGGACCACCGAACTGTTTAATCTTTCTAAAGATTTTATCTACATTACAAGGGTTTTCACCGAGTAATCTGCTTTTTAACATAAGAGCGTAAGTTTTTGAAGAAGCATCACGAACTTCGCCGTAACCAACTAAACCTTGGTTAGTTTCGATTTTAATAAGAGTGCATCTTTTTGGTGCGCCGTCAATATCAACAAAGCGCATATCTGTAATTCTTAAATCACTAGGGTTTGAACATTTGTTAAAGCTCATTTTCAAAAAATCTCCTTGAATTATCATTTTTATTGAATAAAATTTATTTTTGTTGTATAATTTTTATGACAAGTAAAGTTTATAATGTTTAAAAGGTTTTTTCAACAATTATATTATTAAATTTACAAACTATATTTCGATTGGAGTAAAACGAAAATGGAGAATAGATTTGGTGGAATTAAAGAAAAAGGCAGAGATATTTATCTTCTTCGTGCAACAGAAGTTGCGGTTGAAAAAGGCAAAAGAATGATTAGAGAACACCGTCATTCACGATTTGAAATTGTTCATTTCAGAAGTGGAAAAGGAATTTATGTTG
Organism: uncultured Eubacteriales bacterium; assembly: GCA_934476085.1. Taxonomy (GTDB): domain Bacteria; phylum Bacillota; class Clostridia; order Oscillospirales; family Acutalibacteraceae; genus RUG11462. The sequence goes on along the minus strand of CAKSNE010000002.1, from coordinate 79,950 downwards.
TAAACGGAAAAAATTATTCTATTAAATCAGGCGATGTTTTTGTTTTTTCTTCAAACGAACAACATTGTATAACTGAAATTTATGAACCGCTTGAATTTGTAAACATTCATTTTGAGCCTAGATTTTTTTGGGGATCCAGCTTAGAAAGTTTTTCAAACGCAGATATGTTTTTTAATCATTCAAAAAGTTTTTGTTGTCGTTTAAAAAGAGATAACGAAGAAACTGAAAAAATAATAAGCTTAATAGAAGGTATTTTTGATGAACTAACTACTCAAAAACCTGAATTTAAAATGATGGCTCGCTCATTATTAACAGATATAATCATAATTTTAATTAGAAAATTCGGTTATAATGATATCTCTGAAAACTCAAAGAAAAATTCATCAAGTGTAAAAGCTGTAAAAGGTGCAATGGATTATATTTACCGTCATTTAACCGAACAAATAACTCTTGATGATATTGCAAAAAATGTCGGAATGAGTCGAAGTCACTTTTCAACTGTTTTTAAAGCTACACTAGGCGTTACTCTTTGGGATTATATTTGTGAAAAAAGAATTGAGCTTGTTATGAGAAAACTAGAAGAGAATACCGATAAGTCAATGCTTGATATTGCGCTTGAATGTGGATTTAATAACACCGCTAATTTTAATAAGGCTTTTAAGAAACAAACAGGCAGAACACCAAGGGAATATAAAATCCACGGAAACGCTTATATTTATGAATAAAAAGTTTTAAAAGTATTGTGTTTTTTAAAATAATAAAGTATAATAAAATATAGCTTAAAAATGAGCTAGTATATGAAGGAGATTTATTTGTTATGGGGTTGGAATTTAACGGGAAACAGTTGAAAATACATGAAGGATATGATGTTATTGTTGCAGGCGGCGGTCCGTCAGGTGTTGCTGCAGCGGTTGCAGCGGCAAGAGATGGCGCAAAAACTCTTTTAATAGAGTCCAGCGGAATGCTCGGCGGTATGGCAACTTTGGGATTAGTTCCGGCTTGGACTCCTTATTCTGATGGTATTCGTGTAATTTACGGCGGTTTGTCACAAAGAGTTTTTGAAGCAACAAAGGCTAAAATGCCGTTTTTAAATAAAGACCAGGTTGATTGGGTTTCAATCGACTTTGAAGCATTAAAAGAAGTTTATGAAAGTTTAGTTAAAGAGTATGGCGTTGAAGTTATTTTCCATACAACTGTTTGTGATGTCATTAAAAAAGACGAACGCAATGTTGAAGCTTTGGTTGTTGCTAATAAATCAGGTATTTCTGCTTATAAAGCACCTGTTTTTGTTGATTGCACAGGCGACGCCGATGTTTATGCTTATGCAGGCGGCGAGTTTGAAATCGGCAACAATGGCGATGTTCAGCCGTCTACAATGTGCTTTATTTTAACAAATGTCGATGAAGATGTTTATAATAGCGGTCCTTCGCTTTACGGCGGAAACGCTGATAGTATGATTCATAAAATCCGCCAAGATAAAGATTTTAATATTCCTGATACTCACCTTTGTATTAGCAAAATCGGCCCTAAAACTTATGGTTTTAATGCTGGACACGTTTGGGGAGTTCATAGCACAGATCCTGAATCTGTTTCAAAAGCAATTTTTGAAGGCAGAGCACTCGCCCGAGAGTATTTGCGTGGGCTTAAAAAATATCACCCTGCATTTAAGGATGCTTATTTAGTTGAAACTGCACCAACAATCGGCGTCAGAGAGTCAAGAAGAATTGTCGGCGATTATACTTTTACAACTGATGATTATTTTGCCCGTCGCTCATTTGCCGATGAGATTTGCAGAAATAATTATTTTATTGATATACATAAGTCAGCGGAAGAAAATAATAATTGGAACGAACATTCCGACAACCGCTTTGAGCATTATAAAAAAGGCGAATCACACGGTGTTCCTTATCGTTGTCTTTGTCCAAAAGTGCTTGATAATGTTTTAGTTGCAGGAAGAACAGTTTCAACCGACAGAATTACTCAAGGCTCGCTTAGAATTATGCCTTGTTGTCTTTGTGAAGGCGAAGCTGCGGGTATTGCTGCAAGCTTTACAAGCAAAATGCAAAATCCTAATATTCACAATGTTAATACAAATAAATTAAGAATGACTTTAAAAGCTAACGGCGCATACTTGCCTGACGCTGAGTAAATATAAGAGTATGGCATGACGGTTTGATGCACAGTTCCTACGCAAGTATCATATCGTAGGGCGTGACGACCACGGCACGCCGATGTTACATTTAATTTTTTAGATGGCGGTGTCAGTCGTTAAGTTGACGATAAGGAGTTTCAAATAAATGCTTTATTGTAACTTTCATCTTTCATGCGCTCATGCCGCGCAGGCAGTCCTTTTGTCATTTCACAAAAGGACGAAAAGAAATTCAAGGAGTTCCTTGAAAATCCCGAACGCTTTGTTGTCCGCCCGACGCACTATGACCGCACAGCGAACGCAAACTTGTAGCTTTATTGAAAAGCGTCATAATGCTGATTGTGACTTGATATGCTTTTTTACACGCATAAAGTGTGGTTACCCTATGCTTATTGTATACTCGTAGGGCAAACGGCGTGCCGGGTCGTCACGCCCTACAATGATGAATATGTGATTTTGTTGCAACCAAACCAAGCTGTTAGGGTGAGTTGGCTTACAAAACCCAATAAAACTTCATGGGAGCGGAACTGAAATTATCGTCGGTAACCAAACCCAGCTGTTAGGGTGAGTAAGCATACAAATTACAACAAAACCCGATGGGAGCGGAACTAAAAAAAAGGAGATACGGAAAATATGGCTGAAACAATTGCTGCTATTTGCACTGCGAGCGGAAAAGGCTCAATCGGCATTATCAGAATTTCGGGCGAAGATGCAGCACAAATCGGTGATAAGGTGTTTTGCCCTAAAACCGAAAACAGAAAAATTTCAAATTTAAAAGGCTATCAAGCTGCTTTTGGCCATGTTTTTGATGAAGACGGCATTATTGATGAATGTGTTGCATTAAAATTTAAAGCTCCTTATTCATATACAGGCGAAGATACTGTTGAATTATCAATTCACGGCGGAGAAGCTGTTTTAAAACAAACTTTGCGTGCGGTTTATAATGCCGGTGCTACTCCTGCGGGTGCAGGCGAATTTACAAAAAGAGCATTTTTAAACGGCAAAATGTCGCTGAATGAAGCCGAGGCGGTTATGGATATGATTTCTGCTACATCATCAGCAGCGGCAAGAAGCTCTGCGGCAATTTTAGACGGCGAAAGCGGTAAAAAAATCGCCGAAATTAAAGAAATTTTAGTTTACGCCGAAGCAATGATTGCGGCATTTACCGACTTCCCTGAAGAAGGCGAAGAAGAAATGGAAAATGACAAGTTTTTTGAAAAACTTGAAAACGCTAAAGCAATGCTAAAAAAATTAATTGAAGATTATGATAAAGGCAAAATCATTAAAAACGGCGTTGAATGTGTTATAATCGGCAAGCCTAATGTCGGTAAATCAACTATTATGAACCTGCTTTCAAGATATGAGCGTTCGATTGTTACATCTATCGCAGGCACAACTCGTGATGTTGTTGAAGAAACCGTTGATATAGGCGGAGTTAGTTTAAAGCTTTGTGATACCGCAGGTATTCATGAAGGGGTAGATGAAGTTGAAAAAATCGGAATTGAGCGTGCTAAAGCAAAGATAAAAACCGCCGGATTGGTTTTAGCGGTGGTTTCTGCTGAAAACGATATTGATAAAGATGATTTAAGCCTTTTAAAAGAGGCTAGTGAAACACCTACTATTATAATTGTTAATAAGACTGATTTAAATAGCAACCCTGATGTTGAAAAATTATCACAATTTGGCGAAATTGTTTATTGCAGTGCTAAAAACGGCGACGGAATAGACTCTCTTCGCCAAGAGATTTTAAATAAAATCGGTTTGACAGAAGTTGATCCAACACAAAATTTAATTGCAAATGAGCGTCAGCTAAATTGCGTCGTAACCGCTTTGAATGCACTTGAAAATGCAATTAATGATATTAAAAACGGTCAAACGCTCGATGCGGTTGGTGTTTTGATAGAAGATGCAATTTCAGCACTTTTAAAATTAACAGGCGAAAATGTTAGTGAAACAGTTGTTGCTGAAGTTTTTTCAAAATTCTGCGTTGGAAAATAATATTTAAAAGAAAGGAAATATGAGCGGTGAAAGATCAAGAAAAAGGTATGTTTCGCACTAAATTATTCGGTGGTTTTAATAAAAAAGATGTTTTTGAATATTATGAAAGCTTAAAAGAGCAGTTAAAAGATGAAAACAGCGATGTTGCCGAAGAAAACAAGGCTCTTCAAGAAGAGCTTGATAATAAAAAGAAACAAGTAAAAGAATTGCTTGAAAAAAACGATGTTTACAGCGATAAAATCGTTGAGCTTGAAAATAAAATCAGCGATTTAACAAATGAAAATGAAGAATTAGCTAAAGCTAAAGCTAAAAATGAATTGCTTGAAAAATCGCTTAATGAAAGCGAAGATTATAAATCTCGATTTGAAGAATTATCAAGAAAATTTTTAAAAATGAAATCTGACCTTATTTCAAAAGAATCGCAATTAAAAAAGGTTGAATCAAGCTATAACACTCTTAAAATGGCTATTTCATCTATACCGCAGGTTGATAAAAATTTAATCGACAGTGCAAATAATGCAGTTCAAACATTAGAACATTTAATTGAAGTTTCATCAGAGTTATCGGAATCTTCAAAAGCTTTGAGATCCGAGGACTGATAAAATGGAATACTCGTTTAATACAAAAGAAATTAAAGATTATGCTAAAAAATTAAAAGCCGGGGACAGAGTTTTACTTTCCGGAACAGTTTATACTTCTCGTGATGCGGCACATAAACGCATTTTTGAATTAATGGAAAAAGGCGAAAAACTGCCTTATGAAATAGACGGCGCAAGCATTTATTATGCCGGCCCTACTCCTACTCCAAAAGGACTTGCAATCGGCTCTTGCGGTCCGACAACTTCGAGCCGAATGGATCCTTATGCACCGAAAATGCTGGATCAAGGACTTTATAGTATGATTGGCAAGGGTCAGCGGTCAAAAGAAGTTTGTGATGCAATTATCAGAAACGGGGCAGTATATTTTTGTGCAATCGGCGGGGCAGGGGCTTTAGCTTCAAAATGTATAACAGAATGTGAAGTTATCGCTTTTGAAGACCTTGGCTGTGAATCGGTAAAAAGACTTACTTTTAAAGATTTTCCGCTTATTGTTGCCATTGACTGCAATGGCGGAAACTTATTTAATCATTAATATATAAAGTAACCCATCCGCTCTAAAAGAGTGGGTGGGTTTTATCATACTTAAAAAACTCACATTTTTTTACAATAGAAATATATTTCTTTACTTTTGCTAAAATCTAGTTTATAATGATAATGTAGGGAATGTGAGGAAAAATATGAAAAAATTATATTTATATTTCGGCAGGTTTATAACAGCCTGTACGCTTGTTTTTGTGTTCTTAAGCTTTTTATTTTCAACTGATTTTGTTAATAAAAGAAGCTTAATATTAAGTGGTTCTCCTAATATAACAATGCTTATTCAAACGGCTTTAGCGTTTGTTTTATTAGGTGCCGCCTTTTTTATTTTTAAAATTATTAATAGTTTAAACGAAAAAGGTCAAAAGATTTTAACTATAGGACTTTTTGCAGTGTTTTTAGCTGTTGGTATAACGGTTTGTTTAAGCTATACTGTTGTTCAAACTACCGATTCTTATCGTTGTATTGATACTGCTATATCTTTTTTAACCGATAAAAAGCCGATTGATGAGTTTTTCCCTTATTTTTGGTATTTTAAAGACTTTAGTAACAATAACTTTTTTGTTCTTATCCTAACGGTCTTCTTTAAAATTTGTTCTTTTTTCGGAATAAATAATTTTATTTCAGCTGCTGAATGGCTTAATTTAGCGTTGATTTTCACTTCGGTTGTACTTGCATTTTTATCGGCAAAATTGATAGGCGGAAGAAAATTTGCTGTTAAAACGCTTTTTCTTATTGTTATAAATCCTACGCTTTACCTTTTTACCCAGTGGATTTATACCTGCACATTTTCTCTTCCGATTATGATGGGAATTTTTTATTTATTTATGCTTGCCAAAAAATGTGATAAATTAACTAAAAGAATAGCTTTTTCTGTTGGGATAGGTCTTTTATCGGCAATCGGTTATTTATTGCGTCCTACCGCAATTTTTCCGCTTTTAGCCGTTATTGCAATTTGCGTTGTATCATTTAGATTTAAAAAAGAATACTTTATAAAATACGGAGCTTGTCTTTTAGCATTTTTAGTTGTCTTTTCAGTTGCATATATGCCGATTAAAGCCGCTTCAAACAAGCCTTTTGAAAAGACGCTTGAATACAATTTACCGCTTACTCATTGGGTTTTGTTAGGACTTTCCGATCGTGGAATGGTTAATAACAAGGATATAAAAATTACTCGTTCCGGTATTACAAAAGAGGGAATGAAAAAAGCTGATATAAACGAGATTAAAAAGCGTTTAAAAAAGCATAATTTATATACTTTAGCCCGTCACCAAGCAAAGAAACTCAATAATACTTGGACCGACGGAACAAACAACTATTTTTTAAGAGTCAGACAGATAATTAATGAAAACCAAATTACAAATATATTAACCGGTGAAAAATCTATGTTTTTCACACTTTATGCACAGGCTTTTAGGATTTTCACATTTCTTTCTTGCATAATCGCTTTAATATTGCTATTATACAAGAAAAATCTTAAAAACTTCGGACTTTTTGCGTCAATAATAACGCTTTTCGGCGGTTATTCATTTTATATGATTTGGGAAACTAAGCAAGATTACAGCTTGCCTTTTACTCTGTTTTTATTAATAATAGCTTCGTTTGGAATAAATAAATTGGCTGAAAATGTTAAAATAACAAAGCCTGTTTTCAAAAAATCAAGATTTGTAAGATTAGATAGCATTTTAGCTGTTTGTTGTGTAGTTTGCATATTAGTTTCTGCCCTTGGGTTTGTCAGGCTTTATAACGACAGCGTTGTAAAAGAGAATGAAACTTTAGACTATTCTATTAAAATTGCCAGCAGAAAATTTATTGAGCCGATAAATTATATTCCTACAAGAGAAATGCCTATTGAACAGAACTTTTTTACAAAAAAACCATTTAACAATATCGCTGTTTTATCTACAAAAACACGCCACAACAATAATTATACTATTGAGCTTTATAATAAAGATAATAAACTTATTAAATCAGGAAAAATTGCTCGAAACAAAGATAAATTATGTAATTTAAGCTTTGACAGGGAAATACCTGAAAATGAACAAGAATACAAATTAAAGATTTTTGCAGACTCAAATGGAAAACCTATTCGCTTTTTTAAAACAGTTTCTTGCGGATTAGATAGTTATAAAGGCAATCTTATTGCTCAAAATCAGTCTGAAAAAAGCGATTTGGTTTTACAGGTTTATAATAAAGATTTTTCTCCCGTTTGCAGTAAAAGCTTTTATTTAAGCGCTTGTTTTATTATTCTTTTATTTGAAACTGCTGTTTCTTTAGGTTTTGTTTTATCATTTATAAAAAGAAAAAGTTAATATTATCATTATTCTAAAAAAACACCTTGCAACTTCTTGTTACAAAGTGTTTTAATTTACATAAAATTAATTATTATGTCAACTAGTTTAAAATAGCATTATATCTTTTAACAAAATCGCACGGCAAGGTGCTGCGTCTGCACCGCTTATTTTTATCGGCTCACAAACTAAAACATAGCGTCCGTCAGGCACTTTTTCAAGATTTAAGCCTTCCAAAATTAAAATTCCGTTTGATAAAAGCTCTTTATGAATTTGGGTATCCGCACCTTCGATACCGATTGATATATCATCAATTCCAATTAATTTAATGTTTGTTGAAACAATGTCCATTAGCGAATAAAAAGTTAATCTGCCTTTTCCGTAAGACTTTATAATAAGTCTTTCGCAATCTTCGGGAACTTTTTTATTAATATCTTCGCCGGTTATATGGTCATCAAAAGTAACAACATCACAAACTCCGCAAAAAACCGAAACACCAAGCTGTTCAATATCGTGTTTATCATCAAAATAGTGCTTAGGAGCGTCGATATGAGTTCCGTTATGCAAGCACATTTCGATATTCGAAACATTACAAGTACCGCCTCGTGAAATAGCACTAGCTTTTTTCAGCTCTGGTCTTTTATCTCCGGTATAGGTCTTTGCAGACATTAATTCTCTTGAAATATCGTAAATTCTCATTTTATTACTTCAATTCCGCCCATATATGGTCGTAAAACTTCAGGAATTTTAACACTGCCGTCTGCTTGTAAATTGTTTTCTAAGAAAGCAATCAACATTCTTGGCGGAGCAACAACTGTATTATTAAGTGTATGAGCAAAATAATTGCCGTCTTTTGATTTTACTCTGATTTTTAAGCGTCTTGCTTGTGCATCTGACAAGTTTGAACAAGAACCGACTTCAAAATATTTCTTCTGTCTTGGGCTCCAAGCTTCAACATCGATTGATTTAACCTTTAAATCAGCTAAATCGCCTGAACAACATTCAAGAGTTCTAACCGGAATATCCATTGATCTAAATAAATCGACAGTATTCTGCCAAAGTTTATCAAACCACATCTTTGACTCTTCAGGTTTACAAACAACGATCATTTCTTGTTTTTCAAACTGATGAATTCTGTAAACGCCACGTTCTTCGATACCGTGAGCACCTTTTTCTTTTCTAAAGCAAGGGGAGTATGAAGTCAAAGTATAAGGCAAGCTTTCTTCAGGATTTAATGTATCAATGAATTTACCGATCATTGAATGTTCTGATGTACCGATTAAATAAAGGTCTTCGCCTTCAATTTTATACATCATAGCGTCCATTTCTTCAAAAGACATAACGCCTGAAACAACATTTGAACGAATCATAAAAGGCGGAACACAATAAGTAAAGCCACGGTTTATCATAAAATCACGAGCATAAGCGATTACTGCTGAATGAAGACGAGCAATATCGCCCATAAGATAATAGAAACCATTGCCGGCTACTTTTCTGGCGCTGTCAAGGTCAATGCCATTGAATTTTTCCATAATCTCAGTATGATAAGGTACTTCAAAATCAGGAACAACAGGCTCACCAAAGCGTTTTATTTCAACATTTTCGCTATCGTCTTTACCTATCGGCACGCTCTCGTCAATAATATTAGGAATCTTCATCATAACTTCAGTAAGTTTTTCATCATATTCTTTTTCTAAAACTTCTACTTCAGCTAATCTTGCAGCATATTCGCCGACCTTTTTCTTAACTTCTTCAGCCTCGTCTTTTTTACCTTGACCCATCAACATACCGATTTGTTTTGAAATTTTATTTCTTTCGGCTCTTAATGCGTCGGCTTCGCTTTGTGACTCACGTTTTTTAAGGTCAAATTCAATAGCTTTATCAACTAAAGGTAATTTATGATCCTGAAATTTCTTTTTAATGTTTTCTCTTACAACATCAGGGTTTTCACGCAAAAATTTAATATCTATCATTTCAAAATATCCTTTCTAGTTAAACAATTTGCTCATTAAGTCTTTTAAATCTTCTTCTCCGAAAAAGTCAATTGCCAATGTGCATTTATTTTTATCTTGTTTTATTTCAACTTTTCTTCCAAGCTCGGATTTTAATGATAATTCGACTTCTTTATAATAAGTAGGAAGAATTGTCGGTTTTGATTCTTTTTCTTTTTTAGGTTTCCTTTTAGATAAAGCTTCTATATCCCTAACTGTTGCACCTTTTTTAATCATCTCAACAGCTATTTCACGCAACTCATCCGATAAAGGAAGCATTGCTCTGGCGTGTCCGGCAGAAATAACGCCGTTTTCAACATAAATTGTATATTTACCAAGGTCAAGCAAACGCAATGTGTTCGCTACTGCCGAGCGTGATTTTCCAACCTTTTCAGCGACTTCTTCTTGAGTTAATTTAAAGCTGTCCATCAAAGATTTAAATCCTTTTGCCATTTCAATAGGATTTAAGTCCTCTCGCTGAAGGTTTTCAATAATAGCAATTTCCATTGTTTGAGCGTCGTCAAGCTCTTTTATTATAACAGGCACGGTTTTTAATCCCGCCTGCATCGAAGCACGCCAGCGTCGCTCACCGGCTACTATTTGATATTTACCCATAATAGTCGACCTAACTACTATCGGCTGAATAAGTCCATATTTTTTGATGTTATCAGAAAGCTCATCTAAAGCTTCTCGATCAAAATTTTTTCTTGGCTGTTCAGGATTTGGTTCTAATTCGTCAATTCTAAGCTCAACAGAATTTGACTGTTCAGTAGCGTTATCGCTCATCAACGACTCAAAGCCTCGTCCAAGCCCGCTTTTTTTAGCCATTTATTTTCCCCTTTTATTTATTATTTTTTATAACTTCTTTTGCTAATGAATTATAAGCATCTGCGCCCTTAGAGCGTTTATCATAATACAAAATCGGTTCGCCGTAGCTAGGAGCTTCAGAAATTCTGACTGTTCTCGGAATTGTTGTTCCATAGACCTTTTTAGGAAAGAACTTTTTAATTTCCGCCGCAACCTGTTGTGTTAAATTAAGTCTGCCATCATACATTGTCAGCAAAACGCCTTCTATATCTAATCTGGGATTATATAATCTTTTTATAGAACGAACGGTGTTCATTAATTGAGATAAGCCTTCCAGCGCATAATATTCACATTGAATCGGAACTAACAAAGTATCTGCCGCTGTTAAAGCGTTTATTGTTATTAGACCTAAAGACGGGGGACAATCAAGAATTATAAAATCATAATTATCTCTTTGTTCAGCCAACGCTTTTTTAAGAGCGGCTTCACGCTCATCAATATCGACTAATTCAACTTCTGCACCGGACAAATCTATATTAGCCGGCATAATATCTACTTTTTTGTATCTTGTTTTTATAATCGCATCCGAAGAATTTGCATCACCAATCATAACATCATAGGTTGAATACTTAATTGATTTTTTCTCTATGCCAAAACCGCTTGTTGAGTTACCCTGTGGGTCTATATCAACCAAAAGGCACTTTTTGTTTTTAGCACCGAGTGCAGCAGTTAAGTTTACCGATGTTGTGGTTTTGCCTACTCCTCCTTTTTGATTAACTATTGCAATTATTTTGCCCATATATTTCTCCTTATTCGAGATATTAGTTAATTTTTGAATGTATATTAAGTATATCACAAACTAATATAGATTTAAAGGGTTTTATTATATTTATTTTAAAAAGTTAGTATCGTTTTAAATTAAATAATTTTATATTGTATCAATCATACATTTTTACGGATTTTTGTATAATTGATACTATTTCATTTTACTATATTTATAACACGCAACTGTCTTTATACTATATATAGTAAAATTAAATGTTTCATGTGAAACAAATTATAATCAAATTTTTATGTTTCATGTGAAACAAAACAAAATTTAACATTTGTTAAGTTTTAAAATTCAATTAAACACGATACAAACATATACTTTTCCGCAGAAAACATATACTTTTCCGCAAATGCGTATAAATTTTTGCAAAATTTTTGAATTTTTTACAAAAAAGTCTTTACATTTGAAGTTTTATGTATTATTATATAAGTGTTACAAATATTGTAATGGAGTCTTATAAAAGTAAAGGAGGATGTTCAATATGGCTTCAACCGGTGTTCAAAGATCTTTAGACGAATTAGGTAGAATTACTCTTCCTAAAGAAATCAGAAGACATCTCACAATTCCTACAGGCACACCATTGCTTATTCATGTTGAGGGTAATAAAATTATCCTTGAAAAAAGCAGCGCTGCTTGTGCTATATGTGGCAGCATTGATGATGTAAGAGAATTCAATGGCAAAGGCGTATGCTATCATTGCATTGAGCAAATTAGAAATAACGAACTTTAATCAACAATTTTTAATGAAAGTTATGTGAAGAAATTTTTCTTACAAAAGAATTAGATTTAAAAATTCTTATGCTGAAAATCAAAAAAAGTCTGACCATATTCGGTCAGACTTTTTTATTTTTACTAAGTTATTTTATAACACCGTATAAAGGTAAATCGCTGCTATCCGATTTAGGAGCTCTTTCTTGATGCGGTCTTGAAGAATACTGGCTCGGCTTTCTTGAACGATTATAGCCGCCCTTATTATATCCGCCTTTGTTATAACCGCCTTTACCGCCACGGCCTCTGCCACCGCGATTTTCTCTGAAAGGCTTGTTATCTTTTGATGTTCCTATAACAACGCGTCTATGATCATTTTCACCGATAGACCAGCTCATAACACCTTCAACTTCTTGAACTGCATTATGAATAATTCTTCTTTCATAAGAATTCATAGCTTCAAGGATAACATTTTTATTAAACTTTTTAGCTTTAATAGCATTCTTTTTAGCAAGAGCTATTAAAATTTCTTCTCTTTTTTGTCTGTATCCGCCCGGATTTAAAGTGATACGAACATAGTCGTTTTGACCTTTATTAGCAACTAAAGAAACTAAATGTTGAATAGCGTCAAGTGTTTCACCTTTTCTGCCGATTGCAACACCGAGCTTGTCGCCGTCAAAATTGATTTTTGTGCCGTCTTCTTCAGCCTGAACATCAATTTTAACATTTTCGATGCCCATATTTTCTAAAATAGCAGTTAAATAATTAATGACTTTTTCTTTATTTTCATCAGTCATAACAGCACTTTTAACTACTTCTTTTTTCTCGGTTTCAACAACTTCGGAAGTCTTTGTTTCTTCAACTTCGTCTTCGACTTCAACAAAAACTCTGACTTTTGCATCACAACCGCCAAATAAACCTAAAGTTTTAGCTTTTGGCTGAGTTAAAACTTCAAAACCGATGTCATCAGTATCATAATTACCAAGCGAGGCTAAAGCATTTTCTTTTGCTTCTTCAAGAGTCTTGCCGGTAGCAATAGATTCTTTAATCATTTATTATTTTCCTTTCATAAAATCAGGGGCTATTTAGCCTCATCAATAATTCTCTTTTCCTTTTCGCGTCTTAAATGACCTGCTTGAACAAATTGTTTTGCTAAAATTTTATCAACAGAATAAAAATTATTTACAATAAGCATAATTACAGTATTAATAATGCTTGAGAAAATCCAATAAAAGCCTAATGCACATGTAACTTGGAATGTGAAAACAAGCGAAATTACAGGCATAATAAACATGGTTACTTTCATAGCACCGCTTTGATTAGCCATTTGTGGATTATTTTTAGCTTGTTGATGATTTGACACAAGAATAGAGCCCATTTGTGCCAAGAAACATAAAACAGGAATTACCCAGGTAAAATCCTTTGTAACCATAGCAACAATATCTGTTGTAAAGTGAGGAGATTGAGTTAAATCCAAACCGAAAAGCATAAAGAAATCAGCACTAACCTTTGGTGTGCCCATTGTTCTAACGCCGTCAGCGTTAGTAGAGATATTTAAAATATCAATAAGTCCCCAATAAACTATCATAATAATGACAAGTCTGATTACCATAGGAAGACAGCCGCCGGTTGGACTAACGCCTTCTTTTTGATACAACTCTTGCATTGCAGTTTGATATTTCATTCTATCATCACCGCATTTTTCTTTAAGTGCATCAAGCTTTGGGCGAAGTCTTGCCTGTTTAGCCATATTTTGTTGCTGTTTAATATTAAAAGGAATAAGAGCAGCATTTACTATAACAGTAAATATAATTATGGCAATAGGGTAGCTTTGAAACAAGTTACAAAGAAACTCTAAGAATAACGAAAATGGTTTAATTAGTATATCCATTTATTAATCCTCATTAAAATATTATTTTTTTCTAGATTTAACCGAAATTTTCGGTGGAACAGGGTCGTATCCGCCTTTTCCAAAAGGATTACATCTTAAAATTCTTTTAATCGAATAATAAGAGCCTTTTATTGCACCATGTGTTTTAATTGCATCAATTGCATATTGAGAACAAGTAGGATAGTATCTACAACAAGGTGCTTTAAACGGCGAAATACATTTTTTATAAACTTTTATTAAAAAAATAAGTATATGTTTCATAAAAAATCATATAATTTCAGCTTTTTCTAAAAGACTTTTAAGTTCTTCTACCGCTTCTTGTGATTTAATAAAAGTAGCTCTTTTTCTGGCTACAACAACCATATCAACATTTTTTTTAAAATCAGGTAAAAGAGTTCTGTAAGCTACTCTTATAACTCTTTTTGCACGATTTCTTTTAACCGCTGTACCTAATTTTTTTCCGGCAGTTATCCCTATGCGAGAAAATCCCGCGCGGTTTTCTTTTAAATAAACTACCAACGCAGGGCCTACATAAGATAAAGATTGTCTGTAAAGTCTTCTGAAATCCCTGTTTTCTTTAAGCGTAATAAACAAAGACACTCTGAATTTACCTTAGAAATTAGTAAGAGAGTTTCTTTCTTCCTTTTGCTCTTCTGCGAGATAAAACTTTACGACCGTTTCTATCAGCCATTCTCTTTCTGAAGCCATGAACTTTTTTGCCATGTAATTTTTTTGGTTGGAATGTTCTTAACATTTTTAGTCACCTTTCTTTTTAAGTTTATATTTATTTTAAACTTTTACTACTATTTTCTAAAGAAATATGAGAGGGTACAAAAATTCATAATAAAAGTCTTTAAACCATTTTAGAATTATATACTATTTATTTAATTATGTCAACACTTTTTTGTCTTTTTCCATATTTTTCAATAAACAACTGTTTCGACAATTTTCTGTTTTAATTTATATTTTATTATTGTATTATATATATTATATATTAATATAATTATAAATACAGTTGCAAAATTAAAGATTATGTGATATAATAAATTGGTTAATTTTTTGCTTAATATAATTTTATTATATATAAATTTTAAAAAATCAAGGAGGTAAAAATGGAAACTTTACAAGATGTTTGGAAAGAAATATGTGATTATTGCAAAACCCAGGTAAACGAAGTTACTTATAACGCTTGGTTTGACCTTTTATCTTTAAAAAGAATTGACGGCTCAGACGCTGTTTTATATGTAAAAACAGATTTTCAAAAGAAAATTATTTTAGAAAATTATAAACATATATTAGATGATGCTTTTTTAGAAGTTTTAAAATTCCCTGTTAATATAAAAATTGAAACTGATTCGGACAAGCCTATTTCTCCGATTAAGGTTCCTGATTCTTCAGCTCAGTATGATTATACTTTTGATACTTTTATCGTAGGTTCTTCAAATAGATTTGCTCATGCAGCATCTCTTGCTGTTGCCGAAAACAGAGATGTAATGTATAACCCGCTTTTTATTTGGGGTAATTCAGGTCTTGGTAAAACTCACTTGTTATCAGCTATTTCTTCAAAAATAAAAGAAAATTTTCCTGATAAAAAGATTGTTTATGTAACTTGTGAAAACTTTACTAATGAAGTTATCTATTGTATTCAACACGGTACTACTCAAAAACTTCGTGATAAATATAGAACTGCCGATGTTCTTTTGATGGACGATATTCAGTTTATCGGCGGTAAAGAAGCTACTCAAGAAGAATTTTTTAATACTTTTAATGAGCTTTATGATAATCATAAACAAATTGTTTTAACTTCTGATAGACCGCCTAAAGATATTTCAACTCTTACTGACAGAATGGTTAGCCGTTTTGAAGCAGGTCTTATCTCTGATATTCAACCACCGGAATATGAAACAAGAGTCGGAATTATTAAAAGAAAAGCTCAACTTATGAATTTTGATCTTGATGAAGAAATTATTTCTTATATTGCCGATCATGTTAAATGTAATATTCGTCAGTTAGAAGGCGTTGTTAAAAAACTTCAGGCTTATTCTCTTATTTATAATAATATTACTTTATCTGTTGCCGAAGGTGCAATTCGTGATATTAAAAGAGATGATATTCCACAACCTGTTACAATTCAAAAAATTGTTGATGAAGTTTCAAAAACTTATTCTGTTTCAATTGAAGATATTTTTTCAAAAAAACAAGACGCGCCTATTTCTCATGCCCGTCAGGTAGCAATGTTTGTTGTTAGAAAAATTACAGAAATGCCTTATAAATCTATCGGTAAAGAATTTGGCGGTAAAAATTACGCTACTGTAATTTATTCTTGTAATAATGTTGAAAAATTATGTGCCACCGATGAAGTTGAAGATAAAAAAATTGAAACTATTATGAAAAATTTGATTAACAAATAATTTTTATAATAAATATAAACTTGTAACCTACCCGTAGGGTGAACGGTGGGATTCATTTAAATTCATTTGATAGTATCCCCGTAGGGCGTGACGACCACGGCACGCCGATGTTGCACAACCAAATGAATTGTTAACTGGCAACAGATAGTTTGACGATAATGAGTTTCAAATTAAAGTTTTGTTGTAACTTTTATCTTTCATGCGCTCATGCCGCGCAGGCAGTCCTTTTGTCATTTCACAAAAGGACGAAAAGAAATTCAAGGAGTTCCTTGAAAATCCCGAACGCTTGATTTTTCGCCCGACGCATTATGACCGCACAGCGAACGAAAAATACAGCCTTTATTGAAAAGCGTCATAATGCTGAAAACGAGCGTGATAAGTTTATCCCCGCTTAAAGTGTGTTAATATATAATTTATTTTTCACCCGTAGGGCAATCGACTTATTGTACATTCATAAGGCAATCGGCGGGAGCAAGCCCCCGCCCTACAACGATAAATGTGTGATTATGTTGTACCCAAATGAGTTGTTAGGGTGAGTTGGCATACAAAATTCAATCAAACTTCACGGGTGCGGAATTGAAAATATCGTCAGTATCCAGAAGAATTGTTAGGGTGAGTAGACATACTTTAACCTACCAGCCCGATGGGAGCGGAACTAAAAATATCGTCGGCAACCAAACCCAACTGTTAGGGTGAGTTAGCATACTTAAACCTAATAACCCAATGGGAGCGGAACTAAAAACTTTAACATTTCAACATTGAAAAACTTTAACATAAGTGTTGAAAAATCAGCGATTTTTAATATTCAATAAAATCTTTTGAAAAACTTTAACAATCTATGTTGATTGAATTTTAGCTTTATAAAAAGAAATGGACGAGTTATTAACACTTTAACATCCCCTACTATTATTACTAAAAAATAAAATATAGTTATGGGCGGTTTAAATGATTTTTACTCAAAATTTTTAAAATAGAAAATTTTAATGTTAAAAACTTTTTTAATAAAATATAAGGAGAATGAAAAATGAAATTTACTTGTGAAACTTCACATCTTTGTTCAGCGGTAAGCAATGTTCAAAGAGCAGTTACTACTAAATCATCATTAGCCACACTTGAAGGCATTTTAATCAGAACAAACGGAAATGAAATTATTCTTTCAGGTTATGATCTTGAACTTGCTATGAAAACAAAAATTCCTGCTGATATAAGTACAGAAGGTTGCACAGTAATTAACGCTAAAATTTTAAGTGAAATTTTAAGAAAATTACCGAGCGATAAGGTTACTATTGAAATCAGCGATAATAATA
Source organism: uncultured Eubacteriales bacterium (assembly GCA_934476085.1). Lineage (GTDB taxonomy): Bacteria > Bacillota > Clostridia > Oscillospirales > Acutalibacteraceae > RUG11462. Next base: position 62,429 of record CAKSNE010000002.1, on the reverse strand, counting down.
GAGCACTTATTAACAGCGGAACTTCTGAATTTTCGATTATTGCACTTGATGCAAACGAATATCCGGAGCTTCCAAGTCTTGAAGATGAAAAAGAAGTAAAAATTCCATGCGATGTTTTAAGAAGTATGATTTCTCAAACAATTTATGCTGTTTCAACTATTGATGAAAGACCTATTTATAAAGGAATTTTATTTGAAATTGAAGAAAATACATTAAGACTTGTTTCTGCCGACGGTTGTCGTTTGGCAATTAGAAAAGAAGATATTAATACTAACCAAAATATTCATTTTGTTGTTCCTTCAAAAGCGTTGCAAGAAATTTTAAAGCTTATTGGTGAAGATGATGACGGTGATGCTGTTATCAATGTCGGAAAAAGACATATTTCTTTTGTTGTAGGCGAATTTGAAATTATTACAAGATTGCTTGAAGGCGAATTTTTAAATTATAATTCAATTATTCCACAAGGTGAAGAAACTGTTGTTATTACTGAAACAAGAGATTTTTTAAATATTATCGAAAGAATTTCTCTTATTATTACCGATAGATTAAAATCCCCTGTAAGATGTACTTTTAAAGAAGGTCAGGTATTTATGCGTTGTTCAACTATTATGGGTAAAGCATCTGATTTTCTAGATTGTGATATTACAGGCGAAAATCAGGAAATCGGATTTAATGCTAAATTCTTTACAGACGCTTTAAGAGCAGTCGATACCGATAAAATAAAAATTATTATGAACGGAGCAAAAAGTCCGATTAAAATTTTACCTATGGAAGGCGATAGTTTCTTATTTATTGTTGTTCCTGTTATTATGAAGGCTGAAAATTAATGAATATTAAAATTGATACTGAATTTATAAAATTAGACTCATTATTAAAACTTTCAGGAGTTGCTCCAACCGGCGGTGCGGCAAAAATGTTTGTTCAAGACGGTGAAGTTAAATTAAACGGAGAAGTTTGTTTAATGAGAGGTAAAAAAATTAGAAAAGGCGATAAAGTCGAAATTTTTAATGAAATAATTGAAGTTTGTTAAAAATTATTTAAGCAAAAGTTTATTTAAAAAAGCGGTGGTTTTTTGATTCTTGAAAAAATTGAATATGAAAATTATCGTAATCTAAAAAAAGGCGTTTTTTATCCTGATAAAGAAATTAATATTATTTATGGCGATAATGCTCAGGGTAAAACAAATTTGATTGAAGCTATTTGGCTTTTTACAGGTAAAAAAAGTTTTCGCGGAACAAAAGATACTCAACTCATTAATATTGACAGTGATAATCAAACAGCTGTTTTAAAAACTGAATTTTTTTCAGCGGGAAGAAAACAAAAAGGCGAAATTATTATTACAAATAAAAGATTAGCATCAGTTAACGATATAAATTTAAGTTCGGCAAGCGGTTTGTCTGAAAAATTTACTGCGGTGTTGTTTTCACCTGCTGATATGGATTTAATAAAAAACGGTCCGATTGTCAGAAGAAAATTTTTAGATGATGCAATTTCAACAGTCAGACCAAAATATTATAAAATTTTAACTGCTTATAATCGTGCGGTTATGCAAAGAAATTCTATTTTAAAAGATTTAGCTTATCATAGAGAGCTTGAATTTATGATAGATGTTTATGAAGACAGAATTGCAAAAAGCGGCGCTTATATTGTTTCTCAAAGAAAAAAATATATTGAAGCATTGATGAATTATATTGTTGATATTTATAGCGGAATTTCTTCAAATAAAGAAGAAATAAATTTAAAATATAAATGCACCGCCGGAGACGGTAGTGAAAAAGATATTTTAGAGAGTTTAAAGGCTACTCGAAAAACCGATACAATTAATGCAACTACGAATGTCGGTCCGCATAGAGATGATTTAGAGTTTTTTGTAAATGGACTTCAGCTAAAAATATTCGGTTCTCAAGGACAACGCCGTTCGGCAGTTGTAGCATTAAAATTGTCAGAAGCGGAAATTTTGAAAAAGATAACGGGCGAACAACCAATTGCTATTTTAGATGATGTAATGAGTGAGCTTGATTTATCTCGACAAGATTATTTGCTTAATCATATAAAAGGCTGGCAGGTTTTTATAACTTGTTGCGATCCTAATACGATTAATTCACTTGATTCAGGTAAAATATTAAAAATGGAAAAAGGCGTTTTAACCGAAGATGAAAAGTAGGACAATCGTTAGTTTGACGATAATGAGTTTCGAATAAAAACTTTATCGTTACTTTCATCTTTCATGCGCTCGTGCCGCACAGGCAGTCCTTTTGTCATTTCACAAAAGGACGAAAAGAAATTCAAGGTGATACTTGAAAATCCCGAACGCTTATTTTTCGCCTACTATCGTCGGCAACCAAACCCAACTGTTAGGGAGAGTTAGCATACTTTAACCTAACAACCTAATGGGAGCGGAACTAAAAAACATTATGACCGCACAGCGAACTAAAACTTGTAGCTTTATTGAAAAGCGTCATAATGCTGATTGTGACTTGATATGCTTTTTCACACGCATAAAGCGTGTTAATATATAATTTATTTTTCACCCGAAACAAGAACGGCGGGAGCAAGCCCCCGCCCTACAACGATGAATATGTGATTATGTTATATCGGAACACATTATGCATCCGTAGGGCAAACGGCGTGCCGGGTCGTCACGCCCTACAATGTTAAATGTGTGATTGTGTTGTAACCAAACCCAGCTGTTAGGGAGAGTTAGCATACTTTAACTTAAAAACCCGATGGGAGCTATGAATTTAAAAAAGATACGGCTACTATTTCGGGCTGTTAGGGGGAGTAGATATACTTTAACCTAACAACTTGATGGGAGCTATGAATTAAAAAAATATACGGTTACCATTTCGGGCTGTTAGGGGGAGTTGGCATACTTTAACCTAACAACTTGATGGGAGCTATGAAAAAAATATTGAAAAGAGGAAATAGGTTTGGATAATAACGAAAATGTAATGAACACTGTTGTTGAAGAAGAATACGACGCGTCTGCGATACAGGTATTAGAAGGACTTGAAGCTGTAAGAAAAAGACCGGGTATGTATATCGGTTCAACAGGCGAACGAGGACTTCATCATTTGGTTTATGAAATTGTTGATAACTCTATTGATGAAGCACTTGCCGGATATTGTTCAGATATTGATGTTGAAATACTTGACGACGATATTATCAGAGTTTCTGATAACGGACGTGGTATTCCTGTTGATATTCAAGCAAAAATGGGACTTCCTGCGGTTACAGTTGTATTTACTGTACTTCATGCCGGCGGTAAATTCGGTGGTTCGGGCTATAAGGTTTCGGGCGGTTTGCACGGTGTTGGTTCATCAGTTGTAAATGCTCTTTCTGATTGGCTTGAAGTTGAAGTAAGAAAAGACGGAAAAAGACATTTTCAGCGTTTTGAAAAGGGAAATCCTGTTGGCGATTTAAAGGTTATCGGAGATACTGATGAAACAGGTACAACAGTTACTTTCAAACCTAGTGCTGATATTTTTACAGAAACTACAAGATACGATTATGATATTTTGTTGACAAGACTTCGTGAACAAGCTTTCTTAAATGCCGGTATCAGAATTAATCTTGAAGATAAACGTCACGACGGCGAAACAGATGATGACGGTAATTTAAGAAAAGATGTTCTTCATTTTGAAGGCGGTATCCGCTCTTACTGTGAGTTTATTTTAGAGAAAAAGCGTGCAGATAAATTCTTTGATGAGCCTATTTATGTATCAGCAACAAAAGGCGACGCAATGGTTGAGATTGCTATGCTTTATAATACAGGTTATGATACAAATATTATATCTTTTGCAAATAATATTCATACCGTTGACGGCGGTACTCATGAATCAGCTTTTAAAACATCACTTACAAGAGTTATTAACAGCTATGCAAGAAAATTTAAGTTTTTAAAAGATAATGATTCTAATTTTAAAGGCGAAGATGTTCAAGAAGGCCTTATTGCCGTAATTTCAGTTAAGCTTACCGATGCACAGTTTGAAGGACAAACTAAAGCAAAACTCGGTAATACTTATATCGGAACATTGGTTTCAAATGCAATGACCGAAAATTTAAATGACTATCTTGAAAATAATCCTCAAATTGCAAAAATCCTTATTTCAAAGGTAATGAGTGCATCTAATGCGAGAGAAAAAGCTCAAAAAGCAAGAGAGCTTGAGCGTACAAAATCTTCAGGTATCGGTAAATCAAGAATGCCTGAAAAACTTGATGATTGTATTTCAAAAGATGCCAGCCGTACAGAGCTTTATATCGTAGAGGGTGACTCTGCGGGCGGTTCTGCATCAAAAGGTCGTGATTCAAACTTTCAGGCTATTTTACCGCTTTGGGGTAAAATGCTTAATGTTGAAAAAGCAAGAGTTGATAAAGTTTACGGTAATGATAAATTAACTCCTGTTGTAGTAGCTCTCGGAACAGGTATCGGCGATAATTTTGATATTTCAAAGCTTCGTTATGACAAAATTATTATTATGGCCGATGCCGATGTCGACGGTGCTCATATCAGAACACTTCTTTTGACATTTTTCTTTAGATATATGCCTGAACTTATTTCTCAAGGCCATGTTTATTTAGCTCAACCGCCTCTTTTTGAAGTTAAAAAAGGTAAAGTTAAAAAATATGCGTTTAATGAAGAAGAAAGAGATCAGTATAATGCTCAATTAGGCGGAAATGCTTCAATTCAGCGTTATAAAGGTCTTGGTGAGATGGATCCGGAACAACTTTGGGAAACTACTATGGATCCGGCTTTCAGAACAATGAGAAAAGTTACAATGTCTGACGCTGAGCGTGCAGACGGAGTGTTTACACTTTTGATGGGTGACGAAGTTGAACCTAGAAGAAAGTTTATTGAAGAAAACGCTCAATTTGTTGAAAATCTCGATTTTTAATTATAAACTATAAACTTTTAAAATTAAAAAGGAGTAATAATGAATAGTATTTCTTATATTTTATCTGCTGATGAAGTAAAACAAGCACTGTTTACCGCGGGGGTGTTAAAGCCTTATAAAAAGAAAATGATTTTAATTTTAGTATTTTCTGTTGTATTTTGTGTTTTAACTTTTGTTCCCGGCGAGCCTACAACTTATTCAATAATAGTAGCTTTGGGTTTTGCAAACTTGTTTGCTTATTTCGGCTATAAAAAACATGAAGAAAATACTGTTCGTGGTTCAACAACCGGTGAACTTACCGTTCTTACCGCTTATGATACATATATAAATGTAGTTGTTGAAGCTTATGAAGCAAATTGGAATATTGAAAAACAAGATGTTTTAAAAATATTAGAAAACGATTTAGAAGTTATTATTGCGCTTGATGACGGTCGCTTAATGGCAATTCCAAAACGTGTTTTGGTTGGCGAAGTAAAATCGCCTTTTGAAAAAGTTTTAAATTATTTAGCTGATATAAATGATGAAAATCAAGAAAAGATAGGTGAATAAATTTGAGTTTAGATGAAAAAATTATTCCAATAGAAATTTCCGATGAAGTCGAAAAAGCCTTTTTGGAATATTCAATGTCGGTTATCGTTTCTCGTGCGTTGCCTGATGTTCGTGACGGTTTAAAACCTGTTCACAGAAGAATTCTTTATACAATGCATGAAAGAAACTTAACTCCTGATAATGCATATCGTAAATGTGCCGATATCGTCGGTGCGGTGCTCGGTTCTTACCATCCACATGGCGACGCCTCTGTTTATGATGCACTCGTTCGTATGGCACAGGACTTTTCAATGCGATATGAAATGATTGACGGTCACGGTAACTTTGGTTCTGTTGACGGTCACCCTGCCGCTGCTTATCGTTATACCGAAGCCAGAATGAGCAAAATGGCAGTTGAAATGCTTACGGATATTGAAAAAGATACAGTTGATTTTGTACCTAACTATGATGACCGTTTGAAAGAACCTGTAACTTTGCCATCAAGAATTCCTAGCCTTTTGGTTAACGGTTCAATGGGTATCGCTGTTGGTATGACAACAAATATTCCGCCTCATAATCTTGCAGAAGTTATTGATTGTATGGTAGCTTATATTGATAATAAAGATATTTCTGTTGAAGAAATGATGGAATATTTACCGGGCCCTGACTTTCCGACAGGCGGTATTATTATGGGCAGAAGCGGTATTAGAGCTGCTTATGCAACCGGTCGAGGCAAAATCTGTGTTCGAGGCAGAGCCGAAATCGAAGAAGAAAAAACAAATAAATTCAGAATTATTATCACCGAAATTCCTTATCAGGTTAATAAAAAGAAGCTTGTTAAAACAATTGTTGACCTTGCTGATTCTAAAAAAATCGAAGGTATTGATGATGTTGCCGACTATTCAAACCGCAATGGTATGAGAGTAGTTGTCGAGCTTAAAAAAGATGTTAATCCACAAGTTGTTTTAAATAAACTTTATTCTTATACTCAACTTCAATCTACTTTTGGCGTTATAATGCTTGCACTTGTTGACGGTGTTCCAAAAACATTATCGCTTAAAGATGTTTTATCAAACTATGTTAAATATCAAGAGAGCATTATCGAGCGTAGAACTCGTTTTGACCTTAAAAAAGCTCAAGACAGAGAGCATATTTTAGAAGGTTTAAAGGTAGCTCTTGATTATATTGATGAAGTTATTAAAATAATTCGTGCTTCAAAAACTGTTAATGAAGCTAAAGAAAGCTTGATGGAGCGTTTTCCTATTGATGAAGTTCAAGCTAAGCATATTGTTGATATGCGTTTGGCTCAATTGACAGGCTTGGAAAGAGAAAAAATTGAAAGCGAATTGTTAGCTTTACAGGAAAAAATTGCAGACTATAAAGATATTCTTGCTAATGAAACAAGAATTCTTGAAATCGTTAAAGACGAAGCACTTAAAATTCGTGATAAATATGCCGATGACAGACGCACTGAAATTACAAATGTTGAAGGCGAAGTTGATATTGAAGATTTAATTCCTGAAGAAGACTGCGTTTTAACTTTGACAAAAATGGGTTATATTAAGCGTTTGCCGGTTGATACTTACCATGCTCAAAATCGTGGTGGCAGAGGCTTAAAGGGTATGACTACCCGTGAAGAAGATTATGCCGAGCATATGTTTATCTGTTCAACTCATGACCATGTATTCTACTTCACAAATTACGGTCGAGTTTATCATAATAAGGCTTATGTTGTACCGGAAGGAAGCCGTACTTCAAAAGGTCTTAATATTGTCAATCTCTTGCCGCTTGAATCAGGTGAGCGTGTAACAGCTATGCTTAAAATGGGCGAGTTTGATGATGATAAATATATCGTTATGGGTACTAAAAACGGTGTTGTTAAGCGTTCACAATTATCTGTTTACAGAACAAACCGTAAGGGCGGCGTTAATGCGGTTACCCTTGATGAAGGCGATGAGTTAAGATTTGCTTATATGACTGACGGTGATGACGATCTTATCGTTGCTACTAAAAAGGGTATGGCAATTCGCTTTAATGAAAATGATGCCCGTCCGCTTGGCCGTACCGCTCGTGGTGTTAAGGCGATTACGCTGAAACCCGATGACGAAGTTATCGGAATGGCAGTTGTTGAAGAAAATAAACAACTTCTTACAATTACCGAAACCGGTTACGGAAGACAGTCGAGCGTTGATGATTATCGTGTTCAATCCCGTGGCGGTAAAGGTATTACCAATTATCGTGTTGCAAAATTCGGCGATGTTGCTCAAATTGCTATGGTTGATGAAGATAAAGATGTAATCTTGATTTCATCAGACGGTATTGTAATTCGTATTTCTGCTGATTCTATTTCAAAATTTGCCCGTCCTTCAAAGGGTGTTCGAGTTATGAAAGTAAAAGACGGCGAAAGAATTATTACAATGTCTATTACCGATAAGGAAGAAGAGCAACCTGAAGAAGTTAAAGCTGATGAAGAAAACAGCGAAGCTGTTGAATCGACAGAAACTGAAATTACAGAAGAATAAAAATAAAACCTGTTTGCTTATTGCAAACAGGTTTTTTATATACAAAAAAGTTATAAAAGATTTAGAAAAATGAAAACTGCCAAGACAATATTAGTCTTGACAGTTTTTTGTATATCAACTTTTGTTATTTTTACCGTAAGGTTTATTCAGGCTTTTCGCCGTAAAGCGCAAATCTGAATAATTTTGTTTCATCCTCCGGAAGCTCACATCTAACAGTTGTTTTCTCAATCTTACCATTAATCATCTGACCTAGCGCAGACAACAAAAGTAATCTCGACTTTAAGTTTAAGATGTCGCCCTCGTCGGTTTCAAGAAACACATTACCCTTGCAGTGCATAACAGCGTCGATAAATTCCGAAGCATTAAGCTTATACAAGTTTAATTCTGTTCTCATAAATTTGCCTCCTTTTAGATTTTTTTAGAAAACACTATGTTTTCCATCTTTATAATACTACCTTTGATTAATTTTGTCAATGAAAATATTTGTTGAATTTGCATAAACAACACTTGTATTTTATGTGCAATATGACTAAAAGGTGAATGCTTATTAAATTTTGAGTTATTATGTAAAAGCGGTTTTTATGACCGCTGTTTTATTTATGCTTCCGAAACTTCATGGTCATTTTCTCTAAATAACAAAGAAATACACCAAACCGCACTGAGTCCCACAACAGTATAAATAATTCTGCTTAAAATTGAGCCTTGACCGCCACAAATCCAAGCAACAATATCAAACCCGAAAAGACCGATGCTTCCCCAGTTAATACCGCCGATTATTGCAATAATTAATGCAATTTTATCAAACATTTGTGTCATCTCCTTAATTTATTTGTGATTAGTTTTACCAAAAAAATTAATTTTTATTCAATTTTTCGGCAAAATAAATTTAGGTGATTTATTTTGAAAAGAATTATTGTTTCTTATTTATTTATTTTTATATTTTTAATTGTCGGCGTTGTAAGAATAGGTTTTATTATAAATGAAAAATCCGATTTTGCATCAATTAATAATTCATCGAAAACTCTTGATCTCGGTTCGGTTCGGGGTACAATTTTTGATAAAAACGGCGGACGGCTTACTAATGCGGAATATGAATATTTTGCAGCGGTTTCGCCAAATTCAAAGGCGATAAAATCAGTTTCAAAGTATCTGACTGATTCTCAAAGAAAAACGCTTATTTCAGGTTATCCTGTTGCAGTTAAGGTTGATAAAAATTTTGTTTCAAGCTTTGTAAGAGTATTAAAAATTCCAAAGCGTTACAGCGGCGTTGCATCACATTTAATCGGTTATTGTAATGAAAACGGAAACGGAATTTGCGGGATTGAAATGGCTTATAATAAAATTTTAAAAGGGAAAAAATTAAAAATTAATTATTCAACAGATGTAAACGGGCAAGTAATTGACAATTTAGGCAAGTTTGACGGAGATTTAGATTATAAGGGCAACGGAGTTATGCTCACAATTGATAAATCTATTCAAAAGCTTTGCGAAGATGTAGCAAAAAATTATATGACCGCAGGCGCAATTGTTGTTTTAGAAAACAAATCCGGAAAAATCAGAGCTATGGTTTCAGTGCCGAGTTACGACCCTAATAATGTTTCGGCAGCACTTGATAATGAAAATTCGCCGTTTTTTAATCGTTCGATTGCCGCTTATAACAGCGGTTCTGTTTTTAAACTTTTGGTTTCTGCTTGTGCACTTTATTATAATATTGATTTGAATTTTAATTGCAAAGGCTTTATTGATGTCGGCGATACTCGTTTTAATTGCCTTGCAAATCACGGAAAAACCGATATGAAACAAGCACTTTGTGTTTCATGTAACTGTTATTTTGTAAAACTCGGCGAAAAAATCGGCGCAAAACGCTTGCTTGATTTTGCTAAAAGCTTTGGTTTTGGTAATGAAATTAAGCTTTGCAATTCAATTGTTTCAACGGGTGCACTGCTTCCGAAGCTTTCGCAATTAGAAGAAAAGCCTGCCGAGCTTGCAAATTTCTCATTCGGACAGGGCGTTATTATGACTTCTCCGCTTCAAATTGCGTCAATGATTCAGTGTATTGCAAACGGCGGAAAAAAGATTATGCCAACATTGGTAGAAGGAATTTGTGATTATAAAGGAAATTTAATAACTAATGAAAAGCGTACTTTGCCGACTTTTCTTTTAGAAAAAGAAGATGCGAAAACGCTGCAAAAATATATGATAAATACCGTTAAAAAGGGTACAGGCAGGGCTGCAAAGCCGATTTTTGCGGGTGCAGGCGGAAAAACCGCAACAGCTCAAACCGGTATTTTTGATAAAAACGGCAAAGCGGTTTACCAAACTTGGTTCGGCGGATTTTATCCGGCAAAAAATCCCGAATATACGATAGTAGTGTTATGTGAAAACGGAAGCTCCGGCTCAAAAACTTCTGCTCCGATATTTAAAATGATTGCCGATGGGATTAACAATATCGGCTGAATGTTATAATTAAACTTTAACATTTTTATGTTGAAAATTATTATAAAAATATTGTTATGTAAATGTAATAATTTAACATATTCAAAAAATGCGATAAATAAGGACTTAGAATTTTTAACATTTTAACATAGTTTTCAACATATTTTATTTATGTAAACGGTAAGGTTTTGGAAAAACTCATAAAATTACATTTCATAGCATAAAAAATCAATAATTTACTTGTAAAAAATTTATATTTTGATATAATGTTATATGTATAAATATGCTATAAGGGAAGTTTTAAATTTATGACTAATGTTACAGACACAAAAAAATTAAGAAATGTTGCGATTATTGCCCACGTTGACCACGGTAAAACAACACTCGTTGATGAGATGTTAAAACAATCGGGCACTTTTAGAGAAAATGAAGCAGTCGCAGAAAGAGTTATGGACTCTAATGACCTTGAGCGTGAAAGAGGTATCACAATTCTTGCTAAAAACACAAGTATTGCTTATAAAGATTATAAAATCAACATTGTTGATACTCCGGGTCATGCCGATTTTGGCGGTGAGGTTGAGCGTATTCTTTTAATGGTAGACGCAGTTTTATTATTGGTAGATGCTTTTGAAGGCTGTATGCCTCAAACCCGTTTTGTACTTAAAAAAGCACTCGGTCTCGGTAAAAAACCTATCGTTGTTGTTAATAAAATTGACCGTGACGGTGCACGTCCTGAAGAAGTTATTGACGAAGTTCTTGATTTATTTATCGAGCTTGGTGCAGATGATGATCAGCTTGAGTTTCCTGTTGTTTACGCATCAGGCAGAGACGGTTATGCTTCACTTGATCCAAATGAAAAGGGTACTGATTTAAGACCGCTTCTCGATATGATTATTAATGAAGCTCCTGAACCGACTAATGATCCAAACGGTCCGTTACAATTATTATTCTCAAATATTGATTATGATGATTATGTAGGCAGAATCGGTATCGGTCGTGTTGAGCGTGGCGTTGTTCATGTAAATGATAGAGTTGTTCTTTGCAAACAAGACGATACTCAAGAAAATGTTAAAATTTCTCGCCTTTATACTTATGACGGATTAAAAAGAGTAGAAACAGAAAGCGCCGTTGCCGGCGATATTGTTTGTGTTTCGGGTATTGAAGATCTTAATATCGGTGAAACCGCTTGCGATCCTGAACATGTTGAAAAAATGGCTTTTGTTAAAATTGATGAGCCTACAATCGCAATGAACTTTATGGTAAATGATTCTCCTTTTGCAGGTAAAGAGGGTAAATTTGTTACTTCAAGAAACTTGCGTGACCGTCTTTTTAAAGAAGTTGAAACCAATGTTTCAATGCGTGTTGAAGAAACCGATTCAGCTGATACATTTAAGGTTTCGGGCCGTGGTGAATTGCATCTTTCGATCTTAATTGAAACAATGCGTCGTGAAGGCTATGAATTCCAGGTATCTCGTCCGCAGGTTATCTTTAAACAAGGTCCAAACGGCGAAAGACTTGAGCCTATCGAGCTTTTGATGATCGAAGTTCCGGAAAGCTATGTTGGTGCAGTTATGGAGAAACTCGGCAACAGAAAAGCCGAACTTATTAATATGGGTACTCGTGAAACAGGTATGACTCATCTTGAGTTTAAGATTCCTGCCCGTGGACTTATGAGTTATCGTTCTGAATTTTTGTCAGATACAAACGGTAACGGTATTATGAACCATATTTTCTCGGATTATGAACCTTACAAGGGCGACTTTGAACAAAGAAATTCAGGTTCAATCGTTTCATTTGAAACAGGTACTACTTCAAGCTACGGCTTGTTTAATACACAAGACAGAGGCCGTTTATTTGTTGGTCCCGGTGTTGAAGTTTACGAAGGACAAATTGTTGGTGAAAATCCAAAAGCCGAAGATATTGTTTGTAATGTTTGTAAGAAAAAACATATTACAAATACAAGAGCTTCAGGCTCTGATGAGGCACTTCGTTTGACACCGCCATCAATTTTATCGCTCGAGCGTTCGCTTGAGTTTATTAAAGATGATGAGTTGGTTGAAGTTACACCTGAATCAATCCGTCTTCGTAAAATGATTCTTTCAAAAGAACAAAGAATGAAACAATTACACAGAAACAAATAATAGAATGAGAGAAAAACTTTCAAATCGAAAGCATACTAGATTAAGAGAGTATGATTACAGTCAAAACGGATATTATTTTGTAACTGTATGTACTGAAAAAAGAGTAAAAATTTTATCAAAAATCGTAGGGCGGGGGCTTGCTCCCGCCAAAAGAGAATATACAATTAATTTAACTAGATATGGTAAGATTGCAGAACAACAGTTATTTGATTTGGAAAAACGGTATAACAATATAAAAGTAGATTATTATGTTATTATGCCTAATCATATTCATATAATTATTGAAATAAAAGAGACGGCGGGAGCAAGCCCCCGCCCTACATTAAATAATGTAATTTGTTCATATAAATCTTTGACTACAAGGTTGATTAATAAAATGGATAATGTAACCGGGAGAAAGGTATTTCAAACTTCATATTATGACCATATTATTCGTAATGAGCAAGAGCTTTTAGAAACAAGAAAATACATTGATGAAAACCCGATAAAATGGGAATTAGATAAATATTTTTTATAACAAATTTATTAGGAGTGTGTTGATATGACCGTAGAAATCGGAGAATTAAAAATTAATTATGAAATTTGCGGTCAGGGCGAAGACATTTTGTTTTTGCATGGCTGGGGTGCCTCGCTTGATTCATTCAGACGAATGATTGCACCGCTTTCACAAAGCTTTAGATGTATTTCGCTTGATTTTCCTGGTTGCGGAAAATCAGACTTACCTAAAAACCCTATGACTCCTGACGATTACTGCAAATTTGTAAAAGAATTTATGGATAAACTAGGGCTTGAAAACCCTATTATGATAGGTCATTCAAACGGTGGCAGAACAATTCTTAATATGTGTGCCGATGGCTATGCTTCGCCTGAAAAGATTGTGCTTTTTGGTGCGGCAGGTATAAAATCTAAAAAAACTTTTAAACAAAAAATGCGTCAAACTGCATTTAAAACCGCACGCCATACACTCGAATTGCCGATTATAAAAAACTATACCGCTGAAACACTTGAAAATTTAAGAAAGCATTTCGGCTCGGCTGATTATAATTCGGCTCCGCCTGTTATGCGTCAAACTTTAGTTAATCTTATTAATTCCGATGTAACTGAAAAGCTACATAAAATTAATGCTTCAACTCTTCTTATTTGGGGCGAAAACGATACAGCCAGTCCGCTTTGGATGGCAAAGGTTATGGAAAAAGAGATTAAAGATTGCGGTCTTGTGGTTATGCCGGGTTGTTCTCATTGGAATTTCATTGAAAATCCTGTGCAAACCGACGCAATTTTAAAAAGTTTTCTTGGAGGAAAATAATGAATAACGTTTTACTTATAATTAGTGCCGTTTTGCTTTTTGGCTGTGCGGCAGTTACAATTACAAGACAACTTCATTTTTTACAGCTTAATTCATATTACAACTCTCGCTTTTTTGATTATTTTAAAGATGAATTTAATATGATTTCAGTTTGGTCATTACTGGGTGCGGCTATAATTATTAATCTTGCGATTTTTGACTATGCTGTTTTAACGCTTGTTTTAACAGTTATTTTCTCGGCAATAAGAATTTTTTATACTGTTTATAAAATTAAAAATGCCAAAAAAGGCATTGCTTTTACCGCAAGAATTAAGCGTTTTTATTTAACTGCGATTGTTATTTTCGCAATTATTGTGCTGCTTTGCGGTTTTGGCATATATTCTGCCAAAGCTTGTATTTTTATTGCAAATTTAGTGTTGCTGTTTTCTCCGTTTTTTGTATGTTTACTTAATCTTATTAATTCGCCGATTGAAAAAGCAGTTAAACAGTATTACATAAATGACGCTAAAAAGATTTTAAAATCAATGCCTGATTTAAAGATTATCGGTCTTACCGGATCTTACGGAAAAACTTCTACTAAATATATTTTAGGCAGAATTTTATCTGAAAAATATAATACAGTTATAACACCGGGCAGTTTTAACACACCGATGGGCGTTGTTATTACAGTTCGCAATCATTTAACACCGAGTACCGAAATTTTTGTTGTTGAAATGGGTGCGAAAAAAGTCGGCGATATTAAAGAAATTTGCGATTTAGTCCATCCTACAACAGGTATTATCACTTCTGTCGGCCCACAGCATCTTAATACATTCGGCTCAATCGAAAATGTTACTAAAACAAAATTTGAACTTGCCGATGAGGTTAAACAAAACGGCGGTAAGGTTTATCTTAATGTTGATAATGAGTATATCGCTAAAAAACAAGGCGAATATGACAGCATTACTTATTCAATCGGTGGCGACGGTGCAGATATTGTTGCTACTGATGTTAAATGTGATAAAAACGGACTTAAATTTACCGTTTCTTATAAAGAAAGAAAATTAAATCTTACTACTTCGCTTTTAGGTTCGCATAATGTTCTTAATATTATGTCAGCGGTTGGTATTGCTATTGACCTTGGTTTAAGCGACAATGATATTAAATATGCGGTTGAAAGTTTACAGGCAACCGAGCATAGATTACAATTAAAACCGTTGTTTAACGGTGCACTTTTGATTGATGACGCTTATAATGCAAACCCATCAGGTTGTCTTGAAGCTATGCGAGTTATCGGCTCGTTTTCGCCTATGAAAAGGATTGTTGTTACTCCGGGACTTGTTGAACTCGGCGAAAAAGAAGAAGAGTGCAATGAAGCACTCGGTCTTGAAGCTTCAAAAAATGCCGATGTTATAATTTTGGTCGGCGAAAAACGCTCTGTTCCTATTAAAAAAGGTGTTTTGGCAGGCGGATTTAACGAAGAAAATCTTTATATTGCAAAAACATTTAATGATGCAGTTGAAATTTTCAGACCGATGTGTGACAAAAACACAGTTGTTATTTTTGAAAATGATTTACCTGATAACTATGCAAAATAAAACTTTTTAAAGGATTTGATATATTATGAAAACTAATGTTGCGGTATTTTTCGGCGGACGTTCGGTAGAACACGAGGTTGCGGTAATTTCTGCGGTTCAGGCTATGAATTCAATGGATACCGAAAAATATGATATTACTCCTATTTATATTACAAAAAACGGCGAAATGTATTATAGCAAAGAAATGCTTAATATTGATGAATTTCGCAATATTCCTGCTTTGCTTGAAAAATCTATGAATGTAACAATGGTAAAACAAGGCGATAAGTATAACATTATTGAGCTTAAAAAAGGCTTGTTTAAAAAGGTTATTTGTTCTGTTGATATCGCTTTTCCTATTGTTCACGGAACAAATTGTGAAGACGGTGCGATTGTCGGTTGGTTTGAGCTTTTAGGAATTCCTTATGTAAGCTGTGATATTTTATCTGCTTCAGTCGGTATGGACAAAGCGGTTTGTAAATATGTTTTGCAAAAAGCTAATGTTCCGGTTTTGGATTGCGTTTTATTTTATGCTAAAGAATATGTTGCAAAAAAAGATGAAATCATAAAAGAGATTGAAGATAAATTCGGCTATCCTGTTATTGTAAAACCTGCTAATCTCGGCTCATCGGTCGGCATTTCAAAAGCCGATGATAAGGATGAATTGCTTTCATCAATTAAAGACGCTATGAATTATGCTTCAAAAATTTTGGTTGAGCCTGCGGTAACAGCTTTAAGAGAGCTTAACTGTTCTGTTGTCGGTGATGCACTTGAATGTGAAACTTCAGTTATTGAAGAGCCTGTTATGAGCGGTAAAATTTTATCTTATGACGATAAATATAAAGGCGGTTCAAAAGGCTCTAAAGGTGCTAAAGACGGTTCAAAATCTTCGGGTATGGCTTCGCTTTCAAGAAAAATCCCTGCTGATATTTCTGATAAAATCAAATCGGAAGTTGAGAAATATTCAAAAGAAACCTTTAAAGCAGTTGGTGCAAACGGCGTTATAAGAATTGACTTTTTATATGATACCGATGCCGATAAGGTATATGTAAACGAGATAAATACAATTCCGGGCTCGCTTTCATTCTATCTTTGGGAGCCGGCGGGTGTTAAATATACAAAATTGCTTGATAGAATTATTGAACTTGGCTTTAAGCGTGCAAGAGTAAGAGATAATTTAAAATTCTCTTTTGATACAAATATTCTTGAACAATCGAGATCTTTCGGAACAAAAGGTTCAAAAGGTGTAAAGTAAAATAATAAAAAGGAAGAAGTTTAAAATGGCTAAAAAAGAAAAAGAAGGATTTTTTGCGGCTTTTAAAAAGTTTTTGTTTGAAGGCAATGCTATGAGCATGGCAGTCGGCGTTATTATCGGTGCTGCTATGAAGGATTTGGTTTCTTCTCTTGTTGATAATATTTTCAGCCCTATTATAGGTATTTTCATCGGAAAGGTTGATTTTTCAACACTTTCAATTACTATTGGCGAAACTAATATTAAATACGGTGCGTTTATAACTTCACTTATTAATTTTGTAATTCTTGCTTTTGTTGTATTTTTAATCATTAGAATTGTTAATAATATTAACGAAAAAATCAAAGAAATTACATCAGAAAAAGGCGAAATCGAAGAAGCGCCTACAACAAAAATTTGTCCGTTTTGTCAAAGCGAAATCAGCATAAAAGCAACCCGTTGTCCTTGCTGTACATCAAAGCTTGATGAATAAATAATTATTGATAAATTAAAAAAATTATGATATAATAATATATCACTAGTAAAAGGTGTTAATTAGGAGGTTTTGTAAATGCGTAAAGTTTTAGTTTTTATGCTTTGTGCATTGATTTTATTAAGCGCAGTATCTTGCGGTAATAAGACCTCTGATGATACCGAAAAAACCGAAGTTGTTTTTGTAACCGATAAAAACGGCGAAACAAAAGCAGTTACTAAAAAGGTTAAAAAAAGCAAAAATATCTCGCTTTATTTTTGTTATTCCGACAGCCTTGATCCTTATCAGGCAAAAAGCTCGGGTAACCGAAGCGTTTGCGGTTTGCTTTTTGATTCACTAATAAAATTGGATAATGATTTAAATCCGCATAAGGTTTTGGCAAACGATGTAACAGTCAGCGGAAAAACTGTTACAATTACGCTTAACAGTTACCGTTTTTCTGACGGCGATGTTGTTACTACCGATGATGTTATCTATTCAATTGAAAAATGCAAAAAAGCTAAAGAAGGCGCCTATGTTAATCAGCTTTCAAATGTAAAAAGCTATTCAGCGTCAGGCGGTAAAGTTGTTTTAACATTAAATAACTATGATAAAAATGCAATTTGCTTGCTTGATTTTCCGATTGTAAAACGGGGTAGTGTTAATAAAACAAATTCCGACGGTAAATCCGTTCCGCCGATTGGCTCAGGAAGATATGTTTTAGTTGATAATTTTGGCGAGTATTCATTAAAAGGCAATGAATATTATTATGGCGGTAAACCGAAAAATACTATAAAACTTTCTAATGTTCCTGATTATGACGCTCTCGAATATTCTATTCGTTCAAACTCTATTGATGCTTATTACAGCGGTTTTGACGCAAAAGAAATGCCGGAATTAAAAGGCAAAACCGGAAGCGTTACGCTTACTAATTTAGTTTATCTCGGTATAAATCAAAGTCGTAGCGTTTTAAGCGATAATAATATTAGAAAAGCTTTGTCGGCTTCTTGCGACAGAACAAATATTTCCGATAAATGTTATTATTCGCTTTCAACCCCTGCTACAAGCCTTTTTAATAATTCTAATAAGGTTATTGAAAATCAGAAGGCTGTTTTTGAGCTTGAAGATAATGCACCTAATGCGGCTCAGTTTTTATCAAAAAGCGGATATTATTCGTTAAACAGCGAGGGCTATTATCAAAACAGTGATAAAAACCATGTTTCGATAGGTCTTTTGTATAATAAAGACAACAGTATGCAAAGTATGGCGGCTCAAAATCTTGTTAAACAGTTTAAGGCGGGCGGTATTGATGTTAAAGAAGATCCTGCCGATAAAAACAGTTATAAATCAAGAATAAAAAATAAAGATTATGATATTTATTTAGCCGAGATAAGACTTACTAAAAGCTTTAATTATTTTGACCTGCTTAATTCTAAAATTGTCGGTAAAAAAACAGGCAAGGGCAAAAAAGCAACAAAATCTACCGATACTTTTTTAAAGGCTTATGAAAGCTATATGAAGGGCGACAAGTCTGTTTCTGATATGCTGGCTTCATTTTCTGAAGAACTTCCGTTTATACCGCTTGTTTTTAGACTCGGAACGGTTAGTTATTCAAAAGATTTTTCGGTCGACCTTATTTCTTCAATAAGCGACCCTTATTATAATATCGAAAAAATCTCTAAAAAATAAATTCCAGAAAGGAAGATGAATATGATTCGTTTTGAAACAAGATACGGCGAAATCACAATTGAAAATTCGTTTTTTGCAGAGTTTATCGGAAATGCGGTTGCTTCTTGTTACGGTGTTTCCGGAATGGTTGCTAAAGGTACACAGAGAATCAGAAGATTGCTTACTAAAAAGGATTATCATGATACCGGTATTGTTGTAACCGGAAATATTGATAAAATCAATGTCGATTTATATATTACCGTTATGTACGGTGTAAATATTAATGCTATTTCAAAGAGTATTGTTCATAAGGTAAAGTACTCGGTTGAAGAAGCAACAGGTATCCAAGTTAATAAAGTTACTGTTCATATAGACGGAATGAATATAAACGACTAGGTTTATGTCGGATTTGAAAGGATGAATTACAATTGATAACCGGTGATATTTTTAGAAAAGCCGTAATTTCCGGCGCTAATAATATTTCTAATAATCGCGTTGCGGTTGATGAATTAAACGTTTTCCCGGTACCTGACGGCGATACAGGTACAAATATGTCGCTTACTATCGGCAATGCCGCTAAAGAGCTTAATGTTGCAGAGTCAGATTCTGTTTCTGAAATATCAAAAATTACTGCCGGAGCACTTCTTAGAGGTGCCAGAGGTAACTCAGGCGTTATTTTATCTCTTATTTTCAGAGGTTTTTCAAAAGGCTTTAAAGATTGCGACAGTGCTGATGGCGAACAATTGGTTGAAGCTTTTAAAAAGGGTACAAAATCTGCTTACGGTGCAGTTATGAAACCGACCGAAGGTACAATTTTAACTGTTGTAAGAGAAGCCGGCGAAGCTGCTGAAAATGCAGTTAAAGACGGAAAAACCGATTTTGTTGAAGTTTTTGAAATTGCTTTTGACGGGGCTAAAGCGGCACTCGAAAAAACTCCTGAAATTTTACCTGTACTTAAAAAAGCCGGTGTTGTTGACGCAGGCGGTGCCGGTTTAGTTAAGATTTTTGAAGGTATGCTTTCGGTTTTCAAAGACGGAAAAGTTATCGAAAACGATAACGCCGCCGACCAAAAGCCTGTTGAGAAAAAGGCTTCAAATGCTGCTGCTGAATGGGAAGGCGAAATTACATTTACCTATTGCACTGAGTTTATCGTTAAAAAAGAAAGCGGTAAATCCGCTGATGCACTTAGACTCAGAACTTATCTTGAAACAATAGGCGATTGTGTTGTAGTTGTTGATGATGAGAGCATTATTAAAGTTCATGTTCATACAGATAATCCGGGTAAGGCTCTTCAAAAAGGTCTTGAAAACGGCTCGCTTATTAATATGAAAATCGAAAATATGCGTGAACAACATGAAGAAGCTAAGAAGAACGCAAAAATCGAGTCTACTGTTCAGTCTGACGATGAAGGGGCTTATACTCCTGTTGCTCCTGAAAAAGACTATGGTTTTGTTGCTATCGCAGCAGGCGATGGTATAAAAAGTTTGTTTAATGACCTTGGCGCTGACCATATCGTTTCAGGCGGTCAAACAATGAATCCGTCTACCGACGATATTTTAAGAGCGGTTGAGCTTACTCCTGCTAAAACTGTTTTTGTTTTACCTAATAATAAAAATATTATTATGGCAGCTGAGCAAACTGTTCGTTTATCAACAAGAAAAGTAGTTGTTTTACAAACAAAATCTATTCCTATGGGAATTTCAGCTATGCTTATGTTTGATCCTGACGCAGATGTTGATACAAACGCTGATAATATGCAGTCGGCTGCCGATTCGGTTGGAACAGGTATGATAACATTTGCTGCAAGAGATTCTGATTATGAAGGCCATAAAATTAAACAAGGCGAAATTTTAGCGCTTGAAAACGGAAAGCTTTCTTTTGTTGAACAGGATACAGAAAAAGCAGTTGTTAAGCTTACAAAAAACTTGTTTAAAAAAGAAAGTCAGTTTGTAACTCTTATTTATGGTGAAGATGTTGCAGAAGAAGATGCAGTGAAAGCTAAAGAGGCATTGGAAGCTAAGCTTCCTGCTGATGCAGAAGTAACATTAATTCCCGGCGGTCAACCTGTATATTATTACATTATTTCCGTTGAGTAAAATATTGATAGATTATCGGGCGGATTTTTCCGCCCGTTTTTCGTAAAAAAAGAAAAGGCAGAATTTTAAATGGTTAATTGTATTTTAGTAGGGCTTGGCGGTGCACTCGGCAGCATTTTAAGATATTTAATCGGATTAATTCCAATAAAAAGCGGCAGCGTTTTTCCGATAAAAACGCTTGTTATTAATATAGTCGGTGCATTTTTAATCGGAATTATTGTAAGCCTTTCAGCAAAAAATCCGTATATTTCAGAAAAACTGATTTTAATGCTTAAAATTGGTGTTTGCGGTGGATTTACTACATTTTCAACATTCGCTTTTGAAACCGGAGATTTAATTTCAACCGGTAAAGTGTGGCTTGCAATTTTGTATATAGTTTTAAGCGTTGTTTTAAGTATTTTTGCGGTTTTCGGCGGTCAATTGTTGGTAAAATAAATTTTTTAATTTCAGTGTTAAAAAAAGGCGGTGAAAAAAGATGAAATATACTAATGCCGATCTGACTAAAATCGGCGGTCTTGGCAAAAAACGAATTGAAAAGTTTAAAAAACTCGGTATTAATTCTGTTGATGATTTGCTTGAATTTTTTCCGCGTCATTATGAAGATTGGAGCAATTGTTATACTGTTTCAACCGCTCCTCTCGGTGAAAATTGTTGTGTAAAGGGCTGTATTTCATCGGCAATTCATGAAGCTAAAATCAGAAAAGGGCTTACGCTTTATAAATTTACCGTTACCGACGGCGAATTTAATATGTATGTTACGCTTTTTAACACAAAATACACCGCAGAAAAACTTTATCGTGGCGGAGAATTTTTATTTTTCGGCAAAGTTAAAGGTAATTTTTTCAGAAAAGAAATGAGTTCGCCGGCAATTGAAGAGGTTTCAAGCGAAAAAATTCGCCCTATATACCATGCAACCGAAGGGCTGAATTCAAAATTTATTGAAAAATGCGTTTCACAGGCGATATCGCTTATAGACGATGATTTATCCGATCCTTTGCCAAAAAGTATTCGAGAAAAATATAAACTTTGTCATAAACGCTATGCAATTGAAAAAATTCATTTTCCCGATGATATGCAAGCGGTTGAAATTGCAAAAAAGCGTCTTGTGTTTGAAGAGCTGTTAGAATTGCAATTAGGACTTTTAAAACTTCGTAAAAGAACAAGAGAAGAAAAAACCAATGCAATTTCAAACGATTATACCAATGAATTTTTAAATAAATTGCCGTTTACGCCAACAAATGCACAGTTAAGGGCAATTAAATCAGGGGTAGACGATTGCAAAAGCGAAGTTCCGATGAACAGGTTGTTACAAGGCGATGTAGGCTCGGGTAAAACGCTGGTTGCAGCAGCACTTTTATATAATGCGTCAAAAAACGGTTTTCAATCTGCCTTTATGGCACCTACTGAAATTTTGGCTTATCAGCATTATTCTTCGCTTTCAAAAATGATGAACGGCAGCGGAATCAGAGTTATGTTATTAACAGGCTCAACTCCGACAAAAGAAAAAAATAAAATTTATGAGCTTTTAAAAAGCGGTGAAATAGATATTATAATCGGTACTCATGCATTAATTCAAAATGATGTTGAATTTAAAAAGCTAGGGCTTGTTATTACTGATGAACAACATCGTTTTGGCGTAAAACAACGCTCATCTTTAACCGAAAAGGGCAAAAATCCTCATACTTTGGTTATGAGTGCAACACCGATTCCGAGAACACTCGCATTAGTTATTTACGGCGATCTTGATGTTTCGGTGCTTGATGAAATGCCAAAGGGCAGAAAGTCGGTTGAAACCTATGCTGTCGGCTCAAAGCTCCGCCGCCGAGCATATACTTATGTTAAAAAACATCTTGATAGCGGATTGCAAGGCTACATTGTTTGTCCGATGGTTGATGAAGGCGAAACCGATTTAGCATCAGCGGTAAAATTTTATGAAAGCTTAAAAGACGGATTTTTTAAAGGATATAAATTAGGTCTTTTAAACGGAAAAATGAAAACGAGCGAAAAAGATGCGGTTATGTCTGCGTTTGCAAGCGGAGAAATTCAATTGCTTATTGCGACAACTGTTATCGAAGTCGGCGTTGATGTGCCGAATGCTAATATTATCGTTATTGAAAATGCCGAGCGTTTCGGCTTGTCACAGCTGCATCAGTTGCGTGGACGAGTAGGGCGTGGCGATAAAAAGGCTACTTGTATTTTGGTGTCTGACGCTGAAAACGAAGAAGCGAAGGCTCGTCTTGATATTATGTGTAAAACGACAGACGGCTTTAAAATTGCGGATGAAGATTTAAAACTTCGTGGGCCGGGCGACTTTTTCGGAGTTTCGCAACATGGTCTTCCGTCTTTGAAAATCGCAAGTATTCTTGATGACAGAGAAGTTTTAAAAACTACTGCTAAAGTTGCCGGAGAAATCTTAAAATCCGATCCGAATTTAGACAGCGAAGAAAATATAGGGCTAAAACAAAGCGTAAATGAGTTGTTTAAACAAAAAACTTCATCTTAAAAAACAAAAAATCTCTGTTTTAAACAGAGATTTTTTATTTTATATTTTTCCTATTTCTTTTTTAATTTTTTCTGCTTCTTCAGTAACATCTTTGCCGAATTTCTCTTGAATAACAAGTTTTAAAAGCTTTGGATGTTTAATAGAAGTTATGAAAGAATCAAGCTTTCTTGCAGTGCCGAGCGACTCGATATAATTATGAAGTTTTTCATTTTCTTTAACTAAATTATCGAATTGTCTGGTTCTTCTTCTTAAATCTTTATTAATTGCGATTGTATCACGGAATTTGTTTTCATAAAGCTTTCTCGCAATTTCAAGGCGCTTGATTTTTTCTTCGGTATCACAAGTGTCAAAAGGAGTTAAAACTGCGGTATCGTCAATAGTGGTTTTAACAACCTTGTCAAAAGGAGCGTCGCCGTCATATTTATGTTTATAAATATGATCAAGATTGTTTTTATCAAGAAATTCAACATAATGATGAAAACGCTCTTTATGACCGATATGAATACTGTTAAAATCGGTTTCTTTAAGAATTTTTTCAAAATTGATACCGTTTTCAACATCTTTAATCGGGATATACGGAATGTTGTGGTAAGAAGCAAGCTCTAAAACACGGTTATCCGGCGGAATTATTATAGAAGGAACACCACCGATGATAGCGGCAATATTTCCGTGAATTCTAGTGCCGACGCTTAAGTCAAAGCCTTTAAAATTATCAAACCATTTTTGCATATTAGTAAAAGCCAAAGCGTTTTTATCTTCATAAAATTTTAATTCTTTTTGTTCGCCCGGACCTTCGCCGAAAAAGACTCTTCTTAAATCACGAATATGTTGCGGAAAATAAGTATAATTAGGATACTTTTTAACCAATTCTTCAAAAAACTCATAAATATAAGGTTTTTTCTCGTGAACAGGTTTTGAATTTATTGCAATTTTTGAATTTTTATCAATTGAAACATTGCTGAAATCAGGCAAATCTTCGCCGTAAGTATACATAGAAGGACAGCCGATAACAGTAAAATCTTTTTCTTCTTTATAGCCTAAGCTTTTCATAAAATCGGCGGTAGTTTTGCCACGAACACCGATTATATTTGATTTTTCCAAAACCGCATTTATAAATTCTTTAGCTTCATCTTTATAAGGATAAAAGTCTTCCATAGACCTTTCCATAGGAACCTGAACGCCAACGCCGATAACGAAACATGGAATTTTTAATTTTTTTACAAGGTTAGTAAGGCTTTTTAACTCATTAATAAAAGTTTTTCTAAAAGCGTTAGCAAGCGGCATTACAAAACAATCATAAGTGTTGTTAATTTCTTCGATATCTTCATTTGTAAAAATTTTATTATGGATTTTAATTGTATCAATAACAGTGTCTTCGACCATAAGTGTTCTGTAAACGCTGTTCATAAAAATCATATTACCCGTGTTAGTGCCGATTAAATCTTCAATCAAAACTTCATAAGGGTCATTATTTTCAACAGGCGAAAGAGCGCCTCTCATAAGAATTTTTCTCATTTTTTGCTCCTGAAATTTTTTATTGTCTAACAAATATTTTACAATAATTTCAACAATTTGTCAATAATAAAGCAATTATTCAAATTTTATTTATTTTCTTCTAATTTTGAAAAGGTTTCTTTTATAGTTTTTGCTATCAATTTGTGGCCGTAATCACTAGGATGAACTTCATCTTCGGAAATACAGTTTTCTTTTGAGTTTTTAAATGCAGTTCTAACATCACTTACGCTGACATTTTCGTATTTTTCTGCGAGATTTGTGAAAATCTCATTAAATCCATCTATAAAAAGCTCAAGAGTGCTTCTCAGCTTATAAATATCAATTGTATATAGTGTTTGAATAACAATTTTTGCATTTGGATTGATATTTGTAATCGTTTCGGCGATTTTATTCATATTTTTTTCAACGTCGCTTGAAATTTCGCTGACTTCGCTTGCCAAAGACAAAAGGCTGCGATTATTATATAAATCGAGCAATTCATCACGTTTGGTTAAAAAATCATTTCCGCCGATTGAAATTTCGATAAAATCCGCTTGGCTGATTGCTTTTTTTACATCGTCTTTTTTTAATTTTTTAATAAGGTCAGCGGTTGTATCGCCGCTTTTTGCAAAGTTTTCAAGTGAAAAATCAAGCTCGTTTGCTAAAATATTAGCATAAGAATTTTCCGGTTTTGATGCACCGACGCCTTCGGCAATGCTGTCGCCTAAAACAACAAGCCTTTTTTGGCTGTTTCCGCAGGAAATAAGGCCGAGCATAGAAAACACCAAAATAACGCTTAATAAATATGTAATAATCCGTTTCAAAAAATCGCCCCCAAAAGTAGTATATTTACATTATAATATAAATATTTAAAATAGTAAATATTTTTAATTCCGCACCCATAAAGTTGTTAGGTTAAAGTATGTCTACTCACCCTAACAGCTTGGTTTGGTTGCCGACGATAGTAGGCGAAAATAAAGCGTTCGGGATTTTCAAGGAACTCCTTGAATTTCTTTTTGTCCTTTTGTGAAATGACAAAAGGACAGCCTGCACGGCTTGAGCGCATGAAAGATAGAAGTTACAATAAAGCTTTAATTTGAAACTACCTATCGTCAACCTAACAATTAATCTAGTTGCTACTTAATCGGCGTGCCGTGGTCGTCACGCCCTACGATATTATGGTCGCATAGAAAATCATTCATCAAATCGTCACGCCCTACGAATAGGACATTTTGTTTGAAACTCCTTACTGTCAACATAGCTGTTGCAGTTTTTTCAAAGAAGGAGACACTTTTTTAAAAAAATCAACCCCTGATACTAATAAGCAGTATCAGGGGTTTTATTATTTGCATTTTAAAATTTTCTTTGCATTTTCTACTCGCTCGGCAGTTGGCGGATCAATATTTTCAAGCTCATAAGGCAAACCCAACTGCTCCCACTTGAATTTACCCAAAGTATGATACGGTAAAACTTCGGTTTTTTCAACAGTTTTTAATGTATCAATAAACTCTGATAACTTTTCTAAATCTTCGTCAAAATCAGAATTTTCAGGAACTAAAACATATCTTATCCACATTGGTTTGCCGATTTCGGATAAATATTTCGCCATATCAAGAATATTTTCGTTTGTCTTGCCCGTAAGTGCTTTATGACGCTCATTATTAATCTCCTTAATATCGAGCATAACAAGGTCGGTGTACTTCATAAGCTCATTAAACTTATCAAAAAACTCACCATCACGGGTGAACGGCTGACCTGCGGTATCAATCGTTGTATGAATACCGTTTTCTTTAGCCTTTTTAAGCAGTTCTGTCAAAAAGTCAATTTGCAAAAGCGGTTCGCCGCCGCTGACGGTAATACCGCCTTCTTTTCCCCAATAGCTTTTAAAGCGAAGAGCTTTTTTAATAAGTTCATCGGCGGTCATACTTTCACTCGTTTTACCGCCCCAAGTATCAGGATTATGGCAATATTTACAGCGCATATTACAGCCCTTTAAAAACACGATAAATCTAACGCCCGGGCCGTCTGCCGCACCGAAACTTTCGGTAGAATGAACAATTCCTTTTAGTTCAGCCATTTTTTTCTCCTTAAAAAATTACTCTCTATAAAACAACAATATCCCCTTTAGCATTTGCTAAAGAGGATATTTTTATACTCTTACATTGATGCGTGGCAAGTACGAGAAATTACATCTAACTGTTGTTCACGAGTAAGGTCAATAAATTTAACCGCATAACCCGAAACACGAATTGTAAAGTTTGCATACTCTTCTTTTTCAGGATGTTCCATAGCATCGATCAGTTTTTCTTTACCAAATACATTTACGTTAAGGTGATGAGCGCCTTTTTCAAAGTAACCGTCAAGAACATTAACGAGATTTGTAACCTGTTCGTCTTCTGAATGACCGAGAGCGTCAGGGTTGATTGTTTGTGTATTTGAAATACCGTCGAGTGCCCATTCATAAGGAAGTTTAGCAACAGAGTTAAGTGAAGCCAAAAGACCGTTTTGTTCAGCACCGTAAGATGGGTTAGCACCAGGTGAAAGCGGTTCGCCTGCTTTTCTTCCGTCAGGAAGAGCACCTGTTGCTTTACCGTAAACAACGTTTGAAGTAATAGTAAGAATTGATGTTGTAGGCTCTGAATCACGATATGTGTGGCACTGTTTAATCTTCTGTAAGAATGTTTTTAACAACCAAACTGCGATTTCGTCTGCTCTGTCATCGTCATTACCGTATCTAGGGAAGTCGCCTTCTGTTTCAAAGTCAACAGCCAAACCATCGTCATCACGGATAACTTTAACTTTAGAATATTTAATAGCTGAAAGTGAGTCAACAACGTGTGAGAAGCCTGCGATACCTGTTGCAAATGTACGGCGAACATCAGTATCAATAAGAGCCATTTCAGCAGCTTCATAATAATATTTATCGTGCATATAGTGGATAAGGTTCAATGTATGAACATAAACACTTGCAAGCCATGTCATCATTTCATCGTATTTTGCGATAACTTCATCATAATCAAGATATTCTGAAGTAATCGGAACATATTTAGGACCGACTTGTGCTCTTGTTTTAACGTCGATACCGCCGTTTATAGCGTAAAGCAAGCATTTAGCAAGGTTAGCACGAGCACCGAAAAACTGCATTTCTTTACCTGTTTGAGTTGCAGATACACAGCAGCAAATTGCATAGTCATCGCCCCATTCAACACGCATAACATCATCGTTTTCGTATTGAATTGAACTTGTTCTGACAGAGATTGCAGCAGCATAGCGTCTGAATGCTTCAGGCAAGTTTTCTGTATAAAGAACTGTCAAGTTTGGCTCAGGTGAAGGTCCCATATTTTCGAGTGTGTGTAAGAAACGGAAGTCGTTTTTAGTAACCATTGAACGACCGTCAACGCCTTCGCCGCCGACGCTTAATGTTGCCCAAACAGGGTCGCCTGAGAACAATTCGTTATAAGATGGGATACGAGCGAATTTAACCATTCTGAATTTCATTACCATATGGTCGATAAGCTCTTGAGCTTCTGACTCGGTTAAAGTGCCGTTGTCAATATCACGCTGAATATAAATATCAAGGAATGTTGAAATTCTGCCAACACTCATTGCAGCACCGTTTTGAGTTTTGATAGCTGCGAGATAACCAAAGTATAACCATTGACAAGCTTCTTTAGCGTCTTTAGCAGGTTCTGAAATATCAAAGCCGTAAGATGCAGCCATTTCTTTCATTTCTCTTAAAGCACGAAGTTGCATAGCAATTTCTTCACGCTGACGGATAACATCGTCACGCATTTTACCGTTACCGCAGTTATCAAGGTCTTCTTGTTTAGCTTCGATTAAGTGGTCGATACCATAAAGAGCTACACGACGGTAGTCGCCGACGATTCTGCCACGGCCGTAAGTATCAGGCAAGCCTGTTATGATTTTGTTTTTTCTTGCAGCACGCATCATCGGGGTATAA
Source organism: uncultured Eubacteriales bacterium (assembly GCA_934476085.1). GTDB lineage: Bacteria > Bacillota > Clostridia > Oscillospirales > Acutalibacteraceae > RUG11462. The sequence continues at coordinate 33,620 of CAKSNE010000002.1, read as the reverse complement.
GCATCATAAACACCTTGGTTATGTGTTTTATGATATCTGGTAAAGATTTTGTGAAGCTCAGGATCAGGCTCGTAACCATAAGTTTTACAAGCTTCTTCTGCCATTCTGATACCGCCAAAAGGCATAAAAGCACGTTTAAGTGGTTTATCAGTCTGTAAACCAACGATTTTCTCTAAATCTTTATCAAGATAACCAGGGTTGTGTGAAGTGATGTCAGAAACAATATGAGTGTCCATATCAAGAACGCCGCCTTTAGCACGTTCTTCTTTTTGAAGCTGTTGAAGCTCGTCCCAAAGCTTGTTTGTAGCTTCGGTAGGTCCTTCCAAAAAGCTTTCATCACCATCATAAGGTGTGTAGTTGTGTTGAATAAAGTCGCGTGTGTTAATTTCTTCACGCCATTTTTCACCGGTAAATCCGGCCCATTGCTTAAAATCTAACATTTTAGCCTCCTGTTTTATTTCCATATTTTTTATATATAAAGGGGGTTTAATCCCGTTACTAGTCGTCAATATACTACTCAGCAAGATTATAATAGCATAAAAGCAAGAAATAATCAATTGATTTTTCAAATTATGAATGTAGAAAATAATCAAAATATAGTGGTTATTATATTAATTTTGCACAAAATATATGGTTTTTTATTAGTTTTTGACTAGATTTTTCACAAACTAGACTAATTTGGTATAGTTTTATTCAAAATTTTTATAAAAAACGATAAATATTTTACATTATTTTTGCCAAAACTTATTTTATGAAAGGAGCAAAAATTATGACAAATAAAGAATATTCTAAAATGACTGAAAAGGCTTGCGATAAATCGACTGTTTTTATTGATTGTGTTTGGGCATTTTTAGTCGGCGGACTGATTTGTGTTATCGGTCAGGTACTTGGCGATTTGTATTTTAAAATCGGTGTAAATTTAACTTCAGCTAAAACTCTTTCGTCAATTTCGCTGATAGCATTATCTATTATTTTAACAGGTCTTAATATTTATCCTAAAATCTCTAAATATGCAGGTGCAGGAACGCTTGTTCCGATAACAGGCTTTGCAAACGCTTGTGCTTCTCCTGCTATTGAATTTAAAACCGAAGGTCAGGTTTTAGGCGTTGGTGCAAACCTTTTTAAAATTTCCGGTCCTGTTATTGTTTACGGACTTTTTGCAGGTTGGATTTACGGATTAATATATTATATTTTTACTTTATTTTAAAGGCGGTTTTTTAATGGCAAAAAGAATTGGAAAACAAACAATAAAACTTGATAAAAACATAATTATAGCCGGCTCGGCAGGTGTTGTCGGCAAAAAAGAAGGCGAAGGTCCGCTCGGCGACGGGTTTGATATGGTTTTTGACGATGAGTATCTAGGTCAGCCGACTTTTGAAGCAGCAGAAAGTATGCTTATAAAAAATGCTTGTCTTACAGCTTGCAAAAAAGCAGATGTTGAAATGAGCGAGATTGAATTAATCCTTATCGGCGATTTGCTTGACCAAAGTATGTCGTCAACCTACGGTATAAAGGACTTTTCAACACCGCATATCGGGCTTTTCGGAGCTTGCTCAACCTGTGGTTTGTCAAACGCATTAGCGTCTGTTTTGATTGATAGCGGAGCGGTTAATTTAGCACTCGCAGCGACTTCTTCACACTTTTGCACCGCCGAGCGACAGTTTAGATTTCCGCTTGAATATGGCTCAAAAAGAACTCCGAACTCACAAAGAACCGTTACAGGCTCGGGTGCGTTTGTGCTGAAAGAAGGCAGCGGAAAACCACGCATAAACGCCGTTACATTCGGCAAAATCAAGGATTATGATGTGACCGATGCGAATAATATGGGTGCGGCAATGGCACCTGCGGCGGCGGACACTATTAAAGCGTATCTTGATGATACCAATACAAAGCCTGATGATTTCGACTTGATTTTGACAGGCGATCTTGGAAAAATCGGCTCAAAATTGTTGATAGAACTTCTTGAAAAAGAAAATATTGATATATCATCAGTTCATAATGACTGCGGTTTGATGATTTTTGATACAAATGACAAAGACATTGCCGCAGGCGGATCGGGTTGCGGATGTTCGGCAAGCGTTTTTGCAACTAGTATAATGAGCAAGCTGCAATCGGGCGAGTTGCAACGAATTTTATTTATTCCGACAGGAGCGTTGCTTTCTCCGACATCGACAAACCAGGGCTTGTCTATTCCGGGCATCGCCCATTTGATTGAAATTGTTTCAAAGTAGGAGATTTTTATGCTAAAAGGCGTTAATAAAGTTATTATTGAAGTAAATGATACCGGGGAAAAGTTTTTTGAAAAAGCGATTTTTTATATCCGTCCCGAGTATGCAAACAAGTCTACCGCCGAGCTTGAAGCAAAGGCAAAAGAGTATATTGAGAGCATTCAAAAGCCTGAAAAAATAGGCGGGTTTAATTACGAAGATTTTGATGAACGAATAAAAAAACGCCGTCGATTGTTTTTTATTCTAGGCGGTTATCTTGTAACTCTTGCTACAGTTTTGTTTTTTATTTTTCATTAAAAGATTTTAGGCCCGTGGTTTGCCACACAGTTCTATGCGACCATAATATCGTAGGGCGGTGCCTTGGTGCCGCCGCACCTATTGAGCCTCCCTTGTCAAAGGGAGGTGGATTGCTTGAAAAGCAAGACGGTGGGATTCATTCTAATGAGCAAAACTCGGTGGGATTCATTTCAACTCGCTCCGTAGGGCGTGACGACTCGGCACGCCGATGTTGCACAACCAAATGGATTGTTAGGTGGCAACAAATAGTTTGACGATAAAGAATTTCAAATTAAAGTTTTGTTGTAACTTTTATCTTTCATGCGCTCATGCCGCGCAGGCAGTCCTTTTGTCATTTCACAAAAGGACGAAAAGAAATTCAAGGAGTTCCTTGAAAATCCCGAACGCTTTGTTGTCCGCCCGACGCATTATGACCGCACAGCGAATTAAAACTAGTGGCTTTATTGAAAAGCGTCATAATGCTGAAAACGAGAGTGGTAGGTTTATCCCACGCTTAAAGCGTGTTAATATATAATTTATTTTTCACTCGAAAGATGAACGGCGTTTAGCCAAGCCCCCACCCTACAACGATGAATATGCGATTTTGTGGTAACCAAACCCAGCGGTTAGGGGGATCGGCGTGCCGGGTCGTCACGCCCTACAATGATGAATATGCGATTTTGTGGTAACCAAACCCAGTCGTTAGGGTGAGTTTGCATACAAAACCCAATAAAACTTCATGGGAGCGGAGTTAAAAATATCGTCGGCAACCAAACCCGGCTGTTAGGGAGAGTTAGCATACTTTAACCTAACAACCTAATGGGAGCGGAACTAAAAATTTTGGAATAGGATTAGATTAAAGCCGACATTATCAATTGTGATTGATTTAATCGAATAATTTTTATCAATTTTTACATTTATTTTACCAAATTCGGAATCAAATTTTGCAATAAAGTCTTCATTGTCTTTTTCAAAATGAGCTTTATCATTGCTGTTAATCTTATCCATTGCATTGCTTATAAGCGAAAAAAATGCGCCGTTGGGCAATTCATCTTTAGAAAATTCACTGTTTATTCCTAGATAGCCAACTCGCACTTTTTCGTTTGTCATATTAACGGTCATTCCACTCAGCGTTTTCGGTTTTTTAACTTTAATGTTGATAATTCCGCTGTCTTCAATACCGATATCGCCGTCAATTTTCATTCCGTTATAATTCAGCGTAAATCCGCCGGCAAAAACATTTTTCGGTTTAATTTCCTGTGATGTTTCACATCCTGTAAATGTTATTAATATGAAAATTAAAACACAAAAAAGTTTTTTAATAAAAATGCCCCCTATTGTTCGTTTTCAATTTCAAGAAAAACATTTGGCAATTCATTAAGCATTGTTCTGGCACTGGTTGAGTGTTTTGAATATTTTTTCGCAGACTTATCTCCGGCCAGCCCATGAATATAAGCACCAACACACGCTGCATCATAAGGGGAGAGTCCGTCACAAATCAAAGCGGCGATTATTCCGCTTAAACAATCACCCGAACCGCCGGTCGCCATTCCTGAATTACCGCTTTTATTAATAAAATATTCGCCGAATGTGTCCGATATTACTGTGTTGTGACCTTTTAATAAGGTTACAACCTGATGTTTTTTTGAAAATTCTGTCGCAGTTTCAATTCTGTGTTCATTAATTTCTGCAGGTGTTTTCTTGATTAGTCTTCCCATTTCGCCGGGGTGTGGGGTTATTATTATCTCGCACTTTTTTTGATTTAAAAGCTCAATGTTTTTTGATAAAACATTAAGTCCGTCGGCATCTATAATTAATGGCACTTCGCAAAACTCTAAAACTGTCTGCAAAATTTTATCTGTATATTCGGTGTTGCCCATTCCGCAGCCGATAACTACACATTTTGCACGCTTTATTGAAGCTTTTAAATTTTGTTTGTCACGGCTATTAAATTCAAAAGAAAGCGGAGTGAAAACCGCTTCGGGAACTGCTGTGGAAACGATTGGATAGACCCTGTCTTCGCAAGCAACATCACAAATTCCGATTCCGCTTTTAATACAAGCGTCTGCTGCAATAATTGCCGCTCCCGCCATTGTATACGATCCGCAGATAAGCAAAGCTCTGCCGAAGGTCCCTTTGTTAGCGTTGTTATCACGTGGTTTGATTAATTTTGTAAGCTCGTTCATAAAAAACTCCTATTCATAAGATAAGTAAATTTTTCATATATTATGTTGTAAAAATTTAAAAAGGTCGAGTGGGTATGAAGCGAAAAACGGTAAAAAGAATAAAAAAATACCTTGTTTTTGTAATTTCACTTTTGATTTTGGTAGCTGTTTTTTCAAATAGCAGCCTCTTTTATAAACCTGTAAAAGTTTTCGCTGATATTTTTTCCGGTTCAGCTGTTAAATTTGTTCTTCCATCATTTTTAAATAACAGTCAGAATAGTAATATTTCCGCTTTTAACGATAATAAGACAAAAAGCAAGGAAAGAGAAAAAACCACTTTGAGTTCAACTGAAAAACAAAGCATATCGACAACAAAAAATAATGCAACAACAAAGAAAACAGATGAAAAAACTGTTTTGACTAATGCCGAAGAATATGGCGGAAGAGTAAAATCTCAAACTATAAATAAAGCGGGTGCAACCGCATCTTACGGCGATGTTTATGTTAAAAATAAAACCGAAAAAACTATAAATATTAAAACAGAAATGTCTAAAAAACCAAATTTAAAAATTAAGCTAAATTCATCAAAACCACAGGTTTTGATAGTTCATACTCATGCCACAGAGAGCTTTTTTCCGTCGTTGGTTGAAAATTATCCGAAAAGCTGGGGAGAGCGAGATAACGATGTAGAAAAAAATATGGTATCGGTTGGATCGGTTATTAAAAATTATCTTGATAAATCCGGAATAAAAACTGTTCAGTCAACGGTTTTGCATGATAAAGGCGAGTATAACGGCGCTTATGATCGTTCAAGAAAAACAATCATAAGCTATCTTAAAAAATATCCGTCTATAAAAGTAGTTTTAGATGTCCATCGAGACGCAATAAATGAAGAAGACGGGGATAAAATTCGCCCGATAATAAATATTAAAGGCAAAACCGCCGGTCAAATTATGTTGGTTTCCGGTTGTGAATCAGGTCCGATTACAGGATATCCAAATTGGCGAAAAAATCTTCGCTTTTCGCTCGGGTTGCAAAAAACTCTGGAGCAAAATTATCCTTCGCTTGCTCGCCCGCTGTTTTTTGCAGAAAAGAAGTATAATCAAGACTTATGCGAAAACAGTTTGTTAGTAGAAGTCGGGTCACAAGCAAACTTGCTTTCAGAGGCAAAATATTCAGCAAAGCTTTTTGCAATTTCGCTTTCAAAATATTTAAAATCATTTTCAAATTAAAAATAAACTTAATATTATATTAAAAGCTGATATTGCATATTTGCAATATCAGCTTATGTTTTTTATAAAAAATTAATTAGTACATGGGTTTATACCTAATACCTTTATAAATTTTTCTTTTTGAAAAAATTTTTCTTAGTACATTGGTTTTTACCTTTACTTTACTTAAAGTTTTGATTTTTATTGAAACTTAATTAGTTCATCGGTTTAAACACCTTTCTTAAAAATCAACTTTCAAATTTAATACTATTGATACATCACAACCTACATCCTTTTTTATATTAAGTTGAATCATGGTTTAAGTCAGTAGCATTTTTCAAATCAAATTTTTTATATCTATTAATTTTTTAGTTATTATTTAGGTTTTAAGCGTCAGCTTCTTCAGATGCTTCTAAATCAGCTTCGTCTGCTTGAGTTGTTGAATCTTCCAGCGCTTCGTCGAAATCATCATCTTCATCAAAATAGTAATCCATAAACTCTTCAGTTTTGCGCTTTTCGAGATATTTTAAAACTCCAAAAACAGCACCTGCAATAGCGACTACTGTACCTATAAAGCCTGCTACTAACAGTATGTTTTTAGCGAAACTATTATTGTTATTGTCCATTGGTATCAACTCCAATCTCTTTTTGTACTTTTATTATATCATCTTTTTATGAAAAGTCAACAGTTTTTTAAATAAAATTTATGAATTTTTTATGACTTTGTTGTAAATCCGCAGAACATAATTTTTAACAAGCCGAAAAACGAAAGTTTGTTTTCATAAAGCCAGCGATTAACCTCTGCACCTAAAAGCAAACTTATCATACAAAACCAAAGCCAAAGCATTAAAAAGATGATAGCGGTAAGTGAACCGTAAATGTATGAAAAACGACTCATATTTGCAATATAAATAGAATATCCAAAAGAAAAAATAAGCCAAAATGCAGCTGATAAAACCGCACCGGGAAATAATTTTGAAAATTTAATTTTTGTTTTTCCTAAAAATTTATAAGCACTCATAAAAACGAGAGTTAAAAATACTAATAAAATTAAATAGCGAAGATCGAGAATTATATCCGTAACTGTTTTAACAGCAGGAATATATTTGCTTAATAAATTTGCAAGATACTTACCGAAAAGCAAAGCACCTATGGTTAAAATTATACTGACCATAAATAACACCGTATAAATCAATGACCAAAAAGACATTTTTATATAACCGGCATTATCATTTGTATCAAAAGCCATTCTAAGTCCGTAAGATATAGCTTTAACCCCACGAGAAGCGGTCCAGATAAGAAAGATTGAGGTTATTGACACAACAGAAATATTGATTTTTTGGTAAAACTCACTAACTATATCTGTTGCAAGTTGTTGAACCTGAAGCGGCAAAAAATTTGTAATAATATTATCAAAATAATCTTGTGTTACCGGCATAACAGCACGCAAAATATTAAGAATGAGCATTAAAAACGGTACCGCCGATATTATAACGAAAAATGATGCCTGTGAAGCATAGGCAAAAACATGGTTTTCGGTAAGTCTATCTGAAAATTTTAAATAATAATGGATACAGTTTGTGATTCCGTTTTTAATTTTCAATAAAAACACTTCCTTAAAAAATTTTAAGTGTTACTTTTTTCATCTTTTTCTTTAATTTTATAACAAAATGTCATAAGCGAGTCGCTTAAATGGACATTTTCAACCGGAACATCAGGAAATTTTTCATTAAAATCGTAATGTGTAAAATTCCAAAATCCCGAAATTTTTAATTTGAGAAGTTGTTTTATAACACCTTCCGCTTCCGATTGCGGAATACAAAGAACAGCAACTTTAGGAGTGTAAAGTCTGCAAAATTCATCAAGTCCGCTAATGTGTCTTACGGGCATACCGTTAACGAGCTGACCTGCCATAGACTCTTTTTTATCAAAAATTCCTATTAAATTAAATCCTCGTTTTTCAAAAGCCATATGAGTTGCAATTGCTCTGCCGAGATTACCTGCACCAAGCAAAATAGCGTCATAACGCTTGTTTAATCCTAAAATCTCGCCTATTTCGTTGTAAAGCTCTAAAACATTATAGCCGTAACCTTGCTGGCCAAAACCACCGAAACAGTTAAGATCTTGTCTTATTTGCGAAGCGGTTAATCCCATTTTAGCAGCTAAAGAGCTTGAAGAAATTCTTGAAACTCCGCTATTATGCAGCTCGCCTAAAAAACGATAGTATCTCGGCAGTCTTTTAATGACTGAAGAAGAAACCCTATAATTAGCCATTTTATTAATACCTCATTTTTAAAAATCTATTCTATATAATGTGCCATTGTATTTATTGACTTGTTCTTTTTCATCATCAGCCGAAGGACTGTATGAGCCACAGCCGATGTATAAACTGTTGTCTAAAAATTCAATGCTTCTAACAAAAGCTTTAGTCTTAAAACTGCCTACTGTTCTAAAGTTTTTAAAATCATTTGTTTCAAATAAAACATTGTTATATTCGGTGTTGCCTTTCTTTTCAGAAGCGACAAAATAATATCTATTATCAAATTCTACCGCATCTCTGACAACGAAGTTTTTGTATTTTTCGCCTAAGTTTGCTTTTTTAAAAGTATTAAGATCGGTTGATACAAAAATATCGTTGCAAACAGCTACAAATTTATCGCCTAAATCAAATTTAGCATAAAGCATAGGCTCTGAAAATACATTTTCAATTCCCTTTTTATAATAGTTTAATGTAAATCCATTAAATTTAGAACGATTTTGAATAACGGCGGTAATTCCGTTTTTTTCATCGCTTTTTTGATAATCAAAGCGATTTGATTTAGCGTTATACTTAAAAAGTCCGTCATAAATCATATCGCCATTTAGATAGCTTATTGCATATAGTTTATTTTTATAAGTAAAAAGGTCGTAACATCTGTAAAGTTCGCCTTTTTCGATCAAAAAATTATCTTTATAAAACGGAACAAATTTAGTTTTTGTCTTTTTATCTGTAAGTTTATCGGCGTCAATAGACTGAACAATGCCGATATTTTTTTGATAGCCGTCTTCAAGCTTATACCAAGCACCGCCAAAGAAAATTTTGCCGTCATATTTAATCATATCATAAAGATGGATACAATTATCAAGTTTTCGATAAGTTTTCCATCTGTTGTTTTCTAATTTATAAAACTCTCCAACCATCCAATTAGTAGGATCGGTTGAAGCTGTGTAAAGTTCATTATCAATTTCAAAAAATCTTGAAATTTGTTCTGTCGGAAGCCCTGATACTTCATAGTTATCGTCTTCAAACATTTTTATATCATACTTTTTTAAACTATTGTTTTTATAATAATAAATCGGAGTGTCGCCGGTATTATTCTGATAGTCGCCAAAGCCCATAAAAACCTTATTATCAAAGGTTTTCATATCCCAAATATTTCTTGCATAAAGCCGATCGGAGCTTTCATAGTAATAATCCTTGCAAGGAATACCTAGGTTTTTAGCTGTTAAGTTTTGATTGTTTACATATCTTACATTTGGCTCATTAAAAATTAAATTATCGCCTGCCATATATGAAAATATCGCAACCGTTGCCATTAAGACACATAAAATAAAATTCTTTTTCACGATTATATACCCTGTTAATATTTTATAGCCCTGTTTTCAGGGCTATAAAATATTTTTTTATTTACGCATTTTCTTTTGTATAGTTTAAAAGACCGCCTGCGAGCAACATATCTCTCTGGCGTTTTGAGAAGTCAAGATTAACTTCAAAACTATCGCCTTTAGTTGTGTTTTTAACTGCGAAAGTTGTATCGCCGTTTTTAATAGCGGTAGCAATGCCGTCAAAGCATAATTCATCATCTTTTGAAACTTTATCATAATCAGCTTCATTTACAAATGTAAGCGGAATAATACCTGCGTTGATAAGGTTAGCAACGTGGATACGAGCAAAAGATTTTGTGATAACAGCTTTAATTCCGAGATAAAGCGGAACTAATGCAGCGTGTTCACGAGATGAGCCTTGACCGTAGTTTGCACCGCCGATAATAACGCCTTTTCCGGCTTTTTTGCAGTTTTCAGCGAAGTTTTCATCACATTGTTTGAAACAGAATTGTGACAAATAAGGGATATTTGAACGATAAGGCAAAATCTTTGCACCGGCAGGCATAATGTGGTCGGTTGTGATATTGTCTTCAACTTTTAATACTGTTTTAGCACTTAAAGCATCTTCAAGAGCAGTAGTAACAGGGAAAGGTTTAATGTTTGGACCACGGAGAATTTCAACGCTGTCTGCTTCTTCTTCACTTGCCGGCGGAACGATAAGGTTATCGCAAACCAAGAATTTTTCAGGCATTTCAATTTCTTTGTAATCACCTAAAGTTGTAGGATCTGTCAAAACGCCTGTGAGTGCACTTGCAGCAGCTGTTTCAGGAGAAACAAGATAAATTTGTCCGTCAGCAGTACCTGAACGGCCTTCAAAGTTACGGTTGAATGTACGAAGTGAGATACCCTTTGAGTTAGGCGATTGTCCCATACCGATACATGGACCGCAAGCACATTCGAGAATACGGCATCCTGCTGCGATTAAGTCAGCTAAAGCGCCACATTCAGCGAGCATTGTAAACACCTGTTTTGAACCCGGAGCGATACCGACTGAAACATCAGGGTTAACGGTTTTTCCTTTTAAAATGCTTGCAACTCTGAGCAAATCACGAAGTGATGAGTTTGTGCAAGAACCGATAAGAACCTGGTCAACTTTAATCTGACCGATTTCTTCAACTGATTTAACATTATCAGGCATATGAGGCATAGCTGCAGCAGGTTTTAATTTAGATAAGTCAATATCAATGATTTCATCATAAACTGCGTCGTCATCAGCAAAAACAGGAGTATAATCTTGCTCTCTGCCTTGTGCTTTCAAAAATTCTCTTGTTACTTCATCAGCAGGGAAAACTGAAGTTGAAGCACCTAGCTCAGCACCCATATTTGTAATTGTAGCACGCTCAGGAACTGAAAGTGTTTTAACACCTTCGCCGCCGTATTCAACAATTTTGCCAACGCCGCCTTTAACAGACATAATGCGAAGTACTTCCAAAATAACATCTTTAGCTGAAACATAAGGAGAAAGTTTTCCTGAAAGGTTAATTCTAGTCATTTTTGGCATTGTAATATGATATTCGCCGCCGCCCATTGCAACAGCAACATCAAGTCCGCCTGCACCAAATGCGAGCATACCGATACCGCCGCCTGTTGGTGTATGGCTGTCAGAACCGATCAAAGTTTTGCCCGGAATACCAAAGCGTTCGAGATGAACCTGGTGGCAAATGCCGTTACCCGGACGAGAGAAATAAATGCCGTGTTTTTTAGCAACCGAACCGATAAAACGGTGGTCATCCATATTTTCAAAGCCTGTTTGAAGAGTGTTGTGGTCGATATAAGCAACAGAACGCTCGGTTTTTACTCTTTTAACACCCATAGCTTCAAATTCAAGATAAGCCATTGTGCCTGTTGCGTCTTGAGTTAGAGTTTGGTCGATACGAATACCGATGTCTTCGCCCTTTTTCATTTCGCCGCAAACTAAATGTGCTTCAATAATCTTTTCTGCAATAGTTTTGCCCATTTTGTATTACCTCCGAAATTTTTTGATTATTGTTTATATTTTAACATACTTTTTAAAAAAAGTCTATAAATCTATTAAATTTTTTCGGAACAACCAACGATATAATTGACAATAAGTTTATCAACATTAATAAGGTTTAAAGGTAAAAAAACGAACGATGTAAAATTTTGAGTTGCTGACATATTTTTAAAGTATTTTATTGACATATATGTATTTATTTGTTATTATAGAAAACAAAAGTTTTATTTATCCTTTTTAAAACAACAGACTATATAATTATTAGTATTTTGGTGATTTATGATAAATTCGAGTTTTTGTATATTTTTAGGGATAGTTGCAATAGTTATTTTTGAAATAATCTGCGTTGTTAAAAAATTGCGGATTAAGAATAATATTTTAGGCGCACTGCTGATTATTTATTTAACAGCGGTTGCAAGCATAACTTTGTTTCCTATTCCTTTTGATTGCGATAATCCCTATAATCAACTGTGCAATTTCGTGCCGTTTGCGAGTATTTATTCGCTTATTTCAAACGGCGAATATGCGGTAAAAAACATACTCGGCAACATTGTTATGTTTATTCCTTTCGGCATAATAATTATGTTGTTGAATTATAAAAAAATCAGTTTTTTAAAACTTATCTTTATTGGGCTTTCTATGTCGGTTGCTATAGAATTTTTGCAGTTTTTAATCGGCTATTTTATCGGTTATATGTATAGAAGTGTTGATATTGACGATGTTATTTTAAACACGTTCGGTGCGATGATTGGCTTTTTGGCAGTAAAATTAATTCCAAAAAAGTATATAAATTTGATTACTGAATAAACTAAAATCGGTGGGCTATATTGGCCCACCGATTTTTTTATAGGAGCTGAAAATATGAAAAAAATCTTATTTAATTTAAGCTTTTGATAAAAGTCGTTCGAGTGTATCAACAACTTGTTTTTCAGTATCAAGAGCCATAATTTCGTTTGCTATTTCATCAGCATCTTTTTTTGTCCAACGAGAAATTTCTTTCCTTGTTGAAAGAATTGATGTTGGGGTAACGCTGTATTCATCAAGTCCAAAAGAGATTAACAGCGGAATTAACATAGGATCGGCCGCTGCCTCGCCGCACATTCCAACAGGAATACCCGCCTTTTTGCCTTCTGTAATAATGTGTTTTATTGAGCGTAAAACAGCAGGAGCAAATGAAGAATACAGATAAGCAACATTTGCGTTTCCACGGTCAACCGCCATAGTATAACCGGTTAAATCGTTTGTTCCTATGCTGAAAAAGTCTGCTTCTTTTGCAAGTAAATCAGCAACAAGCGAAGCGGCAGGGGTTTCAATCATAACGCCGATTTTAATATCTTTGTTATAATTAATGCCTTCTTTATCAAGCTCTGATTTTATTTCTTCAATTAGTTTTTTTACTGAGCGAAGCTCTTCAACACCTGTTACGAGCGGAATCATAATTTGTAAATCTCCGTAAGCACTTGCACGGAGCAACGCACGAAGCTGGATGCGATACATTTCTTCGTTTTTAAGGCAGTATCTTACCGCACGAAATCCTAAAAACGGGTTCTCTTCCTTTTGTAAATTCAAATAAGGAATATCTTTATCTCCGCCTATATCAAGCGTTCTTATAATAACGCTTTTGTTTCTCATAATTAAGAGTGCTTTTTTATAAGCTTCAAATTGTTCGTTTTCATCCGGAGCACAATCTCTGTCCATAAATAAAAACTCTGTTCTGAAAAGACCGACGCCTTCGCCATCGTATTCTAAAACTTTGTTTGCGTCATCAGGTGTGCCGATGTTAGAAAAAAGTTGAACTTTTTCGCCGTCTTGTGTTTGAGTCGGCTTGCCGATGAATTTTTTAAGTGCTTTTTGTTCAGCGTCAAAATCCATTTTTAGTCGCATATATTCAGCTTTTTCGTCGTCTTTAGGCTCTGTAATAACTTCGCCTTTTATTCCGTCAACAATGACCAATTCATTGTCTTTTAATATTTCAGAAGCATTTTCAACGCTTAAAACTGCCGGAATTTCCATAGCACGGGCAAGAATTGCAGCATGAGATGTTTTTGAGCCTACTTCAGTAATAAAGCCAACAACATTTTCTTTGTTTATACAAGCTGTCATAGAAGGTGTTAATTCTTTTGCGACTAAAACAGTATCTTTAGGCAAGTTAGTAAGATCAACAGTTTCTTTTCCTAACATAATGCCCAAAATTTCAGCTTTAATATCTTTAACATCGGTTGCACGCTGTCTTGTCAGCTCATCATCAACAGATGAAAACATAGTGATAAACATATCACATATTGTTTCAAAAGCAGTTTCGGCGCATTTTCCTTCGTTAATCAATTTTTCGATTTCCGAACACATATATGGATCTTTTACCATCATAATGTGACCGTTGATTATTTCTGCTGCCGATTCACCGGCTGAACTTGCAACGGTTTTTGCAAGTTTTTCGTTTTTATCGCAGAATTGATCTATAGCACTGTCAAAGCGTGCTTTTTCTTCTTTAGGGTTGCAATTGGTTTTTGGTTCATAATCAAGGTTTATTTCTTTTGAAATAATAACCCTGCCTATACCGTAACCTTTTGACGCTCCGATACCTTTATACATAACGCCAAAACCTCGCTTTCTTGTAATTTTTTAATATATATATTTGCAGTTTGACTATACAACAACCGCTTTATTGTAACTTTTATCTTTCATACGCTCATGCCGCGTAGGCAGTCCTTTTGTCATTTCACAAAAGGACGAAAAGAAATTCAAGGTGATCCTTGAAAATCCCGAACGCTTTGTTGTTCGCCCGACGCATTATGACCGCACAGCGAACTAAAACTTGTAGCTTTGTTGAAAAGCGTCATAATGCTGAAAACAAGCGTGATAAGATTATCTCACGCTTAAAGCGTGGTTACCATATGCTTATTGCATACTCGTAGGGCGTGACGACTCGGCACGCCACTTGAGTGGCAATCAATCTTAATTTTTTTCGTAGGGCGGTGCCTTGGTGCCGCCGCACATTCTGAGCCTCCCTTGTTAAAGGGAGGTGGGTTTTGCAACGCAAAACTCGGTGGGATTCAATTCAACTCACTCCATAAGGTAATCGGCGTGCCGGGTCGTCACGCCCTACAATGATGAATATGTGATTGTGTTGTACCCAGATGAATTGTTAGGGTGAGTTGACATACTTTAACCTATCAACCTAATGGGAGCGGAACTGAAAAACTTCACGGGAGCGGAATTAAAAAAATTGTCGGTAACCAGATGAATTGTTAGGGTGAGTTGACATACAAAACTCAACCAAACTTCATGGGAGCGGAATTAAAGTTATCGTCAGTACCCAGACAAATTGTTAGGGTGAGATAGCATACAAAACTCAACCAAACTTCATGGGAGCGGAACTAAAACCCAGTGGGTTCGGAATTAAAATTATTCGCCAAGACCGCTTTCTATCATGTTAACTGCTTCATCTAAAGCTTCTTGTTCTTTTTCGCCATCACAAATTACTTCAACTTCTGTTCCGCATTTAATGCAAGCAGCGATAATGTTCATAAGGCTTTTTCCGTTTGTGTCAACACCATTTGCTCTTAAGGTTATTTCACATGGATATTTGCCCATTGCGTTTGCAAAAGTTGTTGCAGGACGCATATGAAAACCCATTGCATTTACTAAAGTTACTTTTTTGGATACCATAATTAATTCTCCTTTTATTTAAGCGGTGGGCGACCGCAAACGATCGCCCATTTGTGTTTTTTAAGCTACTTTTTTCTTTAATAATGAAAGCATAATCATACTTACTAATGAACCGATTGCAAGAGCTAAAAGATATAAATACCAGTTGCCTACAACTGCAAATACGAATATACCGCCATGTGGTGCCATAAGTGTGCATTTAAAGAATGCTGATAAAGCACCTGCTACTGCAGAACCTACAACGCAAGATGGAATAACTCTTAACGGATCAGATGCTGCATAAGGAATAGCACCTTCTGTAATAAAGCTTAATCCCATAATATAGTTAACAGGACCGTTTTTGCGTTCTTCTTTTGTCCATTTATTTTTAAAGAATGTTGATGATAAAGCGATTGCGATAGGTGGAACCATACCGCCGATCATAACTGCTGCCATGATTGTGTAAGCAACATTTGGATCAGGCATTTTTGCAGCCTGAGTTAAAAGACCTGTGCCGAAAACATAAGCAGCTTTGTTAAACGGACCGCCCATATCGATAGACATCATACCGGCAACTATTGCACCGAGTAAAACCATAAGATTGTTTTCGTAAAGCCATGTAAGACCGTCGTTAAGTGCTGTGTTGATGATACCCATTATTGGGTTGATTGCACACATAACAACCGCTATTAATCCAAGACCTGCGATTGGATAAATCAAAACAGGTTTAATTCCTTCAAGTGCATGAGGTAATTTATCACAAATTTTTTCAATGCCGAGCATTAAGTATCCGCCAACGAAGCCTGCGAGCAATGCTCCTAAGAAACCTGACGGAACTGTATGAGCCGCACCGGGATCTGCAAATGTTGCACCGTTTGTTGCTAAAAATCCGCCAACAAAACCTACTAAAAGGCCCGGACGATCAGCAATACTCATTGCGATAAAGCCTGCGAGTATCGGAATCATAAAGTTAAATGCGTAACCGCCGATATTTTTCAACCAAGCAGCTACCGGAGTAACAACACCGAAGTTAGAGCCTGCTGCTTGTGGATCAACGCCCATTGCGGTATCAATAAGAAATGCTAAAGCAATTAAAATACCACCGGCAACTACAAACGGAAGCATATGAGAAACACCGTTCATTAAGTGTTTGTAAATCTGACGACCGAAGCTTTCTTTTGCAAGACCTGTATCTTCAGCTTTTGCACCTGAATGATGATAAACAGGAGCTTCGCCTTTTTCGATTTTTTCAATAAGTTCTTTTGGTTTATGAATACCATCTGAAACAGGAACAGAAAGTACTCGTTTTCCATCAAATCTGCTCATTTCAACCGATTTGTCAGCGGCGATAATAATACCGTCAGCAGCGGCAATTTCTTCTTTAGTTAAAATGTTTTTAGCTCCGCCGGAACCGTTTGTTTCAGCTTTTAGCGGAATATTCATTTCTTTGCCTGCTTTTTCAAGTGCTTCTGCTGCCATATATGTGTGGGCAATACCTGTTGGACAAGCAGTTACCGCTAAAACTTTATAACCCTGTGGCTCTTCAGCTTTTGCTACTGCTTCTTCAGGATACTTTTCAGCTTCTTTTTTATCAATAATTGATAAAAATTCATCTTTTGTTTTTGCTGAAAGTAAATCTACTCTAAAGTTTTCATCCATCAAAATTGTCATAAGTCTTGATAAAACTTCAAGATGCAAGTTACCGTCTTCAGGTGCAGCTATCATAAACAAAATATTTGAAGGTTTTCCGTCTAATGATTCGTAATCAACACCGCTCGGAGCTGTAATTGCTGCAAGACCTGCTTGTTTTACTGCGGATGATTTTGCGTGCGGAATAGCAATTCCGTCACCAACCGCAGTTGAGCCTTGAGCTTCACGAGCCAAAATTCCTTCCTTAAAAGTTTCTTTGTCGTTTAGGTTTCCCGCCTTTACATGTAATTCAATCAAAGCATCAATTGCTTCTGATTTTGAGCCTAGCGCATGATTTAACGAGATACTGTCTTTTTTCAACAAATCTGTAATACGCATAATGTTTTCCTCCGTAAGTTTATATTTTCTAAGATTGTATTTTTTCTAACAATCTTTTGATCAAAGGTTTTTCAGCAAGTCCTTCGCTGAATGCTGTGGCACTGCCTGCGGCAGTTCCTAATTTTAAAGCATATTCATAATCGGATTTTTTAGTAGCACCCGCTATAAAGCCTGCTACCATTGAATCGCCTGCACCAACGGTATTTACAACTTTGCCTTCAATTGCCGGCATATAATATTCATCGCCGAATTCATCAAGCAAAACTGCACCTTTTCCGCCCATTGAAACAAGTACGTTTACCGCACCCATTTCTTGAAGCTTTTTAGCATATTTTAATGAATCTTCCGGAGTGTTAATTTCAGCAGAAAAAATCTCTCCTAATTCATCGTTATTTGGTTTTATCAAAAATGGCTTATATTTAAGCGAATTTAAAAGCAAATCTTTTGTTGCGTCAACGACAAATCTAATTTCTTTATCAAATAAGCGTTGCATAATTTTTTCATAAATATCAGAAGGCAATGAGTTTGGAATACTGCCGGCTAAAACGAGTGTATCGCCTTTTTTAAGCGATTCAAGCTTTTCAAAAAGCTTATTGATTTCTTCTTTCTCAATATCAGGTCCCATACCGTTTATATCGGTTTCTTCGTTTGAACGAATTTTAACATTAATTCTGGTTAAACCTTTATTAAGATGAACAAAATCAGATTTAATACCTTTGTCGGCAATTCCTTGTTCGATTGCTTTGCCTGTAAAACCTGCAATAAAGCCGAGCGCAGTAGATTCAAGACCAAGCTCATTTAAAATAAGCGAGACATTGATTCCTTTACCGCCGAAAAAAGCGGTTTCTTTGTCGCTTCTGTTAATATTGCCGACTTCAAAAGGTGAAACATGAACAACATAATCAATTGCCGGATTAAATGTAACTGTGTAAATCATTCACAAACCTCCTTTATAATCGTTAAGTCCTTATATTTTTTATTTGGCAAACGGTCGGTAATTATGCATGCTTTTTCAATATTAGAAAAAGTTACCGCTGCCGTTTTATCGAATTTTGTATGATCAGCAAGAATATATGTAACATAACTTTTTTCTGTTACAGCACGTTTAACGCTTGCTTCATCAACATTAGGTGTTGTAAGCCCGTTTTCAACTGAAATTCCGTTTACTCCTAAAAAACATTTTGTAAAGTTGTATTTGCTTAATGTTTCAACACAGGAAGCCCCAACTATTGCTTCGGTTGTCGGCTTAACTTCACCGCCTGTTAAGTAAACCTTGAATCCGTTTCTTGCAAGCAAATGTGCATGGTTGAAACCGTTTGTAACAAAAGTTGCTTCTTTTTCGGTTATATGAGGAATCATTTTTTCTGTGGTTGTGCCTGCGTCAATGAAAACAAAATCATTTTTGCGGATAGTTGCTGCCGCATATTTTGCAATTAGTTCTTTTTCATCGGCATTGAGTTTCATTTTTTCTTCAACATTTGGTTCATTTGACATAATTTCTTGATAAAGCGAAACTGCACCGCCATGAACTTTTTTGAGTTTTCCTATTTTTGCAAGAGAAGTTAAATCACGGCGAATTGTAGATTCCGAAGTGCCGATTGTTTCTACCAATTCATTAACGCTTACCGAATGTTTTTCATCTAATAAAGCTAAAATCTGTTGATATCTTTCTTCTGTTAACATTTTTATTTTTGCTCCCGATAAATAAATTTATAATTAAAACAACTGTTTGTTTGACTAAATTTGAATGTTAATGACTGTTTCTGATTGTATAGTAGCATAATATTTTAAAAATGTCAAGCATTTCTTTCAAAAACTTTCAAAAAAATTCATCGTTTTTTATAATTTCGTCATTTTCCACCAAAACAAGCCATAGAATTTAGTAAAATCGCTTATTTTAGTTCCGCTCCCATGAAGTTTGATTGTAATTTGTAAGCAAACTCACCCTAACAGCGGGGTTTGGTTACTGACGATAATTTCAGTTTCGAACCCACTGGGTTTTTTATTCCGCACCCATGAAATTTTATTGTAATTTGTATGCCGACTCACCCTAACAATTCATCTGGTTACAACATAATCACATATTCATCATTGTAGGGCGGGGGCTTAGCTAAACGCCGTTCATCTTTCGAGTGCACAATAAGCATATGGTAACCACGCTTTATGCGTGGGATAAACTTATCACGCTTGTTTTCAGCATTATGACGCTTTTCAATAAAGGCTGTTTTTTGCGTTCGCTGTGCGGTCATAATGCGTTGGGCGGACAACAAAGCGTTCGGGATTTTCAAGGAACTCCTTGAATTTCTTTTCGTCCTTTTGTGAAATGACAAAAGGACAGCCTGCACGGCTTGAGTGCATGAAAGATAAAAGTTACAATAAAGCTTTTATTTGTAACTCCTTATCATCAACCTAACAATCCATTTGGTCGCTACATTATCGGCGTGCCGAGTCGTCATGCCCTACGGGTGAAAAATAAATTATATATTGACCACGCTTTAAGCGGGGGATAAATTTGCATAGTTGCAGTATTATTTAAAAAACGATATTATTTAATTTGTATAAATAAAAATTTCTTTGTAAAAAATAAAATCGGTGATAGTTTTGAGTTTAATAAAAATAGATAATGTAAGTAAAATTTATCAAAACGGAAGTTTGAGTGTTACAGCACTTGAAAACATAAATATATCAGTTGAAAAAGGCGAATTTTTAGGAATAATCGGCGCATCCGGTTCAGGAAAATCAACACTAATGAATATTATCGGTTGCCTTGATTATCCGACAAAGGGCGAGTATTTTTTAAACGGTAAGAATATTGTTAAAATGAAAGAAAAAAATCTTTCTAAAATAAGGCGTGAAAATATCGGTTTTGTTTTTCAAAAATTTAATTTAATTCCTACATTATCTGCTTTTGAAAATGTAGCATTACCGCTTTTATACTTAGGCGTCGGTAAAAACCAAAGGGAAGAAAAGGTAAGACAAGCGTTAAAATCGGTTGCACTCGAAAACCGTTTAAACCATAAACCCGGCGAGCTGTCCGGCGGTCAACAACAACGCGTTGCCATAGCTCGTGCAATCGTTACAAATCCTGAAATTATTTTGGCTGATGAGCCAACAGGCAACCTTGACTCAAACAGCTCAGAACAGATAATGAATTTACTGGTTTCATTAAATGAACAGGGGAAAACAGTTATTTTAATTACTCATGATGCAAAAACGGTTGATTATTCAACGAGAAAAATAAAAGTCGAAGACGGAAAAATTCTCGCTCCATATTAAAATGAAATAATTTCGTAATCAAAATGAAATTGATTTTGAATACTAAAAGTGGTATTATATTTTATAGTTATTTTTAGGAGTTGGGAACAATGATAGAATTTAATTACTATAAAAATGCAAAGCGTCATATTGTAACATTTAGTTATGATGATGCACCGCCTGAAGATTATCAATTAGTTAAAATTTTTAATAAATACGGAATGAAAGCAACTTTTAATGTTCATTCATCCAGCATTAAAGGCGGTTGGGGCGTTAAAGAATGTGATATGAAAGACCTTTACAAAGGTCACGAGGTTGCGGTTCACACGTCTAACCACCCTTGGCTTGAAAGATGCTCTAATGTTACAGTTATCAACCAAGTGCTTGAAAATCGCAATTTGATTGAAAAAAACATGGGTTATGTTGTTCGTGGAATGGCTTATCCTTACGGTACATATAATGATGATGTTATTAAAGCTTGTAAAAGCTGTGGTATAGTTTATTCAAGAACTGCCGGCGAAACAGGCAATTTTAAAATTCCGAAAGATTTTATGCAATGGACAGGCACCTGCCACCATTCTAATTCAAAGAAATACTGCGATGAATTTATAAATTCGTTGCAAAGTCCTTGGGCATCTAATTTATTTTATATTTGGGGACATTCATTTGAATTTCCGAGACCTGATAGTTTTAGCTTTGAAGATATGGAAGAACTCTGTAAACGATTGGCCGAGCATAAAGATGAAATTTGGTTTGCTACAAATATTGAAATTTATGATTATATAATGGCTCAAAGAGCTTTACATATTTCAGTTGACGAGTCATTTGCTTATAATCCTACTAATATTGATGTTTGGATTGCAAAGAACGGTAAGGTTTATAAAATCCCTGCCGGTGAAACAGTAACCCTTGACTAAATTTAAAAATCCCTATTAAAATGTTTAAACCATTTTAATAGGGATTTATTTTTTTTAGTTTTATTTTAGAAAAATAAGAAAAGCAACAATTGTATTTAAAATAATTAAACCAATAACTAAAACTATTGCAATAATCATTATAGTCATTAAAATATTTAAGTGTTTTTTTGACGGACCACTTTCTGCAAGATTTTCGGTTTTCTTTAATTTAGAAGAAAATATAAAAACATAAATAACTATTGCCGAAAGCACCGCAAATGCAACAATATCGCAAATTAATAAGGGCATACTCATAATTATTTTACCACTTCACGAAGTTCTGCTAAACGTTTTGTTTTATCATCAGCCGAGAACAAAACATTACCTGTTACAAGCACATTTGCACCTGCTTTTACGGCTAACGGAGCAGTTTCAAGATTAATTCCGCCGTCTACTTCAATGTCAATATCAAGACCGAGTTCTTGTGCTTTTTCTCGAATTTCTTTAATTTTATCAAGTGATTCAGGCATAAATTTTTGTCCGCCAAAACCTGGCTCAACGCTCATAACTAAAACCATATCAAGCATTTTTAAATATTCAAAAACTGCACTCGCAGGAGTTTTTGGTTTAATTGTAAGGCAAGCTTTTTTACCGAATGAATGAATAAGGTCAATAGTTTCTTTAACATCAGAGCCTGCTTCGATATGAAATCCTATAATATCGGCGCCGGCTTTTGCAAACTGCTCAATATAGCGGTGCGGTCTGTCGATCATAAGGTGAACATCTAAAACAGTATCAGTTGCTTTTCTGATTGAGTCAACAACAGGTATACCGATTGAAATATTCGGAACAAAAATTCCGTCCATTACATCAAGATGGAACATATCGGTTTTTGCATTATCCAACTCTTCTATTGCATCTCCTAAATGAACAAAATCAGCTGTTAATATTGATGGTGAAAATTTAACCATTATTTATTCCTCCGTAACTTTAATTTCTACGCTGTCAAAAAGCTTGCTTTCAGCAATTTCTTTTGAAACATTGTCAGGCAAAACCGCATATTTTAATTTTACAACTCCGCCTTCTTCGATTGTTTGATTAACATTCATTTCAACAGGGCTATTAGTAATTTTTTTGCCGTCGTTTGTATATAATTCAAATGAAATTTTTCCTAAAGCAGAATCAAACTTGTCATTGTTTTTAATGTAAAAACTGCCTTCGATACCGTTTGTTGAAGTGAATTTAAGCTCTGCAACAGAATAGGCGAATCCGTTTGCGTTTTCAAGCGGTTCTTTTCCGCTTACAACACATCCTTCATAACTTACGGTAGTTTCACAAACCAAGTCTTTAAGTCTTGCATTCATCAAAACAAAATCCTTTTCAAAAATACAAGGTATTAACATAGTTTCGCCCGAAGCGATATAAACGTCGCTGTCCATAGAAAACTCACTTGGCTCAACAATATCTTTTCCGTCTTTAGTTTGAATTTTTTTAACCTTGAGCGAGGTTATTTTTCTGTCAAAGTCGGTGTTGTTTGAAACAGCGAAGTAAATAGTAAAGCTTCCGTCGTCTTTAACACCTTCATCAAAAATTTCTTTATCAATTTCTTCTAATTCAGAAACTTCTTTGCCGTCGTTATAATAAGCAAATCTGGGGCTTGCGGTTAACGCACCGCCTTTAGTAAAATAATTTTTGTTATCATAAACATTAGATGAACCTTTGCAAGCGGTTGTGCTTAGTAAAATTACCGCTGAAATTATAATACAAAATAATACTCTTAAATGTTTCATTTAATTTCTTTGTCCTTTCTATTACAATACTTATATTATAATAGCTGGCTTGAAAAATATCAACCGAAAAATTTATGTTAATATATTTTTTACAATAATTTTAGTGACAAACGGATAAAAATCTGTTATAATAATTAAAATCGGATTTTTCTGAAAGGATTTTGTAAAATGGATAAAGCTAATTACCAGGTTATTTTTGATGGAATTTTTAATGTTTTAAAAGATAAAGGTTTTAAAAAAGAAAGCTTTGAAAAAGGTGAATATTTAACAAACGGCAAAAAAGCGTTTTTGGTTGATTATAATGAAGATAAAAAGTTGATTTATTTAAAATCTGCCCAGTTAGAAGAAGATAAAGGCGTTGAATGGAGCGAAGTATCTTCTTGGTTGTTTGATGAGAATACAGAAGACAGAGATAAAGAAACTATAAAAAATGATTTTTGCGATTCTTGTTTAGAACAAATCGGCGCTAAAGCCGGAGTTAGAGGAATTAAAAAGGTAGAAATGCCTAGCAAAAAGAAAAAAGCCGATACAATTGATGTTGAAAGTTTTTCGGCAAGATTTTTGGCTATGTTCCCTGAATATAAAGACGCTTATAAAGAAAATGTTTCAAAATACGGTGAATTTATGTATGATGACTTTTTCTCAAAATACGGCGTTGAAGCTATCAAAAAAGTTTTTGACGAAGGAAACAAACGCCACGTTTCAAAATATTTTGAGCTTTTAAACCTTGCTTATGTCAGCGGTGACGAAGCTGTTGCATCTACAGTTGTTTATTCGATTTTTGCAACAATTATGTTCTCTGAGAAAAATTATGAAAGAGAAATTGACGGCGAGCTTGAAAAGTTGCCTTATTTAAAAAATGCCGTTCGTCATACAAAGAGTGTTTTGTCAAGCGAAGGAAAAAGAGCAAAGTATCTATAAAAATTTAATTTATGCAAAAAAAGCTTGCTGTTTACAGCAAGCTTTTTTAGTGTTTAATTTATGCTTTAGTTGAATAGTTAGGGCTTTCTTTTGTAATAGAAATATCATGTGGGTGTGATTCTCTGAGGCCTGCACCTGTGATTTTAACAAATTTCGCATTTGTTTGTAAAAGCGGAATTGTTTTGCATCCGCAGTAACCCATACCAGAACGAATACCGCCGACTAATTGGAATACTGTATCAGAAAGTGTTCCTTTATAAGGCACACGACCTTCAACGCCTTCCGGAACTAATTTTTTAGCACCCTCCTGGAAGTAGCGGTCGCTTGAACCGTCGTTCATAGCGGCGATTGAGCCCATACCACGATAAACTTTAAAGTTTCTGCCCTGATAAATTTCCATTTCACCCGGTGATTCGGCACATCCTGCGAAGAGCGAACCGAGCATTACACAGTTAGCTCCGGCTGCAAGGGCTTTTACAATATCACCTGAATATTTAATACCGCCGTCGGCGATAACAGGAACATCATATTTTGAAGCAACACAAGCAACATCATATACTGCAGAAATTTGCGGAACACCGATACCGGCAATAATACGAGTTGTACAGATTGAGCCGGGACCGATACCGACTTTTAAACAGTCAGCGCCGGCTTTAATTAAATCTTCAGCTGCTTCGGCAGTAGCGATATTACCTGCAATAAGAGTAATATCAGGAAATTCAGCTTTGATTTTCTTAACTGCGTCAATAATGTTTTGTGAATGACCGTGAGCAGAGTCGAGTGAAAGAACATCAGCCTGAGCGTCAACGCAAGCACGAACTCTGTCCATCATATTAGCAGTAACACCGATTGCAGCACCGCAAAGAAGTCTGCCTTTTTTATCTCTTGCTGAATTTGGATACATAACTGCTTTTTCAATATCTTTAATTGTAATTAATCCTTTTAAGTTGAAATCATCATCAACAATAGGAAGTTTTTCAATACGATGTTGTCTTAAAATTTCCTGAGCTTCTTCTAAGGTTGTGCCGACAGGAGCAGTAATAAGGTTATCTTTAGTCATAACCTTGCTGATTTTAATATCAAAATCAGTCATAAATCTTAAATCACGGTTTGTAATAATACCGACTAATTTACCGTTTTCGCAAATAGGCACACCTGAAATGCGATATTTAGCCATAAGCTCATTAGCATCATAAACATAATGATCGGGAGAAAGATAAAACGGATTAACGATAACGCCGTTTTCCGAACGCTTAACCTTATCAATTTCGTCAAATTGTTTTTCAATTGACATATTTTTGTGGATAATACCGATACCGCCCTCACGAGCCATAGCGATTGCCATTTTTGATTCAGTTACTGTGTCCATAGCCGCAGAAACAAGCGGAGTATTAAGGGTAATATTTTTTGAGAGTTTTGTTTTTAATTCAATATCTCTCGGAATTACCTGTGAATAAGCAGGAACGAGTAATACATCGTCAAAAGTTAAGCCTTCTTTTGTAAATTTTTCATCAAAATTTGTGTTAAGCATAAATCAACCTCCGTATTATTTTTTAAAAAATATTTTAACACTTGAAAATACGATTGTCAATATGTTTTTTTAAGTTTAGATATAATAAAAGTGAATAATAAAAAAGGGTTATTTGTAATAATAAATTTCAAGCCCAAAATTTACTTTATGTTTTTTGAAAAAAATTATAATTTTTTGTTTAATTTTTTTGCGGTTTATGTTATACTAAACTATAAGTATATAATTATATATAAGAAAGAGTTTAGTATATGACCTTTGATGATAAAATACATAATGATGTTGTAGCCGGAAGAAATGCTGTTAATGAAGTTTTGCGTTCCGGAAGAGAGATTGAATTTTTGATGGTGGCTAAAGGTGCCGGCGGATCGGTTGTTCCGATTATTGCCGAGTGCAAAAAACGCCATATTACTATAAAAGAAATGCCAAGACAAAAGCTTGATTTTAAACTTCCCGGTGTTAATCATCAGGGTGTGGCGGTTGTTGTTTCGTCAGGTGAGTATTGTTCGGTTGAAGATATTTTGGCTGTTGCAAAAGAAAAGGACGAGCCTGCTTTTATTTTGATTTTGGATGAAATTGAAGATCCGCATAATTTCGGTGCTATTATTCGTACTGCCGAAGCCAGCGGGGTTCATGGTATTATTATTCCAAAACGCAGAAGCGTCGGTATTAATAATACTGTTTATAAAACTGCTTGCGGTGCGGCTGAATATGTAAAGGTTGCCCGTGTTTCAAATTTGCCGTCTACCATTGACTTTTTAAAAGAAAACGGTGTTTGGGTTTACGGAACAGATATGGACGGCGAAAATATTTTTCAAACTGATTTTAAGAGTGCTTGTGCTTTGATTATAGGTAATGAAGGCAAAGGAATCGGCAGATTGGTTAAAGAAAAATGCGATTTTTGCGTTAAAATACCTATGTATGGCAAGATTAATTCACTTAATGCCTCGGTGGCTGCGGGCATTTCTATGTATAGTGTTGTAAAAAGCCGCAAATTTTGATTTGGGAGTGTAATTAATGAGCGAAAAATTTTCTGTTGAAGACATTTTGAATGAAGTCAAGGCTATGACCGGCGATCATTATTATAATAATGAGCCAAAACATAAGCTGAAAAGCGAACCTGTCGAAGAAACAAAGGCAGACGACAGCACTTTTAAAAACAAAGCGGAAAAAACAAAAGAAGAGATTAAAGAAAATTCTGTTAAAAATGAAGTTAATCCTTTTAAAAAGGACGAATCTTTTTTGCCTGAAGACATTGATGATAATGATACTGATGACGACGGTGAAGAATTAGATATATCTAAAATGAGCACAGAAGAATTTTTTAATATGCTTGAAACAGGTTCTTCTGAAAAAATCAAAACAGTAGATAAATCTGAACCGAAAGAAGAAATTAAAGAAGAAGAGAAAATCGAAGAAGAAGTTCAGAATTTTGAAGAAAATCTTGAAAACACTGTTGTTTATGATAAAAAAGAATTAGAAGAGGCTATTGAAGAGAGTAAAGAAGAAACTATTTCTCAAGCCGAAGAAAATTCAGTTGAGCCTAGTGAAGAAAGCGATGAAGCTAAAGATTTAGGCGGTTTAAAAATAAAACATTCTCATAATCCGGCTCATTTATTGAAACCGGAAGAGATTATCAATAATTCTATGAACGAAGCTCCTTCTTTTAGATTCAGCGACAGAGTAAAAGATCTTACTAAAACTAAAAAAGCAGAAAAGAGTGAAAATAACGCTTTTACTCCTTTTAAAAGACCTGAAGAAACAGTTAAAGCCGACGAGTTTATTGATAAGGTTAACGAAAAATTTGAAAAAGAAGAAAAAGAAAAAGCAGAACCTGATACTCTTAATAATGAAGTTAAAGTTGATGACGAGCCGGAGACTGCCGTTCCTTTTGCCGATCAAATAGAAGTTAAAAAAGAGATTACTGATAAAGAATTAGAGAGAAACACCGATAAAAACAGGGATTATGCTAAAAAAACCATGAGAAGAATAACCGAGACTTCGTTTGATTATTCCGATGATAATAAAAATGAAGAAGAAGTTATTGATGATTACACAACAATCGACGATGAAGAACCGGTTAGAAGTGATTTGGATTTAAGCGTTGGAAAAATTACAAAAAGACTGACTTTAAATATAATTGCATTTGTTATAGCGTTTTTATTCGGTATTTTGCCTGAATTTGATATTAATTTAATCAGTGCAGTTTCGCCAAGTGAAAATTTAACAGGTTTCTTTGCTTTAAATGCGGCAATTTTATTGATTACACTAATTATAAATATTTCAAGCTTTTTCAGAGGCTTAGGGGCACTTGTAACATTCAAGCCCGACTCTGATTCACCGACTTCGGTAGCTGCACTGTTTGTTATTGCGGGAACCGTTATTTCATTTGTTCCTCAGTTTTCAGCGGCAGCGGGCAAAATTCCGTTTTTCACAGCAACATTGATTTTCAGCTATATTTTATCGCTTATCGGTAAAAAATCTATGGTTACAAGAATTAGAAGCAACTTTAGAATAGTAGCAACAACAACTCCTAAACAGGCTTGTTTTGTTGCAGATGAGCGTTTATCTGAAATGCTTGAAAATGATGATTTTATCGGAATTCCTGATGTTGCTGTTTCAAAAAGCGTTTTGAATTTACATAATTATCTCAGAAATTCTTATTGTGAAGATCCGTCTGATAATATTGCAAGAATTTTTGCACCTTTGTCACTAATAGCGGCGGCTGCAACATTTATTATTACATTTATTTTGTCATCTGATATTGTTTCTTCGCTGTTTTATTCAACAGCGGTAGCTTTGCTTTGTGTTCCTGCCTCTGTTATATTAGCTGTAAACGCACCGCTTAAAAAAGCTTCATATATTTTAAGACATAGAGAAGGACTTATTTCAGGCTACAATGCGGTAAATGAATTTTCAAATGTTGATTGCGTTGCTATTGACGCCGAAGATTTATTCCCTGCGGGATCGGTTGAGCTTTTAAGCCTTAGAGCAATCGGCGATGCTTCGATAGAAGATATTATTTTAAAGTCAGCGGCACTTACAATCAATGCCGGTGGTCCGCTTGCTGATGTTTTTGATAAAATTATTGACGGAAGAAGAAAAATGCTTCCGCCGATTAGCGATATTATTTATGAAGACGGTCTTGGACTTTCAGGAAAGGTTGAAGGAAAAACCGTTAGAATAGGCAACAGGAATTTTATCGATTCTTACGGAATTTACGGACTTTCTGATGATTCGATTGAACAAAAAGCAAAAAAAGGCGGATTTTTCATTGTTTATACCGCAGTAGACGACGAAGTTTGCGGTATGTTTGCAGTAAAATATAAATCAATTGATCCTGATATTGAAGACGCGCTTTATGAGCTTGTTAATAATAATATTACTATTGCACTAAAAACCAATGATCCTAATATTACTCCTGAACTGATTGAGAAGGTTTTTGAAATTCCTTCGGATTATGTTGTTTTAATGGAGGCTCATACTGCCGAACATTATGATGAATTGACAAAACCGTCTAAAAACGGCGACGGTATTTTAGCTTATAGCGGTAATTCATCTGCTTTCGCTATGCTTATTACTGCTTGTAAAAAGCTTCAGAAAAAGATTTCTTTAGCTGTTTTATTACAAACAATTTTGACTGTTTTGGGATTTGGCACATGCTTGATTTCAGTAGTTTTAGGCAAAGGAACAGAGTTTATAACTCCTTTAAATATTATAGGTTATCAGTTTGTCGCTGCGATTATTTCTCATATTTTCCCGGCGTTGATTAAAAGAATTAAGTAGGTATTTTAAATGTATGAAAACAATTATTACAGTGCAAATGAAAAAACAGGAAAGCTAAAAATATTGATTTCTTGTCTTTGGATTTTGCTTGCTGTTTGTCTTGTAGCGGGCGGTATATTTACCTATTCATATATAAAAGGTCTTGAAAAAGATAATTCGGTTAAATCTGATTCTTCAAAAGCCACAGATAAAAACGTTAATGTTTTAGTTTGTGTTGTTGATGAAGATAATGAAGAAATTGCCCCACAATTTTTGCTTATTAATTTTGATTTTGATGTTAATACTATTTCGGTTACCGAAATGCCGACAAATGTAAAACTTACCGGTGCCGAAAAGGCTGATACGGCTCAAAACCTTTTTAATTACGGCTCTGCTCGTTATGTTAGAGATGCAGTTGTTAATAATTACGGTATTAAGGTCCAACGCTTTTTAAAATGCAGTATGACCGAAGTTGAACAGTTTGTTGACAGCCTTGGCGGAATTGATTATAATATTCCGCAAAAAATGCAACAGAAAAATGCTGACGGCAATTTGGTTACAAACCTTGTTAAAGGAAAACAAAAATTAAACGGTAATCAATATTGTCAGTATTTAAGATTTGATTGGGGCAATGCGGAAAAAACTGCCGATAAGCGAGAAGATTTATTGGTTTCATTATTAAATGAGTATTGTCCGATTTTAGATTCTGAAAACATTTTGAAGATTTATAAAAAAGTAGCTAATAATGTTGAGACTGATATTTCAATTGTTGAAATGAATGACTTTAGTCTTAAATTTGAAAAGTTTACAAAAGTTGAAAATCCTGCTACTAAAACCGATATTGATTTTAAAGATAAAGATGTTACAAAAGTAAAATTAGAAAAGTTTTATAATTAAAAAAAGCTCCTTTAAGGAGCTTTTTTATTTTAGCATATATGAAACATTGTCCATAAAGTCTGACGCAGTTTTTACCGCATGACTTAATTTCTTTTTAGCTGATTTACCTGTTTTCATATTACTTACTGCACAAACTGCCACTGCACCGACTACCGCACCGGTACCGATGCCTTTAAAAAAAGAAGAAACTGATTTTGACAAATTAATCACCCTTTCATATTAATGTTTATATTATTATGTGATTAAATTTGTTAATAATACAAAAGCCGGCATAAAGATTTTCTTTACGCCGGCTTTGTTTAATTATTTAACTTTTACTTTTTTTACTTTTGTCCAAGAACTGAAAATATTTTTCTTTCCCTGTTTTGAAAAAGCTCTGACTTGAACTTTATATTTCCCTTTTTTAAGAGATTTGATTATTTTATTTGCGGATTTTTTTGTTTTAAAGTTTTTAATTATAGTCTTTTTGCCAACCTTATATCTAACTTGAAATCCTGTTGCTTTTGCAACTGCCTTATACTTAATTGTGATTTTGCGTTTGCCACCGACAATTTTAACGGAAGGAGTTTTTATTGTTGTTTTAGCCTGCGGTGGTTTTTTAGTAGCAGTAGTAGGTTTTGGATTAGTCGGGGCGGTTGGATTTGTCGGATTTGTCGGGTTAGTCGGATTGGTTGGATTGGTTGGATTAGTCGGTGGATTAATAGGTCCGCCACCGCCTATTTCTTTAAATACAACATAATTATCCTTGTTTTCTTCAGCATATTTCTCGGCGGTACTGCCTTTGTAGCCGTAAATTGTTTGAGTTGCATTGTTTTCATAAATTGAGCCGTCAAAAGCGTAAAGACCGATTTCAACATTTTTGCTAAGCACCGTTACGCTAAGTAAAGTTTTGTTGTATGTAAATGCAGAGTTTTCGATTTTTTCAACAGTTGAAGGAATCGTTAATTTAGACAAATTACAACTATCAAAAGCATTGGTTCCGATATATTTTAAACCTTCATTAATAGTAACTTCTTTAATTTTGGTATATGCAAAAGAAAGCATACCTATAAAACGAACGCTTGCGGGAATATCAACTTTTTCCATACCACTTATGCTGCTAAATGCACGGTCGGCTATACCGAGAGTGCCTTCTTTAACATTGTATTCGCCGAAAGTTGCGTCGTCTTTACCGTAAATTAAATAATTGTCTATATAAAGAACGTTATTATCCCAATTAGCATCATTATTATAAAATTTACAGCCTTTAAATGCTTTTTCGCCGATTTTATCAAGTGTTTTCGGAATTGAAATATCCGATAAATATTTGCAATCCAAAAAAGCACCGATACCGATAGTTTTAAGTTTTGAATTTTCTTCAAATTTAACCGATGCAATATTAGAATTTCTAAAAGCGCTTTCTTTAATTTCTAAAACTGAAGCAGGAATTGTAATACTGTTTAGTTTTGAATAAGCAAAAGCCAACTCGCTGATTGTTTTTAAATTTGAACCGCTTTCAAAAGTAATGCTTGTAATTCCGGAATTGCTGAAAGCACCATCGACTTCTTGTTTTACAAAATCAGAATCATATAAAACTGCGCTGATTTTTTCAACACTCTTTGGAATAGTGATTGAAGTTAAGGCATTGCAATAAGCAAATGCGCTGTGTTCGATAATTTTTAATGTATTAGGCAATCTTACAGAAGATAAAGCAGAACAATCTTTGAAAGCGCGTCTGCCGATTTGCTCTGTTCCGTCTTCAAAATAAACGCTTGTAAGATTACTTGAATAAGCAAAAGCATCTTTCTCTACAAGTTTTACGCTGGATGGAATTCTAATCGAAGTAATACCATCTTTTAACTCAAACGCACTTGGCCCTATCTCAACTACCTTGTGTCCGTCAAGGACAGACGGTATAATAACTTCTCCGCTCATATCTTTAAGAGCTTTGGTAATTGTTGCGTTGCCGTTTTTATCAAGAGTGTAAGAATACACACCGTCTTGGCTTGTAACATTGTCAGCGGATACATTTATAAATGTAAGGCAGCTTGTTATTAGCAATAACGCTAGTGAAATTGATAATAATTTTTTCATTTTTTGTTCCCTCCAAAATTCATTTTGTTTTTTTATTTTATTATACATTATATAAAAAGCATGTGTCAACAAAAACAAGCGTTAAAATGCTGTTAAGAAGAATAAAAATGCTATGCCGTCAATAATTGATTAAACAGCATAGCATTTATGTATAATTAATTTTATTTTTGCAGGTGTTTCTTTAATTCATTTAGATCAAACGGAGTGTGTTGATAAACAATGTAATTTACCCAATTTGAAAACAAAAGTGAAGCGGTAGAACGCCAATTCATCGTAGGCAACTTATTTGAATTGTCGTTTGGAAAATAATTTTTCGGCATATCAATATTAATTCCTTTTTCAAGGTCACGTGCATATTCGCCCGCAAGCGTGCAGCGGTCGTATTCGGAGTGACCTGAAACAAAAAAGTTTCTGCAATCCCTGTCAGCACAAATATGAACACCGGCTTCTTCGGAATATGTCAAAATATCAAGGTCATCAACCGCCTTGATGTCATCAACATCGTTGTAGGTTCCTCGTGAATGCGGTGCCAAGAATACATCGTCAAATCCACGAAGCAATGGATGGGTAGGAATTAAAACTCGATGTTTGTAAATTCCAAATAGCTTTTTAGACATTTTTTTCTTTTTTATACCATAGTGATAGTATAATCCGGCTTGAGCACCCCAACATATATATAATGTAGAGTAAACATTGTCTTCTGCCCAGTCAAGTATTTTGCAAAGTTCGTTCCAATAATCAACTTCTTCAAATTCAAGATGTTCAACAGGTGCCCCTGTAACAATCATACCGTCATATCTGTTATTCTTAATTTCATCAAATGTTTTATAAAAATCAAGAAGGTGTTGCTGTGAAACATTTTTTGCGTGATATGTAGCAGTTTGCAATAAATCAATTTCAATTTGAAGCGGGGTATTACCGAGCAAACGCAAAAGCTGAGTTTCAGTTTCAATTTTTGTCGGCATTAAATTTAATATAAGAATCTTCAAAGGACGAATGTCCTGAGTAGAAGCACGCTTTTCTGTCATAACAAAAATATTCTCGTTTTCGAGAATTTTTGTAGCAGGCAAGGCATTAGGAATATTAATAGGCATATATAATAATGAACCTTTCTAATATAATATAAATAACATATTAAAGTATATCAAAATTTCAAAATAAATTCAAGTAAAGTTGAATAAATCTGCGTTTTTCACTTAAAAAGTCAGTAAAATAGCCTATAAATAAAGGAAAAAATAAAAATTTCAAAAAAACTTAAAAAAAGGGGTTGACAAGAGGGGGTGGATGTGGTATTATAGTCTAGCACTCGCAAAACGGAG
>CAKSNE010000001.1 GCA_934476085.1 uncultured Eubacteriales bacterium | reverse complement strand
TCTATGGGTATAGCTAAAAATGCGTCTGGCGACTTTAATATTAAATTAAACGGTACTTCGAATAAAACTGTTATTAGCGATGTTATTCTTTACAAAGATCTAGTTGAAGAAAACACATCTCAAACAACTACTACAAAAGTCACTATAAACGATACTACAACTCGAACTACTGTTGCAAAACCTACCGAAACAACAAAAACAATTGTTGATTGGGATGCTAAATCTCATTGGTATATTTCAACTTCTGATGTTTCTTACGGCAAAGACGGTGTAACTCTCACTAAAGATGGTGAAATCAATATCAACACTTGGTCAAATAATTATGAAGACTATAAAGGTATTAGATTAACTATTACAAACAACGGTACTTCCACTTCTGCTTCTATCAGAGTTACAACTATATTTAAAACAGTTAAACTTACAAGTGGTGTTAATCACATTGATATTAATTTAGCTTCTATGGGTATAGCTAAAAATGCGTCTGGCGACTTTAATATTAAATTAAACGGTACTTCGAATAAAACTGTTATTAGTGATGTTATTCTTTACAAGTAAATTCTGATTTTTCAAAAACGGCGTTCGTAATGAACGCCGTTTTTATTATAAATTATTGACTTTTTATAATAATTAAAGTATAGTAAAATTAATATATTATTAAGGAGTAAGTATAATGAAAAAATTTCTAAGTTTATCTATTTGTTTAGTTCTAATGTTATCTTTAATCTCTTGCGGAAAAAGTGATAACTCTAGCTCAAACACCACAAAAAATTCAACAACAACTGTAACGAAAAATAACAATTTTGAAAAGCCACCGACTTTTACACTTGGTTGGAATTTAGGTAACACACTTGATGCTTGTCAGGTATGGGGCGATATATCTGACCACCCTACCCCTGAAGAACAAGAAACCGGTTGGAACAATCCTTTAACCACACAAGAAATTGTAGATAAAGTTGCAAATACAGGTTTTGATTGTGTCAGAGTTCCTGTAACATGGGGATTGCAGCTTGAAGAAGACAATGGAAAATACACAATAAAGAAAGATTGGTTAGACCGTGTAAAAGAAGTAGTTGATTATTGTGTTAAGGCTGATACTTATGTCATCGTTAATATGCACCACGATGACCAAAGTTGGCTTAATATTTCAGCTAATGACAGCGATTGGAAAAAGATTAAGGACAAATACAAACAGATTTGGGAACAAATTGCCGAAAAATTCAAAGATTATGATGAACATTTAATTTTAGAAGCTGCCAACGAAATTACCGCTACAACAAAATTTGATGGTTGCGGTGATTCTGATACAGATAAATGTTGGTGGGGACACAATCAAGAAGCATTTGACAGAATGAACGAGCTATATAAAATTTTTGTTGATACCGTTCGATCAACAGGCGAAAATAACTCAAAACGCTATTTAATGCTACCGACATACGGTGCTCAATGGTATGACAATCAAATTGACAAATTAGTTATTCCAAACAATGATAAACATATCATTATGGATATTCATTGGTATCAGGCAGATTTTCATGATAAAGAAAAAAATCGTTGGGTTTTCGAGCTTCTGAAAAATTATAGAGATAAAAACGGTATTTCAGTAATTTTAGGAGAAACGGGTGTTCAAAAAGCTAATACCAGCGAAAAAAATATTAGTTTTGGTGAAAATGTTGTGAAATTAGCCGAAGAATACAATATTCCTGTTTGTCTTTGGGATGATGGCGGAGATATGCAATTGCTTGATCGCAGAACATTAAAATGGAATGACGAAAAGTTTATTAACGGATTATTTTAATTAAACTACAAAAAAAACTGACTTCAAATGAAGTCAGGTTTTTTATTTAAACTAAATTAGTCTTTAAGTGGTGAAAAGCTATCAGCACCTGCACCGCAAAGTGGGCATTCAATATCTTCAGGTAACTCTTCGCCTTCATAAACATAACCGCAAACATCACATACATAACCTTTAGGTGGTTCTGCAGGAGTTTCTGGTTCAGCAGTTTCTTCAACCGGAGCTTCTTCAGGTAAAAGAGCTCTGATTGAAAGGCTAACTCTCTTAGCATCATAATCAATGCTGATGATTTTAGCTTCAACTTCATCACCGATTGAAAGAACATCTTGAGGTTTTTCAATTCTCTTGTTAGCGATTTGTGAAATATGAATAAGACCGTCAATACCAGGAATTACATTAGCAAAAGCACCATAAGAAGCAAAGCTTACGATTTTAACTTTTGCAGTGTCGCCTTCTTTGTATTTTGTCTTAATGATTTCCCAAGGATTATCTTCAGCTTTTTTGAAACCAAGAGAAATTTTCTTATTTTCTTTATCAAGGTCTTTAATGTAAACAGTAACTGTATCGCCTACATTAACAACTTCTGATGGATGTTTAATTTTTGTCCAAGCAAGCTCAGTAATATGAATCATACCATCAACGCCGCCGATGTCAACAAATGCACCGTAAGATGTAAGTGATTTAACAACACCTTCGTATGTATCGCCAACAGCGAGTTTTTCCCAAAGAGCTTCTCTGGCTTTTTTCTGTTCTTCACGAAGAACAACACGGATAGAACCTACAACATTTCTGCCACGGCGAATATCGATGATTTTGAATGATACAGTAGTACCAACTAATTGCTCTAAATCTTCGCCTTTTCTTAAAGTAGCATGAGAAGCAGGAATAAATACACGAATACCGTTAGAAACAACTGTTACGCCGCCTTTAACAACGCCTGTAACTTTGCCTTCAAGAATTTCGTCTTTTTCTTTAGCTTCTTCCATTGCAGCCATACCTGCATAAGCGTCATAACGCTTTTTAGAAAGAGTAATGATACCCTCTTGGTCGTTAGTTCTCATAACAACTACATTGATTTCATCGCCAACCTTAACAAGGTCAACAGGATTAACGTTTGGCTCAGCAGAAAGCTCAGAAGCAGAAATAATACCTGTGTATTTGCGTCCGATATCAACCTGAACTTCAGTTGGGTTGACAGCTACAACAATACCTGTAACTCTCTGGTCACGGTTCATATTGTTAAGCGATTCTTCAAGTGCTTCTTCGAATGTCATATCGTCAAAGGACTTTTCAGCCGCAGTTCCAGCCTCCATATTAGTTTCAGCTGTAACTTCTTCAGCCATAGTTTCCTCATTTTTTAAAATGTCGGTCATTTTATTTAGTACCTCCTTAATTATAACAGCAGGTGTGGAAGCACCCGCGGTCACTCCAACAAAGCGAACTGATT
This sequence comes from uncultured Eubacteriales bacterium, assembly GCA_934476085.1. GTDB lineage: Bacteria > Bacillota > Clostridia > Oscillospirales > Acutalibacteraceae > RUG11462. The sequence goes on along the minus strand of CAKSNE010000001.1, from coordinate 207,315 downwards.
TAAAATCGTCCGCACACAATTCATCAGCGGTTTCAATTAATATAGTTTTTGTTTTCTCACTGCATATATCAAATAACTTTTTAGTATTTGATGAATGCCTACCGCCAATTATGACCATAAGGTCAACTGTGTTTGCAATCTCCAAAGCTTCATTTTGTCTTTCGGTGGTTGCATCACATATTGTATCAAAAAAAATCGGATTTGTATAGACTTTTTTTATAATTTTTTTAAAATTACACCATTTTTTTGCGTTAAAAGTTGTTTGCGATACCACAATCGGTGTGTTATTTTCTATATTTTTACATTTTTTAAGAATTTCTGATAATTCTTCTTCGTTTTTAAAGCAATAAACTTTTCCTTTTGCAAAACCTTTTATACCGATAACTTCAGCGTGTTTTTCATCGCCGGCAATAAAAACAGGTGTATTTTCATCAGAGTTCTTTTCAACAATCTTATGTATTTTAAAAACAAAAGGACAAGTTGCATCGCAAACTTCTAAATCTCTTGTTTTTATTTTTTCATAAGTTTCTTTATCTACACCATGAGAACGAATTACAACAGTATATCCACTTGGCACTTCATCAATAGTATCAGCGATAACTACGCCCCTTTTTGATAAAGAGTCAACCATTTGCGGATTATGAATAATAGGTCCCAGAGTACAAACCTTTTTACCTTCATTTAAAAGATTTTCAACAAGTTCTATTGCTCTGTTAACGCCAAAACAAAATCCCGCAGTTTTTGCAAGTTTAATTTTAGAGTTCATTTTGTCCGTTCTCCCAAAGAAAAGTAATTTCATCCATTATTCTGGTAGTTGCATTACGAAGTCCTTTTCTGTCAGTTCCTTCAAAATGAATTTCATCATGAGGAATAGGCTTACCGATTTTTAAAATTGTTTTATGAAAAGGACGAACCTTATTTTTAACAATTACAGCCATAGGTAAAACATCTGCTCCTGTCGCATTTGCAATAAACGCAACACCGGCTTTTGCTTTGCCGGGCTTACCATCTTTTGAACGAGTGCCTTCCGGGAAAATTCCCAAAATACCACCGTCTTTAACTATATCAATAGCATAATTCACGCTTCCGACATTTCCGCCTTCACGAGATACACCAAAAACTCCTGCTTTTTTCAAAAGCCAAGCAAAAGGCTTTGGTTTAAAAAGTTCCTGTTTTGCCATATAACGAATTCGTTTTTTGGTAATAACGAGCCAAAAAACAGGATCCATAAGTGAAATATGATTAGAAGCAAAAACATAACCGCCGCTTTCAGGCAAGTTTTCCATTCCTTCAATTTTCACTCTGAAAAGTAATCTTACAATCGGACTTATAATAGCTCTTAAAACTCCGATAAATTTAGTTTGTTTATGGGCATTATTTTTCAAAATAAATTCCCCTTTTAGTTAATTTTTTCGTTAATAATTTTTATAACCGCATCGGCACTTTGTTCAATATTATAATCAGATGTATCAAGAAAAACTCCATCATCAGCACATTTCAGCGGAGCTATTTCTCTATGCTCATCACGATAATCTCTATCTTTAATATCTTTTAAAATTTCATCATAATTAACTTCAAGGCCTCTTTCAACCTGTTCTTTATAACGTCTGTTTGCTCTTTCTTCAGCAGAGGCAGTTAAGAAAATTTTTACTTCGGCATTTGGCAAAACAACTGTGCCGATATCTCTGCCATCCATAACAACATTATATTTTTTAGCAAAATCTCTTTGAAGTTCAAGCAAAAATTCTCTAACTTTAGGAATAGCGGAAACTCTTGAAGCAGCACGAGATACTTCTTCGGTTCTTATTTTATCGCTAACATCTTCATCATTTACAAAAACATGCTGAACACCATCAATAAACTTAATTTCTGCTGATATTTTAGGCAAGAACGATACAACGCTATCGGCGTTTTCAACATCACCGCCATTTGACATAACGAAGTAGCCGATTGAACGATAGAGTGCACCTGTATCAATATAAATATAACCTAATTTTTTAGAAACTAACTTAGCTATTGTACTTTTACCTGCACCTGCAGGTCCATCTATTGCAACAGAAATCATAAATTTTCCCCTTTTAATCTTTTATCAATATCTTTAGCCGCACAATAAGCGGTTGAAAAAGCTATTTGCAAATTAAATCCGCCCGTATAAGCGTCTACATCAATAACTTCACCCGCAAAATAAAGCTTATCAACTATTTTTGAACACATATTTTTCGGGTTTATCTCGTTACAGTCAACACCGCCAGAAGTAACAATTGCTTCTTCAACAGGACGAAGTGAAGTAACGGTAAATGAAAAATCTTTTATTGTTTTAACAAGGCTTTCACGCTGAAGTTTTGTAATCTGATTTACTTTTAATTCACCGTTTAAACCACTAACTTTTATTATAACAGGAATTAGTTTAGATGGCAATAGTTTTGATAAAGAATTGGACAAGATTTTATTGGAATTTTCTGAAAAATCTCTCAATATTCTATTGTCTAATTTTTCTTCATCTAACGCCGGTTTTAAATCAATATGAATTTTATATTGACCGTTTTTAGCGTCTCTTATATGAGCTGATGCCGATAAAATCATTGGTCCTGAAAGTCCAAAATGAGTAAACAACATTTCGCCAAAGTCGCTGTAAACAGTTTTTTTATTATTTGTATCTATAACTTTAATTGCAACATTTTTAAGCGATAACCCCTGACATTCGGCGGCAGCACCTTCGGCAACATTTAAAGGCACTAAAGAACCTTTCGGTTTTACAATACTGTGTCCTAATTTTTCAGCAAAAGTATATCCGTCGCCTGTTGAGCCGGTTTTCGGATATGACTTACCGCCTGTTGCAATAACAACATATTCACTTGTAATCTCGGTTAATTCATCAAGTTTAACGGTAAATGTACCATTATTATTTTTTAAAACATTACTAACAGTATTATTTAAAATTTCAACACCATTATATTTTACAAAATTATAAAGACAATCAACAACATCGACCGCTTTATCAGAAACAGGAAAAACTCTGTTTCCACGCTCAACTTTTATCGGTACACCGTTATCTTCAAAAAACGCAACTGTATCATAAGCGTCAAAATTTGAAAAAGCACTATACATAAACTTGCTGTTTTTAGTTAAGGCAGCAATTAAATCGTTCTTATCAGACATATTTGTTATATTACATCTGCCCTTGCCTGTTATAAGCAACTTTCTGCCGACTTTTTCATTTTTTTCAATTAAAGCAACACGATTACCGGCTTGTGCTATAAGTCCTGCCGAAAACATTCCTGCAGGACCGCCGCCGATAACCGCAACATCATAATCTGCCATTGTAAATTAATTTTCCCCTATTTTTTATTTAATCTCATCATTTTTCTAAAGTTATCTCTATATCTAAATAAATAAAGTGTTATAACCTTTGTAAGTGCAATATCATACACAACAAACATAACTTCAAGAGCCAAACAAAAAGCCACTAATCCGATAGTTCCGTAGCCCATATTCATTTCGCTTATAGGTATTCCTAAAAACCATACCGCAAAGCACATTTCAAGTGCAAAAGCAACTGTAAATAAAGCTATTTTCAAAATCCATTGAATTATTTTATTTTTTATTTTTTCAATAAATCCTTTTAAAAACGGATAATATCCAAAAAATAATATATAGCAAAGTGCTGCTTCTTTTTCACATATTAAAAACGACAAAACGCTTACCGTAATATATACGGTAAACGCTGATTTTACGCCAAATTCTAAATATATTATAACAAGCAAGCTACCTGCTATTGCAGGCACTGCATAGGTTGTTACACCAAGATAAGAAGCTAACATAATAACAACAGACAACGCAGCAAAAAGACCGCAAACTGAAATCATAGTTGTTAATTTTGAGTTACTTCTATTCATAAAAACGCCCCTTTAAAATGGTAAAAAATATATTAGCAACAAGGAACTAAGTCGCCGCCCATACACTCGCAGCAACAGTCGGCACAAATAAGTCCCTGGCATAAATCACAAGCTGAACAGCCACTGCTGTTATATCCGCCTGTGTTGTAGCCACCGCCGAATTGACCGTGTCTTTGTGCTGAAATTCTATTAAGAGCATTTCTATATTCAATATTGTTAGGATCCATTCTACAAGCAGTTGAGAATGAAGTAAAAGCATCATCATACCAACCACGACGATAAAGAACAGAGCCGTTTAAGAAATACCACTCTGCATTTCTGCTTGCAATATCAACACCATCAAGAATTTCCTGAGCATCTTCTAGACGATTTTGATTAATAAACTGACGGACATCATTATAAACGCCCGAACCGCCATAATTTCCGCTATAAGAAGAACCATTAGATGAGCCATCTCGTCTTCTTGCCATAATAGTATCGTAAGCTTCATTAATCTCTTTCATCTTTTCTTCTGCCAAATCCGAGAGCGGATTGTCAGAATAATTATCAGGATGATATTTTCGAGCAAGATTTTTGTAGGCAGCCTTAATTTCTTCTTCGGAAGCGTTTTCGCTTACACCTAAAATCTCGTAGGGATTGCTCATTTTTCATTCTCCTTATTGGTAATTTTCTTTAACTCATTCGGCAAACCTAAATAAATTATATTGCCTAGAATTGTTTTATATCTTTTAAAATCAAGAAGTTCAAAAGAATTTGAAAGTTCAACATTGCAGTTATTAATAAGACTTTTAGCGCTAGATTTTGCACTAACTAAATCATCACCGTACTTCTTTAAAAACGGGTTATACGAACCGTAACGCAAATCTTTATCAATATCATCAAGTGCGTCTATTAAATAAACCCACTTGCCTGAAAGGTAGCCAACACGCTCTAAAATTCGCCTTTCGTTTTGATTTTCGCAATCAAACGAAAAAATGAACTCAAGCATTTTAGCCGTAGGCTCAGCCGCCATATCAACGCTATTTGAAGATGCGTTTTCAATTTCAGCCTGTTTTTTCATTAATTTTGAAATTTCATCATCAATTAAACTATATTTTTTTCTCGCCTTTTTTCGATAATGGTTAAAAATCGGATAAATCAATCCACTGCGTAATTTGCCTTTCAACCCGCTATCGTGAATATCATCAAGCAGCTTGTAATAAAACATTATTATAAGACAAGCCGCCGAAAACGAAAGTGCTTCAGACTCTTTTTCAAGTCGCATACACTTTTTTGTAGGATTAAACGGACAACGCATTTTTTGGTATTTGCAACATTCATCTTGAAGCCCTAATTTCAACATTGCCAAAAAAACAAAGTCAAACGACAAAATGAATTTAGCAAAAATTCCGTAATCTTTACCTAATTGTCTGCAAAGCGAACAGTAAACAGCTTTGTAAGTATCATATTCAGCAATTTTCAGTTCAGGCTTATAAGCCTTAACGTAACCAAACATAACACCGCTCCCCTAAATACTGTTATTTGAATTATATCATAAAGAATTATTGAATAATTTAACAAGTTGTAAACATTTTATAGCAGTTTTTTAAGATATTTACCTGTGTAAGACTTTTCACACTTAACAATTTTTTCAGGAGTACCTTCAACAATAACCGTACCGCCCTCATCGCCGCCTTCAGGTCCCATATCAATAATATGGTCGGCTGACTTGATTACATCAAGGTTATGTTCGATAACTACTATTGTATTTCCTGTATCAACAAGTGATTGTAAAACTTCGATCAACTTATGAACATCTGCGGTATGAAGACCTGTTGTAGGCTCATCAAGTATATACAAAGTTCTGCCGGTTGAACGCTTTGACAACTCGGTTGATAATTTAACTCTTTGTGCTTCACCACCCGACAAAGTAGTTGCCGGCTGGCCGATTTTAATATATCCAAGACCTACATCATACAAAGTTTGAAGTTTTCTTTGGATTTTAGGAATTGACGAGAAAAACTCAAGACCTTCTTCAACAGTCATCTCTAAAACTTCGTAAATATTTTTACCTTTATACTTAACTTCCAAGGTTTCACGGTTGTATCTTGCACCTTTACAAACTTCACAAGGCACATAAATATCAGGCAAAAAGTGCATTTCAATTTTTAAAATACCATCGCCCTCGCAAGCCTCGCAACGACCGCCTTTTACGTTAAATGAAAATCTGCCTTGACTGTAATTTCGCATTTTTGCTTCTTTTGTTTCAGCAAAAAGCGCACGAATATCAGTAAACACGCCGGTATAAGTTGCAGGGTTAGAACGAGGAGTTCTGCCGATCGGTGATTGGTCGATATTAATTATTTTATCAATGTTTTCAAGTCCTTCAATCGCTTTATGCTCGCCCGGCTTTGCTTTTGCTTTATAAAGCGTTTTTGCGATTGATTTATACAAAATTTCGTTTACAAGCGAAGACTTACCTGAGCCTGAAACGCCTGTAACCGCAATAAATTTGCCAAGTGGGAATTTAACATTAATATTTTTAAGATTGTTTTGTTTAGCACCAACAACTTTAATAAAATTGCCGTTACCTTTTCTACGCTTAGACGGAACAGGGATTTGTCTTCTGCCCGAAAGATAATCGCCGGTAATACTGTCTTTGCACTCAAGCAATTCTTTAGGTGTACCTGAAAATACAACTTCGCCGCCGTTTATACCTGCTCCCGGACCAATATCAACAATATAATCCGCTGCTCGCATTGTATCTTCATCATGTTCAACAACAACCAAAGTATTGCCTAAATCACGAAGTTTTTTAAGCGTTGCAAGCAATTTATCATTATCTCGCTGATGAAGTCCGATACTAGGCTCATCAAGAATATACAAAACGCCCATAAGCGACGAACCAATTTGAGTTGCAAGACGAATTCTCTGTGCTTCACCGCCAGAAAGCGTTCCGCTTGAACGAGATAGTGTTAAATAATGAAGACCAACGCTATTTAAAAAGCCCAAACGCTCTTTGATTTCTTTTAAAATACCTTCGCCGATTAATTTTTCTCTGCCCGTAAGTTCAAGACTATCAACAAATTTAAGCAAATTTTTAACCGACATATCGCAAAGTTCCATAATATTTTTGCCGCCGACTGTAACCGCTAGAGCCTGTGGAGAAAGTCTTTTGCCGTTACATTTTGGACAAGGAACTTCAGTCATATAATTTTCAATATCAAATTTTGCGTAATCACTGCCAGACTCTTTGTATCTTCGTTCAAGACTGTTGCAAACGCCTTCAAAATCAACCATATACTTGCCAACACCATAGCAATATTTTCTGTCAAGTTCAATTTTTTCGCCTTTTGTTCCATAAAAAATAATATCTTGAATTTTTTTCGGCAACTCGCCAAAAGGTGTGTCAAGCGAAAACTTATAATGTTTAGCAAGACCTTTATAATACATCTTTGCAATAGACATATCTTTGAGTTTGCTCCAACCTGTCGCTTTAATTGCCTCTTTTGAAATCGGCAAAGACGGGTCAGGCACAACAAGTTCAGGGTCAACTTTTAAAAAGTTTCCAAGACCTGTACACTCAGGGCAAGCACCAAACGGATTATTAAACGAAAACATTCTTGGTGCTAATTCATCAAAACTCGCTCCATGTTCAGGGCAAGCGTAATTTTGTGAAAACAACAACTCATCGCCGTCAATAACATCAACCAAAACAAGTCCATCGGAAAGCGATGCAGCGGTTTCAATCGAATCAGCAAGACGTGATTTTATATTACTGTTAATTTTCAATCTGTCAACAATAATTTCAATGTTATGCTTTTTATTTTTCTCCATCGAAATTTCTTCTGACAAATCATAAATATTCCCGTCAACTCTAACTCTGACAAAGCCCGATTTTTTGGCACTCTCGAGTTCTTTTTTATACTCGCCTTTTCTGCCCCTTACAATCGGTGCTAAAATTTGAATTTTCTCATTTTCAGGCAATTCTAAAACTTTATCAACAATTTGGTCAACTGTTTGTTGTTTAATTTCTTTACCGCAAACGGGGCAATGCGGAATACCGATTCTTGCATACAAAAGACGCATATAATCATAAATCTCGGTAACAGTTCCGACAGTTGAACGAGGGTTTTTAGAAGTTGTTTTTTGGTCAATTGATATTGCAGGCGAAAGTCCTTCAATGCTATCAACATCAGGCTTTTCCATTTGACCTAAAAACATTCTCGCATAAGATGACAAAGATTCAACATATCTGCGTTGACCTTCGGCATAAAGCGTATCAAATGCAAGCGAAGATTTACCCGAACCCGAAAGCCCTGTAAATACAACAAGTTTATCTCTCGGTATTGTTACATCAATATCTTTTAAATTGTTTTCTCTCGCACCTTTTATAACAATATTTTCTCTCATTTTACTTTCCTTTTCTCAAAGACTCTATTCTGTCACGCAAATAAGCGGCGTGTTCAAATTCAAGCATTTTAGCCGCCGATTTCATTTCTTTAGTAAGCTTTGTAATCAAAGCTTCTTTTTCTTTTCTTGATAACTTCTTATCGTCTTTCTTATCTTCTCGTTTTGAAATTTCTAAAACTTCTCTTACATCTTTAATAATAGTTTTCGGCGTAATATTATGCTCTTTATTATATTTCATCTGGATTTCACGACGGCGATTTGTTTCAGTAAGTGCCGCCTCCATTGAACGAGTAACGGTATCGGCATACATAATAACTTCGCCATCGGCGTTTCTTGCAGCACGGCCGATAGTTTGAACAAGCGATGTTTCCGAACGCAAAAATCCTTCTTTATCAGCGTCTAAAATTGCAACTAATGATACTTCAGGAATGTCAAGACCTTCACGAAGCAAGTTAATACCAACCAAAACATCAAATTCGCCAAGTCGCAAATCACGAATAATCTCCATACGCTCAATTGTGTCAATATCATAATGCATATAGCGAACTTTTATACCTAACTGTTCAAAAAATTCAGTTAAATCTTCGGCTTGTTTTTTAGTAAGCGTTGTAACCAAAACACGCTCTTTTTTCGCAACTCGTTTATTAATTTCGCTTACCAAATCATCAATTTGACCTTCAGTTGGCTTAACTGTTACAAGCGGATCTAAAAGTCCTGTCGGACGGATAACTTGTTCAGCAATAACCGCTGACTTTTCTTTTTCAAATTCGCCAGGTGTTGCCGAAACAAACACAACTTGATTAACTTTTTGATAAAACTCATCAAAATTAAGCGGTCTGTTATCATAAGCCGATGGCAGACGAAAACCAAAATCAATAAGATTTTTCTTTCTCGCTCTGTCACCACCATACATACCCCTAACCTGTGGCAAGGTAACATGGGATTCATCGACCATAAGCAAATAATCTTTTGGAAAATAATCAAGCAAAGTATAAGGTGTTGAGCCGGCAGGACGACCTGACAAAACTCGTGAATAATTTTCAATTCCCTTACAAATGCCTATTTCCTGTAACATCTCAATATCATATTCGGTACGCTGTCTTATTCTTTGAGCCTCGATAAACTGCTCATTTTCAGTAAAATAGTTTACTCTTTCCCACATTTCTTTTTCGATTTCATCGGTTGCTTTTTTCATTCGCTCAAACGGAATGATATAATGCGACGCCGGAAAAATAGCAACGTGTTTAAGCGTGTTAAGCACTTCGCCCGTTACAACGTGAATTTCAGAAATTCTATCAATTTCATCGCCGAAAAATTCAACTCTAATCGCATTTTCACTCGAATTAGCAGGAAAAATTTCAACAACATCTCCGCGAACACGAAATTTATTACGCACAAAATTAATATCGTTTCTTTCATACTGCAAATCAACAAGTCGACGAAGAAGCGTATCACGCTCCATTTGCATTTCAGGGCGAAGCGAAATAACCATACTGCGATAATCAATAGGAGCACCGAGCGAATAAATGCAAGAAACAGACGCAACAATAATAACATCTTCTCTCTCTGACAAAGCAGCAGTTGCCGAGTGACGTAATTTATCAATTTCATCATTAATAGCAGAGTCTTTTTCAATATAAGTATCAGTATTTGGAATATAAGCTTCAGGCTGATAATAATCATAATAAGAAACAAAATATTCAACCGCATTTTCAGGAAAAAACTCTTTAAATTCAGAACAAAGTTGAGCGGCAAGTGTTTTATTATGAGCTAAGATAATTGTAGGCTTTTGCACTTTTTCAATAATATTAGCCATTGTAAAAGTTTTACCCGAGCCTGTTACACCTAACAATGTTTGTTCACGATTACCCTCTTTTATGCTTTTTACCAAACTGTCAATAGCCTGTGGCTGATCGCCTGTCGGCTTATATTTTGAATGTAATTTAAACAAAAACGCTCCTCCTTTGTTCTTTAAATTCTCACTAATTTATGATAACAAACATTTGTTCGTTTGTCAATAGACATCTATAATTTATTATTGGGTTTATGCTCTTTCATATACAAAAAACAACCGAATTAAGCTTCGGCTGATTTTTATTTAAAAGCACTTTTAAATTGAGAATTTTTGCCCATAGAAACATATTCCTTATCTGAAATAACAATATGATCAAGAAGTCTGGCATTAATTGCTTTAAGTGCAATATTAACATTTTTTGTAGTAACAAAATCATTCATAGACGGAACAGCAACTCCGCTTGGATGATTATGTGATAAAATAACCTGAGTTGCATTATACTTTATACATAATTCAATAATTTTTCTTGTATTAATCTCAGCAGCGTTTACTGTGCCATCCGAAATAGTTTCACAAGCCAAAACCTTTCCGGAATTATTCATTAAAATTGCCATTGCAACTTCATTTGTTTTACCAATGTATTTAGGAGCTAAAAACTCATAAGCACTCTCACTTGAAGTAATAAATATATTATTATCTTTAGTTTTATCCTGTATATAAAAAGAAGAAAGCGATGGTATCATTTTAATTAAGAATACAGCACTTTTTGTCATTCCCTTAACCTTTAAAAGTTCTTTTTCAGGTGCATCAAAGACCGCATAAAATGAGCCAAATGTATTAATCAATTCATGAGCTATCGGATTTGTATCTTTTTGTGGAATGACAGAATATAAAAGCATTTCCAAAATCTCATGATTTTCAAATTTATCAAAACCATATTTGAGTGCTTTATCTTTCATTCTTTGCCTATGACCGCTATGAATATTTTTAGTACCATTATCCAAGCTAAAGCCCCCTAAAAAACATACTTATGAGGTTTATTATACAATAAATTTTTTAAAAAGTACAGTAAAACTAAAAAAATCCTTATAGTTTTAAATTAAAAACCATAAGGATTTTAGGCTTTATGTAAGCCTTAAATGGAATTTAAACCAAAACTTACAGAAAGCGCTTTATTTATTCCGTTCATAGTAGGATTATCTAATGTGCCCATTTTTTCTTTAAGTCTTTGTTTATCAAGCGTCCTGATTTGTTCCAACAAAACTATTGAATCTCTGGAAAGACCGCAACCTGTTGCATTTATTTTTATATGGGTTGGAAGATTGTTTTTAGTTTGTTGGCTTGTAATTGCTGCGGCGATAACCGTTGGACTGAATTTATTTCCAACATCATTTTGAACAATTAAAACCGGACGAAGTCCGCCTTGTTCGCTTCCGATAACCGGACTTAAATCTGCGTAATATATATCGCCTCGTTTAATAGTCAATTTTACTTCACACTCCTTGGCTAAAATACTTTTTACAGTAATATTTTTGCCAAAATTGTGCTGATTTAAACAAAACTTTTAATTTTGTTATCCATCAATATATAATACGCATTTTTTTAGATTTTTGGCACAAAAAAACTCTCAGCTTAAAAGTTAATTTTAAAGCTGAGAGTTAAAAATTAATTATTGTGCTTTAGCTGCAGAAGTTGTTGCATCTTTAAAAGGCTCAATTTTTAAATCTTTTTTGTTATCAGTATCTGTAATGCAAATATATGAATTACCTGCATTAAGTTTTAAATCACTGCCGTCTGTATTGAAGAATTTAAGCGGTTTTGTTTCGCCTTTTTTCTCCCATTTGATAGCTTTGTAAGAACCTTCACTAAAGTAATAACCTTCACCATTACCAAAATCAGATTTCATATGATAGCCGTCAGGCAATGAATGAACATTTGTAAAGAGAACTAAAACATTTTTAAATTTCTCTTTTTTACCTGTTTTATAATCAACCAAGTTGCTTGTTGAATTACCTCTGATATATTTTCTGTCTTCGCTGTTATATCTTAAATAAGTTGTTTGAACTCCCGATAATTTTACAGCAATATTTTTAGCCGAACTCTCAAATTTTTCAGGTGAATTTTCATCATTGAATTTATAAACATCTTTAGCAAAGTCTTTAATCTTTTGGTTTTTATCTTTAATAAATTTAGCTACCGAATTACCGAATGTATATAAAGTATGTTCTGTTGCAAGACCGTTTTTAATTCTCTTACCGATTGAGCCTGCATTTGCACCAAGGTCAAGGCTTTCGACACCGATTGATTTTCTATATGAAGAACTGCAATATTTATTATCAGCACCACAATGAATATAGAAAGCATCAAGACCTGACGCTAATTGTGCATAAGAAATTCTAGCACTTCTGACTGAACCGATTTGATCAACCTTTGAAATATCGGCATAAACGGCCATTAATCTTGAAATACCGCCTTCTGCAAGTGTTTCAAATACCATATCAGCATCGCCGACACCGGTTTGAATTTTTTGAGCAATACTAATGTTATTAATCATAACTGCAACTGGTTTTTTACCGACTTTTGATTTATTAAAACCTGACTCACCGGTAAGCGGATTAAGTATCTTTTTAGCTTCAGTTGTAGTTACCGCTTCGGTTTTTTCAGCTTTTTTTGATTCTTCTTTTTTACCGCAAGCAACTAATGACAAGCAAAAGACAGCTGCCAAAACCAAACTTAAAATTTTTTTCATTTTTATTATCTCCCTTTTTACTTTAAAGTGCGTATATCTTCACCGAAAAATTCAAGCATTCTGTAATTACCGCTAATTCTTGAAACAAGTCTATCGGTATACCTTTGCTTTAATTCTTCAAAATCAAGATTAGTGTTAATAATTGTCGGCTTTTTATTTAATATTCTTGAATTAACAATATCAAACAATGAAGCCGAAACAAATTGTGTTGTAAACTCTGTTCCAAGATCATCTAAAATAAGCAAATCACAATCTAAAACATTTTGTAATGTTACTCTGTCATCACCGCTTGAAAAATGTTCTTTTTCAATATTTCCAATGATTTTTGAAATAGGTCCGTAAACAACATTATAGCCTTTTTTTATTACATCATTTGCAATTGCTAATGACAAATGAGTTTTTCCGAGTCCTGTTTTTCCAAAAAACAAAATACTTTCAGAATCCTTACAAAACTTATCAACATATTTTACACAAAATCCGCAAATTTTTGTCATAATATCTCGTGGATTTACTCCATCGATATTTTTATCTGGATAGTAACTTAAATTGAATTTTTCAAAAGTGTAATCTTCAAGTGTAACATCCTTATTTAATTCATCATAAATAAGTGCCACTGCTTTTTTCTTAACACAATCGCAAATTTTACCGTTTACATATCCGGTATCTTCACATTTTTTGCAATCAAAATCAGGTTTAATATCATCTAGATTAATATTATTTGCCTTAATAAAATCTTGCTTTGTCTTTTGAATTTCAAGACTTTTTTGTTCAGCGTCTTTAAAATCCGGTTTTTCACCCGATACTATTTTTTTCATAGTAACATTAAAAACATCAGCAATTTGTTTATCAAATTGTTTTAACTTCGGATAATCTAAATAAAGATTTTGTTTTTTATTTTCAGCAATTAAAAGCTGTTTTTCGTGGTTTGCTTTTATTAGTTCAATTGCTTTAAAAATATAACTATTTGAATTTTCCAAAAAGCAACCCCCTTAATCAAAATTATTAACTTTCCTTTTAATTTTTTCTATAGAATATGATGTGGATTTTGTTGTCGATTTCTTTTTTTCTTCTTTTTCAGGAATATCAGATAGCTTTTTATATCCGTTTTTATACCATTTTTCTAAAACAGTATTAATATAACTAAACTTTACTTTTGCAGTTTGATTAACACAAATATCATAAGCCGCTTTTAACATTTCTTTAGTAAAGCCATATTCATTAACCCATTTATCAGCACATTTTTTCTCATAAGCTGAAGGATTTCTATGATCAATACCAAATGTATTCTCAACAATTTTCCAAGCAGTTTTTGAAAGATAAAGAGCATTTAAACGCTCTTCTGCTTTAGCAAGTGTTGTAATATCATTTCTTGCCCAATCAACACATACTTTTTCTATGTAAGAAAAATTAAGTTTACCGGAATCAAAAGCATATTGAATAGCTAAAATTATTACCGGTGTCGGCAAACCGTAACTATCATAAAGCCATACAAAAGTACGAAGTTCGGCAGCTGTTATCGGTCTTGAAAGTTTTTCTTGTGCAACATTAGTTAAATATTTTAATTCTTCACTATCAGCAATTCGTTTAATTGCTTCTTCTCTTGTTGGTTTTGCGGTAGAGAATTCTTTAACAACCGCTTTTTTTATACTCTCCTGCTTAATTGCAGATGCCTCATCACCAATCAAAACGCCTCTTTGAACCCAATAATCAAGACATTCCGCTACTTCCGACGAATCTAAAGATAGCTTTTTACCTATTTTATCATAAACCTTTTCATCATTTTGATTTTTTATAAAAATTAAAAGTGCTTTTAGTTGATATTCCGAAGAAAGTTTTATATGGTCATCAACAACAGATGAAGGAAGTGCAAAAAAAGAACTCAGTTCCTTTGGATTAATAGAATAATTCAATTTTTGTTAAACCTCCTACTGTTCAGACAAACCTCCTGATAATAAATCAGTTTCATCTAAAAGTTTTTTCTTATCATCATTATTTAATAATCTAAATCTTATAATTAATTCTTTTTCTTCTTTAGTCAATTGAGCAAAACTCATCTCAGACTCATCATCAGCGTTATAATCGCTGAAAGAATCTCCTAAAATGCTTAAATCTTTTCTTTCTTGTTCATCAAAAAATATTTCTTCAAGAGTAACACCGAAGATTTTAGATAATTTTTTTGCAGTATCAATAGGCGGAGTGGATTTTCCTGTTTCATAACAAGTATAGGTAGAACGCTCAATCCCAAGAACTTCTGAAACCTGTTTTTGAGTAAGTGCACAAGACAATCGAATTTGTTTCAAATTGTTTTTATCCATTACCAATCTCCTTTTGATATTTTATAAAAATATTATATTACATTTTTAGTTAAAAAGCAATACAATAATTCATTTTTTAACTCCGATTGATATTGACAAATTTTCAATTTAATATATAATAATATTGTTCTTGCTTGTGTAGCACAGTTGGTAGTGCAGCTCATTCGTAATGAGCAGGTCGTCCGTTCAAGTCGGATCACAAGCTCCATAAAAACTCCGTTTTTCATAGAAATAACGGAGTTTTTTTCATTTTTCTTTAAATAAAGTCTTACATTTTCTTTGAAAAAGGTGTATAATTAATATGTAATAATTAATTGAAAAGGGAAATTTGAAAATGTATAAATCAGGAGATATTTTAATGCACCCCGGACTTGGTGTATGTGAAGTAAAAGAAATTACAAAAAAGGAAATTGCTAAAAACGATATAAGAACTTATTATATTTTAAAACCCGTTTACGGCAATAGCAGCACAACTGTCTTTTTACCCGTTGATTGTGATAAAGTTAATGTCAGAAAATTGCTTTCAAAAGATGAAATTTTTGAAATCATTCATTCAGTTCCGCTTGATAAAACTTTGTGGGTAGATAATGATCATGAACGACCGATTGTTTTTTCCGAAATAATTAAAGAAGGTAACCAAGCTAATATTATTAAACTTATTATCGAACTACATAAACATCAAAGAAAGTGTCTTGCTAACGGCAAAAAATTCAGAATTGTCGATAGCAAAATCTTAAATGAAGCTGAAAAGATAATTCACGAAGAATTTGCTTATTCTATGGATTTAAAACTTGAAGATGTAGCACCTTTTGTAATTAACGAATTAAATCTTAATATAGATGAAGATTAAAAAAACTCCTTTTACTGATAATCAGTAAAAGGAGTTTTGGTTTTTATTTTAAATATGTTTCGATGATATATCTCGGTCGGCGTTTTGTTTCCATAAAGACCTTACCAATATATTCACCTATAATTCCGATAGCAATCATCTGAAGTCCGCCAAGCGCCCAAATTGAAACAACAATACTTGTCCAACCGCTGACGGTTTTACCCATAAAGTATACAACCAACGAATAAATTAAAATTGCAATACTGACTAAAAAGCAAATTAATCCTAAATGAATAATCATTTTAATAGGCTTTATGCTAAGAGAACTAATTCCATCAAAAGCAAAAGAAAGCATTTTCTTTAAAGGATACTTGCTTTCGCCTGCAAAACGCTCATTACGCTCATAATAAACATTAGTTGACTTAAATCCAACTAACGGCACCAAACCTCGCAAAAACAAATTAACCTCGGAAAACTCAAAAAGACCATCAAGTGCTTTTGAGCCGAGCAATCTATAGTCAGCATGGTTAAAAACAACTTCCGCACCCATAAAATTCATAAATTTATAAAAGCCTTCGGCAGTTAATTTTTTGAATTTACTGTCTTTTTCACGGTTGTTTCTAACGCCGTAAACAACTTCATTTCCGTTTTCATATTCTTCAACAAATTTATCAATAACTTCAATGTCATCCTGCAAATCTGCATCCATAGAAATAACTGCGTCACACTCGCCTTTAGCACATGAAAGACCTGCTAATAACGCATTTTGGTGTCCTCTGTTGCGAGATAATTTACAACCTGAAAACAAATCATCTTCATTATGCAATTTTTCAATTATCTCCCAAGTGTTATCTTTTGAACCATCATCAACGAAAATGATTTTGCTGTCTTTAGCAATTTTTTCACTTTCAATCATACCGCCGACTTTTGCTTTAAGTCGCTTAGCGGTTTCAAATAAAACTTCGCCTTCATTGTAGCAAGGAATAACAATAAACAATTTTGTCAATTTCTTCACCTTTTCGCACATTATGATAATATACCTTTTATCCTTTTCCTTTAAAACAATTTTACTCTATATTTTAACAAAAGTCAACAATTTTTGACAAAACAAAAAAACTATGAGGCTTTAAACTAAAGCTCATAGGTTTTTAATATATTCTCAGCAACTGCTTTTCTCGTTATACATAAATCCATTGCTTGTTTTTCAATATACCTGTGTGCTTCCGGCTCTGAAAAGCTCATTTGATCAATAAGCACCCATTTTGCACGGTTTACAACACGGATTTCTTCCATTTTTGATTGCAGCGTAGCCTTTTCTTTTTTGACTCTCATCATTTTTGATTGAGCCGCTGTCATAAGG
Source organism: uncultured Eubacteriales bacterium (assembly GCA_934476085.1). Classification (GTDB taxonomy): domain Bacteria; phylum Bacillota; class Clostridia; order Oscillospirales; family Acutalibacteraceae; genus RUG11462. The sequence continues at coordinate 189,979 of CAKSNE010000001.1, read as the reverse complement.
CGCATTGTTTGTAACATTCGCTCTTTGGACATTGGCTTTGAAAGACAAAAAACACCGTAATCTTCAACTCTATAAGCTACTTGGTCAAACATTTCATTTTTTACAATAATCATTACCGCAGTAAAATCTTTTTCGGCAATCTCTAGTGCTAATTCAATGCCAATATCATCTTTAAGCGGTGTATTAATAATTACTATATCAAAATCTTGATTAACCAAAAGACGTCTTGCTTCAGCGGCACTGTTAAGCGATACCGTTGGGTAAAAAAGCTCCATAGGAAGACTATTACTTATAAAGTCAAGACTTTTATCTGAACCTGAAACTATAAGCACGCTGTAAGAACGCTTTTCAATTCTCATCGTACTCTCCTTTGTTTTAATAAAAATCCTTTGAATTTAGTTATAAAAAATTCAAGAACGATAAGCATCAATAATTTTTTCAGGTAAAACAGATTTTACAAATTCGCTTTTTTCTGCATAATCATAAGCTTTATCAAGCGATTCAGGTAATCGCTCAAGCGAGTCATATTTACTGTTATAATCTTTATTAAAATCAACATCAATAGGATCACAAAGAGTTAAATTGTCTTCAACTCCTTTAACACCTGCATAAATAAGCAGAGCATACGCAAGATAAGGATTTGCAAGCGGGTCAGGCGAACGGAGTTCAATTTTTTCATAATCTTCATTATCATTGCAAATTCTAATTAGCTGTGACAAATTTTGATTTGACCAACTGATAATGTTAGGTGAATTTTTATCATTAAGTCTTAAATATGACTGATTTACAGGGTTTAAGAATAATGTAATGTCTTTAATATATTTAATAATTCCGGCTGTAAAAGGTTTTAAAATTTCCTTATCTTCGCCCTTTGCGATAATATCAATAAACATTGCATTACCAATTTCATTATCAAGCGGCTTTGGCATAAAAGAAGCTGAAAGTCCGTTTCTTGCGGCAATTGTTTTAACTGCAATTTTAAAGTTTGTAGCATTATCGGCTGAAGTTAACGGGTTGCTTCTTCTAAAATCAATTTCATGCTGACCTGGTCCGACTTCGTGATGAGAAAACATAGGATGAATATCCATTTCTTCGAGAGAAAAGCAAATTTCTCTTCTTATGTTCTCGCCTTTGTCTTCCGGTGCAATGTCCATATATCCTGCTTTATCATGGGTTTCAGTAGTAGGATTACCTTCATCATCGGTTTTAAATAAATAAAACTCATATTTAGCGGCAAAATTCGTCTTTATTCCGGCTTTAGTAGCCGCTTTTACAGCATTTTTTAAAATATAGCGGCTGTCAAATTCATAAATTGTACCGTCAGGGTATTTAACATCACAGAAAAATCTTACAACTCTGCCATGAGAAGGACGCCAAGGAAGAACAGTAAGTGTAGATGGATCAGGAACCAAAACTAAGCTGCCTTTACTTTCGCAACCGAGTCCTGTCATTTTTGAAGCATCAATTGAAATGCCTTTTTTAAACGCTCTTTCAAGTTCGCAAGGTGTTATTGAAATATTTTTTACTTCTCCAAAAATATCACAAAAAGCTAATCTAATAAACTTAACATCTTCCTGTTCTATATAAGTTATAACTTCTTCATAAGAGTACATAAAATCTCTCCTTTTTACCAAAAAATGAGTTTTAAAAAAAGTGAATAGCCAAAAAGCTATTCACTTTTTAAAATATCAGATTAAATTTAGCAAACAGTTACACGCCAACCGAATGGGTCATCAAGTTTGCCCCATTGAATACCTGTTAATGTATCATAAAGTTTTTGACTTACTTCGCCGATTTTATTATCGCCGATAACGATAACTTCATCGCCAAAACGCAATTTACCAACAGGTGAAATTACAGCTGCTGTACCTGTACCGAAGCATTCTTCAAGTTTGCCTGATTTAGCAGCTTCGAGTAATTCATCAACAGAAATTCTTCTTTCTTCAACTTCCAAACCGAATTCTTTACAAAGTTGAATTGTAGAATTACGAGTAACACCCGGTAAAATACTGCCTGTAAGCATAGGTGTTACAATTTTACCATCTATTTTAAAGAAGATGTTCATAGCGCCAACTTCTTCAATATATTTTCTTTCAACACCGTCAAGCCACAAAACCTGTGAGTAGCCTTCATCGTGTGCTTTGTCCTGAGCAATCAAACTGGCAGCGTAGTTACCGCCTGTTTTGATATAACCCATACCGCCTTTAACAGCTCTTACATATTCGTCTTCAATCCAAATACCAACAGGTTCAAGACCGTTTTCATAATAAGCACCGCTTGGTGATAAAATAATCATAAATAAATATGTTTCACTAGGAGCAACGCCTAAGAAATCATCTGTAGCAATAATAAACGGACGAATGTAAAGTGAAGTACCTTCATCAGTAGGTACCCAATCTTTTTCTACTTTTACAAGTTCAGTTACAGCCTGAACAAAATCTTCTTCCGGAATTTCAGGAATAACAAGTCTGTCATTTGAAGAATTAGCTCTTTTAGCATTCATATCAGGACGGAAAAGATAGGTTTTGCCATCGACGCCATGATAAGCTTTCATACCTTCAAACATTTCTTGACCATAGTGGAAAACCATAGCTGCCGGAGATAAAGAAAGATTTTCAAAAGGAACAATTCTAGGATCAAACCAACCCTTGCCTTTTTGATAATTCATAACAAACATATGGTCAGTAAAAATATGACCAAATCCGAGTTTATCACCTTTTTTTGGTTTTTCTTTCGGTGTAGTTGTTTTTTCAAATCTAATATCAAGCATTTTTAAGACTCCTTTTTTGCTTAAAACCTTTATTTTAAAGATAATTTTATCACTTAAAAATTAATTTGTCAATATTTTGTGAGTAACATTAAACCTACTTTTTTTATATTGTTTATTTTATAAAATGTTTTATAGTAAATTTGCATTAAAAAATAAAAAACCAGCTTGATTTTTTATGTATATTTTGCTAAAATAAAGATAATAATATTTATATTATAAATGGAGGTTTTACTATGGATTTAAAAGGATCAAAAACTGAGAAAAATTTAATGGAGGCTTTTGCCGGAGAAAGCCAGGCAAGAAATAAATATACTTATTATGCTTCAAAAGCAAAAAAAGACGGCTATGTTCAAATAGCAAACATTTTTGAAGAAACTGCTGCTAATGAAAAAGAGCATGCAAAGATTTGGTTTAAATATTTAAACGGCGGTGCTATTCCTGATACTAAAGCAAATTTAAAAGATGCTGCAAACGGAGAAAATTTTGAATGGACCGATATGTATGCAAGAATGGCTAAAGAAGCAAGAGAAGAAGGCTTTGATGAAATAGCAGAAAAATTTGATTTAATCGGCAAAATCGAAAAAGAACACGAAGATCGTTATTTAAAATTGCTCGAAAACGTTGAAAAAGGTCTCGTTTTTTCTAAAGACGGCGATGTTATTTGGCAATGTTCAAACTGCGGCCATATTGTAATTGGCAAAAAGGCACCTGAAGTATGTCCTGCTTGCAATCATCCACAGTCATATTTTCAAGTTAAAGCTGAAAATTATTAATCTAAGAAAACTAAAGCTCCTATGGTTTTGAACTGCACGATTAGAACAGTTCATAATCATAGGAGCTTTTTATTATTTCTTTTCTTCGTGGTATTCTTTTTCTGTGTTAACATTCCAGATGTTAGTTTTATCATGAGTACCGCTTATAATATCTTTTACTGTTTCAAAAGCAGTTGCCATAGAGTGATCCATATTATTATATCTATGTTGACCGTTTCTTCCGACACAGTAAAGATTATCAAATTTATTAAGATAATCAACTATATATTCCATATATTGATAACCGTCAAAATAAGCAGGATAGGCTTTTTTAACTCTTTCACGATGTGCATCAATTACTTCATTGCGACTGATTACGCCCATTTTAATAAGTTCATCAACCGCAAAATTAATACATTCGCCATCTTCCATATTCCAAAAGTCATCGCCTTCTTCACAGAAGTACTCAAGACCAAGCCATACGGTATTATCCGGATGTGAAACCATATAAGGTGACCAGTTATTAAAAATCTGAATTCTGCCAAGCTTTACGCCGGTATCTTGAACATAAATCCAACAGTCAGGAACAATATTTGATAATGTTTTATAATCGGTTTTATTAGTTAAATTAAGTTTATTTACAAGCAAACCTACTGTAACAAAATCACGATAAGGCAATGTTTTAGCCGCATTTCTGACTTCAGGCGGAATATTATCAGAAGAAATACCGTCAATCAAATCTTTAACAGGCATTGAAGAAATGAAAATATCGGCATCGATTTTCATTGTTCTGCCATTTTTATTAAAGACAACTGATTTCACCTGATTACTATCTTCGTCAACAAGTATTTTTTCAACCTTACAATTTTTTAAAATCTTACCGCCCATTTCGGTAAAACGGTTAGCAACAGTTTCCCATAACTGACCCGGTCCGAATTTTGGATAATAAAATCTTTCAATAAGAGAAGTTTCTACTTCTTTAGTTTGTGCTGAAAATAGTTTCATAAAGGCGTTTTTAATTACACCTGTAATTGATAAGCCTTTAACACGCTGTGAACCCCAATCAGCAGAAATCTCACTAGGATGTCTGCCCCAAAGTTTTTCAGTATAACCTTCAAAAAACATTGAATAAAGAACCTTACCGAAACGGTTTATGTAAAAGTTTTCAAGCGAAGTTTCAGGCAATTTATGAAAGACTGATTTAAGATAAGAAAAACCTGCTTTCATTGTTGTTACAAAGCCCATACCTTTGATTGTATTCCAACTAAGCGATACAGGATAATCAAAGAAAGTTTTCTTATAATAAATTCTTGAAATTCTATCACGAATAAGCATTACACGGTCGACTTCTTCCGGATCAGGACCGTTTTCCGCATACTCTTTTTCACGCTTTAATTTTAAATCATCATAAGCAGGGGCACCTTGAATAGGCATAATTTCTTCCCAAAACTTCATTACTCTTTCATCTTTTGAGAAAAATCTATGTCCTCCGATATCCATTCTATTACCATTATAATAAACAGTTTTAGAAATACCGCCGATTTCTTCGGTTTCTTCAAGAATTACTATGTTATAATCGCTATTTTCTTTCAAAAGCTCATATCCTGCGGTGAGGCCGGCAGGACCTGCACCAATAATAATTACGTTCTTCAGTTTTCTCGCTCCTTTTTCATATTTTCTCTATAAAACTTATTATACTTTATTTACCTTATTTCGTCAATATCAAACTCCATAGAATTTTGAAAAATCAGGAATAAAAGATTCATCAGCGGTGTCGCCTTCTTGAACGAAAGCATTTTCTACCCCTAAATCAACTGCATAATCAATGATTTCATTATATTCTTCGTCAGTCACTTTGCGATTGATTTCAGGATACTTTTCTAAATTCATCGGTGTAAACTGATTCATAATACTTAAAATTACATTATCTTTATAATTTTCATAAACATATTTTATAACTTTCTTAGAGTTATCTATATAACCCGGTAAAACCAGATGACGAACAATAACACCTTTTTTCATCATACCGTTTTCATCAAATTGCGGTTTGCCTACCTGATTAAACATTTGTTTTAAAGCAGCTTTGGCAACAATCGGATAGTCACTTGCTGATGAATATTTTTTTGACAACTCAGAAGAAATATATTTAAAATCAGTTAAAAATATATCAATTTCATCTTTTAATTTTTCAAGCATTTTTAAATCACAATAACCGCTTGTATTATAAACAATCGGGAGTTTAAGCCCTTTTTTTCTTGATAAATTAATAGCTTCTTTAATTTTTATAGCATAATGGTCAGGGGTTACAAGATTGATATTGTTAGCACCTTTTTCTTGAAGTTCTAAAAAAATTTCAGAAAGACGATTTACAGTAATCTTTTTGCCATATCCCCTTGAAATATCTTTATTTTGACAATAAACACATTTTAAATTGCAACCGCTGAAAAACACAGTACCCGAACCGCTCTCTCCCGAAATACAAGGTTCTTCATAAAAATGAAGAGCAGCACGGGAAACTAAAAGCTCTTCGCCGACAGAACAAATGCCTTTATTTACACTTCTATCAACGTTGCACTTTCTGGGACAAATATTACAAAACATCGTTTGATACGCCAAGCTCGCCCTTATAAAGTTGTTTTAAAATAATAGGTGTTGCAAAGCTTGATATAATAATCAAAATGAGTATAAACGGCATAATATCAGAGCTTATAATACCTGCATCAACGCCTTTTTGTGCACAAACCAAAGCAACCTCGGCTCTTGCCATCATACCGACACCGATTTTAAGCGAATCCTTTGTATTGAACTTATAGAGTCTTGCTGTAAGCGAACAGCCGATAACTTTACCCAAAAGTCCTACAATAATAAACGTAATTCCAAACAAAATCATAGCGGTATTAATACTGCTAAACTTTGTTGTAATACCGATATTTGCAAAGAAAACAGGTGCAAAAAGCATATATGTCATAATATCAGAACGTCTATCGACGTAAGTAGTTTCCTTTGTGCCCGATAAAACAAGACCTGCAACAAATGCACCTGTGATATCAGCAACTGAAAACCATCTTTCACTTGCAAAGCTAAAGAAGAAACAAACCGAAAGACTAAAAATCGGTATAAGTCTGTGATGAGGATAACGATTAGAAAGCCAAACAAAGACTTTTTTTATAATGATACCTGCAATAATAGCACAAACAAAAAACGCCATTGTCAAAAGAATAATTTTAACAGGGTTTGTGCCTTTGCCTGATTTTGGATTAAACGAAATTACCAGTGACAAAACAACAATGCCGATAATATCATCTAAAATAGCCGCAGTAATTACTGTATTACCTACTCGGCTATTTAATTTACCGAGTTCTTTAAGCGTTGCAACAGTAACCGAAACAGAAGTTGCGGTTAAAATTACACCGTAAAAAATGCTTTCGTAAATATTTTCAGGATCATTAAAAAGTTCTGACACACCAAAGCCTAATAACATTGGCAAAAAAACACCTGCCAAGGTTATAACAACTGCCGGAAAACCAATTTTTTTAATACTTTCAATATCAGTTCCGAGACCTGCGGTGAACATAATAAGAATAACACCGATTTTAGACAAAAAGCCTAAGCCTTCAAGCGATGTTGAAGTTATAATGTCTTGACCGGGAATATACTGAATAAATCCGATTAAAACACCTGCTAACAACATACCTACAACATTTGGCATACCAACTTTTGCGCTGGCTTTTGACAAAATTTTTGACACTAATAAAATTATTGCCAATGGCAGTAACACGGTATAATATTCCACTTAAATTATCTCCTTTTTTTCAATTACTAGTTTTATTAATTCATCTTTTTTATTTTTAACTTCTCCGTTTATAACCGACTCTAATGCATAGTTTAGCACTTTGCCGATTTGTTCGCCTTCAACAAATCCGTTCTCGATTAAATCACTACCGTTTAAATCTAAATCTTTAAGCGAAAAGCATTGTTTTTCATTCTCAATTTTTTCAAGAATTGATAACAATGCGTTTAGATATTTTTCACGATTCCTGTATTGCGGAGCATGAGCCGCCGCATCGGCACGCTTAATTTCTATTAATTGACGAAAAAATTCAGGCGAAGTTTTATTTAAAAATCTTTTAACTGCTTTTTCACTAGCCACAACTTCAACATCGTGATAATAAACCATTTCCAAAACAAAATTTTTAGTTTCATTATCACATTTTAATCGATCTAAAACATCACGGGTGATTTTTTTCGAAGTTTTGTTATGTCCGTAAAAATGACCTACACCGTTTTCATCAGTAAAATAAACCTGTGGTTTACCAATATCATGGAAAAACGCTGATAAACGCAATTTTTCTTCAGGTGCAATTGACGAAACAGTTTTTATAATATGAGTATAAACATCATAACAATGATATTTTGTATGCTGATCGAAATCAAAGCAAGGTGTGATTTCAGGAATAAATACTGCAATTACATCTTTAAAATTCAACAACACATTTTCTGCATTTTGGCCACATAAAAGTTTTTTAAACTCAACAAAAATACGCTCTACCGAAATATTTTTAAGTAAATTTTTATTTTTATGAATACTTTTAGCGGTTTCTTCATCAATTTCAAAGCCTAAAACCGATGAAAATCTTAAAGCTCGAAGAATACGAAGTCCGTCTTCTGAAAATCTCTTATCAGGCTCGCCGACACATTTAATAATGCCTTTTTTAATGTCTTTTTCGCCATCAAATAAATCAACTAAACCGCTTTTTTCATTGAAGGCTAACGCATTAACAGTAAAATCTCTGCGTTTTAAGTCTTCTTTTAAATTTTTAGTAAAGTTAACGCTTTTCGGGTGGCGGTTATCCTGATACTCGCCATCTATTCGATAAGTTGTAACTTCAATATTTTGATTATCTATAACAACCGTTACAGTGCCGTGTTTTAGCCCTGTTTCAACGACACGCTGACCTTTAAAGCATTCTAACATTTCTTGAGGTGTAGCGTTGGTAGTTACATCATAGTCGTTTGGAGTTTTGCCCATTAAACTGTCTCTGACACAACCGCCCACTATATATGCTTCAAAGCCGCAGTTTTGCAATAAATTTATAACTTTTTTGCAGTATGATGGTATAAAAATATCTATCATTTATTAATTCTGCTTTCTAACAATTTTGTACTCATCGCCATCACGAAAATAAGGACATTTTTTATAGCCGTTTTGATTTAAACGATAAACTTCATCTTCATCTAAAACCGCTTCACAAAAATACTCTTCAAATTCTTCGTCATAAGCATAGTACGCACAATTTTCGCAATCCATATTACTCACCTAAAATTTCATTGTAAGCGAAATTCGTTTTTTAGCAATATCAACGGATAAAATTTTAACATTTACAATATCGCCGACTTTTAAAACTTCGCTTGGGTGTTTAATATATTTATCGCAAATTTGAGAAATATGAACAAGTCCGTCTTGATGCACGCCAATATCAACAAACGCACCAAAATCAATAATATTTCTAACAGTTCCTTTAAGTTCCATACCCTCTTTTAAACTTTCCATAGAAATAACATCGGTTCTAAAATTAGGTTTTGGAAGGTCATCTCGTGGGTCACGACCGGGTTTTGCAAGTTCTTTTGCAATATCTTTAAGTGTTGGTACACCAACATTTAATTTTTCAGCAACCGAAGATACGCCAATGCTCTCTAATTTATCGGATAAATCAATAATTTTTCCGTTTTTAACATCATCTTTAGTATAACCGCAAATTTCTAACAATTCGCTTGCAGCCTTATAACTTTCAGGGTGAACTGCAGTATTATCAAGCACATCTTTGCCGTCAACACGCAAAAATCCTGCACATTGCTCAAAGGCTTTAGGACCGAGTTTCGGCACTTTTTTAAGTGCGGCTCTTGATTTATACGCACCGTTTTCTTCTCTGTAAGTTACAATGTTATTGGCAACAGTTGCGTTAATGCCCGCAATTTTTGATAACAACGGTGCAGACGCAGTGTTAAGGTCAACACCGACTTCGTTTACACAGCTCTCAACAACACCATCAAGTGCTGAACTGAGATGAGCCTGTGGCATATCATGTTGATACTGACCGACACCGATTGCTTTAGGATCGATTTTAACAAGCTCTGCTAGTGGGTCTTGCAATCTTCTTGCAATAGAAACCGCCGAACGCAACGAAACATCATATTCGGGAAACTCTTTTGCCGCAAGTTTTGAAGCGGAGTAAACCGACGCACCTGCTTCTGAGACTACCATATAAGAAACACCGCAATCAAGTTCTTTTATAACATTTGCGGCAAACTCTTCTGTTTCGTGAGATGCGGTACCGTTTCCTATTGCAAAGCAATCAACATTATATTTTTTAACAAAATCTTTAATAATTTTTTTAGCCTGTTCAACCTTTGAATGTGGTGGAGCCGGATAAATAACGCCTGTATCAAGAACTTTACCTGTTCCGTCTACAACAGCAACTTTACAGCCTGTTCTGTATCCCGGGTCAAGTCCGATAGTAACTTTATTTTTAACAGGCGGTTGCATAAGCAACTGACGAAGATTGAGCGAAAACACCTTAATAGCCGAGTCAGACGCTTTTTCTGTTAATTCATTTCTAATCTCTCTTGAAACCGATGGCAAAATCAAACGATCATAAGCATCTTCAGCAGCAACAGCAACAAATTTGCCTGCAAAAGAATTATTTTTAACATGATTAGATTTTACAATGTTTAAAGCTGTATCTCGGTCAATTTCAACATTAACCTTTAAAAAGCCTTCTTTTTCGCCACGATTAATAGCTAAAATTCTATGTCCCGGAATATTTTTAACGCTTTCAGAAAATTCGCCGTAAATCTCATAAACGCCTAAATCGTCTTTTATGCCTTTTGAAGCAATAACTGCATTATGATTCATTACAACACGAAGTCTTTTTCTAATATCAGCGTCATCTGAAATATTTTCGGCAATAATATCCGATGCACCTTGTAATGCGTCTTCAATGCTATTAACGCCTTTTTCTTCATTTATAAATTCACTTGCTTTTTCATTTACCTTCTGCTCATTGCAATCAGCATTATAAATAAAATCTGCAAGTGGTTTTAAACCCTTTTCTTTTGCAACAGAAGCTCTTGTTTTTCTTTTTGGTCTGTAAGGGCGATAAATGTCCTCAAGTTCTGTAAGAGTTGCTGCATTTTCAATAGCAGTTTTGAGTTCATCGGTTAATGCACCTTGTTCATCAATTGTAGCAATGATTTTTTCTCTTTGCTCGTCCATATTACGCAAATAAACCAGTCTATCATTTAATTCCCTGATAGTCTGGTCATCTAATGATCCTGTTTTTTCTTTACGATAACGGGCAATAAAAGGAATAGTATTCCCCCCATCAATCAATTGCACAGTATTTTCAACCTGAAAATCCTTTAATTTAAATTCTTCTTTTAAAACCTTTATAATATCCATATTTCTCTCCATATTACAATATACATATATTTTATAACTTTACTTATAAAAAGTCAAATATTTTATTTACATTAAAATATATTTATGATATTATAAAAAAAGCGTGTGAAAAAGGGAATGATAATAATATGGATAAAAAATGGGTAGCGGTTTACGGCAATTCTCCGTCAATTGCTGATAACTCGCTTGAGCGATATGCAAAAGATGTAACTTTAAGATACTATTTTAAATCAACATTAAAAGGCTCTGCTTTCAGAGTGCATTTTTCAAACTTTTGCGGTATTGAAGATATAACAATTACAAAAGCTAACATTGCAAAAGCAATTGATGATAAAAGAATTGACACTGATACTATTAAAAACTTAACCTTTAAGAACGAAACATCTGTTACTGTTAAAAAAGGTGAAGAAGTAGTCAGTGATGAAATTGAATTTAATGTAGAAGAAGACTGCGGATATTTTGTTAGTTTTTATTTAGGCGATTTTACTAATATGACAAACGGACTTTTTGTTAAAGGCCCGTTAACTCATCAATATTACGCCTTTGGCGATTTTATTGATAACGAGGAGTTACCTTTTGAAAAACGAATGACAACAAACTTTTGTCATTTTGTAAACACAGTTGATGTAAAAACAAATGAAAACGCAAATGCACTTGTAATTTTCGGCGATTCGATTACCGCTTGGGATTATCCTGATTTTATTATTGACGGACTAAAAGAAAACGGCATTTGCAATCGTTCAGTTATTCGCCGTGGAGTTTGCGGAACAAGAGTTTTAGGTCAATATGATACTGCACAATATGCTTCTTATGGGCTTAAAGGCGAAACTCGATTTAAGCCTGAAACTGCAGTTGACGGATGTGATAAAATAGTTGTTTTACACGGAATTAATGATTTAATTCACCCTGACGGCATAAATCCGCTAAGACCAATGAGTAATATGCCAACTGCGGAGCAATTGATTGACGGCTACCGCAAATTTTACATTGAGCAAGCAAAAAAAGATGGCAAAAAAATATACTTTGCCACTATTGCACCTATTAAAGGCTGGCGAACTTATGACGAGCCTAGAAATGAAATTCGCCACAAGGTTAATGACTGGATTCGTACTACAGATGAAATTGACGGATTTATTGATATTGACAAAGCCATTCGAGATAGTGAAGATATTGACAGAATGTTGCCGATTTATGATTACGGCGATCATTTACACCCATCAGTTTATGGTGCTAAAAGAATGGCAGAAGAGTTTTTAAATTTTTTAAAATAAAATATAATTTAAAAGATAAACTGACTTCGTTTTAAAAACGAAGTCAGTTTTGTTTTTGTTAATATTTCATAGATTTATATATTCTGATATTTTTTCCTTTTTTAAAGCTATTCTGCTTTGTTGAAATTTTATAATGTACTTTTTAAAAAAGAGCGTCTTTTTTATTTTTTTGTTGTTTGGGTTGCAAAATAAGCATTCATATCGCAAATATAAAGAAACTCTATTTTATCATCTTTCTGTAATTTATAATCGGAACAAGCCTTATCGGCTACATTTCCGTTTACTAAAAACAACCAGCCCGAAGTATCACCGCAGTTTTTTTCATATAAATTACCGATACCTTTTATATAAGCCGAACCATAACTGCTTTCTTCCGGTGTCAGATAATCTATTGCTATTTTTTCAGCTTTAGCTGCTCTTAAAAAGAAAGAATAAGCGGTATCATCTTTTTGAATATCAAAAGTTTTTTCTTTTAAAATATAGCCGTCTTTTGGAATAACATTGCTGTCTTTAACACTTTTATCTAACTTATCGAGATTTTCAAGAACATCTGAACAATTAATTGTTAAAGCAGCCGTACCATAAGACGCTTTATTAGTTGTTGTTGAATAATGCTTTTCTACCGACTCAACCGAACAAGAAGAAAACAAGCATAATGCAAACAAACTTAAAAATATCACAGATAAACTTTTTTTCATATTTTTCACTCTCCATTTTTATTTTAATTCATTCTAGCATAAAAAATAAAATAATTCAAACAACATTAGTTGTCAAATATAGTTTTATATGGTATAATTAATTTTATGCGATAAAATGCGTTTAAATTTAGGGGATTTTTAATTATGAATTTATTAGGACTTTTATTTATTACAATTTCAGTTTTCGGCGGCACTATAAAAGGCTTTTGCGGAAAAAACCTTGGTACTTATGCTCATTCGGTAACTGACTCGGCAAAACTAAACTGTATCAGAATGATTTTTTGTACAATAGTCAGCCTTATTGTAATTTGTTTTCAAGGCAATTTAAATCACATCACTTCAGTTACTACCGTAACGCTGATAATATCATCATTTGCATCTGTTTTTACTTGTATTTTTATTATAAGTTGGTTAATGTCGGTTCGAGGCAGTGCTTATATGCTTGTAAGTGTATTTTTAAATCTAGGCGTAATTGTTCCGATTTTCTTATCGGCTATATTCTTTGGTCAAACAATAACTCTTAGAGAAATTATCGGCATTGTTATTTTACTTGTTGCAATTTGGCTTATGCTGGGCTACAACAAGAGTTTAAACGGTAGATTTACTTTAAAAGATTTTCTTTTATTACTTGTTTGCGGTGTTGCTAACGGTTTATGCGATTTTTTGGTAGGAAGTACAGAAAAATTAGGCAACATTTTAAACACAACATTTTCACTGGAAAGTGCTCATGTTGATGATACCGCTTTTAACTTTTATATGTATATTTTTTCGTTTGTTTTACTTTTGGGATATACATTTTTCTCATCAAAAACAACTCATAAAGCTCAAATAAAGATTGATAAAAAAATCATTGTTTATCTAGTTATAATGGCAATTTTCTTGTTTGTAAACACCTACTTCAAGTCTCTTGCCGGCAGACTTTTAACATCTACTCAGCTTTTCTCAATAAACACAGGCGGAAGCCTTGTTTTAGCAAGTATAATGGCTTCGATTATGTTTAAAGAAAAGCCTACTGTAAAATCTACAATCGGTATTGTTTTAACATTTGTTTCATTAATTTTCTTAAAATAAACAAAAAAATTTCCCCGACTTGAAAGCAATTTCAAATCGGGGTTTTATTATTTTAATTCTTCTTTTTTTATTTTAAAAATCATTCTTAAAATACCTTTTAGCGCTTTAGGGCTTTTAACAACTACAACTTTCATAAAAAGCTCTCCCTTCAAATCACTTACAGTAACAAATACCGAGAAGTATTAAGATTATGCTAAGCACCAGCATAATTGCTTTGTAAGGAAAGAATGTAGCAAGGATAATACCTGCGGTAAAGCAAAATATGTAGCAGGCACGATGTTTACGCTTTCTCGGTGGTCGGCATTTTCCACGCATAAATCTTAAATACACCTCGTTTATCAAAAATTAGGTGTTCACCTGCTATTATTATATTATTTTTATTAAAATGTGTGATTAAAAAACTTTTATTAAAAGTGCATTGCCTTCATTTATTCTGATTTTAGTATCATTTGTAGGCTCGTTGCTGATACCATATTGGTAGCTGTTTTCTATTACTGCGTTTTCAAGCGGATATTTAGCACCGCTTATATAAACGCCTTTTAAACATTTATCAAGCGAAATTATAGAAAAATAACTAAAGCTGTCTTTTAAAATTATCTCTTCGCCTGTAATTAGCTTCATCTCGCTATAATCATCAACTATAACGCCGTTAGCGGCGTTTTCCTTTAAATAAATTAAAATCGAAACATTGCCTAATGAATGGTCAAGTCTTTGCCCAATCGCACCGATAATAAGGAAATCTTTAAATCCTTTTTCAAGCATTAATTTTACCGCCGCAACTGTATCGGTATCATCTTTAACAGTAGGCAAAATCAAAATATTTTCAGCTTTTTCGGGTTTTTCATAACTATCAAAATCGCCAACAATATAATCGGCTTTCAATCCCAATTCTTCTTTATGACGCAACCCACCGTCACAAAAAACAATAAAATCGTCGTCTTTAATATATGATTTTACTTTATCAAGATTAATAATATCGGCACTGCCTACAATAACACATCTGCCCATTATAATTCCCAATCCTTATATTTTGAAGATTCTTCATAAAGTTTTCGGTAGCTTTCAATTCTTGATAGCGGAATTTTCCCTTCTTCTACCGCAGCTAAAATAGCACAACCTTTTTCTTTTGTATGAGAACAAGAAGTAAATTTACACTCGCCTATATAATCTTTAAACTCTCTAAAACAAAACTGTAAATTCTCTTTTTTAATAACCGCTGTTTTCTCCATATCAATACTTGAAAAACCCGGTGTATCGGCAATATATCCGCCATGCGACTCGTAAAGCTCAATATGTCTTGTTGTATGTCTGCCACGACCGAGTTTTTCGCTAATATCGGCGGTTGAAATATCAAAACGACTATCAATAGCATTTAAAAGACTTGATTTACCTACGCCCGAATTTCCGCAAAAAACAGATAGCTTATCTTTAAATAAAGGATATAACTGTTCAACGCCTTCATTATTTGTTGCACTTACAACAAAAACCTTAAAACCGCTTTTTTTATAAATTTCAGCTATTTCATCGGCACTGGATAAATCGCTTTTATTAATAACGATAATCGGCTCTATTCCCTTATCTTCAGCCGATACAATCATTTTATCAATAACAAAAGTATTAGGTAAAGGGCTAATAGTTGAAACAACAATAAAAAGCCTGTCTATATTTGCAACAGGCGGTCGTATCAAGCAATTTAACCGAGGCATTATTTCATCAATAACGCCTCGGTTGTTTTCTAATATACTAATATTAACATTATCACCGACTAAAGGGGAATTGTTTTTATTTCTAAAAGCTCCCCTAGCCTTACACTCAATAAGTCCATTATCGGTTTTTACATAATAAAATCCCGATAACGCTTTAATAATAATACCTTTAGTCATTAATTTACCGCTTTTTTAGTCTTTTTTGTTTTAGTGGCTTTTGTTGTTTGTTCAACAGTTGTCTCTGCAGCATTAGTTTTGCTTTGTTCAACAGTTGATTTAGTAGCCTTTGTTGTTTGTACAATGGTTGTTTCAGGAGCAGGTCCTTTACTGATATAAATAGTTACAACATCATCTAAAACAGCAGTACTGTTTGCTCTTGGATACTGTGAAACAACAACACCATAAGCGGTATCATCATAAACATAAACTTTATCACCGATTTTAAGACCGTTGTCAATAATAGTTTGCTTAGCATTATCTTCATACATTCCGATAACGCTAGGAACAGTAACGTCTATTTGTTCAGGTCCAAGTGAAACATAAAGGGTAATGTCATCGCCGGAATTAGCTACTTCGCCGGCTGCAGGTGTAGAACTGATTACGCAATCTTTAGCGATTTCATCATCATTTCTGGTAACCTTTTTAACTACAAAACCGTATTCCTCTAACGCTTCTTTTGCTTCGGAATATTCAAGTTTAACAACATCAGGAACTTTAATTTTTTCGCCGCCTGTGCTTACATACAAGGTAATCTTCGATTTAGATTTAATATTTGTATCAGCTTCAGGCAACTGTTTATAAATTTCGCCTGCTTTGTATTCGGAATTGTTATTTTTCTCAATTTCAAAATCAAAATTCTTATATTTATCATCATTTTGAACTTCATCAATAGTCATACCGACAAAGTTAGGACATTTAATTGTATCACCGGAATCTCCTAGGAAAAACCACAAAGCAACACCGATAATAGCAAGAACAAAAACACCGGCTACTGCTGATAAAATAGGAATTGCTTTAGATTTTTTCTCTTTTTGATAACCGTCATTGCCATAATCACGGTTTGACGGAGCAAAATCATAATCATCGGCAACAGAAACCACCTTTGATGCTGTATGGTAAGCATGATCAAATTGTATATAAGGATCACGACGTAATTCTTCAATATCTCTCAGCATATCAAACGCAGTCGGATAACGCTGTGAAGGCTCTTTTTGCATAGCCATAAGAATAATTTGCTCTAAACCTTTAGGAATAAGTTTATTAATTTCAGTAGGTTTTACAGGTTCATTTTGAAGCTGCATAATAGCAACCGAAACTGCCGAATCAGCCTGAAACGGTAATTTACCTGTTGTCATTTCATAAAGCATAACGCCAACAGAATAAATATCGGATTTTCCATCGGTATCATCGCCACGTGCCTGTTCAGGACTGATGTAGTGAACAGAACCGATAGCTTTATCAGTTATGGTTTTTTGCTCACTTCTTGAAAATCTTGCAATACCGAAATCTGCAACTTTAATTGAACCGTCATGCATTAAAATGATATTTTGCGGTTTAATATCGCGGTGAATTATTCCACGCTCATGAGCATGTTGAAGTGCTTTTAAAATTTGAGTAGTGAAAAAAGCAGCCTCTTCCCAATCAATAACGCCTTTTTGCTTAATATACTCTTTTAAAGTAATGCCATCGCAATACTCCATTACAATATACTGCAAAACATCACCGAAACTAACATCAAAAACTTTTACAATGTTTGGATGAGATAAAACAGCAATAGCCTTTGATTCATTTTTGAATCTTCTTCTAAACTCATCATTAGCAACAAACTCTTCTTTTAAAATTTTGATGGCAACAACTCTGTCATCAATAATATCATAAGCTTTATAAACACTTGCCATACCGCCAACGCCAATTAACTCATTAACTTCATATCTTCCGTCAATTCGTTTTCCGATAAATCTATCCACTGTTTTTCCTCCCTTTCTTTTAATTATATATCTTTAGCGACGACAAGAGAAATATTATCCCCACCGCCGTTATCATTAGCTTTATTAATCAATTTTTCACAAATTTTTTCCGGTTCATAATTATTCGCTGTTTCAAAAATTTCATTTTCATCAGCGTAATTTGTAAGTCCGTCGGAACAAATTAAAATTGTATAGCCTTTTTCAAGTTTTATAATACTGAAATCAGATTCCAAACACTCTTCAACACCAAGCGCCCTTGTGATAACATTACGTTTTGGATGGTGTTTAGCTTCTTCTTCGGTAATCATCTGACTTTCAATTAATTGTTGAACGATTGAATGGTCAGTTGTTATTTTTTTCATACCTTCAGGGTAAATTATATACGCTCTTGAATCGCCTGCGTGAATAGTATATGCATAACCGTCTTTAATTACAACCGCTACGACTGTTGTACCCATTCCGTAATATTCGGAATTGTTTTGAGCCAAATCAAAAACATCAAGGTTAGCACAGTTTACCGCAGATGTCATAATAGTTTTAATTGCGTGATCGGTTAGCGAGTTATCATATTTTTTAATTAAGAAATCATAGATTGAATTTGCCGCAACTTCACTTGCAACATTGCCGGCTCTGGCGCCGCCCATTCCGTCACAAACTATTAAAAGAGCAGTTTCTTCATCAAATTTATGAAATTTTATAAAATCTTGATTCATTTCTCGTTGTTTACCAACATCTGTTTTGCCTGCAATAATCATTAAAAAACTGCCTCCTTTTAAAAATTTATTTGTGTTTTTGTCGTAACTGACCGCAAGAAGCGTCAATATCAGAACCGAGCGTTCTTCTTACTGTTGCATTAAGTCCGAGATTGTTTAAGCGGTCACAAAAAGCATAAACCGCTTTTTTATCGGGCTTGACAAATTTATCTTTATGAACAGGGTTTGCCGGAATTAAATTTACATGAGCTATAATTCCGTTTAACAATTCCTTGAGTTTCAAAGCACATTCAGGCGTATCATTAAATCCTTTTATAAGTGCATACTCAAAAGAAATTCTGCGACCTGTTGTATCAGTATATTTTTTACAAGCGGTAATTAATTCATCAATATTATATCGCTTGTTTATCGGCATAATTGTATCACGCATTTCATTAAATGGTGCGTGAAGCGAAATTGACAAAGTAATTTGCAAATTTCTTTCCATTAACTTATAAATTTTATCAACAACACCGCAAGTAGATAAAGAAATATGACGCATACCGATGCCAAGTCCTTCGGGACAACCTACTAATTCAAGAAAACGAACAACCGAGTCAAAGTTATCAAGCGGTTCGCCCATTCCCATCATTACAACATTAGAAATTCTAACGCCTAAATCTTTAGAAGCGGTAAATATTTGAGATAAAATTTCGCCCGCAGTTAAATCTCTCGCTTTGCCACCGATAGTTGAAGCACAAAATTTACAACCCATATTACAGCCTACCTGAGAACTGACGCAGATACTGTAACCGTGTTTATACTTCATAACAACCGACTCAATAAGCTCGCCATCATAAAGTTTAAATAAATATTTTACGGTTTCATCTAACTTTGAACAAAACTTCTTTTCAACTAAGGCATAAGAAATATAATAATCCTTTTTTAATTCTTCTTTTAAAGAATTAGGAATATTCTTCATTTCATCAAACGAGTCTACGCCTTTTTGCAACCACTCAAAAATTTGTTTTGCACGAAATTTAGGTTGGTTAAGGTCGGCTACGATTTGTTCAATTTCACTTAAATTCAAAGATTTAAGATCCGTCACTAAAAAATCACCTAACCCTTTTAAAAGCCGAGATAAAGAACCCGTCCGTTTTATGTATATGCGGAAGCAGTGTCAAAGTATTAACCCTGTCTTTTTTTGTTTTTTCAAAATTTTCGCCTATCGGCAATGGCTCAAACTCTTTGTTTTCAAGTAAAAACTTGTCCACAACCGAAAAATTTTCTTTTTCGTTTAAAGTACAGGTTGAATAAAATAAATTTCCACCTATTTCCACATATTGCTTTGATGCTATTAATAAATTATACTGTAAGGCAGGCAAATTTTCAATAAAAGCAACATTTTTGTAACGAATTTCGGGCTTTTTGCCCAAAATACCAAGCCCTGAACAAGGCAAATCGCACAAAACTTTGTTAAATTTGCACAAAGAAGAATTATACTCTGAAGCGTCATTGACAAACGATTTTACCGATTTCAATTCCAATCTTTCAGCGCCTTTTTTAATTAATTCTACCTTATGTTCATATAAATCAAGTGCTAAAACTTCGCCTTTATCGCCCATATTTTCAGCGATTGAGAAGCTTTTTCCGCCAGGAGCGGCACAAACATCTATTACTCTGTCATGCTCTTTTGCATCAACAATTTTTGCACAAATTGCACTCGCCGCATCCTGAATATGAAAATAACCTTGATTAAATCCGAATAAATTTCTAACACTGCCTGCACCCTTTAGCACTAAAACTTCATCAATCAAAGGATGAGTTTTCACATCGCATTGTTCGCTTAATTTTGCCTTTAAATCTTCTACTGAAATTTTTAAGGTGTTTACTTTTATCGAAACGCCGTCAAGCTCAAAAAAGCCTTTTAAAATTTCTTCGGTTTGATTACCATATTGATTTAAAAACAAGTTTACAATATCTTTTGAAACAGAATATTTAACCGATAAATAATCCGCCTTTTCATCAGGATATTTAATCTCACCGTCTCGCAAAAAGTTACGCAAAACAGCGTTTACAAAACCGCTTAAATTACGAAATTTTGAGTTTCTTACTAACTTTACCGCTTCATTTACCGCCGCTGAATTCGGCACTTTTGACATATAAATAATTTGATAAAGTGAAGTATAAATAACATATAAAATAAACGGTTTTATCTTTTTCAGCGGAGTTTTAGAATAACTTGAAACAATATATTCAAGTGTTAATTTTCGTTCGATAACACCATAAATAAGACTTGTAGCAAAAGCCTTATCTCGCTCATCTAAATCAGTTTCTAAAAGCAAATTATCTACAATGATATTTGAATAACCGCCGTCAATTTCAATTTTCATCAGTGCCTTAACGGCTTCTTTTCTTGCATTTGCCATAAACTTAATCTCGTCTGTTTCCCATAAATCTCATTACATAATATAAGAATATTAAAAGTGATTGTAAAAGTGCTGCAACATAAGTTAAAGCCGCTGCCGAAAGCACTTTTTTAGCACCTTTATATTCATTTTCGTTTAGCATATTCATACCCTCGATTGCTTTTAACGCTCTTCTTGAAGCATCAAATTCAACCGGCAAAGTTACAAGTTGAAAAAGCACAGAGAGAGCAAAAACGCCCAGTGCTAAAAACCATAAAATCTCCATATTAAGAATATAGCCGAGTAAAATCAGAAACGGACTTATGCCTGTACCAAAATTACAAACAGGAACGAGCGCCGATCGAATTTTAATCGGTGTATAACCTACTGCGTGTTGGATAGCGTGGCCTGTTTCATGAGCGGCAATACCAACCGCCGCAACGGTATTACTGCCAAAAACGCCGTCAGAAAGATAAATACAATTATCTTTTGGGTTATAATTATCAGTTAAATTACCACTTACTCTGGCAATATCAACATCATTAATGCCATTAGCCGATAAAATCATTCTTGCAACATCAGCGCCTGTATAACCACGAGAGTTAAAAACATTACTGTATCTTGCATAATTAGATTTTACTTTTGCTTGAGCATAAAGTGCTATAAGCAAACCGGGTAATGCAAACAAAAAATACATTGGGTCAAAATAATGAAAATACATATTATTCTCCTAAAAATTCTGAAGTTATTTTTTTACCTCTTAAAAAATCTTCGGTTTTCATTCGTTTTGAACCTTCAAGCTGAAGTTCATTAATCTTAAGTCCGCCTTTGCCGCAAGCGACAATTAATTCTTTATCGCTTGAGATAACTTTACCGAATTTATCATCAATATTATCAATTATATCAGCCGAGAAAATTTTAAGCATTTTTTCATCGACTTTAGTATACGCAACAGGCCACGAATGTAAACCTCTTATTTTGCAATCAATTTCTTTAGCCGATTTTGACCAATCAATAAGTCCGTCAGCCTTTTTAATAATCGGTGCATAAGTAGCTTTTTCTTCATCTTGCGGTATCGGCTTGATACTGCCGCTTACCAAACCTTCAACAGTTTTGATAAGCAAATCGCCGCCCATAACCTTTAGTCTGTCCCAAAGCTCTTCTGCAGTTTCGGTTGAGCCTATTTCAGTAGCCGCTGACAAAAGTACATCGCCTGTATCCATACCTTTATCTAACAGCATAGTTGAAACGCCTGTTTCATTTTCACCGCAAACAATTGACCATTGAATCGGTGACGCTCCACGATATTTAGGAAGCAATGAAGCGTGAACATTGATACAGCCGTATTTCGGTAAATTTAAAATATTTTCAGGCAAGATTTTGCCATAAGCGACAACCACTATTAAATCGGGATTTAATTCTTTTAAAATATTAAAACTTTCATCATTTTTAAGTGAATTTGGCTGAAAAACAGGAATATTCAACTCTTCTGCCGCAACCTTAACTTCCGGCGGAGTTAAAATATGTTTTCTGCCAACAGGCATATCAGGCTTTGTAAAAACGCCGACTACATTATAATTATTTTCAACTAATTTTCTTAAAGACTCTTCAGCAAAGTCGGGCGTACCCATAAAAACAATGTTCATTAAAAATTTTCTCCTAAAAAATTATTCTTCGGTCTTTTTCATTTTATCTAAAAATAAAATTCCGTCTAAATGATCGATTTCGTGGCAAAAAGCACGAGCAAGTAATTCTTGACCTTTAATTTTAAACTCTTTTCCGTATCTGTCCTGTGCTTTTACAGTAACTTTCATAGGACGAACAACATCGCCCCAAACACCCGGACAAGACAAACAGCCTTCCTGGCCTTCCTGTTCGCCTGAAGTTTTAACAATTTCAGGGTTTACAAGTTCAATTTTGCCTTCGCCGACATCAATTACTACTACTCTACGCAAAATTCCAACCTGTGGTGCGGCAAGTCCGACGCCGTCTTTATCCTGCATTGTTTCATACATATCATCAAGCAAAGAATGTAGCTTTGCATCAAATTTTTCTACTCTATGACATTTTTTTCTTAAAACTTCATCGCCGTTTTTAATTACTTCTCTAATCATTTTTACACGCTCCAAGTTATATTATATTTTCAGGATTTATATCAGCAAAAACAGAGATGTTTTTATATTTTCCTATATTTCCTGTTTCAATTAACAATTTTAAAACTAATTCACGAAGTCGCCTTGAATTTTTGCATTTTAAAATAAGACGAAAACGATATTTATTATTAACTTTAGGTATATTACAAGGACTAGGTCCTAAAATCATCATTTTTAAATCATTATAATCGGTTGTAATATGTTTTTTTAGCTTATCAAAAAACAACTTACTCATTTCAAGAGTTTTTTCTTTTGAAAGACCTGAAAAGCCTATTACACACAAATCACAATAAGGCGGATATTTCAAAATTTTTCTTTGCAAAATTTCGGTTTCATAAAAACGCTCATAATCCTGATCAGCCGATAACATAATAATTTCATTATCAGGTGATATAGTTTGAATTACGGCTGTCCCCTTTTCGCTTCTTCCCGAACGCCCGATTACCTGCGTTAGCAAAGAAAAGGTTTTTTCATACCCACGAAAATCATTGCCAAAAAGCAATTGGTCGGCATTTATAACGCCTACTAATGTAACCGACGGAAAATCAAGACCTTTTGCGACCATTTGAGTTCCTATCATTACATCATATTCGCCGTTTTTAAATGCGGTAAGTTTTTTCTCATGAGAAAATCTTGTCATTGTGGTATCTGCGTCCATTCTAAGAATACGAATAGACGGAAATATCATAGACAACTCTTCTTGAGCTTTTTGAGTGCCAAAGCCCGAGAGTTTTACATTTTTCTCACCGCAGATTTTACAAGTATCGGAATATTCTTCAGAATATCCGCAATAATGGCACATCATTCTGTTATTATCGGTATGATAAGTCATTGAAATGCTGCAATTAGGACATTGTCTTACCGCACCGCAGTTAGTACAGGAAACTACAACCTGATACCCACGCCTGTTTAAAAGGATAATCGCCTGTTTTTTGTTATCAACAGTTTCTTTTATTTTTTCGGTTAAAATATCGCTGAAAATGCCGAAATTGCCGTTTTTATACTGCTCTTTCATATTAGCGGTTTTAACCTGTGGCAAAGTTACATTACCATAACGCTTTTTCATTGTATAAAGCGAGTAAAAACCGGATTTAGCAAGCGAATAAGTTTCAACGCTGGGTGTAGCAGAAGCCATTAAAAACAAGCAATTATGATACTTTGCTCTTGATCTTGCAACATCTCTTGCGTGAAAACGAGGCGTTGCCTCTGATTTATAGGTATGCTCCTGTTCTTCGTCCATTATAATAAGACCTAAATTATCAAAAGGAGCGAAAACAGCCGAGCGAGTTCCGATCGCAATTTTAGCCTCGCCCGATTTAACACGCTTCCACTCATCAGTTCTGGCACCAAGGCTCATAGCCGAATGGAATACAGCAATTTTTTTGCCATAACGGTTGCTGAAAATGCTCATAGTTTGCGGGGTTAGTGCAATTTCAGGCACCATTACAATAACGCCTTTATTTTGGCTTATACACTCATCAATCGCTTTTAAAAATACCTGCGTTTTACCAGAGCCTGTTACACCGAAAAGAAGTCCAACTTTTCCGCCTTCGGCAGAGTTCATATCCTTCTTTATGCTTTCAAAAGCAATTGATTGTTCATCGGTTAAATTAATCTTAGTCATTTCGCCGTCGGTATCAATTTCATAAGGCGAGCGCATAACTTCAAGGTCATATTCTACTAATTTGCCCTGTTTTATCATTGTATTGACAGTGGTAACGCTAACGCCTGTAAAATAATTAATTTCTTTTACCGAAGCGGTTTGACAATCATTTAAAAAGTTTGCGATTTCTTTTTGTTTAGGGGTAAAATTACTTAAATTTTCAAGTTCAATATCTTGTGGCAAGCTAACCATTCTAACTGAGGCATCGCCCACTCTGCGAACTGCATTTTCTTGTTTTTCAATTATATTTTTATTTATTAAATTCAAAAAAACTTTTTCGCTTTTTACCCCGATTATTTCGAGTAATTTTTTAGATTTTACCGCACCTTTTGCATTAAAAATACTATCAACAATCAACTTTTCGTCTTGACTTAAACTATCTCTGTCAATATCATTATAATTTTTCTTTAAAACAAAGCTTGACACAACTTTTACATTAATACCAATAGGTATCATTGGTCGAAGTGCTTCAAAAAAAGTGCAAAAGGTCTGATTTGAAATGAATTTTGCTAACCTTAACATTTCATCGGTAACAAGCGGTTTTTCATCAACAATTTCAAAAATAGGTTTGATTTTTGAAACATCTTTTTCGCATTTTTCGTGTATTTCAACTATAACGCCCTGTCGCTTTTTATTTCCTTTACCAAAAGGAACTAAAACTCGCTGACCGATAAAAACATTGTCGCTTAAATCAAAAGGGACAGAGTAATCAAAAGATTTATCAAAATTTATTGTTGTTTTTTCAACAAAAACGCTGACAAAAATTGATTTTCTCATTATAACTCCTCCCTTTTAATCAGTCTTTAAAAACATCAAAAGTCAGGACGAAAAACACCCTGACTTTTAAAACTTAAATTCAGCCTACTCTTTCAGCAAGTTCATTCATAGCCATATTAACAGGCTTTTCAACAAGGATTTTGCCTTCTGCATCAGCCTTTTCTGAAATATGACGAGCAACCTTTGCAATATCAGTTACTAACTGATATCGGCTTTCATAAGCATTAATAAGTTTACCAATCGATGGATTCAGCATCATCAATCACCTTTCTATATAGTTCTTTCATATTTTTATTAACAAGAGCGTTAGCTCTTATAATTGACTTTAAATCATTAACCGCAGTTTCAAGATCATCATTAAAGAATATATAATCATACTCTTTAGCAAACTTAATCTCTCTGGCAGCTTGTTTAACACGCTTTTCAATAACTTCTTCGGTTTCTGTTCCACGCTTTTCTAATCTATGGCGTAAAACATCAAAAGAAGTTGGCAGCATAAAAATCATAATAGCTTCAGGCATTTTTTTCTTAACCTTAAATGCACCGTTTACATCAATTTCAAGAATTACATTGTAACCCTCTTCCATCCATTTTAAAACAGGCTCTCTCGGTGTTCCGTAAAAATTGCCTAAATACTCATTATGTTCAAGAAGAGCATCATTATTAATAAGTTCTTCAAACTCTTCTCTTGAAATAAAATGATATTTCTCGCCTTCAACTTCGCCTACTCTCATATCTCTTGTAACAGATGAAATCGAAAGCTTAATATCATCGCTTGAATTTAAAACTTCTTTTAAAACAGTGTCTTTTCCAATTCCTGACGGACCTGAAAAAATAAATAGATTACCCCTTTGCTTCATTAACTAACCCTCTGTTTCATTATGTCTTTCTAAAATATCCTGATTTTTTAAATAGCTTAAAACAATATGGTCGGAATCGGTTATAATAACCGACTCGGTTTTTCTTCCGCCTGAAGCATCAATAAGTCTTTTAGATTGTTTAGCTTCAGAGATAATTCTTTTTGCCGGAGCACTATCGGGCGATAACACCGCAACAATTCTATCAGAATTAATAAGATTTCCTAAACCGATATTAATTAGTTTCATAAAAATTACTCCGACTATTCGATGTTTTGAATTTGTTCTCTTATTTTTTCAATTTCTGATTTTATATCAACAACAGTTCTTGTAATAGAAATATCCGAACATTTTGAGCCGATTGTATTAGCTTCTCTGTTCATTTCCTGAACTAAGAAATCAATCTTTCTGCCAACTGCATCATCAGAGTTCATCATATCAATTAATTGAGAAATATGACTTCTTAATCTAACAGTTTCTTCATCAACCGCAGTTTTATCAGCGAAAATAGCGGTTTCTGTTAGCAAGCGTTGCTCATCAACCTTAACATCGCCTAAAAGCTCTTTCATTTTCTCTTCTAATTTTTCTCTGTAAGCCTTAACAGACTCGCCTGATTTAGACTCAACTATTTCAACAAATTTTAAAATTGTATCGCAACGAGAAGTAATATCGGCATTTAATTTTTCGCCCTCTTTAATTCTCATATCAATAAATGAGTCAACCGCTTTTTCTAAAACAGATTTTACAGCGTCAAAAACAGCCTGTTCGTCCTGTTCTTCTTTTCTGACAGATAAAACATCAGAAAATCTTGTGATATCAACCGCTGACAAATCAGTTTTAAGCTCGTAAGTATCGTTAATTTCTTTTAAAGCGTCTATATAAGCTTTAGCGAGCGGATGGTTTACTTCAACCGCAACCGCTGAATTTTCAAGCATATTAATAGTTATATAAACTTCAATTTTACCACGGTTTACACGAGATTTTACATACTGTTTAACCTTTTCATCTAAAAAGCCGAATTGGCGTGGAATTCTTGATGAAAATTCAAAGTAACGATGATTAACCGCCTTAATTTCAGCGGTTATTTCCATATCGCCGACAGTATCGCTAAATCTGCCGTAACCGGTCATACTTTTAATCATAATAAAAGCCACATTTCCTTATATATTCTTAATAAGTAATTATACCATTAAACCTATTAGTTTGTCAATGAAATAACTGCATATTTTTATCAAATAATTTGCCCCTTGCAACGCTGTCAATTTCAAAATCAATATTTTCCCAAGCTTTTTCAAAAATAAGCATAGGATTTATGTTACCATCATTTCCGCAAGGCAATAAAAGATAGATATATAAACCGTTTTCTGTATCAGAAACATCATATTTTCTGATTTTTTCTTTAACATCAAAAGTTTTAATCTGCTTTTTCTTTGTAGTTTTTTCAACTGTTATTTCGTCTTGATTTAAAAACTCTTTTAGTTTTTCGGCGTTATCTTTATCACAATCAATATTAATTTTAAACTCGGCAAAAGCCAAATCTTTAGCTTTCATAACAGGGTCAATTACATTTACAACTTCAATGCTTTCAGGAACAGAATTTCTTAAAACATCTGCAATATAGTCATTTGTCATTTTGTCATCAGTAACCCTAAAATCACAAACATCATACTCACTGACAAAGCCTAAAGAAAGCGGCAAGGTAAAAGTTAAAAAGATATGCGGATTAAAGCCTTCGGTGTACCAAATAGGAAGTCCCGAGCGTTTTAAAATTCGGCTGAATAATCTATTCATATCAAGGTGAGAAATATACTTCGCTCTGCCCTGTTTTTTATAAATTAACCTTACATTTCGCACAGTCAGTACTCCTTTCAAGCATTGTGTTAGCACCACAACCGGCACATTTATCACGGCAGTTTTCGGTGGTTTCAGCCTTTAAAGCCTTTTCCATTTCTCTAATTAAGAATTTCTTTGAAACACCGTAATCCATATGATCCCAAGGTAAAATTTCATCATATTCACGCTGACGATTAGCATAAAAAGCCATATCGAGATTGTGGTCAGCGAATGCTTTTTCCCATTTAGAAAAATCTAAATGCTCGTCCCAAGCGTCAAGATTACAACCCATTTCAGCCAGTTCATACATAACAGGGCATAGTTTTCTATCGCCTCTGGCTAAAACTGCTTCTAAAAGCGAAGTTTTGCTTTCATGCCAAGAAACCTGAACTTTTCTTGTTGTTAAATGTTCAACTAAATGATGTTGTTTTTCTCTCACTAACTCTAATTTATCCTGTGGGTGCCATTGGAAAGGAGTATGCGGTTTTGGAACAAATGTTGCAAGCGAAACCGAAACCTGAACGCCTTTACCCTTTGGTTTATTAGGCATACTGTAATATAAATCAACGATTTTTTGTGCTAAATCGCCGATTGCCTCAATATCTTCCATTGTTTCGGTCGGAAGTCCCATCATAAAATAAAGTTTAACCGATGTGTGACCACCTTCAAAAGCAGTAAGGCAAGATTTTAAAATAATATCTTCATCAAGGTTTTTGTTAATAACATTTCTCATTCTTTGAGAGCCGGCTTCAGGTGCAAAGGTAAGGCCCGATTTTCTAACCTTTGAAACTTTTTCAAGCAATTCAGGCGAAAAAGCGTCAATTCTCATTGATGGCAATGAAATGTTTACCTTTTCTTTTTCTGTCCAATCCAAAAGGTCGTTTAACAATTCTTCAATTTTGGTATAATCGCTTGTAGATAAAGAACATAGCGAAATTTCATCATAACCCGTTGTATCGCAAAGGGACTTTGCCTGATTAGATACAACCAAAGGAGATTTTTCTCTTACAGGTCTTGTCATCATACCCGCCTGGCAAAAACGGCAACCCCTGATACAACCCCTGAAAACTTCGGCGGTTGCTCTGTCAAAAACAGTGCTGATATATGGCACAACAAAATCTTTTGGGAAGAACATATTGTCAAGATCTTGAACAATAGATTTTTTAGGTCTTTCAGGTGCGTCATCTTTTGCGATAATTTTGCTGATAGTGCCATCGGCTTTATACTCAACATCATAAAGCGACGGAATATAAATACCGTTTATTTTAGCAGCGGCACGCAAAAACTCATCTTTAGATTTGCCCGCTTTTTTATACTCACGATAAAGCTTAATAAATTCAGGGTTAGACTCTTCGCCTTCGCCTAAAAATGCAACATCAATAAAATCAGCAATAGGCTCACAGTTGCAAGTGCAAGGGCCGCCTGCTATAACTAGGTTTTTGAGCGATTTTCTGTCTTTTGAATATAGCGGAATATCTGATATTTTAAGCATATGAAGCATTGTTGTGTAACAAAGCTCATACTGCAAAGTAAAACCGATAATATCAAACTCTTTAAGCTCGTCTAAACTTTCAAGACACCAAACGCCAACGCCCGCTTTTTTCATATTTTCTTCCATATCTTCAAGCGGAGCAAAGGCACGCTCACACCAAACGCCGTCCATCTCATTCATAAGTGAATAAAGAATTTTTATGCCAAGGTGTGACATTCCTATTTCATAAGTATCAGGAAAACAAAAAGCAAAGCGAACATCAACCTTACTTTTGTCTTTAATAACGCTGTTAAGTTCGCCGCCTGTGTAACGGCCGGGCTTTTGAACGCCTTTTAATAATAAGTCAAGTTGTTTTTCAGTCATTTGAATAAATCCTTTTAATAGTTTTAATATTATTTTACTATATTTAAAACCATTTTGCAATGGTAATTAATAATTTAAAAATAAAATATAAAAAAGCGGTAGGAAAAGTTAGATTTTCCTACCGCCTAAAAAATATTTAATTAATCATCAATAGATTTATCGGTTGCTCTTTCAAAAATTTCTTCAACTTCTTTTGATGGTTTTTTATCAATTAATGATACAACTACCGCCAAAATCAAGCCTGATAAAAATCCCGGTAACAACTCGTAAATTCCTGTTGAATCTGTTAAGAAAACAAGCCATAAAACATCAACAATAGCGCCGCCTGCAACCGCTGCGATTGCACCTTTATAAGTCAAGCGTTTCCAGAAAAGCGAAAGAATAATAATTCCGCCGAATGCCGAACCAAAACCGCCCCAAGCATTCTCAACCATATTCATAATACCGCTTGCTGCACTTGATTTACTGCTTGCAATAAAGAAAGCAACAACAGAAATTATAACAACTACCAATCTGCCAACCCACAAAACTTCTTTATCAGAAGCATTTTTTCTGAAGATAGGTTTGTAAATATCAGCAGTAAACGATGATGACGCTACCAACAACTGACTATCGGCAGTTGACATTGCCGCAGCTATAATAGCCGACAACAAAACGCCTGCGATAAATACAGGGAATAATTTTGTAACGAGTGTTACGAAAACTAATTCTTGTGAATCGGTAGATAAAAGCAAATCGCCGATATACGCTCTGCCAAAATAAGCGAGAGCCATAGATGCGCCAAGTGACAGCACTACCCAAATAATAGCGACTGTTGCTGATTTTTTAATCATACTAGCCTTTTTAATAGACATAAATCTAACCAAGATATGAGGCATACCAAAGTAGCCCAGTCCCCAGGCAAGACCTGATACGATATCCTGCCATTTAGCAGAAAACGGACTAACTACAAACTCATAAGAGTTACCGCCTTTTGAAATAATTGATTCAGAAAGCAAGCTCATATCAAGATTTTGAGTTAAAAGCATTACTATCGGCACTGCTAAAATTGCAACAAGCATCATAAGACCTTGGAAAAAGTCTGTCCAACAAACTGCTTTAAATCCGCCTAAAAATGTGTAAACCAAAATTATTCCGGCGAAGATAAGCATAGCTAATTCTTCTTTTCCTTCTAACTGTGGAATAACCTGAGTAAAAACTTTTGCACCGGCAACAAAACCTGATGCAACATAGATTGTAAAGAAAACCAAAAAGATTATAGCGCAAATTATCTGTAAAGTAGGATTTTTTGATGCAAATCTTTTTGATAAATACTGTGGCAAAGTGATTGAATCATCAGCCGCAGCAGAAAAACGGCGAAGTCTTTTAGCAACAAAAATCCAGTTGCAAATAGTACCAATCATAAGACCGATACCGATCCAAACCTTACCGAAACCAAAAGCCAAGATACTGCCTGGGAAGCCCATTAAAAGCCAGCCCGACATATCAGAAGCCTGTGCGCTCATAGCAGTAACAAATGGACCCATTTGTCTGCCACCTAAAAAATATTCTTTATCGCCACCTGAATTTTTGGATTTTACAAAGAATACTATACCTATTGCAAGCATTAATGCAAAATACAAAATAAATGCAAGCAACAATAACCATTGCTCTGTCATAAATTAATTCCTCCCCCTATTAATCCGGTTGTTTTTTTAGTTTTTCCTCTTGCTCTTCCTGAATTTTTTCATCAAAAGAGAGCATAGGTTTTATACCCTGTTTTTTCTTTAAAATTCTATCAACATAGTTTTTAGTAATTTTCATAACAAGAGTTGAAAGTGATAGCACACCGATTAAGTTAGGAATCATCATAAGACCGTTGAAAGTATCTGAAATATCCCAAGCGAGAGATGAAGTCATAACCGCACCGCTCATAATCATAATAACGAAAACAACTTTATAGAAAATGCAAGATTTTGTGCCGAATAAATATTCCCAAGCTTTTGAGCCGTAATGTGACCAGCCAAGAACAGTTGTGAAAGCAAATAACAAAATTGCAATAGCGATAAATTTACTACCGAAATTAATACCGCCAAAAGTAAATACAGTATCAAACGCTTTAGCAACCATAGTTGCGTCTCCTATTGCACCTGCACCTGTTTCAAGATTAATAACGCCAGAAGTTAAAACAACTAATGCTGTCATAGTACAAACAACCATTGTATCGGCGAATACTTCAAAAATACCCCATAAACCTTGTTTTACAGGCTCTTTAACATTTGAGTTTGAGTGAACCATTACAGATGAACCAAGACCGGCTTCGTTTGAAAAAACGCCACGCTTAAAGCCCGATTGAATAACAGTTGCCAAAACAAAGCCGCCTGCACCCGAAGTAACTTCTTTCCAGGTTGGGTTAAATGCACCTTCAAAAATAGCAGCAAAAGCAGAGCCGATATGAGCGTAGTTAACGCCGATAATTATAAGCGAGCCTATAACAAAAGCACAAACCATAAACGGAACAACTTTTTCAGCGAATGTTGCAATTCTTTGAATACCGCCGAGAATAATTAAAGCGGCAATAAGCATTAAAACAACGCCGATAATAATTCTGTAAAGGTCGATATCGCCAACTTTAATACCCTCTAATGATTTGATATTAAAAGCACTTTCGATATTAATAACGATTTTATTAATCTGTCCCATATTACCGATACCGAATGAAGCCAAAAGTGCAAAAACAGAGAATATAGCGGCTAAAATTTTACCTATAGTTTTGCAATATTTTTTAGCACCTAAACCATCACGAAGATAGTACATAGCACCGCCGGACCACTCGCCTTTATCATTTTTTCTTCTAAAGAAAATACCTAAAACATTTTCAGAATAGTTTGTCATCATTCCGAAAAATGCAGCAAGCCACATCCAGAAAACAGCACCCGGACCACCTGTGCAAATAGCAGCGGCAACACCTGCGATATTACCAACGCCTATTGTAGCGGCAAGTGCAGTACATAAAGCCTGAAACTGTGAAATAGAGGCCTTGTCTTTAGTATGACCGGAAACGTGTTTTTGAAAAACGCTACCGATAGTCTTTTTAAACCAATGTCCAATGTGGGTGATTTGAAAAACTTTTGTTAAAACAGTCATAATAATGCCTGTACCGACAAGCAAGATTACGCCAAACCAGCCCCAAACAAAGCCATTAACTTTGTTATTAATTTTTGTAATAGTATCAACACCATCACAACTGCATAATGTCAACGCAAGAGTTGAAATTAAGCATAGAAGCATAACTTTCTTTTTCATATTAAGTCCTTTCAGAAAAATTAAATATAAAAAAGGGCATTGCAAACAACAATACCCTTTCAAATCAGAACTATTTTGATTTTTCAAAAAACAAATAATCTGTCCTTTTGCCTGAGAGATTAGAGCTTAATGCTCCTTACACCTTCGGCACCTGCATAAAACAAGCTTCTCCAGAGTCAAAAAAATCATCAAATTACTTAATAACAATGATAAATAAATATGAAAACAACAATTATTTTAACACATTCTTAACAAAATTTCAAGTATTTTATACATTTTATTTAAATGTATAATTATTTATAAAATTTAATTTATTTTACAAGAAGGTTAATAATAAATTGGTTAAAAAGACTGCTAAAGACGCTGAAACTGCAACGGTAACAAGTCCTTTTTTCATAAAGCCTAAAACCACTGCAATTATAAAGCCTACCGATGCACTGATAACGCTTGATGTGCTTGAAAAAATCGCCGGAACGGTCATTGCGGTAAGGCAGGTATAAGGAACATAGTATAAAAACGATAAAACAAACTGGGATTTTATCTTCTTTTTAAAAACGGTAAGTGGTAAAACCCTGATTAAATAGGTAACTACCGCCATTGTTAATATGTATAAATAAACGCTCATTCTTGACCTTCTTTCACAGGGAAAAAGGCAGCGCCGACGAGCGAAGCCACAACTGTGCAAATGACAATTGAGATACCTGAAGAAACTTTATTCATAATAGGAATATAGGCAAAAGCACAACTCATAACAAGCGAAATTAAAACTACAATTCTAACGCTTTTTTCATCTCTTACTTTTGGCATTACGATTGAAATTAACATTCCGTAAAGTGCTATACCAAGGGCGGTTGTGATATTAACAGGCAAAATCTCACCCGCTAAAACGCCGACTAAGGTACCCCCTGTCCAACCGATTATCGGCAAGGTTGAAAGACCGAGCATATAAACAAATGACAGTGGGTATTTGCCCGATACCGCTACCGCAAAAATTTCATCGGTGTTTGAAAAAGCAATTATTGCTCTTTGCAAAAGCGTTACATTTTCGGGCAACTTTTGGCTTAATGAAAAACCCATTAAGGCGTATCTTAAATTAATAACAAGCTGAATTAATGCCATTTCAACAAGTCCTGCACCTGTTGCAATTGCAGTTAAGCCTGCAAACTGACCTGCACTGGTAACGTTAGTAAAGCTCATTAAACTGGCGGCGAACGCAGACAATCCATATTTAGCAGCGAGTATTCCAAAGCTGAATGACACCGCAAAATAGCCAACGCCAATCGGTGCACCATGGCGAACACCTTTAAAGTAATCTTTTCTCAAATTTTCATATCCTTTTCATTTTAAACGATTTTGTTTTTAAAAAATCTAACAAGTATTATAACACTCAAATTTATTTAATGCAATAATCAACTAAAAAAGTTCAATAACAAAAACAAATAATATTATACGAACTCATTCACGCTCTGTTACTGCAATCACACCAACCCCTGTGTAACTTGTATGAAAGCGACTTCTCCTTTATCAGTCTCCCTTGTCAAAGGGAGGTGGGTTGCTTGAAAAGTAAGCTGGTGGGATTCATTTCAATCCAACTCGCAGTGTTCCCGTAGGGCGTGACGACTCGGCACGCCGATGTTCGCTTACAACTTTAGATAAGCAGTTTCAATTAAAAAGTTTTATTGTAACTTCTGTCTTTCATGCACTCAAGCCGTGCAGGCTGTCCTTTTGTCATTTCACAAAAGGACGAAAAGAAATTCAAGGAGTTCCTTGAAAATCCCGAACGCTTAATTTTCGCCCGACGCATTATGACCGCACAGCGAACTAAAACTTGTAGCTTTATTGAAAAGCGTCATAATGCTGAAAACAAGCGTGATAAGATTATCCCCCACTTAAAGCGTGGTTAATATATAATTTATTATACACCCGTAGGGCGTGACGACTCGGCACGCCGATGTTGTAGCAATCAATCTTATTTTTTTCGTAGGGCGGTGCCTTGGTGCCGCCGCACATTCAGAGCCTCCCTTGTCAAAGGGAGGTAGGTCTTGCAACGCAAAACTCGGTGGGATTCATTTCAATCTAACTCGGTGGTATCTCCTGCCGTCTTGTGTTAACGCCGCAAACTCACGGTGTCTTTGTATTAGAACTAATTGAATTCCATTTTTTACTTATTTTTATATGTTGCTCTTGAATTTATTGCAATTATATGTTATACTAATGGTAACCGAACGGTCAGTATAAATCAAAGAGGCGAATTAAAATGAACACAACAGAACAACAACACGAAGAAAGAAAACATGAGCTTATGGAAAAATGCTTTAACTGCTACGCTGAAAACGGACTTACAGGCACAGGAATCAAAGCATTGGCTGATGCGTGCGGATGCACAAAAGCTAATTTATACTCATATTTCAAAAACCTTGACGAGCTGATTATTGAATCTACAGCTTACTGTATGACAAAGGTCGAAGATGACTTTATGGAAAAAGCCCCAACAGACCCGAAAGATGTTATGCGGTTTATTGAAGAAGTTCCCTATTGGACAGCACAGAAACATGGTAAAAAATATCGTCTGATGTATCAAGTATACACATTGCCAAAATATATGGAATACGGCAAGAAATTTTTTAAAGGAGTAAGCGAGCGTTATACCGAGTATGCAAAGCAGCTTGAGCCTAAAATCGGTATTCCTTATACAACTATCACACCGCTAATCTTCATATTCGTTCGTGCTTGCGTACACTACGCTATGTTCGAAGATGAATATTACTTAAAATCACAAATGGAAGTTCTGAAACAGGGTGTTATCCTGTTTGCAAATAAATACCACTCACAATATTTGAATGGAGGTAACACATAATGAAAAAACGAACACTCAGCATCATACTTACCTTATGCACAGTGATTTGTTCCATTTCACTGGTAATGAATTATGCTGATCCAAAAGTATCAGCATCCGATTCGAATGCATACGGTGCATTGCTCACGCCTGACACAAATCCACCTGTCGGATGGGCAGAGGATGAAAGCAATCCATACGGCACAAAAAAAGGTCAGCCATTTGCCATCACACCGTGGTATGAGCCGATAATTTACAGCTATCGCAATGCAGAGGGACAATCTGCACAGGATCATACCAAGGTATATAGCAAGTGGGATTTTGGTATCAACATTGCCGAATGTAATCCAAGTGCTCACAAGGTTACTCCTGTCGATAATGTTGCCTTTGCTGTCGGAACAGCTTACGATCCGCTCGGCACAGGCAGAAACGACCACGCTATCTTTGTCGGTCTTTGCGATATGAATAATTCCAATAACACAGCAAAGATATGCTACTGGGTACAAAACCTTGTAAACAACAAGCGTTCTGAACTTCAAAAAATTGCCGACGCACCGAAATGGGCTTGCAAGGTCACGGGATACGGCGAACTGGAATATCAGGAATTCCGCCATTATTTCAATGTCACGGCAGGCGACTATGACGGCGACGGAAAGATGACCGCCGTTATCACCTATGCCGGCAATGATGATTTATGGGGAATTGCCGGAACGGGAATTGCCGGTGAACAGGCATTTTACAGAAGATCCTTTGCGGGAGCGAATACCTACTTTAACAATTGGGAAACTACCGAATACGAAAGAGACCAAATAACGAAATCCCTTGCTTCTGCCGATATAGACCGTGACGGTTGTGATGAGCTTTTTGTTTATGCCGGCGTTGCCGAGCCGGATAAAATCGACAGCAAGGACAAAGAGCTTTCAAGCGATTCCTTCAAAAAGGCTGTTTCAAAACTCTCGGTATACAAAGCCGAAAGCGGAAATTTCAAGAAAGTGAATCAAAAGGCACTCATGACCCTAAACCGTGAGGACGAAAAAGCAGACGGCAACCGTTACTACGATCACATTCGCTACGGAAACCTAGCCACAGGAGATATTGACGGCGACGGCTGGCAGGAAGTTATTGTTGCCGGATATTACCGTGAAGTAAAAGAAGAAAAGCAAAAAGGCTTTATCTGGGACAAGAAAACCGACGACGGAAATATGGGCTTTGCCGTTTATTACGGACAGAACAATTCAATAACAAGTGTACAGAAAACTTCAATGAGCAGTTATACCGCAAACGGAACAAAAAATCAGGGCGTTAAGCCAAAACCTGCTATGACAAGCGTTGCAATTAACGGCAGAGGAACACCGGAGCAGGTATGGATTGCAGGAGCTTTATATGAAGTTCAGCAGAACGGTGCACTAAATCTTTTGCGCGATACCGCACGAATTGACAACTCAAGTGCAAAATGGTGGTGGTATCAGGATGTCATCGCCGGCAATTTTGACCACAACAAAGAAGGCCGTGAGCAAGTAATTGCACTTGCTGCCGAAAGGCAAAGAGGTGGCGGCCAGAATGCTAGAAAATTTGACCTTTTCACCGATGTTTTTTACGGCGAAAATTTCGGTAGCGGCGCGCTTTCCACAGCCGGCAAATATACGGTTACAGCCGAAAAGGACGAATTTTCAAAACTATGTCACGATGCCGACCTTGCATGGGATATGCCGTATAACTGTATACTGCTTGCGGCGGATGTAAATAAGGACGGTCTGTTTGCACGATATGAAGGTAAGGGCTACGGATATTCCGACGCACAGGTGCAAGCGGTGCTTCAGGCGGCTCCGTATTTTTCAGAGCTTGGCGACTATGATCTTGACTTTTCCGACGGTTCCACAACATATACCTTCTCATCCGGCTATTCTGACACGAAATCTTCATCACACAACACCTCCTTTGGTGCGTCGATAGTTGTGCAGGGAGATTTGAAGGTATGGAGATACGAGGCGACACTCGGATATACCATGGATTTTACCAAGAGTACGGAGGATACTCTTTCAAAAGAATACAGCGTTTCCTTTAATGCCGGCGGTAATGATTCCGTGGTGCTGTACCGTGTGCCGGCAACAACCTACTATTACTCAATCTATGATCCTCAAAAGGGCGATTTTGACTTAAGCGAACAAAACACCATCGCATTAATGATCCCCGGTCAACCGGTTTACACTATGCTCGACCGTGAATATTACGATGAATTTGCGGCACTGTATAACAAAACTTACAAGGCGGATATTGCATCAGGAAAAGCAAAGGCTCTACCGATACTGAACAATCATGTTTTACCTGAAAATGCCGAGGGCGACCCATTCGCATATTGGCCAAATAACGCTTCTTCCGATGATTCGGTTACGAATTTTGAGTCACTGAGTAAGCAGAAATACGAGCTTGGCTTCGGCGCAAGCAGTATCACAAACGACTGGACGACCACGTCCGAACATGCCGAAGGTGTTGAGATGGCTCACGGCTTCTCCGCATCGATGAAAAACACATGGGGCGTAGATGCATTCAATATGGGATTTGCTATTGATTTCAGTTACAACAAAGCAACAGGTACGATCTACACCACAACAGAAAGCAGCGGCGCCAGTGGTACGGTCAATAATATCGACCGTCGGTCACTTCTGTCTTCCTATGGAATAAGCTATGATGTTTCGAGTCAATACGGCTTTACTTGGGATTTCGGTATGCGTACATGGACGGCAGGCGATCAGAAAATTCCCGTATTCGGTTATGTGCTGAACAATCTTCGTGCCGCACCACCAATACCGACACTTACAAGCGTATCCATAAAGGATAACCAAAGTGCAAAAATCACCTGGGAAGCACCAAAGGCAGACCTAAGACGTCCGTTTGCAGGCTATCATATCTGGATGCGTATGGATGACGGAGAGTTTGAGCGTGTGACTGATGTTCAAATTTCTGCCGATACTTTCGATTATACATATGATTCTTTAAAAGCGGACACTACCTATACCTTTGCGGTCACTTCCGTGAGCAGCAACGGAATGGTATCAACGCTGTCCAACTCCAAAACCTTCTCAACCTTTGCAGGAGCCAATGGCAGAGAAATTGAATTTCGCAACAATGGGAACAGTATCCAGTGGCGATATTCAGGTGAAGGCAACGACGCTTATCGTGACCTTGTTTTGCTTAACGCATTGACGGGAAATGACGGTGCGGACGGAAAGCAAATTGAACTGCGAGTATATAACGGATTTGTACAGTGGAAATACAATAACGATTCCGCTTGGAACGATTTAGTTGCTCTATCGGAGCTGAAGGGTGAAAAAGGTAACAATGGCGACTCAGGAAAAGTCGGTTCACAGGGACAGAACGGCAATGACGGTGTAACGCCAAAACTTAAAATAGGTAATGATAACTCCTGGTATGTTTCATATAACAGTGGTCAGAAATGGATATCTCTAGGCGTTAAAGCCACCGAAGAAAAAGGCAACATCGGAGAACCCGGACAGAACGGCAACGATGGTAAGAACGGAGTTGGAATTGCCAAAGCAGAGATCAATGCAAAAGGCGAACTTGTCCTTACCTATACCGACGGCACAACAGCTAATCTCGGCAAAGTTGTCGGTGCTGACGGCAAGGACGGCCTAACCCCGTTCATAGGCGAAAACGGCAACTGGTGGATTGGAGAGAAAGACACCGGTGTGAAAGCGACAGATGCAGCCGTTCACGCAAGTTCCGGTAACATATCCACATTCGCAACTTCACCTGCTTTGATTGCTGTCGGTTCAGTTGCGGGGCTTGCACTTCTTGGCAATCTCGGCTTAATCTTTTATATTGTACTGAAAAAGAAAAAGAGCAACAGCTAATAAATCAGCTTAATTTACACGGCGACTATCGGAAACGGTAGTCGCTTTTTTACAATACTAAAAAAACCTATTCAATCAAATTGAATAGGTTTTTCTAATTCATTATAAAAATTAAATTTTAAACTATGATAACAACATTCTATCGTTAGCAAATTCGCCGTTGCTAGCTTTTGAGAATAAATCAAGCAAGTCAGAAACCTGAAGTTTTTTCTTCTCTTCACCTGAAATATCATAAATAATCTTACCGTTATTCATCATAATCAATCTGTTGCCAAGACGAATAGCGTCTTTCATATTATGAGTAATCATCAAAGTTGTGATTTTGTCAGCGCTGACTAATTCATCAGTAAGCGCCAAAACTTTTGAAGCGGTTTGTGGATCAAGCGCCGCAGTATGCTCATCAAGCAAAAGAAGCTTTGGTTTTTGCAATGTTGCCATAAGTAAAGTAACCGCTTGACGCTGACCGCCCGAAAGCAAGCCGACTTTTGAAGTAAGTCTGTCTTCAAGACCTAAATCAAGCTTTTTAAGAAGCTCTCTATACTGTTCACGCTCTTTTTTTGAAACGCCGAATTTCAATGTTCTATGCTGGCCACGGCGAGCCGCAATAGCCAAATTTTCAACGATTTCCATATCAGCAGCAGTTCCTGTCATAGGGTCTTGGAAAACACGGCCGAGATATTTAGCTCTCTTATGTTCAGGAAGTTTTGTAACATCAATTCCGTCTATTTCGATTGTACCGCAATCAACAGGATAAACGCCTGTAATCATATTAAGAACAGTAGATTTACCCGCACCATTACCGCCGATAACTGTTACAAAATCACCTTCGTTTAAAACTAAATCAATACCGCGAAGTGCCTTTTTTTCATTAATTGTACCCGGATTAAAGGTTTTGTGAACTCCTTTTATCTTAAGCATTTTCAGCACCCCCGTTATCTAATTTAGGCTCTCTTGTTCTTCTGCCTGAAATTTGGCGTTGCCAATAAGGAATACCCAAGAACAATGCAACAACAACAGCAGAGAAAAGTTTTAGATAGTTTGTTGGCAAACCGAACCACAAAACGAGCTGTAAAACGATATAATAAATAATTGCACCGATTACTGCCGCTAATAATTTAAGTGCAAAGTTTTTGAAAAGCTTGCCGAATAAAACTTCGCCTATAATTACTGCCGCAAGACCGATAACGATAGCGCCACGGCCCATATTTACATCGGCATTACCATTATACTGAGCAAGCAAAGCACCCGAAAGGCCGACAAGACCATTTGACAAAATAAGTCCTACTACTTTATTAACATTTGTGTTAATACCATTTGCTCTTGACATTGCCTGGTTGCAACCTGTTGCTCTGAGAGAGCGACCGATTTCAGTACCGAAAAACCAATATAAAATAGCAATAATTACAACACAGAAAATACCACCGATAATAATTGATTTAGTTGTGTTTCTTAATGTTACAATTACATCATATTTCATAACGCTTAAAGTAACATTAGCACGACCGCCGGATATACCAAGATAAATAGAATATAAAGACAATTGGGTTAAAATACCCGCAAGAATTGCAGGTATTCCGAATTTTGTATGAAAAATACCTGTAACAAATCCGGCTAAACAACCGGCTGCAAAAGCTATTGTCATAGCTAATGGAATACTCATACCGTTTACGGTACAAACAACCATAACGATACCGCCAAGACCTAAAGTACCGTCAACGGTAAGATCAGCAAGATCAAGAATTTTAAAAGTAATATAAACACCGATAGCCATAATACCCCAGATAACACCCTGAGATATTGCACCCGGTAAAGATACTAACAATGATTGCATTTTTTTCTCCTTTTAATTAATAAAAAGCGATAAGGAAAATACTTATCGCTTTTTAAATAATAAGCATAAAAATTAATCTGCTAAAGCTTCGTAACCATCAGGAATTTTAATGTTGTATTTATCACAACGAGCTTTATCATATTTTTTCTGAAGTTTTTCAGAATATTGAATATCCATATCAGCTGGGTCTTTGCCGTTTACGAGAATATCGTAAGCCATTTCACCGGCTGAATAACCGATATCATAATATGTTATAGAAAGTGTTGCAATACCGCATAATCTGCAGATACCTTCTTCACCGGCGATAAGTGGAATACCGGCAGGTTCTGCAATATCATTGATAAGTTTACCGTTTGAAGCAACAGTATTATCAGTTGGTGCATATAAAGCATCACATTCGCTGACTGCTTTTGTTACAACAGCAGAAACATCATTTGTATCAGCAAAAGAATATTCTTTTGAAGAAATGCCTAATTTTTTGAGTTGTTTTGTAATTTCAACAGCCTGGAATTTTGAGTTAGCTTCAGCAGAACAATAAATAATACCAACATTTTTTACATCAGGTAAAAGCTCTTTAAACATAGCAGCCTGTTGATCAAGTGGAGCCAAGTCAGCAGTACCTGTTACATTGATACCTGTTTTACCGGTCCAATCTTTAACATCCATATCCAAAGCAGTAGCATAATCAGTTACAGAAGTAGCAACGATAGGAATGTTAGGAGTAGCATTATAAGCAGCCTGTAAAGCAGGAGTAGCGTTAGCCATAATAAGATCTACATTATCAGAAACAAATTTGTTTACGATAGTAGCACAGTTATTAGCTTCGCCTGAAGCGTTTTGATCGTCGAATTTAACTTTATCGCCGAGTTTTTTAGTAAGCGCTTCTTTAAAGCCTTTAGTAGCAG
The DNA here is from genome assembly GCA_934476085.1 of uncultured Eubacteriales bacterium. Classification (GTDB taxonomy): domain Bacteria; phylum Bacillota; class Clostridia; order Oscillospirales; family Acutalibacteraceae; genus RUG11462. The sequence continues at coordinate 147,318 of CAKSNE010000001.1, read as the reverse complement.
CGTCAAGAGCCTCATGTTGAACTAACTGACAAATACCAACTGTGTAAGTTTTATCATCAGATTTTTTTGAGTCTTTGTCCGAAGAACTACCGCAAGATGCGAAAGAAAAAGCAACCATTGCAGCAGCGAGAGCAAGGCACAAAATTCTTTTAATTGTCTTTCTCATTTTAATTATCTCCCTAATTGTTAAATTAATAAAAGCAAAAACCGCTTTAAATTAATAGTTATTATACAACAATATTAACAAACTGTCAATACATTTTATACATAAAATACAACTTTTATACAACAACAATTCAGCAATTTAACAATGAAATTTTATTGCAAAAAACAATTTTTATTGACAAATTTTTTCAAATAAACTATAATAAAGATGTTAAAACCAAATTTTAGCTTATTAGGAGAAATCAATGAAAAATTCAATTATAAATCAATACCCTGATTTAAAAAAGTATCGCCGAAACGGTATATTAACTCCGTTTTTATTTACGGCGATTTATGAAATTTTATTTATAGTTTTAATTATCTTTTTACACTTGAATAATTTAATTTTACATAGTTTTTTATTTTTTGCAAGTTTAACTATAATAGGACTTTTACCGATTATATTGTTTAAGCCATTTAACTTTTTATTTGATAAAGATTATAAAGGGATAATAAAAAGCATTAAATATAAAGAAGAAATTGATGCAACAAGTAATGTTGTGAATAACAATCGTGTTCTTTTTACTAAAGATCGTATTGATATTCAAGTTATGACTTCTTCAGAAAAATGTATTAGTTTTTTTGTTACTTGCGATAACTCTGAAATGAAAAATTTTCAACCATATAGGGGCTATGGACTAATTAAAGCACATTTAAAAGAGCCACTCATTGACTATTATAAAATCGGAGATGAAATTGAACATATTAGCGGTTTTAGATTTAACAGAAAATTGAATTTAAAACCTAATGATAAAAATATTTGTATTGTTTGTGGAACTCTAAATCAATCAAAAGATGATTGTTGCATAAACTGCGGTCACTCAATTATCAAATAAGGAGTTTATTTATGAAAAAGCTGATTTCATTTTTAATGTTATTTATTTTTATGTTTTCTTTTACAAGTTGTAGTAACGAGAATGCCAAAAGCAATTCAAAATACTCGTTTGAAAAACCAAACTTTATTAAAGATACAAGCAATATACTATTTATTGGGAACAGTCAATTGAGTTATAATGATTCGCCAAAAGAGTTTAGCAGTATCGCTAGTGAAAATGGTAAAAATGTTACTGTAAATAATATGTATATTGACGGATCAGGACTTGAGCAGCACTGCGAAGCAATTAGAAATAATGAAAATGATCAACAAGAGCTTTTGAAGCAAGCTGATGTAGTTGTTTTGCAAGATTACTGGCTGAATTGTCAAAGTGAAAAGCATATTAATGAAATAAAAGGTTATTGTAAAAAAGATGTCAAAATGTATTTTTATTTAACCCATTATAATTCAGGTGTTTACGCAGATGTTTGGAAGTATTCAAGTAACGATTGGATTGATTATCAAAAACTTACAGGTCAAACTGTTTTAAACAAGTCACCTTATGATGCATGGAAGAGATATATAAATAACAAGGCTACAGATGATGATATAAAATTGCTTTCGAACAATATTTTGTATGCACCGTATGATGCTTATAAAAACATGAATTTATATTATATTCCGGAAGGATTTACATTTGATAGGTTAATATTTAATTATAATATACGTTTAGAAGAATTAATTGAATCAACTGATTATATTCATCCTACATCATTAATGTCTTATATTGATGCTCTTATTATATATAGAACTTTATTTGGAAATATTAAAGCTGATGAAAATATGATAAACACTCGCTGGGATAATGGTTATAGTAAGCCTAAAGCTCTTATTAAGAATATCAATAGTGCAGTAGAAGAAAGTTATAACGAGTTTTATTCAGGCACAGCCAAAGTATTAGAATTCAAATCAAAATATCAGTATATTGATTTAAATAAATTATTAGGTTAATTTAACTAAATTTCTTTACATAAACAAAAAACCTTGTAAACGCTTTGTTTACAAGGTTTTTTAATGGTTGCGGAGGTCAGCAATCCATAGTATGTACAACATTCTTGTTTATACCGGATAAAACAAAACAGCCTACCATTCGGTAGGCTTGAAAAATTTTTTTCAAATATAAATCAAGCAGTCCAAATACTTATTATAAATGTTTTGATTGTTAGTTATATTTTTCGAATCAAGACTGAATTAATTATTTGCATTCAAAATGTTGCCTATTATTGTAAGATTATATTAATAACATTCTTACTAATACTGTTACTTCGTTTTTCCTGTATATTCCGACTCAATTATGCAATAAAACTCTCTTAATAATGCATCTATATTATTAAAAACATATATTTGGTCATTACCATAAAAATCAATTTCTTCTGTAGTAATTATATAATCCTCTATTTCTTGAAGTTTTTTACATAGAATGTCATAAAAATCTTTTCTATAATACATAAAAAACAAAGAATCTTTTCTAATTTTTCTTAAAACTTCTAGCATAGGATCCGTATCAATTAGCCTATTATTTTCATCAAATCTAACCATTCTTCTGCTTAATGGTAAATCTCTCAAAATACTCTCTTCAAATATTTCATTAAAATATACTGAATTTATATTTATTCGAACATTTTTATTTTCAAAATATATAGCTATAATCGAGAGAATAATTGCAATAATCGAAACTACAAAAGCTAAAATATCTAAAACCATAGCTAAAACAAATCATTATATATTGATGCCTTAACTTTATCTTTAGCAACAACATCTACTTTCTTTTCAAAATCCAAAAGTCCTATCTTTTGCACAATTTCTTCGAAAAAACCCTGCGTAAATGAAGAAGCAATTTTTTCAATATTATCAGGGAAAATAATAGTAATTTTATTAGTAAAATCAATTTTATTCTTTACTTGAGAATCATAGATTTCTTTTCCATAAGGAAATCCTGCCAAGCGTGTTGTTGATTTTTTAAAAACAAGATTAAATGTATTCATATTGACTCCTTTAATACAAAATTTAAATTAAATGCAGTTCCGGGAATATAAACTGGAAATTTTTCAAAAACATCAAAATCTGGTAACTTATTTAAAAACTCATTTTCTTCATTAAAACCAATCCAATTATCACTATTATACTCTAAATATTCTTGTTTAAAAACAAGCTTGCTGTCTCCACTAACCATATAACAATGATGAGCATCTGCTCTTTTTTCTAATGAATGTATTAACTTTGTCAGTCCTGTTCCGCCTGTCCTATAGTTTTTTTCTCTACCAGAAATTTTATGCTGAAACGCAGCAATATTAAAAAAATCATCTATACTGTAGTTATTATTAAAATATTTGCTATGAAAATTGTATGCATCTAACACTTTAATATACCTATCATCTAGAAAATTATTATTTTTTAATATTTTATCTTTTAAATCATCGCCAAAAAGTTTGTCAGAAAAATTAATAATAACAATATTAATACCGCTAAATATACCATCTGCATTTTTTTTAGAATAATTTCTCGCAACATCAATATCTATCAAACAATCAGAACCAGTATGTTCACCAGCATTTCCAACAAGTTCAACAATAACTTCGGCAATATTATCTTTACTTTGTTCATCTATATTATAAAAATTCAAAAAATTAGAAACATCATCATATAAATCACTCAGTTCATCTGTTCCTTCAAATATTAAATTTCCATTTATTATTTTTCTAAAGTGATCATGATAAATTTCTTTAAAAAATTTATTATTAAATTTTAAATAATCAATTTTATTGAATGACAAATTACAAAGAAGATTTAAAGGTGAGGATGAAATTCCTGCTGTTGTAATAGATTCACGTTTTTTTAAATAAGAAACTTTCAACTTTCTTGTTTTTAAAACATGATAACAAATACATTCAAACAAAACAAAAGTTAACTTATCATAAAAACAAAAACTATTAAAACTTATAGTTAAAGGAATACTCATGCCAATATAGTTTTGTTCTAATGAATTACAACATTCTAAAAGTTCACAAATAGATCTATGATCAATTATTAAATCTTCATTATTTAATAACAAAGATTTATTGTATAATTTAATTTTCTTATACTGTATAGAATTTTTTAATAACAGAAGATATAAATTTTCCATACTCATCCTTTTAATAAATTTAATTTTTATTATTTATTCTAATACATTTTCATTAAAAAATCAATACTTAGATGTAATTTCATGACATTTAAAATAATATATTATATTATCTAGACATTCAAGGACATAACGCAAAAACCGCCCACCTTTTTTAAGATGAGCGGTATTTTCATATCCAATTGTCTAAAACTTGTCTAACACTTGCAAAGCGTTTTTATACCTTTAGATTTCAAACATTCGGCTTTGCTCCAGCCGTTTTCTCTGCGGAAAGCATCAACAGCCTTTTGAGTATTTTTGCCCCAATCGCCATCAATGTCACCTTTGTAATAGCCTTTTGCAAACAGCCAACCTTGCAACCAACGAATATATTTTTTGTTGCTGTTAGGAGTTACGCTCGCAATCGGCTTTTTCCAACTGCCACCTAAAAAGCTATGCGAAGTCGGTTGATAATTGCCTGTGTTAATCCAATGGCACTTGTTGCCGACACCGATATGCACCATACATTTTTTGTTGTCGCTCATATAAATGCCTATACGAGACACGCCGACCAATTCAGCGAGAACCGCTAATCTCTCTCGGCTCACTTTAGCAGTTGTCAAATCTAGTGCAGTACCTAAGCAATGCCCGGACCCGTTTGCACCGCCGACTTTTTTATTATGCTCTTGACAACGATAACCGCTTTCAACTGTAATCGGTACACCTAAAGCAACTCTCATCTTCTCTGCCAACTTCACAACATTAACATCAAGTTTAGTTTTGTCACAACATTTTGTACCGTGACAATGTATCTCGGATAAATTAAAATGCTCGGTTAACTGTTTTTTTGTGCCTTTTTTGTATGTTTTAATCATAATAATTACTCCTTTTTATTTGATTGTGTGCCGAAATAAAAACCTATAACGGTTGTAAAAATGACTAGAAATTCATCACTTGTTATGTAGCCTTTTACCGACAAAAAAGCGAAAACAACAGTTAAAACAAGTGTTACAATTGATTTAATAGTCATAAGTTTGTTTAATCTTTCTTTCATTTTTCTTTATCCTTTCATTTGTTTATTTCTTCAAGGTCGGCTATTCTATGTTCTTCAACCTTGATTTTTTCTTCCAAAACAGGTATGCGCGCTGCAAAATTATTATGTTTCTCTACCTTTTTTTCAAGTTCTTGAATACGATAATTTGTAAGTCTTGCAGAAGTAATAATACCGCCAAATGTACCAACAACCGTACCTACAAGCGAGAGCAAACCTACAATAACAACATCAGTCATCGGTATCAACCCCGCTTTCTAGCCTATTGATTTCATCTCGCCAAATCTGCCTTTGTGCTTTGATTTTAGCATAATCTTGCTCACTAATTAAGCCTTCCGCAAATTTAATTGCTTTGTAGTCTGTGTCTGCAAGATTTTGTTTTAGCATTGCAATCTGCTCATCAACAGGTACTTTTATGCTTTCTTCGTACTCTGCGATTTCGGCAACAGTCATATCCCTTAAAACACCGTTTTTCTTAATCTTCATTTTTCCTCACTCCTAAGATAGTTACTTTCATTCCATTTTTAAGCGGAATTGATGCGGTATAAAAATAATAAGCATTAATTAATACTTTTTTCATAATTTGTCCCCAACCGTCTGCCATTGAACGTAGAGTAGTACCACCAGCCCACATTCTTAAATTATTACTACCGTCATTAGCAGTAATTTTATCTGTCGAAAAGCCACAATAAAAGCCATCTTCGGCAAATTCGGAATAGATTTTTTGATTACACGCAGTTTTTGGTGAAACTAAAATCCAAGAGTTATTTATTTTTAAGCCATTACTGTTTTTCGGAAATCCATTGCTGTCTAGTGCTACCGTACTATACGGATTGCAAATAGGAGAATAATTGCTTTCAACATCTGATAAAGCAGGATATGTTACATTGCCCCAAGTTTTTTTAAGATGAAACGGATTTCCGTTATCGTCAGTACATATAATGACTGATTTTAAAGTTCCATCATCATTGTAAACCATGACATCGGTATCTTTATATGTTCCTTCATTTCCGACTTCAAATGTTCTAATTAATTCCCAGTTTTCTTTTGTCTGTTTGGTTTTAAGTGCATCAAAAACCGCTTTGTTTTGTATAGGATTTGTACTTGTTGATGATAAAGCAGCATCAATTGTCAGCTTGTCTTGTTTTCCTTCAACAATGTCTTGCAATTTTCGTGTGTCATAGTTGTAAGGATATGCTTTTTCGCTATCAACTTTATACTTACGATTTTCATCAGTCTCAAATGTTGCGATAATATTCTCGTAATCATCAACAACTATGGTTCCGTCATCTTTAACTGTTACATCTTCAATAATTAATCTTCCGGTTCCAGTCTTACTCACATCATCATAAACCAACTCACTGAATTTAATGCAGTAAATTGTATTAGGATTGGTTTCATATACACTCACTTGATTTGCATCTACACAATTAACTTTGATTGAATTCGATGTTAATATATATCTAGCACAATTACGATTAATAACAGCCGAAATCTTAATAATATCGCCTGTCAAGTCTTGTGTCGCGACAGTTGCATTTTCTAAGACCAAATTTTCCAGCACAAAATTATTTGTAACCGATAATTCAAGTTCATGAGCCATCACATTAATTGGAATATCTGCATTAGCCATTTATTTTTACACCTCGTAATAAAATTTTTTGTCCGTTTACGGTCGGATAACCATCAGAGCATTTTATATACTGCCACTTTGCTACTTGTCCGTTAAGCATGTTGTCCATATCCACTAAAACATCAATCCATCTTTGCCATTCTGCCCTATTTGGTTCGTAATAACCACGAGTAACTTTTTTGACAAAGTAAGCTGATTCAAGCTCATTATTGCTGATTTTAGCAAGGTCATTTTCAATAGCTTGATATTTAGCTGCAACATTAACATAAGGAAAAACACCAATTAACGGATTTTCAAGTGTTTCAACAGTATATCCTTTAGCTACAAGCAAATCATTGATGTATTTTATTGCAGAAACAATTTTTCTTACATCTTCAGCACTTGCAGGTTTCGGTATTGTTTTAATGTCAGGTAATGCCATTTATTCCACTTCCACTTCCACGACATCACCAAATGATGTTGTTATTTTTTTTACTCGTTTTTCTTTTCCATAAAAGCGAATACAAGTATTAAGACTTGGATTTTGCCATATTGCCTTAAATGTAATAGTTTCTCGCTCTTTATAGTAATTAAGTAATAAAGAAACAATACTACTATCTTTTTCATTTTTATTGATAAGTGTAAAACTATCAATATTTAGAGTATCATAACTATTAAGTAATTGATAATTGCCTACTTGATGAACTGTAATTGCAGTTGTGCTTTTTTGATGACAATACGTTGCCATTGACAAATAGAAATCATACTTAGATCTAATCTTGATATAATTAACACCGATTTCAAAAATATCACAACATTGACTTATTTCGCTTGTTGTAGCTCCAATCGCTTGATACGATGGATAAGCAATCCAATTTGCTTCAGATAATTGAAAAATATATGTTTCATTCTTTTTATACGGCTCTGTATTTTTCTTTAATAAATCTGTTGATTTATCTTCTTCATCTAAATAATAATTGAATGAAGTAAAATTAATCTGCTTTGTTGGTTTTTCGGTTGTCCTTTGAACGCTACCTAAAAAAACATTACTATCATCAAATTCATATTTTACCGTTTGACTTCTGTCAACCAATTGCAAATTAGGATGTTTTAATATTTTACAACCGGTTGCGTTGGCAATATAGATTAAAGCGTTTCGTTTTGAAACAACAGGCATATAACCATACACATACATACTCGCTATTCTAGGCTCGATACTGCACTCATACCCTTTAGTTATTTTGTTTACAATCGTTTCTACTTTGCCATCTTCAAGATATGGTGTTTCGCTCCTATCTGCGTCTTTGTCATAAAATCCGCCGTAAAAGAGTTCACCATCCAACAAATCAATAACATCTGCATACTCAAGGCTTACTTGCGTTTTATCTTCGTTGAATTTGTAACTTTTTAAATAAAACGTATATTTACATACGCCGTTATCATCAATCACTTCAAGTTTTTGTTTTTCATTGAAAACAACATTGTCACTAAATCCCGGTATTGTGAAACTCAATGTATCAATAGCTAAATCTCTGCCGACATTCGAAAAATTGTTAACCATTTTAACATCTTTAACTTTGCTATCGTCCCAAAACACAACCTTACCGAAATTAATACCGAAAATATCAAGAAAAACATTTGGTGTATTGATTTTTGTGATTTTAAAAACAATTTTGTTGACCTGATTAGCATTTATCTCAAAATAATTGTTATTACCGGCATAAACAGCACTATCCACCAAACTATCGCCTGCATATTCGGTTATTTCAACTTCGTTAATTAACACATCTGTATTAATACTTGCACCGACAAAGCTAACAAGCGAATCAAAAGTAACTGAAAAAGAAACAGGCACCAAAAAAACGCCGTCTTCATTACAAACGTATTGTGATGTTAACGCCATTGGTTGATTTGTTGTTTTAAGTGGTCTAGGATTGTCAACATCAATAGAGTTAGGCTCAAAACTAGCGAAGTTATATGAACCTATTGTATTGATGTTAGAAGCATTAGATCCACTTTGCATTTTAGATATAGGTGTTACTGTAAATTTATCATCAACGATTGCAATGTGCTTAAAAATCACAGCGGACTCACCGCCTTTGATATGCTGATAAGTTGTATTGTTATTTGCCCGTAGCGGTCGTATTTTTCAGTGCCTAAAAAACGCTCAATATCAACCGAAGTCTGCGGACAATACGCTTTGAATGAATACAATTTATTGCCATATGGAAGTTTAACATCGTGCTTTGGATTTGACTTATCAAAGGTCAAATGATGAAACAAACTAAAAAATTCTTTGTTATCGTTATTTCGCTTTGATAAGGTCAATTCGTAATTCACAAAAATTCCGTCAAACTTAATATACATATCTAGATTTTTAAGACGTCCTGTATCATCAGACGAGACCTTTTCGCCATTGATTTTAAGGGCGTCAATAGAAACATCATAAAACTTTCCGTCCACAGAAAATAAATTTTGCATTGTCATATTGTCGCACCTGCCAATCTGTCTTGTTTTTTGATTTGTAAATTAAGTAACGAAACAATACCATCTAAATCGCCATTTGTTTCAATAACAATCGGCTGATTACCGCCAAAGTTGCTCTCGCTCATTGCTTCTTTAAAGGCTTGTTTCATAGTAGACAAAGGCGAAACAACTTCAGGCTCTCTCTTGTTATCACCGAGTGTTGCCAAGAAGTTACCATAGTTTGCAGGCACAACGGTACCAGTAGCAAGTTTAGGGATATGCACTTCAGGAATCTTTGGCACATTCCAGTCTTGACCAAAAAGATCACCAACTGATGAAACAATCCAATCAACGCCCGATATTAAAACATTAATACCTTTAATTATTGCATTTACAACACTTTCAAATCCACCGATTATACTATTAATAATACCTTTGATAATGCCCCAAATTCCATTAAATAAATCTTTAAACCATTTCTTAACACCGCCCCAAACAGATTTGATTTTTTCCCAAGCCTTTGAAAAAATATCACCAAACCAATCGACAACAACATTAAATACTTTCTTTATGCCATTCCAAATGCCACTAAAAAAGCCTGTTACTGCCGACCAAACTATTTTTACACCATTCCAAGCAATTTCAAATTTTTCTTTAAACCAAGTGCCAACGGCTGAAAAAACAGAACAAATACCATCCCAAATACCTTGAAAGAACTCTTTAACTGCTGACCATACAATCTTTACTCCTGTCCAAGCGGCTAAAAATTGCTTTTTAAAATAATCAACAACTGCATTGAATATATTTTTTATGCCATCCCATATTCCTTGAAAAAAACCTGTTACCGCACTCCAAATATTTTTTATTGTATCCCATGCCGATTTAAAAAAGTTAACTATTGGTTCAAGCATATTAGTCCAAATCCAATCACCTACTGATTTGAACAAATCACAAATCCAATCCCATACAGCACCGATTGTTTCTTTGATTTTATCCCAATAAGTGATACATAATACAACTGCAGCAACAACCGCCGCAATCGCTGCAATAATCCAAGTAAGTGGATTTACTGCCAATAATGCATTCCAAATACCTATCGCAACATTCCACAACTTCCAAACAGTTACAAGCGTTCCTATTGCTAATGCAATACCTGTTAGTACATCAACTGCCGTTTGATTTTTTGAAATATCAGTAAGAACCTTTGCAAGACCTGAAAAGAATTCTGATATTTTATCGCCAACCCATTTACCAATCGGCTGTAAAAAACTTTCCCATAAATATTGTAAAACTGGTTTTGCAGACTTCCAAACATTGTTAATAAGTTTTAATGCACCTGCTATTGCTTCTAAAAAGTTTGGTACAATGTTTTCAACTGTCCATTTACCAATAGGCAATAAAACATTATCAAAAAACCATTCTAATCCTTGACCGACATTTGTGGCAAATGGTTGTAACGCTTTTTCAATCTCATTAAGTCCATTTAACAATGGTGTGAAATCAAGATTACCTGCCCATTCGGATATTTTTTTAGTAATTCTATCAATATATTTTAATACTGTATTCCAAATGTCTGCTGCATGTTGTACAAGTTCTGTGCCTAAACTGTCAGTAGTCCACGCAGTTTTTAATTGCTTTGCAATATTAGCAATGGTGTTATTTATGTTAGTCCATATACTTAACAAAAGTTCAACTGTCTTTTGTCCTGTACCATTAGTCCAAACAGTTGCAAAAGAATGACCAATTGCACTTAACAAATCTTTAATAGACGAAAACATATTTTTTATAGAATCAACAACGGGCTTCCCTTTTGCGTCCCAAGCACTTTGTAATGGTTCAAATAGTTTAGATACAGTATTTTTAAAATCTTCGGCTATTTTACCCATACCTGTATCTACTTTTTGAGTTTTAAACATATTTTTAGGATCTACATCACCACTATCTTTAGATTTGTTATCTAATTTGTTGATTTTATCAAATGAAGCTAGTCTTTCTTTTTCTGCTTTATTTGATTTATCAAGACTTTTTGCATAATCCTGTTGAATTGATATAGCCTTTGTATATGTTTTTTGACCTGATAATGCTGCAAAAAAACTAGCCACTTTATCAATAACACTAGTTAAAATACTTATAAACTTAGTTAGTATTGGTGTAATTACACTTAAAATCGGTGCAAAAGCCGAAGCCAATGAATTTTTTAATTGCGTTAGTGAAGACATTAGTTTTGATAAATTAGTATTTACTTTAGGACTTGCCTGTGCAAGATTTTCAAAACCTGTTTTAATAGAATCAATAATTGCACTAAAAACTTTAAAAACCATCATACTCAATAGCATGTTTTTAATCATTTTTAATTTTTTTGATAATCCGCTTAATTGCTTTGATGCACTATCAGCAGAGTTACCTGATTTTTTTATACTATTTGAACTTTTATTTGCACTTTTGGCTACACTTTGTTCGCTTTTTTTAGTTTCAGATAACTGTTTTTTATAAACTTTCAGTTTATCTGTTAATTCGGATAACTTTTGTTGTTTCTTTTTATATTCTTCTGTCTCTTCTGCATTTACAACACCGCCATTGGCTTTAATATCTTTTAGTTTTGCTTCATATTCACTTAACGTAGTTTCGGTTTTAGCAATCTCTTGTTGCAATTTTTGAAAAGCTTTATCTTGCTCTAAAATAGCATAGGCATCATCGCCGTTTACATCAAAACCTAAACTTGACAAATCACTTAATTTTGTATCTTCCATTTTATGAGATTGTGCATACAAATCCGCCAACTTCTGATCGGCTTTTTCAATGTCGGATGTTAATTTTTTAACTGAATTAGTTTCAACCTTTGTGCCTGACATTTCATTAAGTGACTTTGTAAGATTTTTGATTTCAGTTTCAGTACTTTTTATTTTTCGTTGAAGTTCTAACGCTTTTGATGTTATATTTTTAGAGCCTTTATCGAATCCGTTAGTATCAATTTTAGTATTGAAGTTTAAAGAACCATCAGCCATATAACTACTCCTTTCTTTTTTGGTATAAAAAAAGCGCCCTGATTTTATCAGAACGCAATAAATATTTAATTTTTTTGCATCAAAAAAAGCACCCTTTCGAGTGCTTAATTATTAGCAACAGTTAAAAATTCAAAAAAATACATTTGCTTATAGTTCTAGTAATTCCTTTTTCTTTAAATCAAATTCTTCTTGAGTGATTGCACCAACATCAAGTAAATTTTTGTATTTTAATATTTCGTCTGCTGATGAAACATTTTGTACTTGTGCATTAGTATTTTGATTTTTTATATTTGACATAGCAGATGTTAATTTTTCTTTGAATATTTTAATTGCTTTATTATTAATATCAATGATTAATGTTTCTGTAATGCCTTTAATTCTCAACTTACTGCCCAAGAAGTTTGATTTATCATCTACTGATTGTATATCGTTTAAGAACATAGATTTATTTGTTCCAATGCCAAAAGCCCCGTTGCAGAAAAGAACTCTTTCAGAAGTTATTACAACAATACCGCTTAATTTATCTTTAGTTTTAAAAGGATCTATTTTTATTACTTCATCATTGTTAATAAAACTAACATTAGCAGTTATTGCATATAAAACATTTTCATTAGAATTTATACTCTTTTCCGTAGGCTTTATGAATGGCACAAATAAAATATTATAAGACCCACTATGTTTTAAAGCTTCTTTAATTGTCATATAAATCACTCCATTACTTGAAATAAACACCAAATATATAATAATCTATATACCTAAATATGTCAAGAAAATTTAACCAAGTAATTTATTAATCTTATCCATTTCAGCTTGCTGTTCGGCGGAATATTTATGTTTTAAATCAATCAACTCACGGTTTTGAACATAAAACTCTTGTTCGTGCTTTTCAAGTTTTTTATGCTTTGCCTTTTTATTACGAATATTCATAATGGTTGAGAATAAACCTTCGCCAACTTCGTTAAACAGTCCTAAAAACGCCCACCAATGCAAGTATTCAACTTCTCTTGTTTCGTAGCCTGCTACCTTGTTAAGTGCAGGGAAAATAATGCTCTCATCTTGCACCCAATCAAGTACCTTTTGATTTTGTTGCTTTGATTTTGGCATATCGCCACCATCTAAAAACCAATAAGCCTTTTTGACCGCTTCGCTAAAGTCCGCAGGTATTTCCTTAAACAAGCATTGAACGGTAACAACGCATTTTTCAAAATCGTTTAAGTCTTTATCTTCAAGTGCTTCAAAAATCAACAAAGCCACTCTAAAATCGGCATTTATTTCATACTCTATCCCGCCGACTTCGAGTGTTTTCGGTAAACGACCTATCATTTTTTCACTTGCTTTGTATATTTTTCAATGTTTTTCTTTGACTTTTCCTGCTCTGCTTTAATTTCTTTTTTGATAATAGGAATTAAAGCGTTAAGGAAGTTAAGGTGAATCGGATTACCGCCTGCGAAAGACATGCAATTGATATCACCAAAAGCAACGGAACAAACATCGTTACCAAATACATAGTTAATCTGCTCTCGAATATCTTTGTCACAAGCAATAAATGTTTTCATAACATCTTGATTTTTAGCTTGTGCTTCTTCGTATTTTTTAGAAATTTTTTCAATCTCTTTAACCGCCTTATCAATACGGTCAATTATATTAAAGTCATTAGGATTGAAGTAAATTACTTTGCTTTCATCACCGTTAATGACATAAGATTTCATACCATTGTCAAAATTAATATTACTCATTTATTATCACTCCTTAAAAAGAAAAGGGCGGAATTTCACCGCCCATTAATTAGCTTGCTGACGCTGTGAATTTTTTCGTACTTAAATCAAAAGTACCTGCGATTCTGCTTCCGACATAGTAAATGTCAAACGGAATAACAACGCCGTCACTACCACCAATTGAAGATGGTACAACAATAACTTTTTCTTGATATGCTGATTCAACAGTTCCATCGGAACTCAAAAGCACATCAACAACAGTTGTTTCAAGTTTTGAACCTGTTGCACGCTCATTGACAATATCAAATAAATGTGTGAATAATGCTTCGCCTTTGCGTGCGTAGTATGTTTCAACAGTACCCTGCGGTGAGTAGCCTTTAACATTTGTAGACGCTTCGCCCAAAATATTAGTCTTTGTTTCAACATCAGGATTAAGTTCGATATTGTATTCTTCCAAGTCCTTACCTAGTCTAAAATAGTTTGTGGTTTCATTACCAAAGCTATCATCAATAAAATGAGCTAGGTACTTTCTCTCGTATTTTTCGCCGTTAGCCATTGCCATTTTTATCAATTCCTTTCAATTTCGTATTGTGCGTTGATTTGCAACTGATATCGCCACGCACACATTAAATTTTCAAGCGGTATCTCGTAAAGCATTCCGTTGGAACACTCTATTTTGGTTAGTTTTCCGATATATTTTGTGTTGTTTACTATTATTTCAACTTCTTGACCGATTACAGCACTTTCAAGATACATTTGTAACTCTAATATTGCACCGCTATTTGAAATGCGATCATAATCATTAAGTGCTTGATATACAGCATATAACACAAAATTATGTTGTCTTATTTGATTTCCTAAAATATCTTCGCTCAACTTCACATCACCAATACTTGATAATCCGTAATCGGTATCTTGATTATCGGTAAAATCAATGTGAATTTTATTACAAACTTCGGATATTCGCGGATAATCTAACAAGAGTTTTTGCATTAGTTCGATAATATTCATAATCAACCGCCTTTTGCTATTTTTTCAGCACCTTTAAGAATTTTATCTTTATTCGCTGCTTTCATTTTTTCAAACCACATCGAGCCAGCCTGCGGATGCTTCGCTTTACTGTAATTCAACGGTGTGTCGGTTAATACCTTTTTTTCACCTTTTGAATATGCCGAGCCGGTTAGTGACGAAACCATTAACTTTCCATAGTATTGGTATTTTGCATAAGGTCCATCTTGTTTAATCAAACCGGGTTCAACAGGGTGTGCTAATTTTTCAAGTATGCCTGTTTGAAACGGCGTAAAAGGTTTCATAAGGCTAATACATCTGCTGTCAATGTATTCCTGTGCTTTATTAAAATTCGCATTGTGCATATTTGCGAAATTAGGATTCCACACTAACTCGCCGTCAAAAATGTCACCTTTGGTTTTAATATTTTTCGGCTGTTTAATCATTTTGCACTAACCTCGCAATGCGGCAAACCGCCATACCAACAATGACTTACAGATGATACCGTTAAGAATTTATGCGATTGCCTAAAATCTCTAAGGCTTGCTGACATTGTTTGTTCATTGGTATTGTCAAAGACAAAATCACATTTACCTTGCAAAATAATATCTTTGCCACTTACAAAAGGTATCTCGGCTTTGTCAAACAAATAAATCGTAGTTGAATTATCTGTAATCAAACCGCTTTTTGTAATTCTCGTTGTTCTGCTATCGTCCCAATGTGCGTGTGGTATATACACTCGCTCATAACCATTTTTGATTGATATTCGTACGCCATCAATAGTCGGGTAACCATCAATTACTTTAATTTTTTGTGGCTCAATGAAACGATATAGAGTGCAATCAGTATTAGCGAGCATTATCAACACCCCTATATAACAAATCAGCAGGCAACCAATAACGCAAAGCACTTTGTATTTTGCTTTCTAATGTGGCTCTAGCGTCTTGTTGACTTGCGTATGAAACAGACCAACCACCAACACTTTCGCTTGATTTACCGCCATTTTCGGTTTTTTTAGATAACTGTTCATCTCTAAAAACTAATTCGGCAATCTCGCAACAACAGTTACTTATATCGTCTGTAATATCTTTAATGCGGTTGAATGTATAGCGGTCAATTATTTTAGTAGCCTTCAAAAAGAAAAAGTCGAAAGCGGAAGTAATGACCGCTTCTCGACCTGATAAGTATTTATTTTTGTAATAATTTTCGTCTGCGTATGCCATTACTCCCACTCCAATGAATTATTTTTTAAATTGAGCCAATACAACTTTTGCTTCATTAGACAAAGCAACAGTATAAAATTTATCGGCAGAAATATCTGTTGATCTTGAAAGTGAATTTCTTTCGGTTTCAACATTTGTATCTCTTTTGAGATAAACAGTGATTGCATTGGTATCTTCTTCTGTTTCATCATCATTGTTAAGTTTAACAATAGGATTGATGTAAAAAGTACCTGCATTAATTTTTGAGCCTTTTTTAACATAATCGCCAACTACAGGTTCATAACCCTTAACACAAGGTGTTACATCTGAAATCTTAATTTGTGAAGATGTAGGGCTTGCAGTATCAGCAACAACCTCTTTTGCACTTGATTCAGAACTTTCAACCTTTGAGTAAGAAGCAGAGATTTCATCATTAAGTTTTACTTTTTTGGTAACAACTGCTCTTGCTCCTGCAATCGAGCCGATTTCACCACTAAACATTACATCACCGGTGTATTTGTTCTTATCAATGAAATCCTTATCTTTTCTCAAAGTTGTTTTTTGTTTTGGATTGATGAACATTACTTTTTCAGAAGCAACTTCTTCATCGAATAAATCAATAGCATCTACAACACCATCATAGTTAATTGCACTTGCAGAACCATCAAAAACAAGTTTTGCATCATAAAGTGCCTCCATTGCATCATTATCAACTTTTGAAGCAATAGCTAAAGCCAACTGATTGTTAGTTTCGCCAACAGGATTACCATAGCCTGATAAAATTGCTTCATCTGTTAGCTCAACTGCTTTCATTGCTTTCTTAACCTTTGCTTCTGTTACGCTTGTAGTAAGCTTTGCTGTACCACAAGCAATACCTTCAGCAACATCTTCTGCATCACCAATGTAACCGTATTTTGGTACTGTAATTGTATCACCCGGTACACCTTGTAATGATGTATCAATTGTAGCAAATGGTGCTACAATGAGTTTTTTCTCTACTTTTGCTGAAATCATATCCGCCATTACTTCAGGATTGATTAAATCAGCGATTTTTGTTTGATTAGCCATAATTAAATTACCTCATTTCTTATCTTTCTGTGAATTTTTTGTAAGTTTCGGGATTATCGTTATAAAATTTAACTCTTTCGCGATAACCCATTTTGTTAAACATTTCTTGCGTTATGCCACCCTGCGGTGGGGTTGTTGGTGCAACAGGATTTTTAATAGGCTCTTGCGAACTAAATAAATAATCATTTTCGCTTTTTACACTCTCTAGTGCTGCCTTAATGTCATCTTGTTGATTTTTGCTTGATTTGAGTATATCAATATCAAGTAAGGCTTTAACTGCCTTTGCATTTTTTGCGCCGATTGAAGAAATCGCACTATCTAACGCGGAATTAAACTCCATATCAGCAATTTTATTTTGATATTCGGTTTCTTTGGCTTTTAGGTCGTTGTTTAAGGTGTCTATTTTACCTTGCAAGTCCTTAACATCAACGCCATCAAACTCTTTTAGTGCGTTTTGTGCGGTTTCAAGCTGTTCCTTGTAATTGTCTCTCTCGGCTTCAAGTTTTGTTTTTGTTTTCTCGATATCGGCTCCGTTTTCGGTCATAATCTTGTCGATTACTTCCTTTTCAAGTCCCATATCTTCCAAAAATTTTCTTTGCATACTAATAATGCTCCTTTCGATACGCTTTTTACGGGGTTGCTTCCCTTTCTTATAACTGTTTTACGAGTGTTAAACTCAATTTTGATATAAAAATAGCGCTGTGCATATACACAACGCTAGATTTAACTATTAATTTTTAAGCATAATAAAAGCACTCTTGATTTTCACTTCAAGGGTGCTTGTTATTCGTTGCTATCTTCAAATTTATAATTATTATTGCATTCTTTCAATGTTCTAACATTGACATTTCCCCAAAAAAAATCGTTTGGTATTCCGTTTGGGAAAGCATTGCAACACAAATAGTTATTTTCTCTGCCCGAAAAATTTTTACAAGAAGTACAATCGGGAATAATCATTGGCATTTATTTTTTCCACCTTTCTATATATTGTTCAATAAGTTTTTTTGTTTTATCATCAATTTGTTCGTTGTTCTTAAATCTAACAAAACCTTCAGCGATAGATTCCGCGCCATCTACAGCGTTATCTGAATATAACGATATACCTTTAACAAATTTTCTTCTTAGCATAGATTCTCTTATCAAGAAATCATCCCAAGTTTTACAGTCTTGAAAACACATAAAGTGCGCCATTTCGTGTGTTACTAAATCTTTGGTGTTTTTACTTGCTAATATGCCTTTTAAGTAATTTTTATTATATATTCTTTCATTTAAACTGTCAAGAGATTCATTCCAATTAAATGTCGAATTTATTAATAGTTTAGATTTGAATACACCATCTTTATTAACCGGAACAAATTGCATGGGTGTTTTGGTATTATCAGCAATGCTACTATATTCAATTTCATCTATAACAATATCGTATTCAGATTTAATCTTATCTATATCAAATGAAATTTCATCTTTTATATCTTGTGAAAGCATATTATCAGAATTCATATTATCGGGTAAGTCTATGTTTTTCTTTAATTTATTTGAAGTTGAAAAAATATTTTCGTTCCTTTTCCATTTACCCTTACCAATACCGCCTTGGCCGTCTTGATAAATTCTATCCCTTTGCTGCGGTAAATTCATAGCCTTTGAAAACTGGGCGTATTGACTGCTTGTTACTCTATATCTTGCTCTTGCAGTAATAATACTGTCTTCATCAGCACCGCCTTCTTGCAACAATTTTATTTTTTCTCTCTGTGCTCTCATTCGAATTTCAAGAGTGCGTTGCTTTTGCAAGGCTTCATACTTTGTATATTTTTTACCGTAATAATCAACAGGTTTAGCGTCTTCCGCTTTCATTTTTGCCAATTCTTCACTACTGTATGTAGGCTCGGATATGCCCGGAATGAATGGCGAGTATGAATGATAGCAATTCCAACCACAAAGTCCTTCGCCCGAACCTAAGCCACAAACAGTTTCTAGTTCTTCGTAAGTGTATATTCCGCCCTGCCATTCTGCATGGCTCGGTCTTGCACCACTATGATATGATACTTCAAAAGTATTTGTACCTAAGTCCTTTGCTGTATCTTCATTGACCTTTGCGGTTACTTGTGTAATGCCTGTCATTATCGCTCTGCGTGCGGCAACGTCAACTCTGTTACTCCAACCGCTTGCATAATCAACAGTTCTTAAACCACTATTAGTCATTTCAGTTACAACCCTATTAAGTACCGTATTATAACTAAACATACCCGTTGCAATATCAAGCATTGCACTATCAAGTGTCTTTTGGTAGTAGTCCGCTATCGGTTGAAACTTAATGTTACCAGCTGTGTCTTTTGTTGCAAAGCCTAAAGATTGAGTTATGTTTTTAAACTCGCCTTGCGTTTGTTCTTTGGTAGCACTAACTAATTGTTGTAACTCTTGATTATCTTCATAAGGTATAAAATCTTTATCGGCTTGCTTGTAGATTTCTTTATTCTGTGTATAGCCTTCATCAATAACCTTTTGATATGCTTTTTCAATCTCATTATTCGACATTTTCAAAGCATTGGATAAATACTGCTTGATTTCTTCCTGTGATTTGCCAAGTTCGATTAATCTATTGATTTGCCAATCTGCCGAGCGTGTTATATCATTGCCGTTAAGTTTTAATCGTCTTACAACATCACTCATAACGCGTTGTTCTAAGTCGCGAAACTGTTTTTCAAGTTCGATTGGCAATTCTTCTGTTTGTGCAGGTGTAAGCATTGTTTTACTCCACTATATTTGACACGCTATCGGCTAATTTCTTTTTGGCTTCGTCTTCGCTCTCTCCATACCACTTGACTCTGTACTCCCAAGGTTGCATAAGTCCGGCTGAAACATCTTGATAATCTTGTTGTCGCTCTGTTGCTTCATCGGTCAAAATACTATCTTTAAAGTTACAAACAAATTCATAATTACTTGTAGCGAGTGAATTATAAAAAGCCAAAGCATAACATAAATCTTCTAGGCAATCCCTTAAGTTTTGTTGTATCGCCGAAACCGTATTGTATTTGCGTTGTTTTGCTGATTTAACTTCCGTTGCGGTTTTATCTACGCTTTGCGGATCGGATATATCACCATAAGCCAATCCAACTTGAAACTCAATGTTGCGTTTATACTCATTAAGTCCGCTTATAATATCGCTTTGACGGAATTGTGGCGAAAACTCTTTATAAAAATCGTCCGAATCGCTATCTAACTGAATAAATAAATCATCATTTGGCACTTGCATATTGCCAAATTCATCTCGTTTAAGTGCAAGCTCTGAAACCATAACTTTGCGTTTGCCACTTTCAAATTCCCATTTAAGATAGCCGTATTGCTCATCGGCATTACGGATTGTTTCAATAGCACATTCAAACATTGAAATGCCTGCGTGTGTACCGTCAATATTATTGTTAATAGGGTTGCGGTAATAACCAAATGCAGGTCTTAACATCTGCGGATATGTAACAATTTTGTCAAGTCCTGCCCATTCGTCCACACTTTCAAGCGGTACTTCTCTACCAAGTGAATTTTTATCTTTGCTATAATAGGCTTTGTTTTCAATTGTTAAGCCTTTTTCACAATCTAAAGAGTGAATTTCAAGTCTTGTATAATAGTCACTATCCGATAACTGTTTGAAGTCAGGAAAGATAACTTTTATCAATCTTCCCCTATTATCATATTCAAGTGGTATAAACTCATTTTGCGGTACATATTGCACCTTATCAGAACCAAGCGGTTTAATTACCATTGCACCGGTTGCTAAACCTTCTTGTAAGTTTGCATTTATATCTCTAATTGCACTATGGAAGATTGTATCAAGTTTATCATTGCTAACTGATGTTTCCATTTCATTAAGCGTGATATTTGAAAACTCACGCACAATAGATTGTTCGAGCCTTAATGATTTTACTTTTTTATTCAGCCAATACGCTCTACCCGAATACATATCGCTCCATTCTGCTATTTTTGTAATCATATCTTGCGACATTGCAACATCAAGGTTCAATGTGTTTTTAATCGTCTTAATCGGAAACAATGATTTTATCCACCCTTTCAATTTTGATATTATATTCATTATTCGCCTTTCCTTTTCCATACTCTATTCATTGCGTATCTAACCGCGTCTATATGGTGGTTATTCATATCAGGATAACCGCTTATAACATTTCCGTCCTTGTCACGTTCATACTCGTAATCTAAAAACTCTCTAGCAGTATCAGGGCAACGGCTATTATCAATTACAATCTCTTTGAGTGATTGTAGCCATTTCATTGAATAATCAACGCTTCCTGCGCCTTTTTCTGCTGCACGTGCAAACAAACCAAATGCTTTATAGTCACCAATTGATTTAGGCTCTGCGCTATCACAAGTGATAAGGTCATTAGCGGTAACTTTATAATCAGTTTTAAGTGTCTTTGCGGTTTGCTCATTACTCTTTTTGTTCGCTGAATATTCTTCAAGAATAATAAGTTTATGTTGACTAGGTATATAAGTCACACAGTTATAAGCAAATGGATCAGGATACCAACCCCAGTCCACACCGCGATAAAATCTATCAAATGTCGCTATCTCGTCATCTGTTATCTCTCTAATAACAACATTGTCAAATACATTACCACCTGTGCCGTTTGCAACACCTAGATATTCGTTTTCATAAGCAATAGGATTTGTTTCTTTCAAAAACTCTGCGTCATCAATAAATGGCTTACCTAACCATTTTTCAGGCACGCTCAAATAATTGCTTTCAACCACTAATCTATCTTCACGCGGTATTTTAATATATTTATTCGCCCAATTCTGTGCAGATTTAGGCGGGTTAAATGATTTGAATTTATATGCTACATCACCGCCACGAATAACAGATTGCTCAATCTTTCTTACTGCTTCTTCGCCTGCGAATTGGTCTAATTCTTCAAACCACACTATACCGATGTATCCAAATGGTGCTTTAATTGACTTGATTTTGTTTGGGTCATCAGCCCCGCGAAAATATATCTTTTGACCTGTTTTAATTCTTGTGATTTCTAACGGTGACTTAGTATATATAAATTCATCATCTAAGCCTAACGCAGATATAGCCCATTGAATTTGGCTGTAAACACTGTCTTTAAGCGTATTACCTACATTTCTCAAAACACAAGCGTGCATATTATCATTTTGCATTATTAAATCAATTACATTTAACGATACAAAAGATGATTTGGTAGAACCACGACCACCGGGAAAAACATATTCCGAGTGTTTGTGTTCTTGTATATCAAAAATAACGCTTGAAAAAGTCGGAGCAACAAGCATTGCAGGAATACCATTATAATTCGTTCCATCTGCAACAGGTTTTTCAACCTTAGACTTTTCAAACGCTAATTTGTCATTTTCTATTTTAATTTTTTGATTTGCGTAGTAATCGTCTTGTGTAATATTACGCAATTCTTTAATACTTGCTACATCACCGAGTTTTGCTTTTTTTAAAAGTGCAGCATTTACGATTAATAGATTGTTTACTGTTTCTTCGTCTAAATCTTCAACGTTGATACCTAATTCTACAAGTGAATTAAAGTCTTGTGAAGTATTAGCAGGCATTTGAAGTAACATATCCATTACTTGTTTCATGCTTCGTTTTTTTCTTCTTACTTCGCCTGACTTCTTTCCACCTTTCGCACCTTTTTTTCTTGCTTCACTCGCGGTTCGTATAGGTATTAAGTTTTTTTCATTTGCCACTATCCCACCTCTCATTTTGGCATAATAAAAGCACCCCGAATTATCGAAGTGCTTTGTGTTTATTTATTTTTTAGAACAAAAATAATTCCATAATATAACCGAATATATTATACTAACAAATAGATATACAATTAATAATACCAAAGTATATATAATATTTATTTTTAAAATATATAATATAAAACAAATTGCAGTCAATACAAATACAGATACTGCTAAAGAAAAAACAGTACTACGTATTACGACAGATTCTTTATTGTATTTTGTTCCAAGTACTTTAACTTGTTTATTAAAATGTTTATTTAAAAATTCGTAATCTATATTTTGTAATGTTAATAAGAAAAAAGATGCTAATATAGATGTGCCTGTTAATACTTCATCGCCTAAATTACTATTTAAGCATTCTGAAAAAAAACTAAATATAAATATAATTATTATTGATAATATCCACGATATCAAATGTATGCTTTTTTGAGAATTAAAAAACATTTTTTTAATTGATAGTAGAATTGTTTTAATATCCATTCAATGAATTCTCTTCTTTCTCTAGTAAAAGTTCAATTATATCTTCAAATGTTATTTTCTCTAGTTCTGAAAAACTATTAGGATTTATATTAATATTAACTATTAATTGAACAACATCCTTAATTTTTAAAATATTTTCGTTCTCATCATATCCGCTAATCGTAATATTATCATATTTTGATATTATCTTTTTCAATCCATCTCTATTAAAAAATGCACCTCTATTTTTAAAATAATATTTAATATTAAGTTTTTCAATAGGTTCATCCTGCATTTTTAATTCATCGACAAGATTTATATTCTCTAATGGAATACATTCATGAAAAAAATTCAACTGATTTGAAGCTGTTAACTTTAATTCAATTTCTGATATTTTTTTTAGCTTATCAGCATCAACTTTAGTGTCTGCTCCTTTTATATGAAAATACTTTTCAAGAAATTTTTCTAATTTCTTATCTGCATAATTATTAACATAAATATTTCCGTTTGAAGAATTAACAAAAATAAAACCCATAGATACTATTCTACGACCATCATTTGTTGTTAAAAACTCTGCAGAATCTACTATTTCATTATCTATTTTCTCAATTCCTTTTTCCACAGTTGAAATATCATTCAAAATTTTAAAACAATGAAACGGATAAATAAAGCTATATTCCTTAACAAAATCACTTTTAATACCTTTTTTACTAATAGCTTCTTTTTTAATTTCACTATCTTTTATAAGCAAAACTCGAAAATTCACATTAACCAACCTTTTGTTTTTTGACAATATTATACAAAACATTGGTTCTTTTGTCAATATATTTAAATTATTTATTTTTCTTTTTCACATCTTAATAATATCATAAGAACAATAGGACATTCTATGACATCTTTTGAATTTTTTGCAATGCTCGCCCGTGAAGCCTGCAAATGTGTTTATAACTATAATTCATTTCATACGCAATCTGCTCAAATGTTTTATTACTCATATATCGTTTGATAAGCAAGAGTTTTAATGCATCATCATTAACTAATTCGATTAACTTAACAACATCTGTTTTTATTTCATGAAGAAGTTTTATTTTATTTGCTAATTCATCTTCAATTGTTGTTAACGTTGCGACTGCTTGTCCGATTTTATCTGATGTTCCGGTATGTACAGATCCATCGCCTTGCTTTGGAGTTATCGATGTTGCAAGCTCTCTTATCTTTAATGCTTGTTCTTTTAACTCTTTGATTGTTTGCACACAATTTTTGTAGCTCAACAATCGTTCTTTAATTTCTTGCGTTGTCTGCAACTTTCATCAACTCCTTCATAAGCCTCTATTATTTCAAAATAAAAATTAGCTTCAAATGCTCCTACAACTACATCATCTTGTCTAAATAACGGTGTAGTGTGTTTCATATACCAAATGATAATTCTTTGTATTAGATTTCTCATCTACTCACTCCAATCTAAAGCCTGTCCGCATTCTTGACAATGTTTTTGTTTTTTTCCTGCAATAAATTCGCCGTCAAGTCTCGCAATTATACGACTTTTACAACACGGACAAAAAAATTCTTCATAATCTACATAATGATAAATTTCACTATTCACTATCGGTTTTTTAGGTATTTGCTTTTCCAATGCTTGCATACCCATTCTGCAAGCGGTTTGGACTGTTTCCAAACTGTCATAGTGTTCTCGATGTGTTGGGTCTAATATTTCAATCGCTCTTTCCGTCGTCATTGCTTACGCTCCTTTATTCTTTTTTCAATACGCTCAAGTTTCTGTTTTTGTATTTTATCAACTTCATCATAACAATTATTAATGATTTTTAAATACTCAACTCTCTTTTGTTATTGACCTTGTAATTAAAGGTTGCAAGTGTCATTCCAAGTTGCTGTGCAATTTCTTCCTGAACCATTCCTTTTTCAAGGATTACAGCCTTTAATTTAAGCAACTTTGTCATTTGTTACACCTTCCTTCCATATGCTGAATCAATCCTTTCACAAGCAATATCAAAGTATTCAGCATTAGTTTCATATCCTATGTATCTTCTGTTTGTATTTATTGCAGCAACTAATGTTGAACCCGATCCGAACGCATTATCAAGAACAACTTCACCTTCGTTTGTGTAGGTCTTAATCAAGTATTCAAGCAAGTCAACCGGTTTCTGTGTCGGATGACATCTTTTTGTGTTCTGAACCATATTAAAATTTTGAATGCTTGTTGGATACCGAACACCTTCATTGTGTGTAATAACCTTTTTTCTTCCACCGTACACTTCACCGACATTACCTTTACCTGATGTGTAAGGTTTTCCTTTTGTCATTTGCGGTTTATATCGTAATTTCTTTTTACCAAAAACACAAATGATTTCATAATTCTTCAACGGTTGATTTTTAGCATTCAAGAAATTTGTTCCCTGCGGTTTCTGCCATATCCAATCATATTTATACATTTTCAAATTGCTGCTTCTTAATTTTGTTGCAAATGGTTCTTGCGCAAATAAAACGATTGCTGAATTGTCTTTGATTATTCGGTTGTATTCTTGCCATAGCGGTTCAAAAGGAATTATTGAATCCCATTTGCATTGTGTTGTTCCATACGGTAAATCACAAAGAATCATATCAATAGACTTGTCCGGAAGTGATTTCATTCCTTGAATGCAGTCTTGCTGATATATCACATCTAATTCCATTTAATCACCACCTTCCTGAACATTCATATCAATCAGTTCTTCGAGCCCAAACTTTTCTTTACACGCTTCATAATGTAAACAATCTTTACATGTCATTATTATCAACTCCTAATTCTTTCAAAACAAAGCTAATTTTCTTTACATTCGATAAAGATATAACACTACCTAATACTTCTGCATATTTTTTCATTTATTCATCTTCCTTCCCGTCCATTTTTGCTCCGCAGTTTGGACAATAATCATAAATAATATCCTCATCAAGAATAACTTCACTTTTGCAAACCGAACAGATGAAGTCATTCCAACCAACATCACTATTGATTAAATGCCAATGACCGTGTTCTACCTTTCTAACATCATCAGCAGTATGTTTTCCTTGTAATGCTAGAATGATTTCTTCTTTATTAGTCATTCTTCAGCCTCGCTTTCAAGCCAATGTTTAGTGCAGGCTATGCAATCGCCATCAAAGTGTTTGTTCATTTCACAACCGTAATATGGTGTGCCGTACGGACAACTGAAAAAATCTAAATCACTTTGTGCCATTTCATCAATTGACATTGATTTTATTTTTTCATAATTAGTCATCGTTACCACTCCTTAACTCTATGTACTTGTCAATATACCATTTTGCTTTTTTTATATCTTCTAATCCATTTTTGTTTTTGTGTCGATAAAGATATTTAAAAGCGTTGCAAATACAAAATTCTAATACTGCGTTAGTACCCTGTGTTTCAATCATTACATCAATACATTCAAAGTTGCCTGTTTCATAGTGTGACGGATGATTTACATTATCGTTCATTTTTTCTCACTCCTTAAAAAAATTCATTTGACTGTCATCTTCAATGTTTGCGGTACACATAATGTTAAGAGACTTTTTAGGATTTTCTTTATAAAACTTTTGTATATAATGCTTTTCACGCACTAGAATATTTTCGTTTTTTGGCACTATTTCTAGCACTTCAAACTTATAGTCCGTGATTTTTTCAATCGGAAATCTCTCAGTTTTTAGATGTTGTCCCCATCGCCAAATTGGTGCATAAATTGTTTGACCAACATAAAACTCACCTGTTGATTTTTTAGTTATTTTATATATGTATCCCGATATATCTTTTGTAAACATATCTTTTTCAATATAAAATTCAGCTTCATAATTTGGATTTATTTTCATTTGAATTTCTTTAAAATAATTTTGTTTACAATCAAAGCTGCAAAATCTTTTCTTCCTATATTTTTCAATATTATATAATTTATGCGTTATTTCATAATTATCAAAACATATAGGACGGTCATAGTAAGTTTCTATTTGAGTGCCGCAATAGTCGCATTTAAAACTTATTTTATTAAAATAGCGTTCGGTGTTGTAGCAATGTTCACCAATGATAATGCAATATACATCGCCTGGTTGCAGTTTTTTAGAGTAACTAAATTTAATGTTTTCGCCGTATTCATTACGGATGATGTCTTTAAATTGATTTCGATTATCACAAATAATAACATCCATAAGCAGTTCTATGTTCTCGATTCGGCTTGTTGAACATGCAAAAGCCCATTCTCTTATTTTTTCTCTATTAGCTTTTTTGGTTGCTTCGTCCGCCACTTCATAAATGCGATATAAAACTTCAAGCATCGTATTTTTTACGCTCCTTTTTTAAATCTTTAAATGGTTTACAAACTTCGTTCCATTTTGCAAAAAACCATTTATTCCATTCTTCGCATTCTTTTCCGCGATTACATTTTTTGCATTTGTCACACGGATAATTTTTCATATTACTAACACACATTTTTATCTAGTCCTTTCGCCGAATATCTTCAATGCAAGCCTTAAAGCCGTGTTTTCAACATCTAGTCTTGTGTTAGTTGATTTAAGCCTTTCATATTCGCTTTGCATCTCATCAAGCTGTTTTGTTTTAAACCAAAGTTTCGCAATAATATTCTGCTTACTGTCTTCAAGTAATTCTGTTTCAAATTTATAATAATCTTTCAAATTAAATCAATCCTTTCTAAATCGGCTACTACAACCGAGTTGTAATTTTTTAAATCTTTAAGCACCGCCGAATGTAGCCACCTGCCACCTTTGATACTTAAAATATAATGAGTAGGTATATATTCCGAGTTATCGTATCTAACACGATTACCTTTAGCAATACATTCACATAATGTTGCTCTTGTCATTGTTATACTCCTTACTCGTGTAACCACTTGTAACCATTATTTATTAAAAAGTGGTTACACCTAAAATCCTTTATTTATGCGTGTTTGCGGTATGTTGTGATCACAGAAACCATTGTAACCACTTGTTTTTTTATTCTTATAGGAAAACTTTTTATATAATATTTAATTCACAAATAAGGTTACATATTTTTATATATAAGGCATAGTCCCAGAAATGTGGTTTTTGTGGTTACAGTGGTAAAAATCCTTTGTTTATGCGTGTTTCAAGAATTCTGTTTTGGTTACAACTTTGTTATTGTGGTTACGCAAACGGCAAATCGCTATCGTCAAAGTCCGGTACTTCTCGTTCTTCAGGCTTTAATTTAAGTGCTACACAACGAGTTACAATACCATTAATTCGTTTTGATATAGAATTATGGCGACTACTTGTTCTAACAAGTCCATTTTGTTTTGCCCAAGATAAGAACGCAACCGGATTATACCCTTCATTTCTCATAATCTTGTCAAATTGCGATTTTATAATATACACGTGTTCGTCAATATCTTGACTGTTTCCGTCAACACAACCCCAACACTCGTTATCATAATCGCCATACTCATTAAGTCTAAATTTGTTATTGTTAATCGAAATATAATCACAAATAAAGTCATATGCTCGCTCATTCGCCGAAATATCTTTTTTAGATACCAAATAAGGCGAAATATCCGAAATTGAAAGAGTTTGTCCATCATCAAAAAACCACTCGTTAATAAGCCTGTCAGCGGTTAAAATAACGCTTGCCGCCATTATTTGTTTTTCTGTTGTTTCGCCGTTTGATAATTCTTGATAAAATTCCTTTTGCAGTTTTTGAGCGTATTCGATACTGCCTTCTTCCTGCAATTTTTCAATAAATTTTTTGCCTGCTATGCCATAATTCTTTTTAACTCTAGCGACTATATCAACAGGGTTTTCAAATATTTTTTGGTCCTTACAATCAATTTCTATAATTCTGTTGACTGCACCACCTGCTGATGAAGCGTTAGTTACAGGTTGTTCACCTGTCGTTAGAATACAGTTTTGCCAACTGCCGACTTTTCTCAAACCACCGTTTACATTGCCACGACCTTTACCGACACCTTCTGCAAGCGTATAAATCATCTTGTCAAAGTCTTTTCTATCGCTAACGATTTGTAATTCATCGATAATTAAAGGCATTGAATTTACAAAAGTAGCCGACAATTCTTGACCTACTGTCGTAGAGTTAAACGTGTGTATGTAAGCACCCATTGTCGGGTCAGCCCAAACGCTTGCAGACAACATCAAACCTACTGTTTTACCGCTTTCAGTACCACCCCATAAATGCACGAAAAAAGTTAATGCATTGCAAGGTTTCACAAGCACAGACGCAAAAGACGAAGCCAACATTATTCTTGCAATAGTGTTTTTTCTTGCTTCCTTTGCCACTTCAATCCATTTTTCTAAACTGCCTTTTTGATTTACGCTTTCAAAAAAGTGTTTGAAATTTAAAGCACCATCAAAAACCAAATTATCAACATAAGGCGAAAACCCATAATCTTCAATCCAACCTAAACGCTCTACTGAATTAATCTCGGGTATTTTATCATCGTTTTCTATTTCAATATCACACAAAAATTTAACAAGATGTTTTGCATTTTCGCTTGTTACAGAAACACCATATTCCGATAAAGAAACAATCTTATTTGCCGATGAAATCGTTGTTTTATCGACAATAATCTTTTTCCAAGGTTTGCCCTTTCGCCTAAACTTAATTTCCATTTTTTCTGTGCCGGTGTCGATATTAATAAGTCTGCGAACAGGTAATATCGGATGTGGGCAAGCAGTAATTTCAAAGCCATTTTTATCGAACGAAAAAACTCCATAATCGTTACAAGTCCACTTTCCTGTAAAAAGTTCTTCGTCTTGATCTTCAAATTCTGTTACATTTTCAAGTGCAATCTTTGCTTTTGCGGCTTCTTGCTTAACAAACTCGTTCCAAGTTGAAATAAACCTTTTAAATCCCTTTTCATTTGCGAGTATTTTCATTTGCTCAACTAATTGAGTAAGTTTAAATTTGTTATCTTTAAATTGATAAAGCCACTCATAAGGGTCTGAAGTTTTTAAAAAATCATCAAGCGTAAAATCAGGTATTCGCTCTTGCTCTGACAAATTGCTCACTCCTTTCTATTTCTATAAAATCAATTAAGTAATTTAATTCTGTTATTTTCTCTGCAATAATTTGAAACATTGCAGAATCAGGCTCATACCTGTTTTTTGCTTTGCTCCAATAATCTAAATCGGCACAGGCTTGAAAGTAAACATCATCAATTATCTTTTCTGCTTTTTGTCTTTTTTCACGCTCTCTTTTAAGCCTTAATGATTTTTTTGTCATTTCGTTGCGTTCTCGTTGTGATATTCTTCTGCCAAAATCAATTCCACAGCCAAAATCATCATTAATTTTTTGCAGTGCATTATAGAAATCTAAATCTTCTATCTTTTCAACAAAATCAATAACTGAGCCTTGTTCGCCACAACCGAAACATTTAAACCGTTTATTATCTGCAAAAACAGTAAAAGACGGTGTTTTTTCGTTATGAAAAGGACAAAGCATTTCTTTATGGCGGTTGAGTGAATAACCATATTTTTCGAGTACATTAAGCATTGATACTTTGTCAGTAACAATTTGTATGTAGTTATTCAACATTGCTTTCAAGCCTTTCTTTAACTTCCCTATAAATAATTTCTCTAATAAGTTTCCCG
The DNA here is from genome assembly GCA_934476085.1 of uncultured Eubacteriales bacterium. GTDB lineage: Bacteria > Bacillota > Clostridia > Oscillospirales > Acutalibacteraceae > RUG11462. The sequence continues at coordinate 116,165 of CAKSNE010000001.1, read as the reverse complement.
CTTGTATGTGATTCACAAAAAAGCAATTGACAATCGTAACGAGCCAACCAAGCCATTATTGATGCAATAAGTGCCTGCGGTTGCATAAGTGAGCGATATTCGCCATTGTAGACCATTTCAAAATCTGCATTTTCAATTAATAAATACAACTTTGCATTTTTATCTTTAGCCCTTAAAAACTCTCGTTCAAAACGTTTTCTGCCTTTGCAGTAACAATTACAAAGTTCATCGAGCGACATTTTTCGTTCGATTGCGAAATCATTAGAAAAATCAAAAGTGTTGTTTTCGGCGACTACTTTTGCCGAGTAATCGCCGAAATCTAGTTTTTTACGCTCTGTCGGATAGCCGATACTTTTCATTCTTCTGCGAAAAGCAGTAGTATCTTGTTCCCTTGTATCGACTAACACAACAATGTTTTCAAGAGCGTTTTTTACTTCAAAAATATCCATTAGAATGGTAAATCTTCATCTGATAGTGTTTCTACTTCTTCATAGGCAATATCAACACTAGCGGTTTTATTCTTTAATGGCTTGTCTGCCGGGACTTTAAATTTACCATCCTTGATTTTTTGTAAATCAATAAACTTGAATGGTCTTGTAGTCCAACCTGATTTATCGTCCCATTCCCATTCTTCCAGACGGAATAAACAACCGACTTTTAAGCCTTTAATTTTTGTTTCATCCCAGTCCCAATGATAGTTAGGATTACTTTCTTCGATTGCAACAATAAGTGCTTTAAACGCTGATTTTGTCCAACCGTCTTTTTCACTACCATCATCTTTTGGCAAGTATTGACGAAGCACACCACGCCACTTTTTATCTTCACTCTGTTGATTACGATAATCGTTAGCATAAAAATCTTTGTATTCACCGTCGCAAATATCAATTGCAACTTCAAACTTTTCAAAAATGCTACCGTCTTGACCTTTATACTCTTTGACTTCTGCGTTCTTGATTTCGCAAATATAACCGCCTTTTGGTAACTGCTCACGTTCAACTGTTGCTTTTACTGTTTCATAATCTTTAAACTGTTTCATAATCTTTTTAACTCCTTAAATTTCGTAATATTTTCTAATGGTTTCATCAACAAGTTTTAAGTCATTGTCAATAGTTGGACTTTCAAACATTCCGATAGGACTTTTAACTGTATCCTGACCGTTTGTTTGCGTGGTAAATTGGTAACTACCGTCTTTTACAAGCGTTTTTAAAACAATAGTAAACAAACCTTCAATAGTGATTTTTTCATCAAGCATTTTTCCGATTGTCTTAAACTTCTCATTGCCGTTATTATCTCGCTCAATATGACCGAGAAAATAAACAATTTTATCTTCAGGTAATTCATCAACAACGATTTTTACGAGCGTCCAAAAATTCAACGCAATATCTGTAAACTTTTGAAAACCGTTAGTTTTTGCAGTTCTCATAAATTCATTAGCCATTAAGTATTGTGCATCATCAATTACTATTGACTTTGCTTTTGCTTTTTTCAAAACTTCTTCGATTTGGCAGTAGTTGTCCGAATTAAACGGTTTTATGCTTGACTTAAAAGGTAACGGCTTTTTACCAACATTGATAATGCCAATTTCATTCTCTTTGAAATTTCTCATTGAAGCGGATTTCCCACTACCGGATTCACCTAAAATTAATACCGGAATTCCCATTAACTTCTCAACTCCTTATTTAATCTGCAAATTTTGAACTTCAACAAGTTCAGCACCAACAACCGCTTGTCCTGCTTTAATTGCTTTTTTGATTGCAGTTTTATCTGCTGAAACTGTTACTTTTACTTTTAAGAAATCTTTTGGTAATTTCTCTTCATCTACGATTTTGACTTGCTCCGATTTTCTAAAGGTCAAAGCAATTTTAGCAGTTTCAAACTTCTTACCGCCTAGCGAAACAGCTAAAATATTTTTTAAATATTCAGCTTTATTTTCTTTTGCTTTTCTTCTTTCAGCAAGTGCTTTTTCTTCGGCTTTTAATTCAACAATATCAGCCGATAAATTTTTGATGAACAAACCGATGTTTTCAATTTTTTCATCTTTTGCAAGTTCTAATTCTGCAAGTTCTAAATTAAAGCCCTGCTCGTCAAATTCGCCTGTTTCAGTATCAACATATTTTTCAAAGCCTTTTTCCATAAATTCATTAAGGCTTTTTTCGATTTCATATAAATTCATCGTTTTCAGCAACCTTTCTAATTAATTTTCCGTGTCTTTGTTCTTCGTGTTGTAATTCGATTCTATCGAAGCCCCTTACACAAACTTCGTAACCATCTTCAAAGATAAACCAATAAAACATAATCTTTACTCCTTTATTAATTCAAACCCTAAAATTTCAAAGACCTTATAGATTGTTTCATTGCTACAATTTGATTTCATCTCTAAACAACTAACAATCAAGTAATTATAAGCATTATTAGGATAATAGGTTTTCAGTTTAGGTAGTTTTTCTGCTCTTTTAAAAAATAAATCTAAAATATCCTTATCCTTTGTTTCATCCCATTTGCGATACAACCTAATTATTTCATCAAGCTGTTTTTTATCTATTTTTATTTTCATAGTTTCATAAACTCCTTAATCAATCGGCAAAAGGCACTCTGCAAAAGTGTTTTGCCTGTTTAATTTTTGTTTGTTTTTCAAGCGTCTTTTTGCTTGATTGGCTTTAATCTGCTTACTACAACAATGCTCAAATAAGCACCCAATTAAGCACCCAATTAAGCAAAATATTGATACTGCAATGGCAGTAATTGATATAAATGTTAAATTCATTTGACAATCCTTTCTTTCTATGCTATAATAAGCACAACATATATTTGTATTTGCTCTCGACTGTTCCTAGCGGTCGGGGGCTTTTTCTTTTAATAGATGTTCTATAAAATCATCAATAGAACAACCCATTAATATTTTTATTACCGTTTCTGCTGATGGCTCATAACCATCGGCTATTTTTATATCCAAATTTTCACTTCCTTTCTTGTAATATTTTCCCTTTTGATATATAATGTAGTCGAAAGGGGGTGTTATTATGCACAATCAAGGTTTCATTAACAAGGCTGTTGAAATCGCAAAAGAAATTACCATTGCCAAAGTTCAAGGAAGCACTTCAAGTGCAGATGAAGACAGTGGCAAAACTACTGCCGATTTCTTTAAAGCCGTATACGATCAAGTTATTTCAACCCTAGATCCAAATGGAAATTAGGATTGTAAACAATTGTGAATTATTGCGTTAACGACTTCCGGGAGTATCTCAATTTCCTTTTCGGAAGTCGTTTCCCCTTTTAATACTCTAATTGCAAACTCCACTAATGAAGTTTCAAATTCTTTTTGTTGTTTTTCAGTCAATTTGCTCACTTCCTTTCATTTGTCCGTTTTTTTGGACAGATTTTGTGTTATTCTTTACTTGCAATGATTTCTTCGATTGCATTAAGGATTTTTTCCTTAGTGCCTGCACCCTTTTTTACGATTCTTCCGTTTAAAATTTCGGAAATATATTGCGGTGAAACTTTTAAATGCTCTGCCAATTCAATATTAGAAATTTTAAAACGATGCATTTTGCCAACTGCTTTTTCAATCCACATATTCTACTCCTTTCAACTTTTTTGAAAAAATAGTTGAATTTCTTAAACTAATATGATATAATGTAGTCGTCAAACAAATTAGTAACATATTAGTTTAATTTTTCAACCTTTTTCGTATTTCTAAAAGTTTAATCGTTTAAACTTTGTCTTAATTATAAGTCATTTGATTGAACTTGTCAATAGAAAAAGTCTAATTAATTAAACTTTATTAATGTTGCACAAAAAAACGAGGTGTTATTTGTGTTTTATGACAAGTTTATTGACCTATGTAATAAAAAAGGTGTAAAGCCATCTCGAGTTGCTATTGAAACAGGATTCAATAAAGGTAGTATTTCTTCTTGGAAGAAAAACGCAGAACTCGGCAAAGACGTAAAACCTACTACGGAAATTCTTGAAAAAATCGCTGAATACTTTGATGTAACAGTAGATTAACTTTTGGGAAATGAAAAAAACCTTACCGAAGACGATAAGGAAATGAAAGAATATTTGGAGTTTTTAAAGTATCGCCCGGAAGGCAAAATGTTGTTTTCAGTAGCGAAAGGATGTACAAAAGAAGAAATCGAACAAGCAGTAAAAATAATTGACGCTTTAAGAAAGAATGATGATTAATGGATTATTTTGTGCGTCTTGTTGCGTTACCGAAACATATTAACGGTGTAACGGTACCAAACCCTGACGGTACATTTGAAGTTTATATTAACTCTAATCTCTGCCCTAAAAGGCAAAAAGAAGCATTAGAACACGAATTAAAGCATATAAAAAAAGACCATTTCTATGACGATATAAAGCCGATAGAAACAGTCGAAAATGAAGCAGGATAGGGGTAATACATGTGAAAAAACTAATATCTATTTTAATGTGTTTATGTGTAATAATAAATGTTTTAGTATTTGTGCAATTAAGTACAAGTGCCGAAAGAAGTGGTGATTTTGACTATACTGTTCTCGATGACAATACTATAGAAATCAATCGATATATAGGACATGATAACGAACTTGAAATACCATCTGTTATAAATGGAAAAATAGTAATAAGCATCGGTGAATATGCATTTTCTGATTGTTCATCATTAAAAAGTGTAATCATCCCTGATAGTGTAAAAAACATAAGTGCTTATGCATTTTATAGTTCTAAACATTTAGAAAAAATCACAATTCCAAATAGTGTAATATCAATTGGCAATTGTGCATTTCAGTATTGCAGTTCATTAGCAAATATAACAATTGAAAATGGCGTAACAAGCATTGGACATTGGGTATTTGATGATACGGCAATTTATAATGATGAATCCAACTGGGAAAATGGCGTTTTATATATAGGGAATTATTTGATAGATACTAATAGTAATCTCCCGCAAAAATATACAATTAAAAAAAACACTAGGCTTATAGCAGACCACGCATTTGCAGATCGAAACTATCTTTCAAATATCATAATAAGTGATAGTATAATAAGTATAGGAAATTGGGCGTTTTTTGCTTGTTCGTCATTGAAAGAGTTAATAATCCCTAATAGTGTGAAAAATATTGGTGAAAAAGCATTTAGATATTGTACGTCATTATCACATGTAACAATACCACAAAACGTATTGAATCTCGGAGATGATATATTTGAAGAGTGCCAATCAAATTTAATTATATACTTAAAAAAAGATTCATATGCAGAAAAATATGCAAAAGAAAATAATATTAAATATAAATATTATTGTGATACAAATGAACATGTATTAGTTACAGATAAAGCTATTGAACCAACATGTGAATCATATGGATTAACTTCTGGTATTCACTGTTCAATTTGTGGAAAGATTTTTTCTCAACAAAGTATAATACCTAAATTAAATCATAGTTTTACAAATTATTTTTCTGATAATAATGCAACTTGCACAACTAATTGCACAGAAACGGCAAAATGTGATAGATGTAATAAGACTAATACAAAAGAAGTTGAAAATACAAAATTAGGTCATAACTATTCAAGTGAATGGTCTGTTGATAAAGAAGCTACTTGTATTGAAACAGGTTTAATGTCAAAACATTGTATTAGATTCAATAAATGCAAATCTTCAATAGATAGTATAACCACCCCTGCAAAGGGTCATAAAGAAAGCGATTGGGAAATTATTATTAAAGCTACAAATGATGAAATGGGTTTAAGAAGAAAAACCTGTACTATATGTGGCATAACTTTGAAAACCGAGTATTATAATAATTACAATAGCCAAAATCAAACAACTATTAATACAACCACACAAAATAATACTTCAAATGTAACATATGTTAGCGTAAACACACCTACAATAAAATTAACTTCCGGGAAAAAACAATTTAAAGTTAAATACACAAAGGTTAAAAACGCAGTAGGTTTTCAGGTTAGATACAAGATTAAAGGCAAATGGAAGTATAAAACTTATAACACCAAAAAATCTACTACCAAAGTGCTGAAAGGACTTAAAAAAGGCAAATACAAGGTTCAAATCCGTTCATTCTCAAAAGGCAAAAAATTGTATTCAAGTTGGACTAAAACAAAAACTATTAAAATTAAATAAAAAAATCCCCCTACCCTGTTGTAGCAGGATAAGGGGCTATCGGTAAGGTGTACTCACCGATATACTGTGTCGACAAACACAATTAAAGTATATCACAACACCTTACCTTATTCAAGTATGAATTTTAACCCTATCGAATTCGAGGGGTTTAAAAAAAGGAAGGTGTTTTTATTATGTATAATTTAAGGTGTGTAGGTTACGCTAGATATTCAACAGATCTACAAACAGAAAACTCAATAGCATATCAATTAGAAGCAATAACAAAGTATTGCAAAGAGCATAATTATAATTTAATGCGAACATATAAAGATGAAGCTCAGTCTGGCACTAACACCGACAGACAAGGTTTTCAAGAATTGCTTGCTGATGCTTCAGCACATAAATTTGACGCAGTTGTTATTTATGATGTTACTCGCGGTAGTCGAGATGTAGGAGATTGGTTTAGTTTTCGAAAAATGATGTTAATGTTAAATATTAAGGTCATTTCCTGCACACAAAAACTCGGCGATATTACAAACAGTAATGATTTTTTGATTGAATTGCTTACCGTAGGAATGGGACAACGAGATGTTTTGGAAACTCGCCAAAAATCAATGGCAGGAGTACACGCAAGAGCAAAACAAGGTGCATTTTTAGGCGGTACTCCCCCACTTGGATATGATATTGTTGACGGAAAGTATGTAATCAACGAAAATGAAGCCAAAACAGTGCGTAAAATCTACGAAATGTATGCAGACGGTAAAAGTTATACCCAAATAATAAATGCCTTAAAAGGCACAATGGGAAAGCGTAATCGCCCAATAGGAAATAACAGTCTATCATCAATTCTAAGAAACGAAAGATATATTGGTGTCTATACTTGGAATAAACGCCAAGTAAAGCTCTTGCGAAAATGGGCAGGCGGAAAGCCTAATCCAAATTGCGTAAGAATAGAAGATGCAATACCTAAAATAATAGATAAAGAAACTTGGGAAAGGGTGCAAAAACGAATGAAAAGCAATAGACAAGCAACAAATAAGGCTAAAAGACAATATTTACTTACAGGATTAATTAAGTGCGATTGTTGTGGTGCTACTTTTGTAGGTCATACAAGCACAAATAAAAAAGGCTATGAATACAGAAATTATGTTTGTGGCAATAAGTATCGTACCCATACTTGTAAAGTTCCGAATATACACGCAAATGAAATTGAAGAATTTGTAATTACAAATGTTAAAGAATATTTGCTACATACAGATTTTGAAAAAGTCGCTAACGAAATCTGCGACCGATTAAACTCGGCTTCAAAAGATTTGTCAAAAGAAAAAAGAGAATTAAACGAAATTACAACTAAAATTAATAACGGCTTGCAAGTTTTAATGAAAAAACCTGATTTTGTAGAAATGTCAGACGAAATCGACAGATTAAGAATAAAAAAATCCGAACTTGAAGATATAATATCAGCAAACGAACGAGAAGAAAAACAAAAAATGCGTCCCCAAGACATTGTAAAAATGCTTGAAAACGCAATAAAAAATTGGGATGATGATAATAGTGCATCTGCAATAAAAAGCCTTGTAACAGAAATATACGCCCATATTGACGGCACATATACCGTAAACATAGGCGTACATTCAAATGGTTGCGGAGGCTGGATTTGAACCAACGACCTTCGGGTTATGAGCCCGACGAGCTACCAGGCTGCTCCACTCCGCTATATTTAAGCACTTTTTTGAGTGCCTATATATAATACACCAATGGCAGCAAATTGTCAACCCTTTTTTATTAAATTTTGGAGTTTTTTATTTTAATTTGATTTTTAAAAACACTAAAAACACAAATTTCGACAATATAAACTTAAAAAAATAAATTTATTACAAAATTTATTTCAACTCTCCGTCTGCCATTCTGTAACCAACGCCGATTTCGGTAAAAATAAACTCAGGATCAGCAGGATTTTTTTCAATTTTTCTTCTGATATTTGCCATATTTACACGCAAAATTCGGTTATCATTCTCTAAAGTAGGTCCCCATATATTTTTCTTCAAAAAGTCATAAGTAAGCACCTTTCCGGCATGTTTAGCCAAAAGCGATACCAATTTAAACTCATTCTGAGTTAAATGAACATCCTCTGAAGCAATATAAACATGATGTTTATTAAAATCAATAACAAGTTCTTCACAAACAAAAAACTGAACATCATATAAATCATTTCCATTTGTATTGCTTGCATGACGAAGTGCAGTATTTACCCTTGCTATTAATTCGCTGGTACCGAATGGCTTTGTTATATAATCATCAGCACCGGCATTTAGTGCATCAACTTTATCTTTTTCTCTTGAGCGAGCCGAAACAACAATAATCGGAACATTTGACCATTCACGAATTTTTGAAATTATATTTTGTCCATCCATATCAGGAAGACCTAAATCAAGCAAAACAATATCAGGGCAATGTGATGAAATCATCATAAAAGCTTCACTACCGGTTGTTGCTCTGATCACATTAAAATTATTTACAGTCAAAACTGTTGATAAAAAATTAGAAATACTATTTTCATCTTCAACTATCAAAGCTGTACGCTTCATAATCTTCCTCCTCAAGTGGAATATAAAATTTAAAAACTGCGCCGCCTTCTTGTCTGTTTTCAGCGCTCATATAACCATCGTGAGCTTTAACAATCGTATTGCAAACCGAAAGTCCGATGCCCATATTTTTCTTTTCATCTGTTTCATTCATATTTTTAACGCTATGTGCACCCTCAAAAATTTTAGGCAAAATTTTCTCGTCAATACCGTCGCCATGATCTATTACTTCAAAAGCCGCATAAGAGTTTTCTTTTTTAACATTTAGCTCTATTTGTTCATCGCTGTTAGAATGAATAGCGGCGTTTTCTAACAAATTAACTATAACTTGTTCAATTAAAGTAGCGTCCATAGGAACCATTATTAATTCATTCGGTACACTTACATTAACCTTTTTTTCAGGAAAATACTTTTTAAATTTAACAACCGAGCTTTCAATTATTTCATCAACAATTTCATCATTTTTAGTAATTTTGGCATTTTCTTTGTTATCCAATCTTGTAATTGATAAAATATTTTCAACCATTCTTATAAGCCATTGAGCGTCTTCTGCTATATCACCGGATAACTCGACAATTTTTTCTTTAGAAAGAGTATCAACATTATCTTTAATAACCAAGCTTGCACCTATTATTGAAGTAAGCGGTGTTCTAAGGTCATGAGAAACCGAACGCAAAAGATTGCCTCTTGTCTTTTCTTTTTCAGCCTCAATTTTTATTTGAGAATGTTCTTTAATTTTTGTTGTTAAAATACTTGTAATAATCGCAACGGTCAAAGAACATATAATATTAAGGGGATAACCGGAAAGAGTAAAATTAAATTTCAAAAACGGATATGTAAAAAAGAAGTTATTTATAATAACGCTGATAAAAGAGCTTACAATTCCGTAAAAAAAACCTTTAGTGCAAAGTGATATTATAAAAACAGCAAGTAAAAACACAGAAAAAAAGAAATTACCTACATTATCAATATAGCTTAGTCCCCAACAAATACACCAAGCTGAAAACAAAACAAGTATCGAATTACATGTATCTTTAATAGAAAATTTAAAATATTTTTTTAAACTCTTTTTTATAGTCATGATTTATACAATCCCTAATTCTTAATAAGATAATTTTACCACATAAACAAATTAAAATAAATAGTAAAAAAAGATTTTTTTATCAAGAAAGCGTAAATTTATTTTAAAATATGTTAATTTTTTGTTAAGAGAATTGATTTAATATTGTATATATTATTTTTTTATAGTATATATTTACTTGTTATTTGATTTTTGTGTAAGGAGAAAAAGATGAGCACATTATATGAAAATTTATTTAATATAACACCGCAAATGATTGTTATGTGGCTGATAGGCGGATTATTAATTTTTCTTGCAATTAAGAAAGATATGGAGCCGGCTTTGCTTTTGCCAATGGGGTTTGGAGCTATTTTAGTAAATTTGCCTTTATCCGGTGCAGTTGACCAAATATATAATGGCATACGCGAAATCGGAATTGTAGATTTGCTTTTTGAAAAAGGCATAGCTAATGAGCTTTTTCCATTGATTTTATTTATCGGAATTGGGGCAATGATTGATTTTGGTCCGCTTTTAGCAAATCCGAAATTAATGCTTTTCGGTGCAGCGGCACAGTTTGGAATTTTCTTTACCTTAAGTTTAGCTTCATTATTTGGATTTGAACTGAAAGATGCAGCATCTATTGCAATAATCGGTGCAGCCGACGGTCCGACTTCAATTTTTGTTGCAAACTTTTTAGGCACAAAATACATAGGTGCAATAATAGTTGCGGCCTATTCATATATGGCACTTGTTCCAATAGTTCAGCCGCCTGTAATAAGGCTTATAACTACAAAAAAAGAGCGATTAATTAAAATGCCATATAAAAATACTCAAGTTTCAAAACTTACTAAAATTTTGTTTCCTATAATCGTTACAATAATAACGGGTATTTGTGCCCCGAGAGCAGTGGTTTTGGTCGGCTTTTTAATGTTTGGTAATTTAATTCGAGAATGCGGAGTTTTAAATTCATTATCAGATACCGCACAAAATGTACTCGCAAATCTTGTAACCTTGTTATTAGGTATTACGGTTGCTTCTAAAATGAAAGCAGATGATTTTTTAAATTACGAAACACTTTTAATTTTAGCTTTAGGACTTGTTGCTTTTATATTTGATACGGTTGGCGGTGTGTTTTTTGCAAAGTTTTTAAATTTATTTTCAAAAAACAAAATCAATCCTATGATAGGTGCTGCCGGTATCTCGGCTTTTCCAATGTCAGCAAGAGTTATTCATAAAATGGGACTTAAAGAAGATTCGAATAACTTTTTACTTATGCATTCCGTCGGTGCTAATGTTTCGGGACAAATAGCTTCGGTAATTGCCGGTGGATTAATCCTAAATTTCGTAGCATAAAAAGGAGAGAAATTCATGAATTATGAAGCGTTTTTAAATTCACTTTATATAATGGGCGAAGGAATGCTTGGAATATTAATTGTAACAGGAGTTTTAATTCTAAGCGTATATTTAATAAGAAAAATCGGCTCAAAAAAACAATAGCAAACAAAAACTCGGCAGTTTATAAACTGCCGAGTTTTTTTATTCTAAATTATTTAATTAAATCGTTAAAATATTTCTCAAATTCTTCTTTAGCCTTTTCGACTTTCTCATAAGAGTTTCCGACAACTGTAAGATAAATTTTAACCTTTGGCTCTGTGCCTGACGGTCTAACAATAACGCTGGCACCCTTTTCAAGATTATAAGCTAAAACATTAGACTTCGGCAAAAGAATTTTTGTTTCTTCCCCGCTTAACTTGTCAGTCTTAATTGAACTCTCGTAATCGGCATAGCTTTCTACCTTGTAACCGTTAAACTCTTCCGGTGGATTTTTTCTGAAATTGTCCATAATATCAGCCATTTTCTTCATACCGCTGATTCCTTCAAATGTGAAGCTTAATTGGGTGTGCAAATAATAGCCGTATTCTTCGTAAAGCGAGTTTATAACATCAATCAATGACTTGCCCTGTGTTTTATAATAAGCTGCCATTTCGCAAATAAGCATTGATGCAATAACAGCGTCTTTATCTCTAACATAAGAGCCGGCGAGATAACCGTAGCTTTCTTCAAAGCCTAAAACAAAATCATCATCTCTGCCCTTTTCTTCAAGCAATTTTATCTGTTCGCCGATGAATTTAAAACCTGTTAAAACATCAATTAATTTGCAAGAATATTTATCAGCAATCTTTCTTGCAAGCTCTGAAGAAACAATAGTTTTAACCGCCACAGGATTTTCAGGCAAAGTGCCGTTTGCTTTTTTCTGTGACAAAATGTAGTTAAGAAGCATAACGCCAACTTCGTTACCGGTCATAAGCTTGTAATCGCCGTCTTTTTCTACCGCAATACCAACTCGGTCGCAGTCAGGGTCAGTAGCAAGCAAAATATCAGGCTTAACTTCTTTAGCAACCTTTAATGCTTCTTCAAATGCCTGTCTGATTTCAGGGTTTGGATAAGGACAGGTAGGAAAATTACCGTCAGGCAACTCTTGAGTTTTTACAACTGTAACATTCTCAACGCCGCATCTTCTTAAAATCTCTCTGACAGGCTTGTTACCTGCACCGTTTAACGGAGAGTAAACAACTTTAAACTTGCCATCAGCAAAAACCTGTGGATTAATAGCTTTTTTCTGAACTTCGTCAAAATAAGCCTTACAAGCTTCTTCGCCGATAAACTCAATCAAACCATCTTTCATAGCCTTGTCAAAATCAACCCATTTAACATCATCAAAAACATCAATGGTTTTGATCTCGTCTAAAACTGCATTTGTTGCCTCAAGAGTTAATTGACAACCATCATCGCCGTAAACCTTGTAACCATTGTATTTAGCAGGGTTGTGACTTGCAGTAACATTAATACCTGCCGCACATTTATGGTATCTAACCGCAAACGAAAGCATCGGTGTAGGCTTTAATTCATCATAAATATACGCTTTAATTCCGTTTGCCGCAAAAACGCTTGCAGTAGTACGGGCAAAAAGCTCTGATTTTATTCTTGAATCATAAGCAACCGCAACAGTAGGGTTTTCAAAGTTTTTTAATAAATAATTTGCAATACCCTGTGTTGCCTTACCTACAATATATATATTCATTCTGTTAGTACCGGCTCCGATAACACCACGAAGTCCGGCAGTACCAAAATCAAGCTCCTTATAAAATCTGTCTTCAATCTCGCTATCGTTTCCCTTAACTTTTTCGAGTTCTTCTCTTAAATCAGGGTCATCTTTAGCCCTTTCAATCCATCTGTTTAAAACAGCATTATAATCCATTTTATGCACCTCTCATAACTAATAATAATCTGGAAACTATTATATAACTTTTTTAATAAAAAATCAATAAAACAATATAAAATTTTAAAAAATTCATCATCATATTATAAATTTTATGTCTGTCACAAGCAAAATATATTGAAAAAAGCAAAGTTTTATGTTAGAATGAATATAACTTTAATTTGGAGGATTATGTTTTGATTTGGCATTCAACTTCAATCGATGAGATTGTTCAATATTTTGAGTCCGATACCGAAAACGGACTATCTGATAAAGCTGTGTCAGCGGGATACAAAACCTACGGTAAAAACACCCTTTATTCTATTGAGAATAAATCGTTTTTAAAAAATCTCGGTGAACAGTTAAAAAGTTATACCTTTATTATCGGTATGATTGCTTCGCTTTTATATTTAGGCTATGATTTTGTTGCAATGGACAAGGCTTTTCGAGTTCCGGCAGTTTTAATTTTCTGCTTGCTTTGTTATATTTTCATTGTCGCTTTTGTTGAAACAGTTGTAAACAAGCGAATTATCTCAAGAAGTCAGTCGTTTTCTTCAATGGTTTCAGTAATTCGTGGCGGTAAAGAAAAAAGAGTAAGCTCTGTAAGTTTAGTTCCGGGTGATATTATTATCTTGCGTGAAGGCGATTATATTCCGGCTGATGCAAGACTTATCGAGTCAAAAAATCTTCGTTGTGAAGAGTCTGTTATAACCGGTACGGTTTCTACCGTTGAAAAAAGTGCTCTTGATATTTGCGTTGATATTGAAGATATTTCAAAAAGAACAAATATGGTTTATTCGGGTTGTTGCGTAGCTTTTGGCGAGTGTAAAGCAATTGTTGTTGATACCGGTGCCGAAACCGAGCGTGGCAAAAAAATAACCGCTTTACTTCGTGAAGAAAATGTAATTGTTCCTGTTCAGGCTAAAATCAAAACAACAATGGCTGTTATAACTTCAGCGTTTTTGGTATTAAGCATAGTTTTCTTTGTTCTTGGTATGTTTATCGGCAGAACTCATTATGACTGGCGTGAATTTTTGCTTATTTCTTCAATTTTGTTCTCTTCTACCGTTCCTTGTGCTTATTCATTGTTAGTTACATTTAATCTTGTAATGGGAATGCGTCGGGCAAAGAGAAAAAATTGTATTATAAAGAAAATTTCATCGCTTGAAACTATGTGTGCTACAAACGTTTTTATCTGTGATAAAACAGGTACATTAACTCAAAACAGAATGAAAGCCGCAAAGGTTTTTATTAATAATAATTTATATGATATTGATAACTTTGCACCTGATGAAGTTGCTTCTATGTTAAAATTAGCGGCACTTACATGCGATGGCGATGTTATTATTGATGATTTCGGAAGAGAAAAACATTATGGCGATATTGTTGAAACAGCCATTTTATCAGCAGCTTTTAAAGTTTTAAAAATCAATAAAACCGATATTGATGCTGAATATCCTAGAATGGGTGAAATTCCGCTTGATTCTGAAAGAAAATTAAAAACAGTAATCTGTCTTATCGACGGCAAACCATACGCTATTGTAAAAGGTACTGCCGATAAAATTATTGAAAAATGCAATGGCGTCAGCACAGAAGCATTATCAAAAACCATTAAAGAGTTGTCATCTCAGGCTTATAGGGTAATCGGTATCGCTTATAAACAACTTGATGAGTTGCCGTCAATGCCGTCAGCCGAGTTAATTGAGAATGATTTAACTTTTTCAGGTCTTATTGCCGTTACAAACTTGCCTAGATTTGATGCAAAAATCGAGCTTGAAGATTGTAATGAAGCCGGCATCCGTACAATTATGGTTACAGGCGATAACCTTGAAAACGCTACCGCATCAGCTAAAAAGATTGATTTACTTAATGAAAATTCAATCTGCGTTTCAGGCGAAATGCTTGATAATATGAGCGATGAAGAATTAGCAGAAAAATTTGAAAACATTGCGGTTTACGCTGATATTACCCCACAACAACGCTTGCGAATTGTAAAACGCTGGCAAGCATCGGGTAAAACCGTTGCTATTACAGGCGACAGCGTTTCTGATGCAATTGCTTTAAAAGAAGCGGATGTAGGTTGTGCTATGGGACTTAGCGGTACAGAGCTTTCAAAAAGCACTTCAGAGCTTATTATAACCGACGACAGCTTTACTTCTATTGTTCAAGGTATTAAAGAAATCAAGGGAACTTACCTTAATATCAGAAAATCATTAAAACAGTTTATTACAACAAACCTAGCGCTTATTGTTTCAATGATTTTAGGACTTTTGTTCTTTAGAACATCTGTTTTAACACCAATGTTAATATTATTTGCCGGATTGTTCTTTAACTCTATATCAACATTCTCAATAGCTTTTGAGCCGGCTCATAAAAAAGTTTTGTTACGCCCTATTTATAAAAACGATAATATAGTCGGAAAAGAATTTTCTATTGATGTCGCAGTAGGCGTTTTAAGTATGGTTGTAGTATCGCTTGTCGCTTACTTCTTCGGTAATAAATATAAGTTTGGTGAAGAATATTATTACACCGTTTTTGTTTTAGGTGCATTAATGCTTGGCTATTCAAACAGAACAGAAAAATCTATTTTCTCGTTAGAATTGTTTAGAAATCCGTTTATGATATTTACAACTGTTGTATGTGCTTTGGTTTTGGCTATTATGGTTATGTTTACACCGGCCGCAACATTCTTAAAAATAAGTTCTCTTGCTATCGATCAAGTTATTAAATGCTTGCTTTTAGCACTTTTAATACCAGCAATTAACGAACTTTATAAACTCGCTAAACAAAAATTCTTTAACTTTTAAATAAAATTAATAACAACCGTCCTAAAGAAAATTTAAGGACGGTTTTATTATGAAAAAAAATAAAATATAAACTTTTAGTAACTTTTTTATATTTTCAAACCACTAACTATATGTAGTATTTTTATTAAGGAGACAAAAACTATGATAAAAGAAGCACTTATTAATATTCTTGTTGAAAAATATAGCTGTGACAAAGAAGAATTAAATGATGATACAAAATTTCTTGATATCGGTCTTGATTCACTTGATGTAGTTGAATTAATGGTTGATATTGAAGATGTAGTTGATAAAGAGATTGAACTTGACGCGCGTGTTGAAACAATCGGCGAGTTAGTTAATTATATTGAAGAAAAACTTTAAACTAAAGTAAAAATGTTGGACGGTGTTATATGAAAAAGATAGTTATAACCGGTATCGGTGCAGTAACTCCGATAGGAATTGGCGTTGAAAATTATTGGAATGCTTTGTTAAACGGTGAATGCGGTATTGAAGAAATAACTAAAATTGATACTGAAAAATTGCCTTTAAAAAGAGCTGCTGAAATTAAAAATTTCAAACCCAGAGATTATATGACGGCAAAACTCTCAAGCGATATGGACCCTTTTATGCAGTTTGCTTATGTTTCTGCTAAAGAAGCAATTAATCAAGCAGAAATTGAAGAGTTTGACGCTAACAGAACAGGTATAGTTATGGGTACTGCCCTTGCCGGAATGAACACAACAGGCGAAACTCAGGTTAATTATGAACTAAAAGGCAAACATGTAAACCCTAAATTTTTAGCTAAAGTTATGGGTAATATCGCAGCCGCTTACCTTTCTATTGAATACGGTATAAAAGGACCTAGCATTACTGTAAGTACCGCTTGTTCTTCAGGCGGCGATGCTATTATGACCGCTAATATGATTTTACAAAGCGGTATGGCTGATATGATGATTGTTATGGGCGGCGAATCGGCAGTAAGCCCATTGGTTATAAATAGCTTAACTTTAAGCGGTGCACTTTCTAAAACAGGCAGCTCCCGTCCTTTCGATGTTAATAGAAACGGCTTTGTAATCGGCGAAGGCGGCGGTGCAATCATTTTAGAAACAGAAGAACACGCAAAGAAAAGAAACGCAAAAATCATTGCAACATTGCTCGGTTGTGCTAATAACACCGATGCTTATAATCCGGTTGCCCCTGCTCCCGACGGTTCAGGCGCTGCCGAATGTATGAAAATCGCTATTAATAATGCAGGTATCTGTGCTGATGATATTGGATATATAAATGCCCACGGTACTGCAACTTTAAAAGGCGATATTGCTGAAACAACCGCTATCAGAAATGTTTTTGGTGACAGAGATGTTTTAGTTAGCTCAACAAAAGGTGCTACAGGTCACTTAATGGGTGCCGGCGGAATTACTGAGTGTATCGCTTGTATTAAAGCAATCGAAACCGGTATAATACCGCCAACAGTCAATTGTGATGAAGTTGATCCTGAATGTAATGCTAATATCGTAACAAAAGAGCCTAAGAAGGCTGATATTTCTGTTGCTATGTCTAACGCACTTGGATTTGGCGGTCAAAACTCAAGTATTATTGTAGGAAGGTACGAAGGCTAATGAACTATACATATGATATTGATAAATTCAAACCGATTTTTGAGAGCAGTTTTAACTGGATTTCGGGATTTTTAAGAAATGTAAGAAGATATAAAAATAAACTTGCGTTAATCGACCCTGTTCATGATAAAAAATGGACTTATTATGAATTAAACCAAGAGTGTAACAAGTTTGCCAATGCACTTAAAAACGATGGTGTAGAAAAAAATGATGTCATTTTGTATCAGCTTTTCAACTCTCCTGAGTTTGCTTTTTGCTATGTTGCGCCACAAAAAATAGGTGCAATCAATTCACCTGCTAATTTTAATTTAGCACCGGGCGAAACCGCAAAAATGATTGATAGAAACCAACCAAAAGTTTATGTTTATGATGTTGAAATAGCTTCTATGGCTTTAAAAGCACTGGAGCTTTGCGAAAATAAACCTAAAGTTATTTTGGCGGTAGATTTTCATAATAAAAGACCTGAACTTCCAAAAGGTCATATATTCTTTGATGAATATTATAAAAATGAAAAAGATACCGAGCCCGATGTAAATGCAGAACATAATATCTATGACGAAGTTACACGCCTTTATACTTCAGGCACAACAGGACTTCCTAAAGCAATCCCTGTGAATAATGCTAACGAAGTTTTGTCGGCTCATGATGTTTTAATGCATTTTCCGCTATCTCCTAAAGATGTTACTATGAATATGACTCCTTGGTTTCATCGTGGCGGACTTCATTCAGGCGGACTTACTCCGTCGTTTTATGTTGGTGCAACAGTAGTAGCACTTAGAATGTTCAGTGCAAAAACCTGCCTTGAATATGCAGAAAAATATAATGTTTCATTTTTAATCGGCGTGCCGGCAATCCTTAATAATTTAGCTTCTCGCCAGGAAAGACACCCTAGCGACTTGTCAAAATTAAAAGGTATCGTTACAATGGGCAGTCCGCTTGAAAAAGAGGCTTGCATTAGATATCAACAGTTGTTGACTCCTAATATCTTTAACGGCTACGGAACAACCGAAACATTTTGGAATACATTTTTGCGCCCTTATGACTTACCTGAAATGGCAGGTAGTGCAGGCGGAAGCTGTACCGATGATGAAGTCAGAATTGTTAATGTATACGAAGACCGCAAAGCAGAGCCTGATGACATAGTGGCAACAGACGGAGAAACACTGGGCGAAATTATTATCTATTCTTGTTATAAATCAGTACTCTCCTACCCTGATAGCGAAGAATTAACCGAAGAAAAGTTTTATAAAGGCTGGATGTATACCCATGACCTTGGAACTTGGGATGAAAACAGATATATAACTATTGCCGGCAGAAAAGACGATATGATTATCAGCCGTGGCGAAAATGTTTATCCCGCACAGGTTGAAGAAGTTATTAATAAAAATGAAAAGGTCGAAGATTGTATTGTAACTGCGGTTAAAGATAAAGCAAGAGGCGAAGCTATTGTTGCTTATGTTAAAAAATCAGATGACAGCTTAACAATAAAAGAGTTAAATGTATATTGTGCTAACAGCCCTGATTTATCATCTTATAAATGCCCTAGATATTATTGTTTTGTTGATGAAATTCCTTATAATGCAACAGGTAAAAAGCTGCATTATATAGCAAAACAAAACGCAGAAAAAGACTTTGAAAACGGCAAACTCCAAACCCCATAAATTTTTTAATCCGCTACCAACTATTCGGTAGCGGATTTTTAAATTGAAATTTTATGTTTTAAAGTTTTATAAATATAATGTTATTGCCATTTCATCCCTACTCGCCCAACCTGTATAAGTTTCGTAGGGCGTGACGACTTGCTGACGTGACGACTTGCTGAATGGTTTCTATGTAAGCACTATCTCGTAGGGCGGTGCCTTGTGCCGCCGCACCTATTGAGCCTCCCTTGTCAAAGGGAGGTGGCTTGCCTTGCAGGCAAGACGGAGGGATTCAATTAAATTCATTTAGTGCTTAAATAAAACTCATACTGCATTAATTTTATTGAATTTTTTTAAAAAATAGTTTATAATAACAAAAAACAAACTTCACGAGGTTGAGATGAACAAAAAATCATATTTAAAGCTGATGGATTATTATGTCCAACACCCAAAAATAAAGAATTTATGCCTATATTCAAACAAAATAATAACATATTTTGTTTTTGCTTTTTATCCTTTGTTTTTGTGCTATTTAGTTTACATAAAAAATAAAGATTTAATTTATTACATACTCTTCCCGCTTGTATCTTTTATTGTTTTAAGCGTCTTTCGCCACTTTTTCAATGCCAAAAGACCTTATGAAAAATACAACGCCGACCCTATTACTTCTAACGCAAAATCGGGCAAATCATTCCCATCCCGCCATGTTTTTTCGGCATTTGTAATTGCCTTTATGATGTTACATTTTAATATTTCACTAGGACTTAATTTTTTAAGCTTAGCGTTTATTTTAGCTTGTTTACGAGTGCTATGCGGTGTGCATTTTATAAAAGATGTTTTTGCCGGTGCTGCTTTCGCTCTTTTAACTTACCTTTTAATGATTTTAATAATATAAAAAGCTTTGAGAAAATTCTCAAAGCTTTTTTATTTCATACCTATTACCATTCCTAAAATATAAGGCACTAGCCAAATTGCCCAAACAACTATACTGAATTTATGAAAATTTTTAGCCGAGCTTTCGTTGTTTTTCACTAAAACAACCGTTGCCCAAACTGCATGAATAATCATTAAAACAATAGCTAAAGCACCGGTTATGCCATGAAGCGACAACTCGCCCGAAAAGATAGATTTTTTCGCTAATTGTCCCATTAAAAGAGTGCCGGTTGTATCCATACAAAGTCCTAGCCAAAAGAAAATTAAATGTCTGATTTTTAAAATTTTGCTTTTATGCTCTGACCAAACGCCGACAGTATAAAAAATCAATGCTAAAGTTATAGTAACAATAGCAACAATTAAAATTCCTTCCATTTTAAAAATCTCCGATTATTTAAACAAAAAACAGAAAATAAATAATAAGTCCATGTACAATTCCGATTATAATGCCTGTAAAAACCTGAAAAGGCGTATGACCGACAAATTCTTTTAACTTTACTTCAGGCAAAGCGTCTTTTAATAAAATATCAAAAGATTTCATAATCTCGTTTAAAACCTTCGCCTGCTTGCCTGTTTCCTGTCTGACACCCATTGCATCGTGACAAACGATAACCGCAAGCATTGTGCTAATAGCAAATTGAAACGAGCCTGTTCCATAAATTAAAGCGCTTATCATAGCGATTGATGTAACAGTAGCAGAATGACCGCTTGGCATTCCGCCATCGCCGAAAAGACGCCAAATATCAAATTTTTTATTAACCACCCAATAAATTATTGTTTTCAAAACCTGTGCATTAAACCAAGCAGTAACACCAGCAACAATAATAGGGTTTGTAATTAAATCAAAAAACCAAGTCATTTATTTACCTTTTCTTTTATCTTTTTTCTCTAAAATAAGCTTTCTTACAACAAACGAAATTGATGCAGTAACAATACAAAGCAAGCAAACCGCTATTGCAACAAGACCAAAATGTTCTTTAACAAAATTAATTTGTCCGAATAAAACACCCAGCGAGCAATAAAGCACCGTCCAAATTCCGACACCTATTATATTTCTTTTAAGAAACCATTTATATTCTTCGTCACTAACGCCGGTTACAAAAGGAACAAGTGAGCGAAGAAGCGGAACAAATCTTGAACAAACAACCGCAGTACCGCCGGATTTTTCAAAAATAATATTAGTTTTTTCAAGGTTTTCGGTTTTTATAAATAAAATTTTGCCTGTTTTATTAACTTCTTTTTTAAAAAATCTGCCGATTGCAAAATTGAGCGAATCACCTAAAACCGCCGATATATAAAAAAGCGGTATCAGTATAAACGGGTTAAAACAGCCTCTATGCACCATCATAAGCGAACAAGCGGCAAATAATATAACATCGCTCGGCAAAAAAGCGGTTACAACAAAAGCAGTTTCGGCAAAAATTATAAATGCTAAAATAAAATAGCTCCAAAAAGGTTGAGTGGTTACAAGCGGCTCAAGAATTTTATCTATATGAAGCACATTATCCCAAAAATTATTAAAAAAATTCATTAAATATTTCCTTCTTAAAATTAATCTGCCAATAAATTTAATGTAATTATACTATATATTTTAAAAATAAGCAATAAAATTAACATTTCTTTATAAAATATTTATAATTTTTTAAATATTGATAAATTAAGTTGAAAATATAACTAATTTATGTTATATTTATTATAAGAAAATGGGGTTGTTATATGCAGTATAAATTAGATTTAAAATCAAACTACAAAAAATATTTAACATACTTTGTGTTTTTAATAAATTCAGTATTGGCATCTATTGCTTTTACTAATTTTTTGGTTGTATTTTTTAATGAAAGCGGTTTTACTAAACCACTTGTAAACACTCAAAAGTCTATAATATTTTTTGGACTTATTATATGTTTTTTCTTAGTGTTTTTAATTTGTTCCATCGGTGGAGAAAGCCAAAAAGCAATAGAAAAATTCATTCAAAAAGTCAGTAAACATCCGCTTTTTACAACTGTTTTAATAGTTGCAATTTTTAGACTTTGGTATAGTTCTCATTTTGCTTATTATACTATTTATTATGATAGCGGCTCTTATACAGACTACAGCCATAACATCTTTTTAGGACAAACCGATATTTTCAGAACTCCCGGTTATCCTTATTTTTTAAATATCGTTCATTTTATTTCAAATAATTTCACCTGTGATATAAGTTTTCATGAAACCGTTTCATTAGTTCAGTCTATTCTTTCACTTTTCTCGGTAGTTATTCTTTATTTTGCAGGAAGAAAGCTCTTTAGCAACAGATATATTTTATGTTTGGTTTCTCTTTTTTACGGAATAGCTCCTTGTGTATTTAATTGGGATTTTTGTACTCTTACTGAATCTCTTTCGCTATTCTGTACAGTGGTTTTAATTTATATTATTTTTTCTTATTTAAAAAATCCGCAAATCTACAAAGCAATTGTTTTAGGTCTTTATTGTTTTGTTTTAATTATGGTTCGTCCGACATTTGTTTATCTTATAGCAGTTCTCGGAGTATTCTTTATTGCAAGATTTATATTTTGTGCAAAAGAAAGAAAAAAAGCTATTGCAGGTATTTTAAGTGTAGCAATGAGCGGTGTTTTATTACTTGGTTATTGCGGTCTTAATTATAAAAATTATAAGTATTTTAGTATTAGCTCTGTTAATAATACAATCAATAATTTGTTTATTGTTATGTATAACGGATGGTATTTAAACGAAGATTATCCTGAACTCTCTCAATATATTAGTGATTCTATCACAATGGGCGGAGAAGATTCAAATTGGATTTCCGATATTATTGAAGTCGCTCCCGGTTACTTCAGCTATAAAGAAATTGATTCTTACGTTAAAGATTGTATTTCAAAACACAAATCAGAGTTTTACTCATATACTTTTGATAAGGCAAAAGACGTTTTAAAACTAAATGTTGCCGATCAATATACTTCTATTTTGAATGAAGATTTCAGAGATACTTCTCAGGCTATTTTAAAATGGACCTTCCCATTTACCTTTGCAAGTTGTTTTATCCTAGTCGGAATAGCACTTATTTTAGCAATAATAGCGTTTATAGTTAAAAGGCGTATTTGTTGGCACGTAATCGGTCTTTGTGCTATAATCTTTTCTCATATAGCTGTATCTATTTACGGATCAATGGGAGAATTTCCAAGACTTTGTACAATGGTAGTTCCTGCTGTAATAATGCTTTTATTCTATTTAGTAGATTATTTCTATACTGCTATTGTAAAGAAAAAGATATTTCATTTAAACAACAATAATTCAACAAAAATAGAAATAAAAAACAAAACTAAATTTCAAGGAGAGTGATTTCAATGGGCGTTTTTGATGCAATAATAGATTTTTTTAAATACATTTGGAATAGTTTTGTTTTACTTATTTTTTCATCAGATAATTTAATAATTTTTGATATTTTAGATATTCTTATAGTTACTTTTATAGTTTATAAAATTATTCAGTTCATGCGTGAAACGAGAGCTGAACAGTTAATTAAAGGTCTTGTAATCTTTGTTTTGGTTTACTTTTTAGCTCAGCTCTTCCATTTAAATGCTTTAAAATGGTTGGTTTCAATAATAACAATGAACATTTTGGTTGTAGTTGTTGTTCTTTTTCAACCTGAAATCAGAAGCATTCTTGAAAAATTAGGTCGAAGCGGTATCAAAGCTTTTACTTTAGCCAAAAGCGATGGCGAAAATGAATCTACTCAAAAAACGATTGATACTGTTTGCAAAGCCGCTATATCAATGCAAAACACCAAAACAGGTGCATTAATCATAATTGAACGCAAAACCATGCTTAATGAAATAGCGGTTTCGGGCACAATTGTTGATGCTGCACCATCAGTTAATCTTATAAATAATATTTTCTTTAAAAACTCACCGCTTCACGATGGCGCTATGATTATCAGAAATAATCGTGTTTACGCTGCTTCTTGTATTTTGCCGCTGACACAGACAATTGATATTGACAGTGCACTCGGTACTCGTCATCGTGCTGCTATCGGTATAAGCGAAATTTGCGATGCCGCAGTAGTTGTTGTTTCCGAAGAAACCGGTAATATTTCAATGGCTTTAGGCGGTAAGATTAAAAGAAACTTTACTGAAGAATTGCTTAGAAAAGAACTTTCGGATTTATTAATTGACAATAAAGACAGCGATGCCGATAATAAATTTAAAAAGTTCTTTAAGAAAAAAGGAGGCGAGAAAAATGAAAAAGATTAATTTTTCACTCCACTCTCTCCTTAACAGCAACAAGTTTTTGATGGTTATATCATTGCTTATTGCCTTTGCTATTTGGGTTACTGTAAGCCCTCAGCGTGATATGACAATAACCTGTCCTGTTACACTTTCTACTAAAAACTCATCCGCCGGAAAATTAGGCCTTGAGATAATTGACGGCAAAGATCAAAATATAAGTGTTACCGTTCAGGGCGAATGGTACAATATCAGCGAGCTTTCTTCTGATGACATAAATATTTCTTATTCATTTACCGGTGTGGTAGATCCCGGCGAATATGAAGTTGCAATATCAGCAACAAAAACTAACAGTGCCGCTGATTTTACTATCGAAAGTGTTTCTCCCGAAAAGGTAAAAGTTTCACTTGATCATATTTCGACTGTTACCTATCCTATTGAAGTTATTGCAAACAACATTAAAAGTGAAGACGGATACATTGTAGGAACACCGATTATTGATAATGATAAAGGTGAAATTCAAATAACAGGTCCTGCTACTAAAATGAAAAAATTATCAAAAGTAGTTGCCGAAATAAATGTTGAAGAAACCCTTTCTAAATCAAAAATCTTTAAAAGCGAATTAAAACTTTTAAATAAAAGCAATAAAGAAATGGATATTTCATCATTTACATTGCCTTATGATGAAGTTGATGTTATAGTTCCTATTAACCAATCAAAAACTGTTCCTATTGAAGCACGTTTTGACAATGTTCCGGAAGCATATAAATCAAGTCCTATTCCTCATACTCTTTCTCAAAATTCTATCGAATTAATCGGTACAAAAGAAGCACTTGATAAAATTGATAAAATCGAGCTTGATCCGATTGATTATAAAAATCTGACACCTAAGAACAATAAATTTAATATTGCTCTCAATTTACCATCCGGCGTTACTACTTCAAACGGCATTGACAGTGTAACAGTTACTGTTAATATGAGCGGTTTTTCGTCAAAAACAATTAATGTTTCTAAATTTAATACCGTAAACCTAAAAAAATCAACTTCCGCTACTGTAGAAACCGAGTATAAATCAGTTACTATTGTCGGTCCTAGCAGGGTTATTGATACCATTAGCAGTACAGATGTCCATATTGAATGTGATATGAGCAATAACACAGGTGCTTCGGGAAGCGTTACTGTTGCGGGAACTGTTAAATCTGCAAAATATAAAACAATATGGGGCACAGGCGACTGTGATATTAGAATAAAAGTTAAGGAATCATAAATGGGTTATAAAATTGAAATAGTTTTATTATCAATTGCAGTTTTACTTTGTGGGTTAATTTTGGCGGTTGTGGTTTTAAAAGATAATGCTCCGGTTGAAGTTAGTGTTACAAATTCTAAAAATCAACCTGATACTTCTTTTATTGAAACAACCGATAAACCATCTGATAATACTGCTTTAAAATCAACTGTTACAGAAACAGCTGATAAAGCCAATGATAAAGATACAAATTCAGATAAAATTAATATCAATACTGCTTCAAAAGATCAACTAATGACGCTAAACGGCATTGGTGAAGTTATTGCCGGAAGAATTATCGATTATAGAAATTCTAATAAATTTACATCAATTGATGAAATTCAAAATGTAAACGGAATCGGTGAAAAGAAATTTGAAGATATTAAAAATTATATAACCGTCGATTAAACTAAAAGAGCAATAGCTAATAATAAGCTATTGCTCTTTATTTATATTTATCATTCGATTAAATAGGGCAAATTTTGATTATTATCTCTTTTCAACTACTTTTCCGTTTTCAAAAACAACTTCGTTTTTGATAGTTTTTTGTTCAAAATTTGCAAGGTTTTCAAGCGTTACCATAGCAATTTGTTGCATAGCTTCTCTTGTAAAAAATCCCTGATGTGATGACATTACAACATTAGGAAAAGCAAGCAGCCTTGCAAGCTCATCATCTTCAATAATCTCGTTTGACTTATCTTCAAAGAAAATATCGCTTTCTTCTTCATAAACATCAAGCCCCGCACCACCGATTTTTTTAGATTTCAACCCTTCGATAAGTGCGGTTGTATCAATTAACGATCCACGAGATGTATTTACAATTAAAACATTATCCTGCATTTTTTTAATCACTTTTTCATTAATTATATGATAAGTTTCCTTTGTAAGCGGACAATGAAGCGAGATAATATTTGCTTTTTCAAACAATTCATCAAGTGAAACATATTCAATATCTAAATTTTTATTCGGGTAAGGATCATAAGCGATGACTTTCATTTTAAAACCCTTGCAAATATCAATAAACATCTGCCCTATCTTGCCTGTTCCGATAATTCCTGCAACCTTGCCGGATAAATCAAAACCGAGTAATCCGTTTATATTAAAATTCGAGTCTTTTGTTCGAATATATGCCTTGTGAGTTTTACGGTTTACCGTAAGAAGCAACGCAGCGGCAAATTCAGCCACCGCCGACGGCGAATAAGCCGGCACTCTCACAACTGTTATTTTATCTTTAGCCGCTGAAAAATCAACATTATTATAACCTGCACAACGAAGTGCAATTATTTTTACACCATTTTCATAAAGCGTGTTTATAACATCTTTTGTTGCACTATCATTAACAAAAATGCAAACTGCATCATACCCTTTTGAAAGCACCGCAGTATCTTCATTTAACTTGTTATCAAAAAACTTTACTTCATAGCCATACTCATTCATCATCGGCTCGAACCATATCTTATCATAAGGCTTTGTATCATAAAAAGCAACTTTCATAAAAATATCCCTTTCTTAAATTATACTATTTATTCTTTTCAAAAAAATCAATAATAAACAGTATTTTTAAAAAAGGGATTTTGATTTAATAATTAATCAAACTCAACTCTTACAGTAATAGTTTTTTTAATATTTTTATTTGCCTTTGAAGTAATAACAATTTTAGTTAAACCCGGTTTTTTTCCGTAAACCCTACCGTTTTTAACAGTAGCGATTTTCTTATTTTTAACCGAATATTTTAGTTTGCGATTTTTATAATTTCCGCCCTTGAGTCTTGCCTCAAGATGCTCCCATTCACCTACATCAACCTCAACAAAAGTATCGTCTACAACAATTTTTGCTTTGGTTTTGCTCTTTTTTACCTTAACCGTATAAGTTTTTTTAATTCTTGTATTTCTTATTTGGCAGGTGATGACAGCAGTGCCCGATTTTAAAGCAATAAACTCCATATCGTCGCCGCTATAATCATAATCATTCTCTTCAAAGTTTACAACTTTTCTATTGCTAATCGACCAAACAAGCATATCATCATTAGAATTATAAGGATTGGTCAACGCAATAATTTTAAACTCATCTCCTACCCTTACAGTCTTTTTAGTCGATTTAAGAGAGATAATTGCACGTGGATTTGGTTCATAAGCCGCTTGTACGCTTACAAATGAACCCATACAAACGGAAAAAACCAAAGCGAGTGAAATAAAAATCGATAAAAATGTTTTTTTCATATAATAAACTCCTTTTCTTTTACTTTTGCACTTTTTATTGCATCTTTATTATAACAGATATATATTTGAAATGCTAGCCTATTTTTTTAAAAATAATAAGTTAGAAAATGAGAGTTCTAAAGAGGAAATAAGAGTTTTTAAGAGAAAATCCAAACTATTTTAAAAATTATTTGAATTTTTATTGACAGTGGCATAAAAATGTGTTAATATAACACTTGCGTTTAAGAAAACAATTAAAAATAATACGGAGGTAAAATCAAATGTCAACATTTATGGCAAAAGCTAATGAGATTGATCGTAAATGGTACATTCTCGACGCTGAGGGTAAATCTCTTGGTAGAGTTGCTGCTGTTGCTGCTGATCTTTTAAGAGGCAAAAACGAGCCAATCTTCACACCACATGTTGATTGTGGTAACCATGTTATCGTTATCAACGCTGATAAAGCGGTTTTAACAGGTAAAAAATTAGAACAAAAATATTATCGTCGTCATACAGGTTATATTGGTGGACTTAAAGAAGTTCAGTATAAAACACTTATGGCTACAAGACCTGAACTTGCTATGGAACTTGCTATTAAAGGTATGGTTCCTGATAACACAATCGGTCGTAAAGCACTTACAAGACTTAGAGTTTATAAGGGTACCGACCATAAACATGAGGCTCAAAAGCCAACTGTTTACGAATTTTAATCGAAGGGAGACAGAATTATTATGTATGAAACTAAACCATATTTCTACGGAACAGGTAGAAGAAAGAGTTCTGTAGCCCGTGTTAGAGTTTACAACGGTACAGGCAAAATTACAATCAATGGCAGAGATATTGATGATTATTTCGGTCTTGAAACATTAAAACTCATCGTTAACCAACCATTAGAAGTTACTGAAACAACCGGTAAATTTGACATCGTTTGTAACGTAACTGGTGGTGGTGTTACAGGTCAAGCTGGTGCTATCCGTCATGGTCTTTCAAGAGCATTACTTCAGTACAACGAGGAACTTCGTCCGGCTCTCAAAAAAGCAGGCTTCTTAACTCGTGACCCAAGAATGAAAGAAAGAAAGAAACCGGGTCTCAAAGGCGCTCGTCGTGCACCACAGTTCTCAAAGAGATAATTATTTCAAACAAATTTATTACCCCGAAAGTTTATACTTTCGGGGTTTTATTTTTCTTGAAATTAAAAAGAATTATTAAAAATATACACTTCTTTTTGAATATTACTTTTTTGTTGTCTTTTAAAATCAAATATACTGTAACACCCTTACATACAAAAAACTATGGCTTTAAAATCAAAGCCATAGTTTTTTCTGTTCTCTTAATTTTTCGATAAAATTTTAATAACCTTTATAATATCATCATTAATAACAATATCAGCCTTTGTATCGATATTTGTCTCATCTTTATTTATAAGTGCTAAGCAATCTCCTGTAAAATAATTTACAAATGATGCGGCAGGATAAACTGTCAATGAAGTACCGACTACTATCATCATATCGCATTCACAAATTGCATTAATAGATTTGTTAATTGTTTCAGCATCAAGCGATTCTTCGTATAGAACCACATCAGGTTTTACAATTGCACCGCACTTTTTACATTTTGGTAAATCGTTATTTAAAATATAATCCAGATTATAAAATTCGCCACATGATGTACAATAATTTCTGCGAACGCTGCCATGAAGTTCAAAAACATTTGAGCTTCCCGCCATTTGATGAAGACCATCAATATTCTGAGTTACAATAGTTACTTTTTTACCCTTACTTTCGAGCTTTGCAAAATATTTATGTGCTAAATTAGGCTTAGCATTTTCATAAATCATTTTTTCTTTATAAAACTTATAAAAAAGTTTAGTATGATGAGTAAAAAAGGTATGGGAAATAATCTGTTCCGGCGAATAAGAATCAATTCCGTTTTGGTTATAAAGTCCATTAGAGGAACGAAAATCAGGTATGCCTGACGGACAAGAAATTCCTGCTCCTGTAAAAACACATATTTTATCAGCCTTTTCAATAGCTGATTGCAGTTTTTCATAAACCTCCATAATCATTTCTCCCTAAAAAAATTAATTTAACAACTAATCTCTAAAATATAAATCTCTTGTATAAACTTTATCTAAAACATCTTCTAGATCATTATTATATCTGTTAGCAACTATAACATCGCTTTTTGCTTTAAACTCGTCTAAATCATTAACAACCTTGCTACCGAAAAATTCAGTTTCTTTCATAGTTGGCTCATAAACAATTACAGTAACGCCTTTAGCCTTAATTCGCTTCATAACACCTTGGATTGATGATTGTCTAAAGTTATCAGAACCGGATTTCATTGTTAATCTGTAAATACCTACAACGCAGTTTTTATTGCTTGAAACGCCGTTCATACCTTCGCCGTTTTTGCCGTAAAAACCGCCTTTTTTCAAGATTTGCTCTGCTATAAAATCTTTTCTTGTTCTGTTTGCTTCAACGATAGCACCGATAATATTATTAGGAACATGATCATAGTTAGCAAGCAATTGTTTAGTATCTTTAGGCAAACAGTAACCGCCATATCCGAACGAAGGGTTGTTATAATGCTTACCTATTCTAGGGTCAAGACCGATACCTTCAATAATTTGTTTAGAGTTTAATCCCCTAACTTCTGCATAAGTGTCAAGCTCATTAAAAAATGAAACTCGAAGTGCCAAATATGTATTAGCAAATAATTTTATAGCTTCAGCTTCTGTTGAATTAGTAATTAAAACATCAACGTTTTCTTTAATTGCACCCTGTTTTAAAAGCGAAGCAAATTCTTCGGCTTTTGGTTTTAATTCAGGATAAACATCAGGCACACCGACAACAATTCTAGACGGGTAAAGATTATCATAAAGTGCTTTACCCTCACGCAAAAATTCAGGGCTGAATAAAATGTTTTTAACATTCATATCTTCAATAACTGATTTAACATAGCCAACAGGAACAGTTGATTTTACAACAATAACCGCTGACGGATTAATTTTCATAACCCTTTTAATACAAGATTCAACCGAAGAAGTATCAAAATAATTCTTTTCGGTATCATAATTTGTAGGTGTTGAAATTATAACAAAATCAGCATTTTTATAAGCTAATTCATCATCAACTGTTGCAGTTAAATTAAGGTCTTTTGTTTTTAAATACTCTTCAATTTCCTTATCAACAATCGGTGAAATTTTGTTGTTAATCATATCAACTTTTTCCGGAACAATATCAACCGCATAAACTTCATTATTTTGCGATAAAAGTATCGCATTTGAAAGTCCTACATAGCCTGTACCTGCAACTGCAATTTTCATTAAAAACTATCTCCTAACACTTTTTGCTTCTATTATTTATTTTTGATTTTATTTTCTTAAAAGCCATATATATAAGAAATCCGACACAAGCACCAAACAAGTCAATCCAAACATCAGAAATCTTTGATTTTCTGCCGCTGAACAATTGGATTGTTTCATCTAAAAATCCTATAGAAAAACAAATAAACGCTGTGTTTACTAGTCTTTGTAATGTTCTTTTTTTGTAAAAATATAATTTTGTAACCAATAAGCCAAAAATTAAATATTCAAAAAAATGAGCAAATTTTCTTATATAAAGGATTAAAAAACGATCCAACCATTTAAAAGTTCCATAAGGAATAAATAATTGAACAAATCTTTTAGGCAAAGATGATATCCAGACTGAAATTGCACCATCAAACATTGAATTGATTAAAATAAAACCTAAAACAACTGCCACAATTATAATGTAAATTTGCTTTTTATTTAACTTCATAATACTCTTTATACCATTTTGCAAAGGCTCTTAATCCTTCTCTTAACGGCGTTGACGGTTTAAAGCCGAAATCTCGCTCAAGTGCTGATGTATCAGCATAAGTCACAGGAACATCACCGGGTTGCATAGGCACTAATTCCTTGTGAGCTTCAAAGTCGTAATCTTCCGGCAAAACCCCTGCGGAAACTAATTCTTGTTGAAGAATATCTACAAAATCAAGCAAGTTTTCAGGATTGCTGTTACCGATATTATAAACTTTGTAAGGCGGTATTGGCAATCCGTCTTCACCATTTTTCTTTTCAGGTGCTTTAAACATAACTCGTTTTACACCTTCGACAATATCATCAACAAAAGTAAAATCTCTTTTACAATTACCAAAATTAAATATTTTGATTGTTTCGCCTTTTAAAAGTTTATTAGTAAATCCGAAATAAGCCATATCAGGACGCCCTGCCGGACCGTAAACAGTAAAGAAGCGAAGACCTGTTGATGGGATATTATAAAGCTTTGAATAAGCGTGAGCCATTAACTCATTGCTTTTTTTAGTTGCCGCATATAAAGATACAGGGTTGTCAACTTTATCATCAGTTGAGTAAGGCACTTTTTTATTTGAGCCGTAAACACTTGATGAAGAAGCATAAACTAAATGTTCAACCGGATTATGACGGCAAGCTTCCAAAATATTATAAAATCCAATTAAATTTGACTCAACATAAACATCAGGATTTTCAATTGAATATCTAACGCCTGCCTGAGCCGCAAGATTAACAACAATATCAAATTTATTTTCTTCAAACAACTTATTAATAAGTTGCTTGTCAGCAATATTACCTTTAACAAACTTCCAAGAAGAATTATTTATATTAGCCAAATCTTCAATTTGTTTTAATCTGAACTCTTTTATTGAAACATCATAATAATCGTTTAAGTTGTCAATTCCGACAATATCAAACGCTTCTTCAGAGCGTAAAAGCTCTAAAACAAGGTTAGCGCCAATAAATCCGGCAGCACCTGTTACAAGTATAGATTTTCCTTTGCCAAACATATATTTATATCTCCTTAAAAATATATATTATTTTTTTATAATATTTTTAATTTTTAAAAATAAAGCACAACTTGTTTTATGATAAAATACTATTGAAATAACAATTACTACAATCGTTGAAATTAAAAAAACAACAATTGCTGATACTATCCATTGATAATAATTAGTTGGAGTATTTAAAGAAATAAAATTAAATATCAAAATAATCAAGCCAGATTCTAATGCAGCGACAAAACACTTAAACAACGAAATAAATTGATTTCTTTTAACTATATTTTTAGCCATATAAACTGAGAACTGAATAGTTCTAAAAATAGTAGCCGCTAAAGTTCCAATTGCAACTCCAACTAAACCATACTTAATTACCAAAGCAACAGACAATGAAATATTTATTATCGGCTCTACAATTGCTCCTTTTTTTGTTTGTTTATAATGTCCTGCCGCCTGAACTACTAATTGATAAGGAAGACGTACACAATTGAAAAACTGAGCAACTAAAATAATAATTGCAAAAACCGGTTTAGCATAATCTATATCATTTACTCCAGAGGTGTAAATTCTCACAAAAGGAACAATTAATACCCCAGCAGTTGTATACACAATAGTAGCAACATTATAAAAAACTAATTCAATAATTGAAAAATTTAATTTTAAAGTCAATTTTTCTTTTTTTGCTATCATATTACCAAATGCTGCTTCAAGACCATTTGAAAAAGAGAATACTGCTCTTTTAAGTCCATTTACAATCATATTGTATACACTATATACAGAAACAACTTTCATATTAGAAAATACAGTTAAAACCATTACATCTGTATTATTCATAACAAAAATAGCTACTTGATGCCAAAAAGCGTCCCATCGCTGAGAAATTGCTGAATTATTCGGTTCAACGTTTGTGTTAATCTTATAATGTTTTTTTACATATGCACTTTGGACAATAGGATATAAAACAAATATAACTGCACTTCCGAGTTTAACTATGTGAATAGAAAAGTCACAATAAATCAAAACAGAGGCTAAAACAGTATTAATAATATAACATATCGATTTTAAAAGAGATGACACCCACAACTTTTGATCTGCTTGAAGTAAAATTAAATATGTAATTCCAAAAAATGATTCTGCAAAAGTACTTAAACCAATAATAATGAACAAAGAAAAAGTGAAAAACCAGCCGAATTCATTTTTTACTAACAATGGATATAAAGTGGAAAATACTATAATAAGTATTCCTAATATAGCACCAACTTTTTTCATGAAATTATCAGTTGCTTTTAATATTGAATTAATTTCATGTTTGTTATTTTCAGCTAAAGGCTTATATAATGCTGCTCTTGTGGCTCCGCCTATACCGGATCTAAGCAGAATTGCACAAGATAAAAACTGTGTAATTGAAGTAATAAGACCGTTATAATCAGAACCGAATGCTGATAATATTAATCTTGGCAATACAAAGCCACATATTACAGCCACTAACTCTTCAATCAAACCAGCCAGGGTATTAATTAATGTTTTTTTTCCTCTCATATTATACTATCAACTCAAATTTATATAAATTTAAAGAAATCATTTTCTAGTCTATGTGATACTGGCACATTAAAATTATCTTTTAAATTGCCTACACACAACAAACAGATTGCTTGTTCGTCATTACTTATATTAAGATTTTTTCGAATATTATTCCATTTTTTATTCCAAATCACTTCTCTTTGAACTACGCAGGCTCCAAATCCATATAAGTGCAATGTTAAACTTAAGTATGCAGCATACATGCTTGCTGAAACAATATATTGATTAAACTCGTTCCACCTATAAACTGTTTGTTTTGCAGTAATTAATATGTATTTATTTACAGAATTCTCAAAACCACCAACACCGGTTATCCATTTTTTTATTTCATCATTATTATTTTCAATAACATATGCACGAACACCTTGTCGATTACAAGCTGAAGGGGCTTTTTGAGCTAATCGCAAAGCAGAAACTAATTTTTCCTTATCAACTGGCTTATTTGAAAAATCTCTTATACTGTGCCTAGTTTCAAAAAATTCTTCAATTTCATTAATGTTGAATTTTAAATTAGATTTTTTAAAAGGCACTACCCCGCCATAACCATCTTCAAACAGATAATCGTATTTTTTAATTTTTAATTTTAGATCAACAATTGTATTATCAGAATAATTATTATCAACATGAAACTCTAAATACTTATTTAACACTGTAACAGCCATCTTACTTATCTCATTAAAATAATCATCTTTATATTCTTGAAAATACGATACTTGCTTTAAAATCTCATCGATTTTTGTTTTACCGAAACCTAGTCTAGGATTTTCTATAGAAAGGCCTTTTTCAATAGAATGAATATTTCTCATCAATTCTGCAGAATTTACAATATCCTTGTTTTTAGAGTTCGTAATTATTGATTTATTTTTAATAATAGAAATAATATTATTCTTATAATAAGAAAGAGTGTTTTTTAAGTTCATTTATTTTCTCCTTTTAAATGTTTTACCTATTTTCTAAACAATTCTCCAAAAAAATTCTTGATGAAGTTTTAAATTTATTAATTTCAGATTTTTTACTATAATCCAATTCAATATCTAACACTTCTTTTATATTTTTATCTTCAATTAATCTATCTTTTAACTCTAGCCTATCAAGCAATTCGTTAACCTTAATTTTTTGTCTATCAATTACTGCAAATTGTTTTTGTAGATTAACTGAAAATATAGTTCCGTGAAAAGTATCGGTAATAACATAATCAGCATAAAACATATAGTTTAAAAAATTATATGGAGAATTAATTATTGTTTTATCACAAAAAGTACAGCTATTTGTTCCAGATATAATTTTCAAATTATTTAATTTTGCAAAATCTTTTAATTGTATTTTTTGATTTTCTGATAAATCTTCAAACAAATATAAAAATATGTAATTTTTATCCATTGGTTTAACAACATACTTTTCATAATCTATCTTATCAATTAAAAAAGTCGGATCACAAACCAACTCGATTTTTTTATCTGTTAATTTTTCAAAAACATCTTGTGAATGTTTATCCCTAACACTTATTTTATTCCAATTGCTAATTATTTTTTTAATTTCACCGTTTTTTAAGAACTTATCAACAGAAGTGTTTGCAACAGAACCGGCATATGTAATGATCGGTTTATCATTGAAATGTTTTGCAAAGAAAAATTCGTAATTTTTTTCAAAGTAACTACTGTCAAAATTCCAAATTGTATCACTGCCTATAATAATTAAATCTAGTTCTTTAACAATCGAATCATTTATATTAATAACTTTAAAATTCTTATTTGCCTTTTTGAATTCCTTAAAAGTTTTAAAAAAAACTAAAGCCTCTTTATATTGAAATTTAACTAATCTTTTTATTATTCTGCCAGTTTTTTTATAAAAACTAGCAGAAGAACTTTTTTCAGGACGTTTCAAAAAATAAACCTCATTATTTCTATTCGCCATAAATTTTTGAAGTGCATTTGCCTGCCAATAACTTCCACTATTTACACTGTTATATACTGTAATTATACCTATTTTCACTAAAAACACCTAAATATCTTAATTTATTAAAATTTATAACATCAATAAAATATTCTAATTAAATACAAAATAAATACTATTATATTATTTTTTTAGTGTTCCAAGTTGCAGAACCATTATTTGATATTACTCTTGCCGGAACTCCGGCAATAGCAACATTTTCTTGTTCGAAAGATTTTGTAACAACTGCTCCGGCACCAATAGCGATACCATTTGCTATTTTTATTCCGCCTATCAGTTTTGCTCCTACTCCAACAACAACATTATTTCCTATTATCGGAACTTCATTTGTTATTCCTTGCGCCGCTATTGCTGTATCAATATGCAATGTCACATTTTCACCGATTTTACAATTATCATTAATAAGAATAGAACCAAGATGCATAATCTTTAAACCTTTACCGCATGTATTAATCGGAATATTTAATCCATATTTATTTTTATAATAATTCAAATGAAAACGACTAATGCAATATAAAAATCTTTTATTAGTATTAAAATAATATTCTGTTCTTCTTAATCTTTTTTGAAAAGATAAAAGAATAGCGTGCTCATTTCTTAAAATCTTTTTAATATATGTTCTAATTGAACTTTTTTGATTATATCTATTTTTTTCATAATCAATATACTCTTTAAGGTCTTTTTTGTTATTAATCATTATACAACTCTTTTTCTTTACTAAAATCATCTTTTCTCGATATAGTTTAAATCAACCATTTCACCTAATTTAAAATCCAAACTTTCTGGAATCATAGGCTGAAATCCAGATGCAGTAGATAAAGTAATTTCTCCAAAATATATATTATTATTTACTATATAGAAATCAACTCTAACTTGAGCAAAATCTTTACATATTTTACTGCATATTTTTATTAATTCTTCCAGCTTTCTGGGTTTAGGTTCTACTATGCTACTAGGTTGAAAATGATTGTCAAAAGATACACCCTGTGGATTCCAATTTAAATCATAAACAGTTTCACTTAATATATTAGCATCATTAAACCTATCATGAAAAACAACAATATATTTTGGCTTGCCATTAAAACAATATATCTTATAATCCTCTGGAACTAAGTTTTTTTCATCTTCGATAAATGTTTCAGCAATAATTCTTGGTCTTACATTTTTATATGGCCATTCTCTGCCAACTTTATAATAATTTCTTTTTAAACACTTATTTATTTTTTTCTTTGCAGACTCAATATCTAGACTTGATTTATCCCGACAAATTACCAATCCCCCACTATCATGAGTGCATTTTAACACAAATTGATTAGGTAACTTATCAAAATCTATATCTTCAAACTTGTCCCAAACACCAAGAGTTGGAATAATATACTCTTCACCTATTAAATCAGCAACATATTTTTTTGCTTCATATTTATCAACCATTGTTGTATAAATATCTTTTCTATCATTCAGTTTTAACCATTGAATTTTTTCATTAAATGTTTTTGGGTTTTTTAGATCGAGTTTTTTGCCAATATTTAGTTTATACATTAATTTTAAATAAACCTTATCAGACAAAAAATTAAATACACCTCTATAAGATAAACTCAATAGTATTTTTTGAGGATTTTTCAATAATTTTAAAATTCTATTTTCATTCATTTTAAAACCTCTTCACTTTTATTAACTTTTAAAAACATATATATTAAAGAATATAAAATGATAAAATACTCACTTGAATAGCTTACACACCAATATGATATAAAACAAATAATTGATAACATTAAAAGAAACAATACATTCATTGCATAATTATTTTTAACTTTATAAAACATATTTTTTAAAAGATTAATAAGCATTTTTGTAATCATAAAATAATAAATTATAAATCCAACTATACCCAAAGTGGCTAATAATTCAGTAAAATTATTATGAGAGTATGCAATATGATGATAATTAATTTCTGCCATATGAGTCGAAAAGTTATTCATACCATAACCTAATATTGGATGTGCTTTAAAAAGTTCTATTGCTTTTACTATGAAAAACTCTCTTTCCCTAACACTATCGTCCGCTAATGTATCTCCCTCAAAAAAGCTCATCATAGATTCTAATCTAACACCAATAACATCATAAAACATTTTATTATTCATAATAATGTAATAAATAATTGCAATAATTAAAATTATTAAAATTATTCTAAAGAGAAATTTCATGAAATCATTTCTATTTCTTTTCTTATAAGATAAAATAGGATACAGTATAATAGCTATAACACACATTAAAAGCCCTTTTCGTGAACCGGAAAACATCGCTATAACAGTAAAAATTGCAACAAATATATAATTAAAATATATTTTTTTCGATATTGAAAAATAAAGCGAAATCATTACACCAATTGCAAATCTAATTCCAATATCATTAGGATGCAAACCAAGATCAGCACCAATTCTTTCAGTTCCCCAAGCACTTGCAGGCGTTTTAATATATAATACCAAAACAGTATATATCAATGAAACCAATAATAATTTTAACATTTTATCAATATCTTTAGTAGTTTTTATTCTATTTGTTAAGCAAATAATACAACCTAACATTTGTATAAAAGTATTTGTATAAACCATTGAATCTGTTATAGATCTTGCCCACAAACAAGACAGATAACCATAACCTAAAAATAAAACAAACCAACCAATAAAACCATTCCATTTTATATAGCCGGTTGCTATCATATTTAATGCACTAAAACCAACAAATAAAACAAAAGAAACTCTTATAAATAAAGCATCAAATCCCTCACCGGTTTGATGAGCAGAAACCGCAAATAAATATAAAAGGAAACAAAAATCTTGAATAGTTTGAATGCTTATAGTGTACTTTTCATGGTTTTTTGATAAAACTATTTTTCTCACTCCTTACTTATCATATAAATAATTTACTTAAATTCTGCTTTCAATGAATTCTTTAATAGATTTTGCTCTATGTTCAATTGTTAATTGTTCTGATTTTTTCAATGCTGCTTTTGACATATTTTTCTTCAATATAGCATTTTCCTTAATTTTCTTTATTGAATTATAAATTTCATCTATACTGCTTTCATTTATTCTTATAGAACACATATCATCTAGAATTTCATCATTAAATGTCTTGTTAGATGAAATAACTGGCAATCCACATGCTAAAGCCTCGATAATCGCATTACAACACCCCTCAGCATTTGTTGGTAAAACAAAAACATCGGCTGTATTTAGATATTTTACAATATCATTATGCCTAACCAAACCTTGAAAAAGTATATTTTTACAGTTTGGTTTTATGGCTCCTTGACCTATAAAAATAGAATATACATCATCAAATCTATCAATTGCCGTGCATAACTGTTTTATACCTTTTCGTTCAATAAACCCACCTACAAAAGCAACAACAAATTTATCTTTTGAAATATTAAATTTTTTTCTAACTTCTATTTTATCACAAGGATAAAATTCATCAGAACGATAACCATTTACTATTATTGTTGTATCTTCTTTTTTCACTAAATGCATATCTAAACTTTCTTTTTGATTCTTTCCGGATGCACAAACAACCCCACTAATTCTGTTTAAATAAGCTTCCTTTAGCATAAAGTCTTTAACTGTTATTTCGCATTCACTAGCTTGTACAAATATAGGGGTACTTGTTTTTTTTAAAGTTCTTGCAACTGTTAAACCAATGTGCCAAAAATAACTATATATACAGTCTACATTATTAACTTTTTTCAAACCGTTTTTTATTGCCCTTCTTAAAAAAAAGTTAGCCAGTTTATGAAAAAATTTATCAGAAAACGTAATAGTATATGGTCTCAAAACTCGTATTTTATAACCATCTGGAGTTGTATCTATGCTATCTCTTTTCTGCATTTTCTTATGTCTAATTATACATCTAGTAATACTTTGTGGTGCTATAATTATACATTCAACATTTTCTTTTGACAAAGAATATGCAAGTTGTTGAACAAAAGGAAATAGTGGTTCCTCATTTGTTGGATAGTGTTCTGAAACTATACAAATTCTCTTTAAATCTTTCATATATTTATCACTCTTTTAAATTTATAATTTGCTTTCTAAGATATTAGCAATTCTAATACTGGCCAATCCATCACCATAAGGATTATTGGCTTTTGACATTCTTTCATATTCTTTCTTATCTTCTAATAACAGTTTAAATGCGTTATAAATATCTTCTTCCTGAGTTCCTACAAGTTTTAATGTTCCCGCCTTGACGCCCTCAGGTCTTTCAGTTGTCTCACGCATAACCAATACTGGTTTTCCAAGTGATGGAGCCTCTTCTTGGATTCCTCCGCTATCTGTTAATATAAGATAACTCTTTGACATAATATTATGACAATCAAACACTTCAAGAGGTTCAATAATATGTAATCTGTCAAAATGGCCCAATTCTTCTTCAGCCGCTTTTCTAACAAGAGGATTCATATGAATAGGATATAACGCCTTCACATCAGGATGCTCTTCCATAACTCTTCTTATAGCCCTAAACATTCTATGCATTGGCTCACCTAAATTTTCTCTTCTATGAGCAGTTATTAATACTAATTTGCTATTAGAAGCCCATTCTAATTCAGGATGAAAATAATCTTTATTTACCGTTGTTTTTAATGCATCAATTACTGTATTCCCAGTTACATATATGCTATCGACTGGCTTTCCTTCTTTTAACAA
The DNA here is from genome assembly GCA_934476085.1 of uncultured Eubacteriales bacterium. GTDB lineage: Bacteria > Bacillota > Clostridia > Oscillospirales > Acutalibacteraceae > RUG11462. The sequence goes on along the minus strand of CAKSNE010000001.1, from coordinate 75,398 downwards.
ATTACTTTTTGCCATTTCAGTTGGGGCAAAATTAAATTTTGAAATAATAGAAACTGCTTGTCTATTAAATTCTTCTGGATACGGTGAAAATATATTATAAGTTCTGAGTCCTGCTTCAACATGCCCAACTGGAATTTGAAGGTAAAAACAAGCTAATGCTGTAACGAATGTTGTAGATGTATCGCCATGAACAAGTACAACATTAGGATTTTCTTTTTCCAAAATCTTTTTTATCTCATTTAAAATATTTGTAGTTATATCAAATAAAGTCTGCTTTTCTTTCATTATTGATAAATCATAATCTGGAATAACATTAAATACATCTAATACTTGATCAAGCATCTGTCTATGTTGACCTGTAACACATACTTTTACATCAAATTTATTACGGCTTTTTAATTCGTTTATCAGTGGACACATTTTTATTGCTTCTGGTCTAGTTCCAAACACAATCATTATTTTTTTCATAATCATTACCTATATATTATTTATAATTTTTATAACATTCTCTTTTAATATACCATTTTCTTTAAGTGCTCTTAAAATTACTTTATCTGCATAAGAAATGTATTTTTCAGAATCTAAGTTTTTATACCAAGTGAATAATTCATTTAAGTTATCTATATTATCTAAATCTAAAGCAAACGCGTTTTCACCAGCAATTTCACTCATAACAGTGTTAGGACTTACCAACAAAGGTCGATGATAAAGTGCACCATCATAATGCTTATTTGATATAGCATATTTAACTAATGTTATATCGTTACCATAGCAATTAAAAACTAAATCACTTTTTTCATATATATCTCTCTTTTCATTAGGTAAAAAAGCACCCATAAGTTTAATTCTTGGGCATTTTAACGAATTAGCATATTCCGATACTTTATGACTAGTATTTTCATTTCCATAAAAATAAAAACAAAAACGCTCATCTTCACATACTAACTTCATTAATTCTTTACATTGTTTTTCATAAGAAATGCTTCCTATATATGAAATGACAACAGGACCTTTGGTTTTCTTTATATATGTTTGTTGTGATTTATATTTTTTTGCAATTTCATCATCCAAATTATGACATATGCAATATTTTGAACTAGGAAGAAAATTCAAAAACCCTTTTGAAGATATTACATTTAAAGCAGAGTTGTTTAAAAGCTTCTCTTCTATCTTATAATATGGCTTAAACTTTTCTTGAGTATAATCTCTAATATCAAAAATATATTTTCCTTTATAATTCTTAATAAGATAATCCTCTATTAAAACCGATGGCATTGTCATAAGCATTATTAAAAAATCATATTTTTTACGTTTTAAAAGTTTAATAAGTTTTTTTCTATATAAGACAAAATTAAATGCTTTTTCATGCTTAGGTGCAGCATTTGTACCCTTACCACACCATGAAATAGGTATAATGTTTTCGCAATTAGGCTCATTTAAAGAAACATCTCTGTTGTAATAAATAATATCATACTCAACATTTTTCATTTCATTAAGTATATTTGTATAAAATCTTAAAAAAGGAGCATATCTTAAATTTTGAAAAACTACAATTCCTACTTTATTCATCTAATTCTCCTTAAAATTTAAAGCTGTCTTTAAAGCTTGGATTTTTCTTATCTTTATCTGAAATTGTTAATTCAACCCCATCTTGAAGTGGCCATTCAACGCCAATATCAGCATCATTCCACATTAAACCGCCTTCATCATCAGGATGATAAAAATCGGTACATTTATAACAAAATTCAGCGGTATCTGAAAGTACCAAAAATCCATGAGCAAAACCCGGTGAAATATAAAACTGTTTCATATTTTCAGCAGATAATATTTCGCCGTGCCACTTGCCATAAGTTTTTGAGTTTTTTCTTAAATCAACCGCAACATCAAAAACTTCACCGCTGATAACTCTAACAAGTTTGCCTTGTGGGTGATTTTTTTGATAATGAAGTCCTCGAAGAACACCTTTTTTAGACATAGATTGATTATCTTGAACAAATTCCATATCAAGACCTGCTTCAATCATATCTTTTTTATTATATGTTTCTACAAAATAGCCTCTTTCGTCACCGAAAACAGTAGGCTCTATAACATATAATCCTTCAATTGAACATTTAGTAACTTTAATCTTACCCATTACTGACTCTTTTCATTTAATATTTTTTGAATTTTTTTGTTACTTCCCCAAACTGCGTCTGAATCATAAGCTCTGTCAGGAAAAGCACCGTATTTTAATTTGATTTTATAATTATTGTCTTTAATAAATTTTTCTACTCGTTCGGCAAGACTAATCGGCTTACCTGAACAAATATTAATTATTCCGTTTACATTTTTTTGAGTACAAGCTGCCGCCACTTGTTCAGCAAACTCATCATAATCAAGAAAATCATATTTGTTTTTACCGGTTGTAAAAGGAAATTCGGCTTTTTTCTCATTCTCGGCACTTGTTATTTTAGAAAAAATAGAATTGCCGAATTTTGAATTGCCGACAATGTAATAACCCCTTAACCACTGAAAAACTACATCGTTATTTTTACAAATAAGTTCAGCAATATTTCTTAAAGCGTTTTTAGCAATACCATATAAATTCATAGGATTACAAGGTGTGTTTTCATCAATCTCGCCTTCAAAAAAACCGACTTCATGCATTGTTCCCATAATGCAAATATGTTTGCAACCGCCATCAATCATTTTTTTCAAAAAAGAATAATGAAGCGGTAAATCATTTATATGACTATCAGAATTATGAACAAATCCATCACGCCAAGCAAGATGTAATAATACATCAGGACGGTGAAATTCATTATAAGGATCATCATTAGCAAACAAATCAGTTGTTACTTTTTCGGCACGGTCATCAATATTATCAACTTTAAAATCAGCCGCAATAACCTGTTCGCCCTTGTCAAGAAGTGCTTTAACAATGCCCTGACCTAAATAGCCGTTTGCACCGGTAACTAAAACTTTCATTTTTTATCTATCCTTATACATTCTTTCGTAATATGTTTGATATTCGCCTGAAATAATATCCTGCCACCATTTTTTATTGTCAAGATACCATTTTATAGTCTTTTTAATACCATCTTCAAATTTAGTTTCAGGCAACCAACCCAATTCATTATGAATTTTTGTAGGGTCAATAGCGTATCTCATATCATGACCTTTTCTGTCAGTAACATGCGTTATTAAACTTTCAGGCTTGCCTAATTCTTTACAAATAAGTTTTACAATATCAATATTCTTCATTTCATTATGACCGCCGACATTGTAAACTTCGCCGACTTTGCCATTATGAATAATTAAATCAATTGCTTTGCAATGGTCTTCAACATAAAGCCAATCTCTGACATTAAGTCCTTCTCCGTAAACCGGCAAAGGCTTGTCTGCAAGTGCATTTGCAATCATAAGCGGAATAAGTTTTTCAGGAAAATGATAAGGGCCATAGTTATTTGAACATCTGCTTATTGTTACAGGTAATCCATAAGTTCTGTAATAAGCCAAAACCAAAAGGTCAGCACCGGCTTTTGAAGAGCTGTAAGGGCTGCTGGTATGTATAGGAGTTTCTTCTGTGAAGAATAAATCAGGTCTGTCAAGCGGTAAATCGCCATAAACCTCATCGGTAGAAACCTGATGATAACGCTTAATTCCGTATTTTCTGCAAGCGTCCATTAAAGTTGCTGTTCCTAAAATATTTGTTTGTAAAAACACCTCAGGATTTTCAATTGAGCGGTCAACATGACTTTCAGCCGCAAAATTAACAACTACATCGGGTTTTTCTTCTTCAAATAATTTGTAAACTCCTTCTCTGTCGCAAATATCAAGTTTTACAAATCTAAAATTCTTATTATCCATAACACTTTCAAGTGTTGAAAGATTACCCGCATAAGTTAATTTATCCAAACAAATTATGCGATAATCAGGATATTTTTTCAACATATGAAAAACAAAATTACTTCCGATAAATCCGGCACCACCGGTAACAATTATATTCATAATAATTCCCTTTAAAAATTAATAAACTATTTTTCCTTTTACAACATTTTTTAAATGCTGACCATAAGGCGACTTTCCGTAAGCAACCGCTGACAAGCTTAAAGTTTCTTTATCAATCCACTTATTAGCATAAGCAATTTCTTCTAATGAAGCTATCATAACACCTGAGCTTTGAATAATTTTAACAAACTCGGCAGCCTCAATCAAGCTGTCAACAGTACCTGTATCAAGCCAAGAAAAACCACGACCTAATAATTCAAGCTTTACATCGCCCGATTCTAAATAAAGCCTATTCAAATCGGTTATTTCTAATTCACCTCTAGCAGAAGGTTTAACCTTTTTGGCAAGTTCTACAACTCTGTTATCGTAAAAATAAAGTCCCGTAACTGCATAGTGTGATTTAGGATTGTCAGGTTTCTCTTCTAAAGATAAAACATTTAAGTCATCATCAAATTCTGCAACTCCAAATCTTTCGGGGTCATTAACATAGTATCCAAACAATGTTGCAATACCGCTTTTACTGTTTTCAACCGCTCTTTTAAGTCTCTTCGTAAAGCCATGACCATAAAAAATATTATCGCCTAAAACTAATGCACAACTATCATTACCGATAAAATCTTCACCGATAATAAAAGCCTGAGCCAATCCGTCAGGAGAAGGCTGAACAGCATAAGAAAGATTAATTCCGAATTTACTGCCATCTCCCAAAAGCTTTTTAAAATTACCGATGTCTTCAGGAGTGCTGATAATTAAAATATCTCTAATTCCTGCAAGCATAAGAGTTGAAATAGGATAAAAAATCATAGGTTTATCATAAACCGGCAAAAGCTGTTTAGATGTTACCTTTGTAAGCGGATATAATCTTGTGCCGGATCCACCTGCAAGAACAATTCCTTTCATAAATCATACCTCACTTTTTATTTCAAATATTGTTTTTAAAAAGCTTTCTAAAGAATACTTTTCGTAAATTTCTTTCTCAGGTGGTTGATAATCGGTTTTAAAAAACTCATTATCAAAATCAAACTCGCCATTGTAAATATAAATATTTTTTGGATTATAAAAATCGTAATTAACTAAATCTTTATTAGTTGTAATTAACTTTTTATTAGCACCTAAACATTCAATAACTCTCATTGTAGCACCATCTTGATTATCCTGAGGAGAATCTAAAACACAAAAAGAATTTTTAACTATTTCAATGGTTTCTTCTTTCGATAATTTCTCACGATTAAAGTCTTTAAGACGGGCGTTTTTATATTCAGGATTTTTTAATTTATGGTAATAAAATTTAAGTTTCGAAGGCATATAATGAAAAATAAACTGATTTTTAAATTTTTCATTTAGCTTGTCCGACATTTCTTCAATAAACTTATATTTTTTAGGATGAGCAGTTCCTATGTAACAGCAATCGTATTTGTATTCCTTTTTGTTGTCAAACGGAATTTTATATTCATCTTCATAAAACAAAGGTAAAAAACTTAAAGCCTCATTTTTCTCACAATCTATTCTGTCAAAAGAATAAGATCTGTCAAAAAAGTGCCAAAAGCTTTCAATATCTTTTAAATTCAAATTTGAATCCCATTGATAGCTCAGAAATATGGCTTCTTTATGAGTGTTTTTTAATTTTCGCATCATTTCATCGCTAAAACAATAAGACATTGCCCTGATAAAAAATACAAAGTCATATTTTTTATCTTTGGTTTTTAAAATTATGCTATCAAAATAAGGCTGTACCCTTTTGTAAACCATACTTGGTTTAATTCTTGAAACAGCCTTAAAAAAGCTATTTTGAGTTGGTCGGTCAACAAAACAGTCAACTTCCATTCCTATTTCTTCAAGCTTTTTTTTAATTAATTTATAATAATTAAAATACGCTGATGCAATAAGCAATACTTTTCTCTTCAACACAATTACTTCCCTAAATAACAGATTTTTTGGCTTATCTCACATTCCTGTCTTTTGGAAGACAGATGAAACGGTTTTAAAAATAATTTTTATATCAAACCAAATAGATCTATTATCAACATAATAAAGCTCCATTTTTTGTCTTTTGCCCGATGCGTAATTAGCATCATTACGAACATAAGCTTGCCAATATCCTGTAAGACCTGGTTTTACACTTAAAAATTTATCAGTTAAGTTTCCGTAATTTTCGAGTTCTTCTTCAACAACAGGCCTAGGACCGACTATACTTAAATTTCCTTGCAAAATATTAAGCAACTGTGGCAATTCATCAAGACTAGTCTTTCTTAAAAACTTACCGACTTTAGTTATTCTCGGATCATCTTCTATTTTAAATTCAGATTTAAAAATTTCTAATTGTTCTTTTGTAAAATGACTTTCTAGATCATCAGCATTCATTTTCATACTTCTGAATTTATATAAATAAATAGGTTTGCCAAACTGACCTACTCTTTTATGTTTATAAAAAACTTCACCGCCGTCATTGATTTTAATACAAATAGCAATAACCAAAAACAATGGCGATAAAATCAACAAACCAAAAAAAGAGCCTATTATATCCACGGACCTTTTCAAAAATAGATATAATGATGCTCTTTCTTTTTTATTAACATTATAATTAACTTTTTTGAGCGAGTTATCTTCATGCTTCAAAACATCGACAATAACCCCATTTTTCTCTTCGCTCACGTAACTAACCTCATTTTTATACAATCTTCAATACATAACCCATAACTATCAATAATTATATAGCAAAATCGGCGAAAAGTCAACAAATTTAACAAATTTCGCTGATTTTTTAACATCATTTATGTGTGTTTTTCATATTATTACCAAGCTCAACATTATTATCTTATTAATTAGAAAATAACTCATTAAAATTTTCAAAAAAATGACAAACAATAAATTAAAAATTATTTTGCATTTTTTATAATTCCGCTTAAAACTTTTTTATAAGAAACTTCAAAAGTAGTTCTGTCTACAAGTCTGAAATCTTTACCATCGTCGAACCAAAAGCAAGGTATATAATAATTATAAGCGGTTGAAACAAAATAACCCGCATAACTTGCCCTTGCTGATTCGTTACCTTTATCTATTGCACCAAATTCTCCTACCATAACAGGAATATTAAGTGCCACAAATCTACGATTAACTTCTGCAAAGCAAGAATTAATATAATCCTTATCGCTTTGTTTTCCCCAGGCGTTAGCCTTTGATTCATCAAAACAAAAGCTTGCCGGAATATACATATTCACTTTTGCAATAAGTTTATTCTTAACTGTATCGCTAGGAACTTTAAACCCATTTAAAGAAGCACTGTCTATAAAAGAACCGTAAGTGCTTATAACCAAATGGCGTTTTTTATTATTTCCGCCTGTTTTTCTGACAGTACTGACAAAAATCTTATTAAGAGTATTATTATTAGCTATATCACTTGATGACGGAGCAGATTTATCGTTTTCTGCTTTTAATATCTCACCTGCCGATTCAAATAACAAACGGTCGTTATAATTTTTGAATTTTTCAGCAATCGCTTTCCACATACTGCTGAATTTCTGCTTTGTATTGTTAAAATCAGCGGTAGCGGTTGTAAGCCAACTTGTATCATTTTGAGAATTGATAATACAATACATATTTTTAGAAACAATCATATTGATAACTTCATCAATTCTATTTAACCATTTTTCGTTTATAACGCCGTTTTCATCTATATGCTCTGTCCAAGAAACAGGAACCTTTACCGCTTTAAATCCGGCACTTTTATAAGCGTCGATAAGACCTTCGGCTACAACAGGATTTTCCATTGCAGTTTCATAATCTTCAACACTTTTGTCAAAACCTACTCCACTAACACTAAAGCTATCGCCTAAAACAATACCTGCATTAATTTCTTGTAAAAGCTCAGCAGAAGTAATATTTCTCATTGCCGATGTTTGTTTATAAAATTTTCTCTTGCCGGTTCTCGCAACAGTTGTTTCAACAACTTCGGTTTCTCCTGAAACATCTTCGCCTACTGTCGTAGATGTCTCGCTTTCGGCAGCAGTTGTTGTATTTGGAACAACAGAAGTGTTTTGTTTAAAAACAGTATTATATGCCTTTTGTGATGTAGTTTGCTTATTATCATTGTCATTACCACCACAAGAAGCAAAACCGATTATTATTAAAACACAAATTAAAACAGCTGTAACTCTCTTCATAAACTTAAAACCTTCTTAATTTTCTAAACAATCATAAACTATATCTCTTATGACATTATGGTTATCATAGCCCGGACCCCAACCGAGAATATGACACCCGATATAAATGCCTATATTGTTATCAACATCAACCAACGCATAAGCACAACCGGCACTATCCCAGCCAAATTCGCCAAGCGGGCTTTTTGAAGATGATTTATCAACTAAAGTTCTGACTCCGAGTCCGTAACCATAGCCTGTTTTCCAAAAGCCTTTAATATCATTGCCTAAAACATCTTTACGCATTATATCAATACTTTCTTTTGAAAGCAATTTATAACCATCATTTGAAACGCCGTAATTAGCGAGTGCCATAACAAGCTTTATATAATCATCGGCTGTACCGATAAGACCTGCACCGCCGCTTTCATAATTATCGCTGAAAATATATCCGTTTTCAAGCGGTTCAGGTTTAATTACATCTTCTTTGTCAATATAGCGGTATTGAGGCCACATATTTTCAAGTAAATCATCAGATAAATGATATGTGCAATCGTTCATATTAAGCGGTTTAAAAATATTTTCATAAACATAATCGCCGTATTTTTTACCTGATACAACTTCAATAATTCCGCCGATAACATCAAGTCCAAGACCATATAAATACTGAGTTCCCGGCTCAAATTCAATATAGTCTTCAGCAATAGCCTTTACAACATCTAATGTTGATAAAGATTTATTTTCAATCGCTTTTTTAATATTCTCTTTCTGAACGCTATAAGAAATACCGCTTGTCATACTAAGAAGCTCTCTTACAGTAATAGTATTTTTAGCCGGAACACGCTCTTCTCCGATATATACATTTTTAAATTCAGGAATATACTTTGAAGCCGGTGCATCCAACTCTAAAAGTCCACGCTCAACAAGTTGCATAGCAGCTACTGCGGTAACAACCTTTGTTGTTGAATACATAAAAAACGGATCACTGCTTTTTATCGGTGTTTCACCATCTGATTTTAGACCAAAAATGTTTTTATAAACTACTTTTCCGTTTTTTGAAACAGCAATGCTCATACCGGGAACATCTTTTGATTTTAAATCTTCAAAAAATTTATCTAACTTTTCAAAATTCATTATATCACCCATAAAAATGAAACGGTAAAACAAACTATTTTACCGTTTAAATTATTATTTAATTGTATCACATTTTTAATATCAAAACAAGTAGCAAAGTTACAAAAATAAAACTTTATTCTATTATTTTATAAAGCAGTGACGCATCATCTTTTTTAACAACTTCTTTAACATCAGTTACTTGAGCTTTAAAATGTTTGTTGCCAAAATTAATTTCGATAACATCGCCTATTTTTACATCATAAGACGCTCTTTGAGCTTTACCGTTTATCAAAACTCTTCCCGCATCACAAGCATCATTTGCAACAGTTCTGCGTTTGATTATTCTTGAAACTTTTAAATATTTATCTAATCTCATTAGTCCTCCTTATAAAAATCGCAACAGGTGCAATCAAGACATAGCTTTTCTTTGTAATCATTATTTTTTAAACATTCATCATGCTCATCACATTTTGAACATAATTTTGCCTTAACGTTATTAAGCATTTTTTCATATTCATCACGATTTAAAATAACAACCTCTTCTTCAAAAAATTCGGTTATATTTTGAACTGATAAATGAACTTCCTTAATTTCTTCTAAAACATAATAAGGTCTTACACAGTCTTTTTCAAAAAGCTTGCGGATTTTAATAAATTTACGCATACTCTCATCAAGAAAAACTGCAAACTCATCAACATTTTCGACATCTTTAGGATATAAAAAGTATTCACCGTCAATATTTAATACTTTCATAAAATTACTCCTTTTTTATAAAATCAAAGCGACCAGAAAAAATCCTGGTCGCTTTAACAAAATAAACTTAATTATTTTACAGCATCTTTGAATGCTTTACCAGCTTTGAAAGCAGGAGCTTTTGAAGCAGGAATTTGGATTTTTTCTTTAGTTGCTGGGTTGATACCGGTTCTAGCAGCTCTTTCTTTAACTTCGAAAGTACCGAAGCCAACTAATGAAAGTTTTTCGCCGGCTTTCATTGTTTCGATTACTGTTTCAACAAATGCAGCTACTGCAGCGTCTGCGTCTTTCTTTGAGATACCAGCTTTTTCAGCTACTGATGCAACTAATTCTGTTTTGTTCATTTTCTAATTCCTCCGATTTAAAAATGTTTTTTGTTATTTATTTAAAGACTTATATTGTCTAAAAACCTTTGTTTTTTACTTCATCCCAAAGAGCGTCTAACTCATCAAGGCTTGAAGTTTTCATATCAATATTACGCTCATTTGCTAATTTTTCAATTTGTTCAAATCTTGCAATAAACTTGTCTGTAGCACGATTTAAAGTTTCTTCAGCATCAAGTTTTAAAAATCTTGAAACATTAACGGTTGCAAAAAGCAAATCACCAAGCTCTTCACCGATATTTGCATTATCACCGTTTTCAATTGCTTTTTTAAGTTCTGCTAATTCTTCGCCGATTTTAAATAATGGCTCATTAACATCTTCCCAATCAAAATTAGCTTTACCTGCTCGCTTTTGCACCTTTTGAGCACGAATAAGTGCAGGAAATGCTTTAGGAACGCTTTTTAATGTGTCAGTATAGCTTTCCTGACCTTTTTCTTTCATTTTTATCTTGTCCCAATTATCAAGGACTTTTTCAGAAGTATCTGCCTTAACATCACCAAAAATATGAGGATGTCTTAAAATAAGCTTTTTACAAACCCCGTCAGCCACATCTTCTAAATCGAAACCGTTTTGTTCGTTTTCAATTTCAGTGTGAAAAACAATTTGTAAAAGGACATCGCCGAGTTCTTCTTTAAGTGCATCGTTGTCAGCATTATCAATTGCATCGACAACTTCATAAACTTCTTCGATAAAATTATTGCGGATTGAATTATGAGTTTGTTCTTTATCCCAAGGGCAACCGTTTTCGCCACGAAGAATTTTCATAATCTCGACTAAATCGTCAACATTATAATTTTCTTTAAACTCAAAATTTTCAATCATTCCTAAATCTCCTTAACGGATCGTTGTTTACCATTCTAAACCATTTGAGCGTATTTTTCAAGTGATTTTTAATAAAATATTGCACAAAAACGCATTTTTATGCAATATTTCAACAGTTATGTCAACCGAACAAACTTATAACCATATTTATTAATACATCTTCTTCTAGTTTGTTAAGTTGTCTGTAAGAGACTTTTGCCGATTCATCTGCATCATCAGAAATCTTTCTGAACGATAAAAACGGTACTTCCATTTTATAACAAACCGATGCAATCGCAGCACTTTCCATATCACAACAACCGCCGCCGAATTTTTCGATTATATAATCTTTTCGCTCTTTTGTACCAACAAACATATCTCCTGTTACACAATTAGCAGGTTTTAAAAACGAAAATTTAGCTACAAATCTGTCAAATAATTCTTTATCAGGCTCATAAATATATTTTTGCTGTGGTTTAACGCCAAGCTCATAACCTAACGGCGTTAAATCAAAATCGTGTTCAACAAAATGAGTACCGATAACAATATCATTTTTATAAACATCTTTAATAGCACCCGAAAGACCGAAATTTATTATACAATCAGGCTTTTCTTTGCAAATAAGTGTCGCAGTAGCACCGGCAGCATTAACTTTACCTGTTCCGCAAAGAACAGCGACAATTTCATTGCCTTTAAAAGTTTCAAAACTTAATGCCTTATCGCCACAAAGATTAAATTCTTTTCCGCTGTAAGCTCTGCTTTTTTCTAAAATCGGAGCAAATTCAGCGTCATCAGCAATAACAAGTCCTATTTTCATTAAAAATAAACCTTTCTTTTTATTGCAAAAATAAAATGGCTAAATAAATAGCCATTTTACTTAACAACTATAAATTTTATAATTTCTTACCGCATTTAAAGCAAAATTCCGCTTCTTCTGGGTTTTTGCAGTTGCAGTTTTTACAAACTTTAGTTTTTCTTTGAGTTTCGATTTCTTCTTCAACTTGCTTTAGCTCAACAAATTTTTGCTTAATTGATTCAACAATTTCTTTGCAATCCTCGTTTAGCTCTTCAGAACCTTTGATTTCGTCAAAATAAAGTCTGCCGAGAGTTTCAAAATCACTAGATAATTGTGAATTAATCTGTGAAGCTTTGATTTTCAATTTTTGAATACTTATAACTTCATTAGTCTTTTTAGCAGCCGCATCAAAAGCGTCTTTTGCTTTTACAACAGTATCTTCAAATAATCCCATAGTGATACTCCCTTTCTTGATTTTACTATTAATATTATATAATAAAATTCCTATAAAATCAACAATTAATTGTAAAAGTCATAAATTTTTTGCTTTCTGTTAATCATTTCTTTAAAACCGTTAATATATTCATAAGGATATTTATAATTAAAAATTCTTTCAATATGATCACCGTCAACTAATTTAGTTGAACCGCCTGCACCAAGTGCCAAAATTGTTTGAATTTCTTCCATTATAAAAATGTTATAAAGCGACTCAAAGCCCGGTTTTGACCAACCGATATTTTCATTATTTCCCGCCATCTTGCTTTGACGATACATATAGTAAGGGTTATAACCGCCTTCAAGTAAGGTTTGATGAGAAAAACCGAGCATATCCGAAACAGTTTTACTCTCCGGATTGTATTGTGCATTGCCATTATAAACAAGTGTTGAAGAGCGTTTTACCGATAAACAATGAATTGTAACACAAGCCGGATCTAAATCAACTATTTTCTCAATTGTATCGCTAAATGACTCAAAATCATCACCCGGCAATCCGGCAATTAAATCGGTATTAATATTATCAAATCCCGCTGACACAGCCATATTATAAGCATCATAAAAGTCTTTAGCGGTATGATTTCTCTTAATTGTTTTTAAAACATCATCATTGAGCGTTTGCGGATTAACCGAAATTCTTGTAGCGCCGCCCAATTTTATAGCATCTAATTTTTCTTTTGTAATTGTATCAGGTCGACCTGCTTCAACGGTAAATTCAAGCAAATCAGATGTATCAAAATATGTATTTATCGCTTCCATTATAACGCTTAATTGGTCGGCTTCTAAAACAGTCGGTGTTCCGCCGCCGATATAAACAGTTTGCAAAATCATCTCTTTCTCTCTTGCAATTTCAGCGGTAAAGCGGATTTCTTTAAGCAAATATTTAATATAATCGGGTATTAATTTCTTTGATTTTTCAATATCATGAGAAATAAACGAGCAATAAGAACAGCGTGAACGGCAAAAAGGAATTGAAATATAAAGGCTAAAAGAATTATCCTTTTTCTTTTTTAAAATATCGTCTTGTAAAGCAACAATATCTTCTGCCATTTTAAACTTTTCATCAGAAATAAGCAATTTGTTTTGCATATAATCCTTTGCGTAGTCTATGCCGAATTTTCTGGTTAGATTACGAAGCAGTTTTGTTGGTCTTACGCCAGTTTGAATACCCCATTTAGGTATATTTCCCGTAACCGAGCTTAATATCTCAAAAAGCAGTTTACAACAGGAACGCTCTGCGTCAAATTCCGCAAAAGCACAATCGTGTTTCTGATGAAATTCATCAAAAATTCTAACTGAAACCGAAAGCGATAAATTATACTTAAAAACAGTTATTTTAGCAAAATCGCCTTCAACAAAAGACACTTTTTCCTGTGGAAAAAACAGTTGTATTATATTTTCAATTTCAAATTTATAATCATTGCCGATTAGTTCAAGTTTTATCATATATACCTCGATAATGGATTAAAATTGCGTTCTTCTTTTAGCGTTGTCGAGCCTTGATGTCCCGGCAACATTAAATAGTCGCCTTCTAAATTAGAAAGCTTATAAAATGAATCTATCATTTGCGAAAAACTTCCGCTAGGAAAATCAGTTCTGCCATGAGAGCCTTGAAAAATGGTATCACCGCAAAAAATAATGTTTTCACATAAATAGCAAACCGAGCCGTCAGTATGTCCCGGTGTATGAATAACAGTAATGATCTTCTCGCCAAACTCAATAACATCGCCATCATTAACTGCTATATCAATATCTTCGGGGACATAGCTTTCGGTATAACAACCAAGTGCATCATGTAAATTAGAAACCGGATTATGAAGTCGCTCATTTTCATTAATATGAGCCACAACTTTAGCACCTGTTAACTCTTTTACCTTATGAAGAGCCATAATATGATCGGCGTGAGCATGGGTTAAAAGAATGTATTTTATATCAGACTTTTTAACCTCTTCAATTAACTTATCCGTTGGAAAAGCAGGGTCAATTATAACCGACTCGCCTGTTTTTTCATCGGTAAAAATATAACAATTAGTGCCAAGCGGACCTATTTCAAACTTTTTTACTGCCATTTACATACCTGTCCTTTCAATCGAATAAACACCGTTAATTTTAGAAAGTCTGTTGATAATATTTTTAAGGTGTTCAACACTTTCAATGCTGACAGTAATAACCGTTACACAGTTACCGTCTTTAATTTCTCTTGCAGAGATGCTATGAAGAGCCAAACGCATATTGGCGATTTCCATAGTAATATCGGCAACCATCTGTGGACGATCGATAGAGTGAATTGTAAGCGTTGACTTAAATGACTCGTTCTTCTTGCCTGTCCATTTAACCCTGATCCAGCGTTCAGGATCTTCGCATTTTGTCATATCACGAGGTACATTAGTACAATCTCTTTTATGAACAGAAATACCATGACCACGGGTAACAAAACCGATAATCGGATCACCCGGCAAAGGACTGCAACATTTTGCAAGCTTGATAAGACAGTTATCCGTTCCGTCAACAGTAATAACGCCGTCATCAGACTTGGTTTCTTTGATTAATTTTTCAACATCAGGAGCAGTAGCAGGCTTTTTAGAGTTTTTAAAGTCTTCTTTAATTCTAGGAATAAATCTGGAGAAGATAACGCCACCGTAACCTACTGCCGCATATAAATCATCAATTGTTTTAAGACCTTGTTTATCGGTAATGCGTTGTAAAATCTCGTTATACTCATCTTCTTCAAGCGTAATAAAGTTTCTTTTTAACTCACGCTCAATTTCAGCCTTACCACGCTCAATATTTTCAGGTCTTTTTTCTTTTTTAAACCAAGTTCTGATCTTTGATTTAGCTTCGCTTGTTTTAACAATATTAAGCCAATCTCGACTAGGGCCATGTGGTTGTGAAGTAGTTAAAATATCAACAACTTCGCCTGTTTTTATCTTATAATCAATCGGCACAATTCTGCCGTCAACCTTAGCACCAACCATTTTATTACCGACTGCGGTATGAATTGCATAAGCAAAATCAATAACACAAGAGCCAACAGGCAAGTTAATAACATCGCCTTTCGGTGTAACCGCAAAAACATCATCTTGTGTTAAATCAGTTTTGATTGTGGTAACGAGTTCTTGTGGGTTATCGCTTTCTTTTTGGTTTTCAAGCAAATGTCTTACCCAGTTTAAACGCTGATCCATTTTAGGATCATCTTTGCTAACACCGGTTTTATATTTCCAATGTGCCGCAATACCGAGTTCAGCGGTTTCATGCATCTCCCAAGTTCTTATTTGAACTTCAAAAGGGATACCCTCTCTCGGCAAAACCGTTGAATGAAGCGATTGATACATATTTGGTTTTGGTGTTGAAATATAATCCTTAAATCTACCCGGAATAGGGCGGAACATATCATGAATATATCCTAGAATGTTATAACAGTCTGTTACTGTGTCGGTAATAATTCTAACTGCATAAACATCATAAATTTCATCAAAAGACTTGCCTTGCATATACATTTTACGATAAATTCCGTGAATTGATTTTACTCGTCCGTCAATTTTAATATTTGGAATAATCGGGCGAAGTCTTTTATCAATTCTTTGAATAATTGATTGAAGATAATTTTGTTGTTTATCTTTGTGCATAGCAAGCGAATCTTCAATGTCTTTATAAGCTATCGGGTCAAGCACACGAATAGCCCTGTCTTCAAGCTCTTCTTTAACAGGACGGATACCGAGACGGTGAGCGATAGGAGCATAAATTTCAAGTGTTTCTTTTGCTATATCCCTACGCTTTGCTTCTGATTTATGGCCTTCTATTGTTCGCATATTATGAAGTCTGTCGGCAAGCTTTATAATAATAACCCTAATATCCTCCGACATAGCAAGAAGCATTTTTCTAATATTTTCAGCCTGTGTTTCTTCTCTTGAAACATAAGGCAAATTTGCAATTTTAGTCAACGCTTCAACTAGCATAGCGACATCATCGCCAAACTCTTTTTTAATCTCATCAATATCATGAGATGTATCTTCAACAACATCATGTAAAAGTGCAGTAACGATAGAATCACTATCCATACCAAGATTAATAATAATTATCGCAACGGCTATCGGGTGGTTAAAATAACGCTCGCCCGATTTGCGAAACTGACCTTTGTGAGCGTCTTCACCGAACAAATAAGCCTTTTTAATTTTATCAAGGTCATATTCTTTATTCTGTTTTTCAGTAGCTTCAACAATATCATCAAAAGAATATTCTCTATAAGCCATAATTTTTACTCCTAACTAAATAAATTAAATAGCTTTGAATTACTTAAATCTTTATGCTCGGCATTTTCATTAATTTTAATATTAAATTTACCGTTGAAATTAAAATTTATAAACTCAAGTTCTTTTAAAATATCTAAAATTATTCTTAATTTAAAATAATCGTCAATCTTAAAAATATATAAAAGCATCATCTCATCAGCGTCAATGTTTTTTAATGTTCTAATCTTTTTATAAACAGCAACAACATCATCACGATTAAGTTTTAGACTTGTTTTTTGTTCGCCGAAATATTTAAAATTCTGATACTCTCTAACGCTGTCAAAAACCTTGTCGCTTTGACTTGAAAGCTTAACATCTTTCGCTATTATCGACAAGCTTTCAATATCTTTATAAACATTAGAGTCAATCGTTGCGGCAATATCAATTACATCGCCTTTTTTAAAACAAAATTCTTTTATTGTTTTAAAAAACATCATAACTTCAATATTTCTATCATCATTCTGACGAGAAACTAAAAGTTTTAAATGTTTACCGCCGGAAAGTTCAAAAATATCTTTAATAACCATATTGCAAAAAGCGTAAATCGGCAGTTGATTTTTCTCGCCGAAAGGCTCTAGCTTTCGTTGACAATAAACATTGTTAACAGATAACAATGCAGGATTTAGCTTTAGCGAAATATCAAGCGTTGGGAAAGGCATAACAGGATAAAGAGTTTTTGCACTGAGCGTTATGCTTTTTCTTGCCTTTTCAAAATTTTCTCGTTTTACTGTAACACCCGCCGCACCGCTATGACCGCCAAAATTCTCAAGAAATTCAGTGTTTTCGGCTAAAATTTTATAAATTGAAACATCGCCGTAACTTCTCGCAGAGCCATGAGCAAATTCATCTTCAAGCGTAAAAACAATAGCGGGTTTTGAGAAAAGATTTGATAATCTCGCCGCCACTATTCCAATAACGCCTGCGTGCCAATTTTCACCGCCTACTATTAAAATAGGCGCATTTTGCAATAATTCGTTTTCTTCAATCTGTTTTAAAGCTTCAGCTAAAATATCTTTTTCTATTTGTTGTCTTGTAACATTTGCGGCACATAATTCTTGTGCTAATTGCTCGGCTTTTACCTCATTTTCACAAAGTAAAAGTTCAATCGCTTTGTTAGGATTTAAAACCCTGCCCGAAGCATTAATTCTGGGTGAAATTCCAAAAGCAATATTAGTTGAAGTCATCTTCTTTATATCAAGTCCAGCCGCTTTTACAAGTGCTAAAAGTCCTACTCTTATGCCTGAACGCAAACATTTAATACCGTGTTTAACAAGTGTTCTGTTGTCGCTTAAAATCGGCATAATATCGGCAATTGTGCCTATTGCAACTAAGTCGCCGTAAGCATAAACCAATTCTTCAACAGGTGTATCGCTGATAGCTGAACAAAGCATAAAAGCAACGCCGACACCCGCATAATCTTTAAACTCGGTCGGGCAGTCTTCTCTTTTAGGGTCAATAACCGCCAAGGCGTTTGGCAGCTTTTCACTCGGTAAATGGTGGTCGGTTACAACAACATCAATTTTAAGTTCTTCTGCCCTGTCAATTGCATCAAATGCGGTAATTCCGTTGTCAACTGTAATAATAAGTTTTACGCCATTTTCATTTAACTCATCAACTGCGTCAACCGACATTCCGTAACCGTCATCACGGCAAGGCACTCGGTAAATAACATCAGCACCAAGCTCTTTTAAAACGCTATATAAAAGGACGGTAGAAGTAATTCCATCGCAGTCATAATCGCCAAAAACTGCGATTTTTTCTTTATTCTCGATCGCGCTGTTTATACGCTCAACACCCACCGCCATATCAGCAAATAAATAAGGGTCTTGACAAAAAATTTCATCAGATAAAAATTCATCAATTAAAAATGGGTCGGTAATACCTTTTGTGGTAAGCAAAAGCGCTGTAAAAGGATCTATTTGACATTCTTCAGCTAACTCTTTAGCAAACGCTTTGTCACAATTTTTATATACCCATTTTTTCATTTAAACTTCGTCCTTTATATAAATATATACATTAAAATCATAACATTTTTATCAAACTTTTTCAAGTGTTAAAGGCAAGATATATTTACTAATAAACAAAAAACGCTTATCGTAATTGATAAGCGTTTTTAATTTCAATATTTTCAAATATATTGTGTTTTCTACTTAGCCGAGTTTTGATGGATTAATTTTAACACCAGGACCCATTGTAGTAGCTACAACACAAGATTTGATGTACTGACCTTTGGCTGATTCAGGTTTAGCCTTGATGATAGCATCAAGAAGTGCATGGAAGTTTTCTTGAACTTTTTCTGCACCGAAAGAAACCTTACCGATAGGACAGTGAATAATGTTGGTTTTGTCAAGACGATACTCGATTTTACCAGCCTTAGCTTCCTCAACAGCTTTTGCAACATCCATAGTTACAGTACCTGCTTTTGGTGAAGGCATAAGACCACGAGGGCCTAAAACTTTACCGAGTCTACCGATTGTACCCATCATATCAGGTGTAGCAACAACAACATCAAAATCCATCCAACCTTCGTTCATGATTTTTGCTACTGTGTCAGCATCACCGATATAATCAGCGCCAGCTTCTTTTGCAGCGTCAATTTTATCGCCTTTAGCGAATACCAAAACTCTTACTTTTTTACCAGTACCGTTTGGTAAGATAACTGCGCCTCTAACCTGCTGGTCAGCGTGTCTTGAGTCAACGCCCAAACGAACGTGAACCTCAACTGTTTCATCAAATTTTGCAGTTTTTGAAGCAACTGCGAGTGCAACAGCCTCATCTGTATCATATAATTTAGCAGATTCGATCTTTTTTGCACTGTCTAAATACTTTTTGCCGTGTTTCATTAATTTTACCTCCCTATAAGTGGTTATGCGGATTTTTCCTCCCACGCGGGAACATTAATCGACAACTTCAATGCCCATGCTTCTTGCTGTACCTGCGATCATTGACATAGCTGTATCAATGTTTGCAGCATTCAAGTCAGGCATTTTCTGCTCTGCGATTTTTCTAACTTGCTCTCCGGTAATTTTTGCAACTTTATCCTTATTAGGCACACCTGATGCCTTTTCAATGCCACATGCTTTTTTAATAAGCACAGCAGCCGGTGGAGTTTTAGTTACAAATGTGAATGAACGATCTGCGTAAACTGTAATAACAACAGGAATAATAAGGCCTGCATCATTTTTAGTACGCTCGTTGAATTCCTTAGTAAAAGCCATGATGTTTACACCATGCTGACCCAAAGCAGGACCAACAGGTGGTGCAGGAGTAGCTTTTCCAGCCGGAATCTGAAGTTTGATATAGCCGGTAATTTTTTGAGCCATAATTTGCACCTCCAAAATACGTGGTTACGGCGGAAAGAGTAATTTTACACTTTCCTCCCACAGAGGAGTTACCTCTCCTCCAGGACATTTCGTCCATATAATATGCGGCAATACCGCAGATTATTTAAACAAGTTCAATCTGTGTAAGCTCGAGTTCAACAGGAGTTTCACGACCAAACATAGATAGGATAACCTTAACATAGTTTTTATCAGGGTCAATTTCATCAACAACGCCGGAAAAGTCCTTCAACGGTCCATCGATAATATTAACGCTATCGCCAACCTTATAAGGAACAATAACTTCATTGTTTTCAACACCGAGTGCCTCTACCTCTTTATCAGATAAAGGGACCGGAGCAGTTGAACTTGCACCTACAAAACCGGTTACACCTCGAATGTTACGGACAATAAACCACGAATCATCCGTTACAATCATTTTGACAAGAACATATCCAGGGAAAACTTTTCTCTCATAAGAATGTTCTTTGCCATCCTTAACCTCTGTTACGGTTTCGGTTGGGATTTTTACTTCAAAGATAAAATCTTGAAGTCCGCGGTTTTCAACAATTTTTTCAATTGAGTCCGCTACCTTATTTTCATAACCCGAATAAGTGTGAATTACATACCATTTAGGCTCTGACATATAGGATTCATCCCTTTCTTGAGAAATTCTTTTTCAAAAGTTTTTAATTAGCCTTTAAGACCGATTACAAACTCTAAAAGACGGGCAAGACCAAAGTCAAGAACCCAAATGTAAGCACCGACAATTACACACATTACCAAAACAACAACAAAGTTCTTTAATACTGTGCTTCTTGAAGGCCAAACAATATTTTTGATTTCTCTTTTGTAATCTACAAAGAATTTTTTTATACGCTTTGGAATAGTAATCTTTGTGCCATTAGATACCTTAACCTCAGCAGCATCAGAAACGAGCATTGACACTGTTGCTAAAACCATTACAACGCCGGCAGCGATAACTGCAAGCATAAACGGAAGCTCAGTTGCAAGTTTTGATGAATTAACTGTGCTTGGACGAACATCAAAGTATTTAGTAATAGGGCTTGCAAAATAAAGCACGCACATATTAATGAATGATGCAATTGAGAAACCGAAAGAAGCATATTTAGCTCCTTTAACTTTAAAGTTTGTTGCACCAAATACTAAAGTAAATGCGGAAAGAAGAAAAGCGAACATATACCATGCGCTTTTATAAGTAGCAACATCTTTTCCACCGATGTTCTGAGTTGAACCAAACGCTGCCTGAAAACCTGTAAGAGCATAATCTCCGCCAACTTTTACAAAACCAAAAAAGAATAATGTAATAGTTGTAAGTGAGAAGATACAAACAAGTGCTTTAAAAAGATTAGGTAATACTTTCGTATTTTTCATAACTTTTAAGCTCCCTTCTACTTTGTTTCTTTATGAAGGGTGTGTTTTTTGCAGAATCTGCAATACTTGTTCATTTCAAGTCTGTCAGGGTCGTTCTTTTTGTTTTTGACTGTATCATAATTGCGTTGTTTGCATTCTGTACAAGCCAAAGTAATTTTTACTCTCATGACGGCACCTCCAGTTTATTTTTGGAAAATTTTTGCCTCCCTCTCCGGAGCAATTTTTTGGCACATAAAAAAAGCCCTTTGTCAGAGGTACAATTATAATAACATATTACACCCCTAAAGGTCAAGCATTTTTTTAAGATTTTTCATAATTTTTAGTAAAAATTAAAAACTTTAGGCAAATTTATGACTTTTGACTTATATTCTTGCCAAATGCCTCCAAAACTTGCCTAAAGTAAATGTTTTTATAATTCTTTATTTTTATCTTTCAAGATTTTTTCTAATTCTTCCATAAAAGAATTTATATCCTTAAATTCCCTGTAAACAGAGGCATAACGAACATAAGCTACATCATCAATATCTTTTAGATGTGACATAACAAGTTCGCCGATTCTTTTAGAAGTAACTTCTCTGTCAAGCGAATTTTGTAAAGTAGCTTCAATTTCATCAACCGCTTTTTCTAGCTGGTCAAGCGAAACCTGACAACCCTCGCTGGCTTTTAAAATACCATTTAAAAGCTTGTTTCTATCAAAGCTTTGGCGAGTTTTATCCTTTTTAATAACAATAATCGGAAAACTCTCGATAATTTCATAAGTTGTAAAACGCTCAGCGCAACCAAGACATTCACGGCGGCGACGGATTTTAGAACCCTCGTCTGTTGGACGAGAATCAACAACTTTACTTTCTTCATATCCGCAATAAGGACACTTCATTATATTTTTCCTCCGTTTTAATTATTAACAGCCTGATGGCAAGGTAAAGAGTTTGTAGATAAAGACGAAAACTCATAACCTTGTTGTTTATAATATGAACAAATACTGTCAAGTGCTGAAACCGTTGTGCTTTTAGCAAGAGTATCATGCATTAAAACAACACATCTGTCAACGCCTTTTGACTCACGCTTAACATTTCTTATCAGCTTGCTTGGAGCAATCCCGTTTCCATCGGCATCGCCCGAAGAAACATTCCAGTCAAAATACTTATAGCCTTGTTCTTCAACCATTTTCGTGAGCTTTGACATAATACCCTTGCAATAATTTGCACTAATTGTATTACTGGCTCCGCCTGGAAAACGAATAAGTTTTGAATCAACACCTGTTTTTTCTAAAACCAAATCATGAAGTTTATTCAAGTCGTTAAAATAAGCGTCAACACTTGAATAAATTAATTCATATTTATGAGTATAAGAATGAAGTGCAATTTGATGACCTGCGTCAACAATATTTTTCATATACTCTGTTTTACCGTTTGCAGTAACAAAAAATGTTGCTTTAGCATTATATTTTTTAAGAATACTCAAAATCTTCATAGTATTTTCAGAAGGACCGTCATCAAAAGTTAAATAAACCACCTTTGAATGTTTGCCAAATACAAGAGATTTTCCTTTAGAAAGCTTTGTACTTTCTTTGCCCGATTTATCAACCGCTACTACGCTATAAAAATACTCGGATTGTTTTATAACATTTTTATCTAAATAACTATGAGTATTATTATCGTCAGTTTCATAAATTTTTTGATACTTTTTATTAGCATCCATTTTATAAACACGATATTTAACAGCGTTTTTGCTATCATTCCAAGAAACTAAGATGCCTTTATCCTTTGAATCAAGAACTGTACTAGGCGATTTAAAATAACTAATGCCTTTTGGTGAAACACCTTTTTTGCCTTCATTTTTACCTGCGACGCCTGTTACATAGTATTCTATATTACCGCTATCCGACTCGTAATCATAATAAATATTACCTTTTGCAGTAGTTGCAAACTTATATTCGCCTTTATCAACACTTCTATAAATGTTATAAGACGAAATTTTATCTATTTTATTCCAGCTTAAAACGATACTGTCGCCATCGGCTTTTACTGTATTTAATTTAACATCAGGGATTTTTACATAATCAATATCAACTGTTTGTGTAAATCCACAATCACAAGTAAGTTTTTTTGAACCTTTTTGAGCATAGGTAGGCTGTTTTAAAATTTCGGTTTTAAATTTATGAAGACAATTAAATAAAATTCCTTCATGCTCAGCATATTTATGAGCAGCTGATCCATAATATCCGTTTATTAAAAAATCATTAATTTTAACCTTTTCACCGTTTTCATCAGTGTAACCAATGCTTTTATCTGCGATATTGCTTATCTTTATACCGTCAATTGTTTCCGGTATCTTTACCTTTGTTTCATCTCCCTTATAGTCAATCACTTTAGCTGTTCCGTCAGCAAGAACATAATAATCAAGGTCATCAGCACTTTTCACTTCAATATAATTTGGATAAATTAAAAAGCTGACAAAAAACAAAGCAACAGCCACAGCAATTATTAAAACTCGCTTCATAATTATTTTCAAAATACCTTCCTAAATATAAATAAATCAATTCTTGGACTAGTATATCACAGTGCCTTACAACTTGCAACAATTGTTACAAAATTGTAGAAATTATTTTTTTAAAAAATGCTGTTTTTATGTAAACCAAGCATAAATAAAGCTAAATCTTTAATTTTACTTAAAAACCAAAAATTACAGTGTTGTTATTTTAGATAACAATGTTGTAATTTTATTGACAAGTTTTTACGCAATATTATTATTATTTTAAAGCTAAATTAGACAATAATTGATTACTACAACAGAAATAATTTTATGAATCAATATTTTTATTTGTATTTTTACCGTTAACTCTGCTAATGTATTATTTAGTTTCGTTTAAGTGTAAAAATACTATTTTATTGTTAACCGGTATTCCGTTTTACAGTTTCGCTTGAACCGATTTTTGTTTTTGTTATGATTTTATCGGTTTTAATCGACTACACAGCCGATAAAATAATAAATAAACTTGAAAATAATACCTTAAAAAACGTATTAAAAAGCTGCTCACATAAACTACCCTTTTATTTATGATATTTTGTGTGATTAATAATGCTAAAAGCTCTGTAAATTTGCTCGCAAAGCATAACACGAGCTAACTGGTGCGGAAAAGTCATTTTCGACATAGACAAAAGCAAATTAGCTTTTAATTTTATATTTTGCGAGAGTCCAAAAGAGCTGCCTATTATAAATGAAATACTGCTAAAGCCTTTTAATGCAAAATCCGATACAGTATCAGCTAATTTTTCGCTGCTTAATTGTTTGCCCTCAATCGCCATTGGAATAACCGCAGAGCCTTTAGGAACTTTTTGCATAATCTTTTCAGCTTCTTTTTCAAGTGCCGAATTTATCTCGCTTTCAGATGGTTTATCGGATAATCGTTGTTCAGCTATTTCAATTATATCGAATTTACAAAAAGCCGAAAGTCGCTTTTTATATTCATCTACTGCGTCTTTTAAATATTTTTCTTTTAAATTTCCAACACAAATTATATTAACTGTCAGCATAAGTTTTCCTTAAATAATTATAATATTGTTTCCCTGTGATACAGAAACTGATAATAAATAGTCTTTTTGCTCTTCAAAGGCGTCCATTGTAAGCAAGCTTCTAGTTGTTTCTTTTGCAAGCATCGGTAAATTATTATGCTCGCTTAAATGAGAAAGAATAAATCTTGTTGCACCTGATTTTATAAGTTTTTCAATTTCTTCAGCACAAGCGGCGTTTGAAAGATGCCCGTTTTCAGACATTATTCTGCGTTTAAGCGGAAAAGGATAAGTAACATTATTTTGAAGCATTTTAATATCATGGTTGCTTTCTAAAAATATTGTATCACACTTATCTATTGCATTGTGAACTTCATCAGTAACTATACCTAAATCAGTACAAACCGCAACTTGTTTATTACCTAAATCAAAAACATAACCGCAACTTTCGTTAGCGTCATGCATTGTATTAAAATATGTAACACCAATATCTTTTACATCGGTTTCATTTTCTAAAATTCTGCAATCAACTTTTTCATTTATATACTTATTATCTTTCATTCCGTTATAAGTTCCGAGTGTCGAATAAACAGGAATGTTATTTTTAGTTGAAAATACTCTAACTCCGCTTACATGGTCGGAATGTTCATGGGTTATAAAAACCGCTTTGATTTTACTAATATCAAGTTGTCGATCATTAAGCGCCTCGGTAATTCTTTTAGCCGAAACGCCTGCGTCAACCAACACCGCAGTATCTTTATTTTCAATATAAATGCAATTTCCCTTGCTACCGGAAAAAAGCGAACAAACCTTTGCCATTTTTTAATTTTTGCTCCTATATTTTAAATTTTATATTAAACCTTTTGTTAAACGACGATTTAACGTAGATGCTACTATCGGTGAAATATAAATAACATCGTCGGTTACAACAAAAGAACGTGGAAACTCATAGATATTTGAATATATTATATTTTTTTGTTTTTCATGAAATTCTAAAAACTCGCGTGTTTTATTTGAGACAGTTGCTGAATCTAAATCAAATATTCCTATTATATTTTTGCTTCTAACAAAATATTTTCCGCCTAAATATAACAACATTTTTTAGCTTCACTCCTTTAAACAAAATAAAATTGCGTATCCCAAGCGGGTACATATTTATAATGACGCATATAAATTTTATAATCATCACGAATTGAATTTATAAGTAGCGGCAATTTAAAATAATCATCTGTTTTATGATAAGCAGAAACAAGCATTTTAGGTTTATAGTTTAAAATTGTTTTTTCAGAGCCTAAAATCGCCTTTTCTTCCATTCCTTCAACATCATATTTTATATAAGTTGCCCTATCGCCTTTTAGCATATCATCAACTGACAACGCATTTACCTTTTCGCCAAGCTCGCTTGCTACCGAGTTTCTTCCGCCGTTAGTTAAAAAGCCGATTTCGCCCGAAACATCATTTACTGCGCTGTTAAACAAAAATATGTTTTCTGTTTTACCGTATTTTTTATTAAGTTTTTTAAAATTCTTTTTATCAGGCTCCAGCGCATATATCTTCTTGTAACCATTTGTAACGCTCAAAAACTCATCAATTGTATCACCGTTATAAGCACCAAGATCGCAGTAAATCTCTTGTTTATTTAATTTTAAAATATTCTCAAATGCTTCATCAGGGGTAGATTCTATTTCAAACAAATAATTAATTTTACCGCTGACACGATATTTACAAGTGTTTTCAAAAACCTTTTTAGATAAATCATCAAAGAGCATATTATAAACTTTTTCTAACTCTTTACTATGTTCTAAAGCATAATCTTTAGTGAAAAGACCACCGCCGTAAACCGGAACATCAGGTGCCAGAGTTTCAGTTTCTTTTGCTATTTTTTTAATATTATCTAAAACTTCATCACGAAAAGTGCCGAATGCCACAAGCACAATCATATCAGGATATTTTTCTTTTAAATCAGAATACTTTTTAACTGTAAACCCGCGAAAGACTTGTCCCCTAACAAAATCATCGCTTGCAAAAACACCAACGGGACTTAACCCATAAAGTGATAAAGTATCTATTATTTTATCAGCACCGTTACCCATTCCGTAAATCACAATAGGTCGGTTTGAATTTTTTAAATAATTCCACATAAAAAGCCTCTGATGATTTCAAAATTATATTACAATTATATTATAGTTTACAAGTTTTTTCAACAGTTAAAACGTCCCATCTTATACTATTTTAATAGTTTTTCGCAAAAAAACAGGGCTAATTTACTGCATTAAACTAAATTTTTAAAAATCATCTTGACAATAGGAGCGTTTTATAATATATTTAAATTCAAAAGAAAAATTTAATAAGCACTAAATTTGCATCTGTGCCACCAACAACGAATTTAGCAAAGTATTTTCGTTTGTTTTTAAAAACATAGATTTTTTATGTTTCACATTTTGCAGTACGGAACGGTACCGTAGGTTTTTACTTATGGAGATAAGCAACTACAATTATTATTTTTAATTGTAAAAGACTCTTTGCGGAGGTTGTCTATCAAGCAGAATGTGGCCAGCACAGAGCTTATCACAGGCTTGTGCGGTTTTACCGCAAAGGGGGATGCAAATAATGACAAATTCACAAAAAAACATTTTAGAACTAAAAAACATTACCTTATCTTTTGATGGCGAAAAAATTCTTGATGATATTTCTCTTGAAATTTCTGATAAAGAGTTCGTCACATTGCTCGGTCCTTCGGGATGTGGTAAAACCACTACCCTTCGCATTATTGCAGGATTTTTGCAACCGGATAGCGGAAATGTTTTTTTTGATGGAGAAATTATTAATTCTCTGCCGGCAAACAAGCGTAATGTAAACACTATTTTTCAGCGTTACGCACTTTTTCCACACCTTAATGTTTATGATAACATTGCCTTTGGTTTAAAGGTTAAAAAAGTGCCGAAACAAGAAATTAAAAAGCGTGTTTCGGAAATGCTTAAACTTGTAAACCTTGAAGGTTTTGAAAAACGCAGTATTTCAAAACTTTCAGGCGGTCAGCAACAGCGTGTTGCAATAGCAAGAGCAGTTATTAATAAGCCAAAGATTTTGCTTTTAGACGAACCGCTTGCTGCACTTGATTTAAAGCTTCGTAAAGATATGCAAACCGAACTTAAAAACATTCAAAAACAGCTTGGTATTACATTTATCTTTGTAACCCACGACCAAGAAGAAGCTCTTTCAATGTCGGATAAAGTTGTCGTTATGAATGAAGGTAAAATTCAGCATATCGGCACACCGAAAGATGTTTATAATGAACCTGTAAATGCATTTGTTGCAGATTTTATAGGCGAGTCAAATATTATCGACGGAATTATGCTTGATGACTTTAAAGTAAAGATAGAAGGCGTTGAACTTCAATGTCTTGATAAAGGCTTTAATGTTAATGAAGAAGTCGATGTTGTAATCCGTCCTGAAGATGTAGATATTGTTCACCCTGAAAAAGGACTTATAACCGGTGAAGTTACATCTGTTACATTTTTAGGCGTTCACTATGAAATTATTGTTGATGTAAACGGCTTTAAATGGATGATTCAAACCACCGATGAATCAAAGGTCGGCGATAAAGTCGGTCTTTTAATCGAGCCTGACGCTATCCACATTATGAAAAAATCAAAATATTCAGGTCTTTACGGCGATTATAGTTCATTTAGTGATGAAATGGACGATATCAGCAACCCTGATATTATAGAGGAGGATGAAAATTGAAAAAATCCTTCTCTTCAAAATTGATTAATGCACCTTACATTCTTTGGTCGGCAATTTTTATTATTGTGCCATTGATTATCGTTGCTTACTTCTCTTTTACCGACAGTTCGGGCAACTTTTCACTAAGTAACATTTATGAAATACCTGATTATTTCGGTATTTTTATGCGTTCTATTATTTATGCGGTAATCGCTACTGCTATAACACTTTTAATGTCTTATCCATTTGCTTATTTTATGTCAAAATGGAAAGTTAAAACCCAAAGTATGATGGTTATGCTTGTAATGCTTCCGATGTGGATGAACTTGCTTATCAGAACATACTCCTGGACAACAATTCTTGAAAAAACAGGTATTATAAACACTGTTTTAGGCTATTTCGGCATCGGTCCGCTAAACTTAATCGGAACATCCGGCTCGGTTATTATTGGTATGGTTTATAACTATTTGCCTTATATGATTTTGCCTATTTACACCGCAATGGTTAAAATAGATAAATCACTTTTCGAAGCCGCTGAAGATTTAGGCTCAAACGGCTTTGATAAATTAAAAAAGGTAATTTTACCGCTTACTTTACCGGGTGTAATTTCAGGCATTACAATGGTATTTGTACCATCTGTTTCAACCTTTTATATTGCCGATAAACTCGGTAGCACAAAAACGCTTATGATCGGCGATATTATTCAGAAAAAATTTGATATCAATGTTTATTCGGGCATTGGCGCAGCACTTTCGCTTGTGTTAATGGTAATAATTTTAATCTGTATATTGTTTATGAACAGATTTTCAGATAATGATAACGGGGGTATTATAGTATGAAAGCTCTCGGAAAAATTTTTACCGCTTTAATATTTGTATTTTTATATGCACCTATGGCGGTTATGATATTCTTTTCATTTAACTCGTCACGCTCAACCTTTGTTTTTAAAAGTTTTTCGCTTAAATGGTATGGTGAATTTTTAAACTCATCTATTACAATTACAGCACTTAAAAACACATTGCTTTTGGCAGTTTTATCGGCTTTAATAGCAACTGTTTTCGGAACACTTGCGGCAATCGGGATTTTTAATCTTAAATCAAAAGCCGCTAAAAACACAATTATGACCGTTACAAACATTCCAATGATGAATCCTGATGTTGTAACCGGTGTTTCATTAATGCTTTTGTTTGTGTTTATAGGCAGATTTTTAGGACTTTCGTCTTCTTTAAGCTTTTATACTCTGCTTATTGCTCATATAACTTTTAACTTGCCTTATGTAATTTTAAATGTTTTGCCAAAGTTAAAAATGGTCGGCACAACTTATACAGAGGCGGCACAAGACCTTGGTTGTACTTATTTTAAAGCATTTACAAAGGTTATTTTACCTAATATTTATTCAGGTATTGCATCAGGATTTTTGATGGCGTTTACCCTATCTCTTGATGATTTTGTAATTAGTTATTTTACAAACGGAACAGGTTTTCAAACCTTACCGCTGCTTATTTACTCTAAAACGAAAAAATCAGTTAAGCCGGATATTTATGCACTTTCAACTGTTATTTTTGTTGCGGTATTACTTCTTTTGTTCCTTGCTAACAGCATTAAATCTAAATCGGATACCAAAAAGCGAGTAAAATCACCAAAGCGTGAAAAAATCAAAAACATTGCTCTTACTACTGTTTGTGCTTCACTTTGTATCGCAATTATTGCTTACTCGCTTGCACCAACAGGTAAATATCAAGATTTTAAAGATAAGCTTGAGAGCAAATATTCAACCGACCTTGCGGGTACAACGCTCAATGTTTTCAACTGGGGCGAATATATTTCAGACGGTATGGATGATTCGCTTAATGTAATTGAAGCATTTGAAGATGTAACAGGCATTAATGTTAATTATGATAACTTTGACTCAAACGAAACTATGTACTCAAAATTAAAAAGCGGTGCGGTTTCTTATGACATAATAATTCCGTCTGATTATATGATTGAGCGACTTAAAAACGAAAATATGCTCAAAAAACTTGATTTTTCTAAAATACCAAATTACAAATATATTGACAATCAATATAAAAACTTGTATTTTGATGAGAAAAATGAGTATTCAGTTCCTTATAATGTCGGTATGACAGGGCTTATTTACAACAGTAAAATGGTAAAAGAGCCGGTTGATTCTTGGAGCGTTATGTGGGATGAAAAATATTCAGGACAGGTTTTAACATTCAATAATTCCCGTGATGCTTTTGCAATTTCACAGTTTATGCTCGGTCAAAATGTAAACTCAACCGATAAAAAAGATTGGGATAAAGCCGCTGACTTATTAAAGAAACAAAATAAGATTTTACAAGCGAGAGTTATGGACGAAATCTTTACAAAAATGCCCGGTAACAATGCGGCAATAGCACCATATTACGCCGGCGACTTTCTTACAATGTATGACTCAAACAAAGATTTAAGATTTGTTTATCCTAAAGAAGGCGTAAATATTTTTGTTGACTCAATTTGTGTTCCGTCAAATGCAAAACATTTTGAAGCGGCAATGATGTTTATAAACTTCTTGCTAGAGCCGGAAGTTGCACTTGCAAACGCTGAATACATTTGTTACGCATCTCCTAACACATCGGTTATAAACAATGATAATTACAGTCTAAAAGGCAATGAAATTCTTTATCCTAAAAAGAAACCAAAAACACAGTATTTTCACAATATAGACTCTAAAACAAGAGATTACTATGAAAAATTATGGGAAGAGGTATTGGTAAGTTAATGATTAAAGCAGTTATTTTTGATCTGGACGGTACTTTGTTAAACACAATTGATGATCTTGGTAATTCGGCAAATTATATGCTTGAAAAATTGGGTTATCCGACTTTTTCTATTGAAGAATATAAATATAAAGTCGGTAACGGAATGAGAAAGTTAATTGAACGCTCAATGCCAAGCGACCATCAAAGCGATGAAGAAATTGAAAATGCTCTGGATATTTTTATGGATCATTATGAAAAGCATAAAACAGATAACACTGCTCCTTATAAAGACATTCCTGAACTTCTTGAAAAATTGCGTGAAAAAGGAGTTAAAACCGCAGTTGTTACTAATAAAGCAGATGTTGCGGCGAAGCCTTTGATAAACGGTATTTTTCCAAATCTTTTTGATGAAGTTACAGGACAAAAAGAGGGTGTTCCTACAAAGCCTAATCCAACTGTTGTTTTTAACACAATGAAAGAGTTAGGCGTAAGCCCCGAAGAATGTATTTTTGTAGGCGACAGTTCAGTTGATATGCAAACTGCAAAAAACAGCGGTGCTTTTGCACTAGGCGTTTTATGGGGATTTAGAAAAGCTGATGAATTGTTAGAAAACGGTGCTGATAAATTAATTTCTTCCCCGCTTGAATTATTAGAATTGCTTTAAAATATTTTTGAACATCAAAAAAACCATCGTCAAAAAACGATGGTTTTTTAATTTACAAATTTATTTTATAACTTCTATTTTTTCAATGACAGGTTGTTGCTCTTTTGCAATAGTGCCGTTGTCATCAGTTGGTTGTGCATCTGATGCTATTTTATCAATAACATCAAGACCTTTTGTAACTTTACCAAAAGCAGCATATTCGCCATCTAAAAATGTTGAATCTGCATCACAAATAAAAAATTGAGATGAAGCGCTGTTAGGATCAGAAGAACGAGCCATTGAAATAGTTCCTCTTGTATGAGAAATATTATTCTGTACGCCATTGCTTGAAAATTCGCCCTTAATTGTTTCATCAGCACCGCCCATTCCTGTGCCTAAAGGATCTCCGCCTTGAATCATAAAGCCTTTCATAATTCTATGAAAAGTAAGACCGTCATAAAAACCTGATTTAACAAGTTTTACAAAATTGGCAACTGTTATCGGTGCTTGAGAACTATCAAGTTTTAATTTTATAACACCGTAATTTTTTACTGTGATTTTAATCTTTGGATCATTTGCTTTTTCAGTAGTGTTTTCTGTAGTTGTCTCAACATTTGAAAGAGTTGTACTATTTTGATTTGTATCATTATTATTTTCTTTTTTACTACCGCAGGAAGCAAAAGAAAATAAACAAATAGCTAAAATAAGTGTTAAAGATATTATTTTTTTCATCTTTTTTTCTCCTTAAAAATTATTCTTATATCTTTTCATAAAATACATCAATTATCATTTCAAGCAATTTATTATTATCAACATTAAATTCAGCGTAACCGCCTTCGCCTTTTGAAACTTTACCCGAAATAGATTTAAAATCTATTTTAATATCATTTCTATCGGAAAAAGCATTTGTTGTAAGATAAGTAATCTTTGAAGCATTTAAATTTGTTGTTGAATAAAGTGATATTGTTTCAAACATATCAAGCGGCGTAGATAAATTTTCTTTAGTTGCCGCAATAGCTTTTGAAGCAAATGCTTTAATATAGCTTGTTTGGCGTTTCATTCTAACTAAGTTAGAATCTAATTTACTTGTATCACGATAATGGATATAATTATACGCTTCTTCTCCCTCAAGATAATCGGTTTTTCCGGTTAAATTACCGTTGTTATCATAAAGTGGGACTTCGACACCGCCTATAATATCATTAAGAAGCGGAATACAAGCTTTATTTATCGAAAAATATGAATTAATCGGAATATTATAAAGCAAGCGTGATACTGCCTTAACAGTATTCTTACAGCTTTTTTTCTTGCCGTCGCCATAAGCATAAGACAAACAAAGCTGCATTTTTTGAATGCCTGAATAATCGCCGTTTGGATAATAAACATCAACATCTGCCATTGAATCACGATTTATTGATAAAACAGTATATTTTTTATTTTTATTATCAATACAAAGCAAAAACAAAGCGTCTGCTTGTCCGCCCTTACCGTAATCAGCTGTTTTTTGCTGAGTTTCATCATCTTTGTCTACACCGATGCATAAAGCAGTAGTAATATTTTCATCAAATTTATATTTTTGACCTTTAAATATAATAGTGTTCTCATCAACATTAGTAACATCGGCATTAGCAGGTATTGAAGGCTTTTTATCATTTTTTAATTGACCTTTACCGCTATAATAAAGATATGCAAAAACAGATGCTGCTATAATGGCTAAGGCTAACAAAACACAAAGAACAATAAGAAGTATTTTTTTAATTAATTTCTTGCGTTTTTGAGCCTTTGTAACTAACATTTCATCGTATTTTTGGCTATATTCATCACCGCTTAAACCGTTGACAAAAAGATTTTTAGTTGATCTATTCTTTTTTGCTTTACTTCGTTTTGACATCTTCTCTTTGCACCCCGACTACTAGATATCTCATATTTTCTTTTCCTTTTATACAAGTACTTAAAACAATCAATTTATCGTTTGTTGTAACTACTGTGTTTTTTCTAACATTTTTACTTAATGACAACGGATTTAAAGTGTAATCAATGAATTCCTGATAAACTTTATCATCCAAAAAATTATAAGAAAGCATAATATGTCTGTCATCATATTCAAAAGCAGAATAAATTTCATATTTTAATTCTCTGCCTTCGGCATATATTTGAATAAAGCGGTTCTTTTCAAAGAAATTTTCATCTCTGAATCTTTTTAACTGATAAAACCTGGTTCCTTTAGTCCAAATATTATGACCGTAAACTACTGTAACAGGATCGCTCCAATCAGGATCATTATAATTTTCAATCCAAATTACACCTTGAGAATCATACTCACCTTTAATATTTTTTCTTAAATAGTAATCATTCGATTTATCATTTGGATATAGAATAGGATAATCAATATTGGTATTATCAATCTTAATCCAAGAAAAAATATCAGTATTTTGTTTTTTTAATTTTTTAAAATTTATTGGATTTTCCGGTAAATAAGAAGTTGTAGAAGTCTCAGTTGTTTCAGTTGGATTAACAACAGCTTCTTTTTCTTTAAAATAGCCGTATCCAAAGAAAACAGATACACCAATAATCGCGATAAGAACAATTACGAGAACAATATATAAATGCTTTTTCATTTAAAAACACCTTTATCTTAATAATCTATATAATTATATCATATATGTTTTTTATAGTCAACAAAAAGACTACTGTTTTTTGTAAATTTTGTTTTTAATTCAAAGGCGTCAAAAACCGAGTTTATAGTTATTTTATACAAAAGTAATAAAATATTCTTGATTTTTTTAGAAAAGTGTGCTATTATAAATAATACCAAATAGCAATAGGAGTGAATTTTTAATGAGTGACTTAATAATTACAATCAGCCGAGAGTTTGGCTCTGGCGGTAGAAAAATCGGTGAAGAAGTAGCCAAAAAACTCGGTATTAATTATTATGATAAAGCTATAATTGATACAGCGGCGCAGGCTAGTGGCCTTTCGCCTGAATTTATAGAAAAAGAAGAACAAACCTTTTCAAACAGTATTTTATTTAACCTCGCTACATCCGGCGGACAATTCGGTGTTGGCGGTACTTCATTGGTTGATAGAATTTATGTTTCTGAAAGCAAAGCTATTAAAGACTTTGCTGATAAAGGTCCTTGTGTAATCGTAGGTCGTTGTGCCGATTATGTTTTAAGAGACAGAAGATGCTTTAATGTCTTTGTTTATGCTGATGAAGAGTTTAAAACAAATCGTGTTATGGAAGAACACAAAATTGATAAAAAGCAAGCAATAAGAATGATTAAAGCTCGTGATAAAACAAGAGCAAGACACTATAATTATTATTGTGACAGACTATGGGGAGAAAGAAAGAATTATCATCTACTTGTTAATTCAGCTGCTTTTGGAATTGATAAGGCTGTTCAAATGATTATTGATAGTGCAAAAATGTTTGATAAATAAATTTTTAAAAGACAAATGTGCATTTGAAGATTTTATACGCAAAAAGGAACGCAGATTAAAATTAATCTGCGTTCCTTTTTAATTACACAATTCTTTATAAATTTCGCTTTTTTTGAAGCCTGTTTCACTTGCGGCTTGTTTTGCGGCACTCGATGCAGAACTGCCGTTTTCAACCGCTGACTTTGCTATTTCAACCGCCTGTTCAAAGGTATATTCTTTATCTTTTGACGGCTCTTTTCCCTTTATAACCAAAACAAATTCGCCTTTAGGCGGTGTTTGTTCATACTTTTCAATAGCTTTTGAAAGCGTAGTATTAATAACTTCTTCGTGGATTTTTGTAATCTCTCGACAAACCGCAATTTCTCGGTCGCCGAAATACTCAAACATATCTTTTAAAGTATAAATTAATTTATGTGGTGCTTCATAAAAAACCATTGTACGCTCTTCATTAACAAGCGAGAGCAAATGCTCTTTTCTATTACGCTTTGTAACCGATAAAAAGCCTTCAAAAGTAAAACGGGTAGAACTCATTCCCGAAATTGCCATTGCGGTAGCAAACGCAGTAGGTCCCGGAACCGACTCAACTTCAACGCCTTTTTCCCTACAAAGTTTAACCAACTCTTCACCCGGATCGGAAATAGCCGGCATACCCGCATCGGTAACTATTGCACAATTCTCACCGTTTAAAATTCTGTTTACAATCATCTCGCCCGCTTTACCGCGATTATGTTCATGATAAGAAACAAGGCTGTTTTTAATCTCAAATTTATTAAGAAGCTTTAGCGTAACTCTTGTATCTTCGGCGGCGATAAAATCAACGCTTTCAAGAGTTTCTCTTGCTCTCGGCGAAAAATCAGATAAATTTCCAATCGGTGTTCCGACTACATAAAGCTTACCCATTTACTTTTCCTCTCATAATCTTATAAATTTCTTTAATCTCATTCGTATCGGTTTCATCGGCATTTTTTAAAACCAAATCAGGCAAAATATCATTACCGATTTTACCGCCTTTGATAGCACTTACCAAAACCAACATAGGCTTGTCACCTGCATGGTTTACAACATTTCTGACTTCTTTTGGCTCCAGTCCCGCTTTTTTCATCTCATAAATTACTTCACATAAGCGTTCCGGGCGTTGACAAACACAAAATCTTCCGTTTGGTATTAATAACTCGGCCGCCGACAAACAAATATCTCTTAAAGTGCATTTTATCTCATTTCTTGCAATATCAATGCCGTCTATGCCCGTTATTTTGCCCGCACCTACCCTTTTATAAGGCGGATTCATAGTAACTAAATCAAATTTAGCCTTTAAATTTTTAGGCAAATTTTTAAGGTCACATTCCAAAGCAGTAATGTTATCAACCTTGTTAAATTCGATAGCCTTATTTACAAGTGCAATTGCGTCAGGCTGAATATCAACAGCGGTGATTTTTAAATTTTCATTATCCTGAAGCATTAAAAACGGAATTATTCCGCAACCGCAACCAAGGTCACAAGCATTTTTTGCTCTTTTTGGTTTTGCAAAATAATTAAGCATTACCGCATCTGTTCCAAACCTATGAATATTGCTGCAAAAAATATTAAACTTTCCTAAAAACTCTTTTTTAATTTCATTCATTTTTTAATTCAACCTAAAAAGTATATAAAAATTTTAAAACCGAGACAAAATAAATGCCTCGGTTTTAAAGTTTAAGTAAAACAAATCAATTATTCAGAGATTGCTTCAACAGGACAACCTGCTGCGCAAGCACCACAGCTGATGCATTCATCAGGATTGATTTCATATTTGCCATCGCCTTCAGAAATAGCAGAACATGGGCAAGTATCAGCACATGCGCCACAAGCGATACATTCGTCAGAAATTTTATATGCCATTGTAAAAAACACCTCCGCTTTTTTTAAGTATTGTAACACATAAAACAATGTTTTTCAATAGCATTTTAAAAAATTAACAATTAAAAATCGACCATTTTTTCAAAATTTCTGCAAAATAACAAAATTATTCTTGAATTTCTTTGTCTTTTCCTTTTTTAAAACCGCCTAATTGCTTAACGCTCTTCGATGGATAGCTTTCAGGTGCAGCTTCAGGTTTATCATCAAGTTTTACTTTAACCGAGCCGGTCATAGCGTTTACATCGGTTACAACACCTTTACCGTCAGGAGTTTTTACTTTACAACCGCAACAAGGCATCTCTTTTAAAATGCTTTCATAAGTATCATGTTCATATTTCAAGCAACACATAAGTCTGCCGCAAGAGCCTGAAATTTTAAGTGGGTTTGGCGATAAATTTTGCTCTTTTGCCATTTTAATTGAAACAGGCTGAAACTCATCTAAAAATCTTGAACAACAGAAAGGTTGTCCGCAAATTCCGATACCGCCGAGCATTTTTGCTTCATCTCTAACACCTATTTGCCTAAGCTCAATTCTTGATTTAAACTCTGCCGCTAAATCTTTAACTAATTCTCTGAAATCAACTCTTCCGTCTGCGGTGAAAAAGAATATAATCTTCGAGCCGTCAAAAGTATATTCAACCCTGGTTAATTTCATATCAAGACCGTGGTTTGCAATCTTTTTCTCGCAAATTTCAAAAGCTCTTTTTTCTTTTTTAAAGTTTTCTTTTTGCTTAACTAAATCTTCTTTAGTTGCAATTCTTATAATCTTTTTAAGCGGTTGAACAATATCGCTTTCGTCAACCATTCTGTTTTTCATTGCAACATCGGCACATTCAAGACCACGTGCAGTTTCAACGATAACTTTATCGTCTAAATCCGCTTTTTTATGGTTTGCGTCAAAATAATATATTTTTGCAGATTCTCTGAATCTTACTCCGATAATCTCTACCATATTTTATCTCCTTAAATTATCTACCAAGTGCAGATTTTAAGTTTGCACAATATTTTGTCAATGTTAATTTAACATTTTTATTTTTAAGCAATGATACCCTGACATTTTCAGTAATATCAATTGCATTTAAAATCTTGTTTAAAGTAAGTAAATTTGCTGTTTTTTCATATTCATTGCTAATACCGCAAATTTTTGTTTTATAAAGTATTTGCAAAGCCGATTGAATATTAACAATCGTGTTAATTCGCTTTTCTCTGTCAGTTGATAAAGCGGTAAGTTTTATAAGCAACTCAAGTTCAGTATCTGATATTGCACATTTTACTATATCAAAAGCCTCGCTTAAATCTGTTGTTTCATTTAATTTTTTGGTTTCTTCACTTCTGAAAACAGTGGCTCTTGAAATAATAGTATCTAATAAATGTGCCTTGCTCTCGCAAGTAAGTATAAAGATAACGCCCTTTGGCGGTTCTTCTAATATTTTAAGTAAAGCATTTTGTGAAACTACCGAAATATTATCCGTATCATTAAAAATATAAACCTTAACAGCCGCTTCATTCGGCATAATAAAAGCGTCTTCCTTTATTCTTCTGATTTCTTCAATAGGATAATTTTTCATAGCCCCGCTGGGTTGCAGTTTAATTATATCAGGGTGAACGCCTTTATCAGCTTTAAGACAATTTTTACAATTATCACAAGGCTTATTATCGCCGCTGCAAACTGCCGATTTTGCAAAAAATTCTGCATCGGCTAAACGGTTATCCCCTTCAAAAATAACTGCGTGTGGCAAACTTTTTTCATTTGCCATCATTTTTATTCTATTGTAAAGGTTCAATTATTTTTCACCCCACAATTTTAATATATCATATTTTTAACGTAATCAATATCATTTAAAATCGCCCTTTTAAGTTCTTCTAAATCTTCAAACTTTCTCTCCGGACGAATAAAATAGTAAATAACAACTGTAATTTCAGCGCCGTATAAATCACCGCTGAAATCAAAAATATTAGTTTCAGCAGAAACATTATCGCTGCCGATAGTAGGCTTTATTCCAATATTGGTAATTGATTTATACTCTTTTCCGTCAATAATGGTTTTAGAAGCATAAACACCCTTTTTAGGCACAATAAAGTTGTTTGGGAAAACCTGATTAATAGTAGGAATATCCCAGGTTGAGCCTAAATGATTTCCGCTTGTAACTTCAAATTCAAAAGAAAAATTATGACCTAAAAGCTCTCTCGCTTTTTCAAGCTCGCCATTTTCAATATACTTTCTAATACGAGTTGAAGAAACAGGCTCATCACCAACTAAAATAGGCGGAATAACTTTAAGCTCAATTTTATTCTTTTTACAAAGCTGTTTCAAAATCTGCGGATTACCCTTTCCGCCTAAGCCAAAACGAAAATTAAAACCGCAAGTGATTTTTTTAGCACCTAATTTTTCTTTTAAAAGCTTAACAAAATCTTCGGGGCTTAAATCTTTAACCGATAAAAAATCAGGACAAAACAAAAGCTTAATTCCTAAATTTTCAAGCAATTTGGCTTTTGTTTCTTTTGTTGCAATAGCACCGATTTTCTCGCCGTTTATAATTCCGCTCGGAGATTGGTTAAAAGTAAAAACCGCAGGGGTATACTCACTGTTTACCGCTTCATTTATAACCGCTTGATGCGCTAAATGAACTCCGTCAAAAGTGCCAAGAGCAATGGAAGTATCAACTTTTTCATTAAATAATTCAATGTTGTTTATAGTTTTCATTTTTCTGCCCTTATTTAATTTTGCAAAACTAAAATTTAAAAAACACATTTTGGCTTTAGGGTTTCACCCTTAATTTCGCCAAGTCCTAAAAATTTCTCTTCGCAATAAACTCTATAATAAATAGATTTTTCCTTTATTTTAAGTCTTTTTAAATCAAGCTCATTTCCGTTTGAAAAGCGTTTTGATTGGGGTATAGTAACCGCAACCGCCGGAAAACAAGCCACCGCTTTATCCGCAGGAATAACTGTTTTTGATAAATCGCTATCCATAAATTCATCAAGGCTTATGCAATCATCAACCGTAAATCCGCTGCCTCGAACACGCTGAAGTCTGTTCATATAAGCACCGCATTTAAGACGCATACCAATGTCATCAATCAGCGTTCTGATATAAGTACCTTTTGAACATTCAACTAAAATTTCAGCGGTATCAACACCGTCAAATTTAAGCAGTTCTATCGAAAAAATAGTTGTTTTTCGTGGCTTTCTCTCAACTTCAATACCCTGTCGAGCAAGTTTATAAAGTTTAACGCCGTCTTTTGAAAGTGCCGAATACATAGGCGGAATTTGAGTAATCTCGCCTAAAAACTCTTTTAAAACCGACTTTATTTCATCAGCGGTTAAATCCACAGGTTGGTCGCTTAAAACTTCGCCCTCGCAATCGAGAGTATCGGTAGTAAGTCCAAAAACCATAGACGCTTTATAAACTTTTTTATTATCATCAATTAAATCAATGAGCCTTGTTGCCCTACCAATCATAATAGGTAAAACACCTGTTGCAAGCGGGTCTAGCGTTCCGGCGTGACCACAACGCTTTTCACCGGTTTTATGTTTTACCGCACCGGTTACTTTAAACGATGTCATTCCGCAAGGCTTGTTAATTAAAACAAATCCATTCATTAATCTATTAATCCTGCTTTTTTCATAGTTTCCCTTGCAGCTTTCAAAAGCATTTCATAAGCGGTTTCCTTATCCGCTTTTATCTCGCAACCTGCGGCACGATCATGACCGCCACCGCCAAAGTTTGCACAAAAATCAGATGCTGAAATAGGCGGATGAGTTCTTGCGGAAATTTTGCAAATGCCGGTATCATCACGCTCACGAATAGTAATGCCTAATAAAACGCCTTCAATAGTTCTTGGAAGACCTGTAATGCCTTCAAGCTCTGAATCATGAGCGTTGTATTTTTCACGCATTTCTTTAGTAAGCGTCATAATAGCAACTTTATCATCACAAGAAAACTTAATAGTATTCATTGCGGCACGCTCAACCATAATTCTGCTTTTTGATTTTGTATCAAACATAATTCGGTTAATCTCATCATATCTGATATCCTTTTCCATAAGTTCAGCCGCAATTCTATGAGTTTTTGCGGTTGTATTAGAAAATTTAAAACAGCCCGTATCGGTTGAAATACCTGTATATAGTGCAGCGGCTTGGTCTTTATCAACATCGCCGCAAAGCATTTTTTCTGTTTCATATAAAATTTCGCAAGCAGCAGCGGCAGATGAATCAACATAAGTTTCTAAAGCATAATCGGTGTTTGAGCCATGGTGGTCAATACACAAATCAATTCTTTCATATTCATCGGCCTTACTGCCAAGCAATTTTATATCAGCAACATCAACTGCGACTACAAATTTCGGTTCAAACTCATCAAAAGAAACATTTTCGGTTATATAATTGTAGCGTTCGCCTACTTCATCACAACATTCAACTCTAGCTCTTTTTCCGAGTGACTTTAACGCCATACAAAGCGAATAACCGCAACCGATAGTATCACCGTCAGGAAATTGATGAATAAGAATAACTATATCATCATTTTCTTTTAATCTTTTAACCGCAGTTTTTAAATCAATAATCATAGTTTTTACCTTTAAAAATCTTCAATAATTCTTGCAATATGAGCGCCGTTTTCAATTGAATTATCAGCAATGAAATTAAGCGCAGGAATTTTGCGAAGTTTCATTTGAGAATTTAACTGTCTTTTAATATAACCCTCGGCTGATTTAAGTCCTTTAACCGATTCAAGAGTTTTATCGTAACCCTCAATAGCGCTGACATAAACTTTTGCATAAGACAAATCGCCTGTAACATCAACACGGATTACCGATAAAAGTTTTGAAATTCGAG
Source organism: uncultured Eubacteriales bacterium (assembly GCA_934476085.1). Classification (GTDB taxonomy): domain Bacteria; phylum Bacillota; class Clostridia; order Oscillospirales; family Acutalibacteraceae; genus RUG11462. Next base: position 33,122 of record CAKSNE010000001.1, on the reverse strand, counting down.
GGTCTTTTAAATCTTTGATAATATCTGCAAGACATCTTTTCATATCTTCAGAAATTCTATCAATTCTATGCGAACCCATTTATTTGTCGCTCCTTAAAAAATAATTAGTCCTGATACTCTTCAATAACAAAGGCTTCAAAAATATCGCCTTCTTTAATATCATTAAATTTCTCAAGTCCGATACCACATTCAAAGTTTGTTGCAACTTCTTTTACATCGTCTTTAAATCTTCTTAAAGAATCAATTGTATCTTCGGCTAAAACGATACCGTCACGAACAACACGAATTTGTGCGTTACGAGTAACTTTACCCTCAAGAATGTAGCAACCTGCAATAGTACCGACAGAAGAAATCTTATAAACTTCTCTGACTTCGGCACGGCCAAGTTGTACTTCTCTGAATTTAGGTGCAAGCATACCTTTAATAGCGGCTTCAATCTCTTCAATACAGTCATAAATAATTCTGTAAAGTCGCATATCAACGCCGTCTTTTTCTGCTAACTGTTTTGCAACAGGGTCAGGACGAACATTAAAGCCTACAATAATAGCGTTTGAAGCACCTGCAAGCATAACATCAGACTCGGAAATAGCACCAACACCGCCATGAATTACTTTAACTCTGACTTCTTCATTAGAAAGTTTTTCGAGTGACTGACGAACAGCCTCAACAGAGCCTTGAACATCAGCTTTAACAATAACATTTAGGTCTTTCATTTCGCCTTGTTGTAATTGGTCAAACAAGTTATCAAGAGTAACTTTTTGATACTTGTTAAATTCTTCTTCTTTAAATTGAGCTTTTCTTTGTTCAACAAGCTCTCTTGCAAGTCTTTCATCAGAAACGCAGTCGAAGTTATCGCCGGCTGACGGAACTTCATCAAGACCTGTAATTTCAACAGGAACCGATGGGCCTGCTTCTTTAACTCTTTCGCCTTTATCGTTAAGCATAACTCTGACTCTACCAACAGTTTTACCTGCAACGATAATATCGCCAACATGTAAAGTACCGTTTTGAACAAGAATTGTAGCAACAGGGCCACGGCCTTTATCAAGCTTAGCTTCGATAACCGCACCTTTTGCCATTCTGTCAGGGTTAGCTTTTAATTCCATCATTTCAGCAACAAGCAAAATATTTGACAAAAGTTCATCAATACCCATACCTGTATGAGCAGAAACAGGAACTGTAATAATATTACCGCCCCAAGCTTCAGGAACTAATTCATACTCGGTCAACTGTTGCATAATCTGTTCAGTTGATGCACCCGGTTTATCCATTTTGTTAATAGCAACGATAATTTCAACACCGGCAGCTTTTGCGTGGTTAATAGCTTCAACAGTCTGTGGCATAATACCGTCATCAGCAGCAACAACCAAAATAGCAATATCAGTTACATTTGCACCACGCTGACGCATTGCAGTAAATGCAGCGTGACCCGGAGTGTCAAGGAAAGTAATGTTTTTACCGTCAACTTTAACCTGGTAAGCACCGATATGTTGAGTAATACCGCCGGCTTCGGTTGAAGTAACAGAAGATGAACGAATTCTATCAAGAATAGAAGTTTTACCGTGGTCAACGTGGCCCATAACAACTACAACAGGATCACGAGGTTTCAAGTCTTCTTCTTTATCTTCTTGAATATCCATAATTCTTTCTTCAATTGTAACAACTACTTCTTTAGTAACCTTTGCACCCATTTCGGTTGCAACGATTGCAGCAGTATCATAATCTATTGTTTCAGTTGCACTTGCCATTATACCAAGCATCATTAACTGTTTAACAACTTCGGCAGCAGTCTTTTTCATTCTTGATGCGAGTTCAGCAACGGTAATTTCATCACCGATAGTGATTTCAATAGGTTTAGCCTTGATTTTTTCAAGCTGAATTTTTCTAAGTCTGTCAGCTTCGGTTTCACGCTTTGAGCTTTTGTTACCTTTTCTGTATTGTTGAGATTTTTGATGAATTTTCTGTTTTTTCTGGAAGTTGTCACCGTATTTGTGAGCCGGAGAAATTTCATCATATTTCTCGTTGTATTTATCAGCGTCAAATTCAGTAGCACGAGTATCGATTTTATAGCTTTCAACTGTGTGAATTTCTAAATTATCGTGGTCGCCTTTATCACGAATTCTGCCTTCGCTTCTAGGTTTAGCCGGAGCTTTTTTCTTATCTTTATACTGTTTTGGAGCTTCTTTTGAAACAGGCTTTTTATCAGCATTTTTTTCTGATTTTACTTCTTCCTGTTTCTTCTTTTCAACCTTTTTAGGCTCAGGTTTTTTTGCTTCGGATTTAACTTCTGTTTTAGCTTCCTGTTTTGGCTTATCTGCCTTTTTAGTTTCTGTTTTAGGCTCAACTTTTTTCTCTTCGACTTTTTTAGGTTCAGCCTTTTTCTCTTTAACTTCTTCTGCTGCTTCTTCTGCTTTTGGTGCATTTTGAGCTGCCATAGCAGCTTTTAATTGAGCAGCAAGCAACTCTTGTTCTTTAAGTCTTGCAGCCTTTTTAGCCTCTTTATCAGCTTCTCTTTTCTTTTGAGCTTTTTCGCCGACTGCAAAATAATCATCAAAAGATTTAACTTCGTTTTTCTGTGTATAATAATCAAAAACAAAGTTAAGTTCATTCTCTTCAAGAGCAGTTGTATTTTTAAAAGCTCTTTCAGGAAATTTATTTTTTAAAATTTCAAGTAAATCTTTAGTATCTTGTGCAAAATCTTTTGCAACCTCGTTTACTTTGTATTTAACTAACATATTACATCATCCTTTATTAAAATAAGGTATCTATATGAAATCGGTTATCCGATATAAGCTTTTAGTCAATTAGTTTTAAGAAACTTTTTGCAAAACCTGCGTCTGTAATTGCAACAATACCCGTTTTACTGCCAACCGCATTAGTAATATCAAAAATGCTGTAAGGCACAGTAATTACAGATATTTTTTTGTCTTCCGCCGCAAAGCACAACCCTTTTTTAGTTTTTTCCGATAAATCATTTGCAACAAAAACTATTTTAGCAGAACCTTTATGAACTGCTTCTAACGATTTATCATAACCGAGTTGTAAGCGGTTTGCTTTTCTCGCCATTCCGAGTAAATTTAAAAACTTATTCTGCATCTTCAAGTTCCTTTATAAGCGAATCATAAATTTCATCAGGCACAGAAGTTTCAAAAGCTCTGTTTAGCTTTTTGCCCTTTTTAGCTTTAGCTAAACAATCGGCATTTCTGCAACAATAAGCACCTCTGCCTGCTGCCTTTCCTGTAAGGTCAAGAAAAATTTTACCTTCGCTGTTTTTAACAACCCTAACAAGTTCACGCTTATCAAATCGCTGACCGCAACCAACGCACATTCTCATAGGGATTTTCTTTTGTTTTACCATATTTCTTATTCTTCTCCGTAGTAACCGCTTTCAGGGCGAATATCAATTTTCCAGCCTGTAAGTTTAGCGGCAAGTCTTGCATTTTGACCTTTGTTACCGATAGCAAGTGATAACTGATGGTCAGGTACTGATGCACGACATGATTTAGCAGCCTCATCAATAATTTCAACCGAAACTACGCTTGCAGGAGATAAAGCTTCTGAAACAAAAGCGGTAATATCATCTGAATATTTAACAATATCGATTTTTTCTCCGCCGAGTTCTTCAACAATAGTTGAAACACGCTGACCTTTAGGTCCGATACAAGCACCGATTGGATCAACATTTTCATCTTTTGAGTAAACAGCCATTTTAGTTCTGGCACCTGCTTCACGAGATACTGCTTTAATTTCAACAATACCGTCAAAAATTTCAGGAACTTCCATTTCAAAAAGTCTTCTGACAAAGCCCGGATGAGTTCTTGAAATCATAATCTTAGGACCTTTTTCGGTTTCTCTGACATCAACGATATAAACTTTAATAATTTGACCTTCAACCAAGGTTTCGTTAGGAACTTGTTCGCTTCTTGGTAAAATAGCGTCTGATTTACCGATTTTCAAAGTAGCGTTGCCTGTAACAGGGTCTATTGAAGTAACAGTAGCGGAAACAATTTCGCTATTTTTGGATTGGAACTCTTCCAAAACCATTCCGTGTTCTGCTTCACGAATACCCTGACGGATAACATGTTTTGCTGTTTGAGCAACAATTCTGCCGAAGTTTTTGGTATTAAGTTTAACATTAACAGTACCGCCAACAACTGCTTTTTTTGAACATTTCAAAGCGTCTTCTAAAATAATTTGTTCAGCTTCGTGTTCAGGGTCGATATTTTCAACAACTTCTTTTACAACATAAACATCAATTTTTTCTTTTTCAACATCAATATCACAATGAACAATATCAAGTCCGTTGTAATCTCTTCTTTCAGCAACTACGATTGCATTAGCAATTTTCTCAGCAAGAAATTCAGCAGGAATACCTTTCTCCTTTTCCATTAATCTCAATGCTTCAAAAAATTCTTTATTTTTCATTTTTTCTTAGTCCACCTTTACAAAATATTTTTTAAAAATCTATATCATCAACATTAACTTTTGAAATTTCACCCTTATCAAAGGTACAAGTTTCGTTGTTAAATTCTATGATAACTTTTCCGTTTTGATAATCTAATAATTTGCCTTTAAATTCTTTCTGTTTGTTTATCGGTCTAAAAAGTTTTACTATAACATTTTCACCGATAAACGCTTTAAAATGCTCTTCTTTTACAAGCTCTCTACCAAGTCCCGGAGAAGAAACTTCTAAAAAGTAATTCTCTTTAATCGGATCAGCTTCATCAAGCGGTTCATCAATAGCACGAGAAAAATTCTCGCAATCGTCAATCGTAATTCCTTCGGGTTTTTCAATAAAAATTCTAAGAAAATACGAAGCACCTTCTTTTAAATAGCGGACATCCCAAATATCAAGCCCCTGTTCTTTTGCAATCGGAGCGATAATACTTAAAACCTTATCCACAGTGCTTTGTTTTGAAGAAGACACTAAAACAACTCCTTTTTTAATGTTTTTTTGTAATAAAACTGAAAGAGCAGGTTTTGTCAACCCACTCTTTCCTTTACTACAATATCTTAACTAATAGTATAATACCACACTTTAACCCAAAAATCAAGTGTTTTTTATTTAGCTTTCCCCGTCCCATAAATATTTTTCAAGGTCTACTTTTCCGTCGGTAAGTTCAATACCTTCTGCTTCTAAAAGTCCAACCTGAGCGTTTTCACCGCCAAAGGCAAACGCACAAGAAGTCTGACCGAATCTGTTTACCACTCGATAACAAGGAATGTTTTTCGGATCAGGGTTTACATGAAGTGCATAACCGACAATCTGCGACCAGTGCGGATTGCCCGCAAGCGTTGCAATTTGACCGTAAGTTGCAACCTTGCCCTTTGGTATTTTCTTAACCACTTCATAGATTTTTTCAAAAGTGTTCAATTTCATCACCTAAAATTAATCTTTCCACTCGTCAGAAAAATATGCTCTTGTGTTCGCACGCTTTCCTTTTTCATCGACAAGATCAAAACGAACATATTGAAATTTATCTTCAAGTTTGAATTTAGCTTCAGTTACAACTCCGCCGTTTTTATCAAAAACTCTGTCAATATCTCTGATACCTGTTGATTTTATAATTGATTTTACAGGCGAGCATTTAATATAAACATATCCGTCTTCAACATAAAGATCATAAATTTCAGGGCCTTGAGAACAATAAAAATCCTGATTTTTAAGTGCTTCAAAAACACTTTCATAAGTGAGTTCCTTAGCCTTAATCATATCAAATCCGCCAAAAGTGCCGGCAAAAATATCATCTTTAGTATGATTATGATTATCGTCAGCCATTTGTGCAGCAATTCTCATACCGCTGCGGCACATAATATCATAAGCATAAACATCATACTCCGACCAGCCCCAATAAATATTGTCGGTATTATAAATTTCAAGTGCAAAAAGACCTTTATATTGCTTTAATTCTTCCGGCTCTTGAAGCGACCAATAAGGATGATTTAAACAAACGATAAATCCTTTATCATTAGCCTGTTTTATAACATCGTTTATTCCGTCTACCGAGTATTTTCTGTTGTAATAATCACCGTAATACTCAACTTTTGATTTAACTTCATCGCCCGCAAACCAAATAGTATCAGGATGATAGCAAACCTGTTTAATACTGTTTTTATCACTGCAGTAAAGATTTAAATGGCAACATTTATTCTCTGCCCAATCATCGCTTTTGTCTTCGGTAATTGATAATTCATAGCCATTGATAAACAAAAAGTCATCATCAGAATATTGATAATAATTTTTTAATACCTCATGTTCGGTAATACTAAGAATATCATAACCACGCTTTTTAAACTCTTCTTTCATTTTCTGCGGAGTAAATTCGCCGTCAGAGCCTGTTCCGTGAGCGTGTAAATTTGCTTTATAAAACTTTCCTTCTTTAGGTAAAAGATACTTTTTCATAAATACATCTCCAAAAAATATATATTAAGATTTTAACACACTTATCGCTTTAGTGCAACAAAAAAACCATATTAAAGATAAGTTTTTTAATACCTAATCGTTATTCTACTGTTTCAAATTTTTTAGCACCCCATTTTATTAAAACCAAATAAAGAGCCAGCGTAGGCACTATAAGCAAAGCAAATTGTATAAGCTTACAAATAGCAGGACTAAATAAAAAGAATACTATTCCAGATACTATCGCTATTGCTATTGAATAAAACATTGATATAAACATTGTAAGCATTACTGCCATTGATTGTTTGCAAGGAGTAACTTCATTTACCCAATCAAATCTTGGCACTAAAAGGTTGAAAATCAAACCTAAAACACCTACTAATAAGCCTACTAAACCGCAATTAACCGCACACATCAATGCAGACAAAAAATCAGCGTTAAAGCAAAGCGATAAAACAAATCCGCAAATTACACTTATCGGAACAACCAAAACAATATGTGCTAAAAGTTTACCTTTAACAACTGTTTTTCCGCTTATCGGCAATGATTTTAAAATCCAAAGACTTTTGCCTTCAAGCGAAATTGACGCAGCCGAAACAATCGTCATAGAAGCTAAAAATGCTACCGCACAAACCATAGCAAGCGAAATTATATTACCTGTTTCATTTGATATAAAAGAAAATTGATTTACAAAACTGACTACATCAGATTTAAAAATTATGCCCGCAATAGTCATAATAGGTATAAGTAAAATGCCAAGTCCCATATTCGTTAGATAAACGGGACAAGTGAAAAATAATCTTAATTCTTTAAAACAAACTGATTTTACAGGAGATTTTATTGAAAGTTTATGTGCTTTTTTATTTAATTTACCTGAAGATTTTGTTGCTAAAAGCGTCTTTAAATAATTAATTCTAATAACGCCATAAACCAAAGCAAATATACCTAAAGCAATCGCTAAAAAGCAAAGTGCATAAAGAAAATTGCCTTCGCAACCTTTTCCATAAGCGAAAAGCGGCCAGCCCCAAGAATGAATATTATTTACTGTATCATTGCTTAACATTATTTTAGATTCAAAAGCGGAGTCGGTTATATTCATAATTTTCGGATATATATAAAAGTAAATTCCAAAAAACAAAAGCATAAATATAAGAGAAATAAAAGCCTTATTATTAAACTTTTGATAAAGCTTATTTAATAACCAGCCAAAAACGCAAGAAATCGCTTGAACAATCATAGGAAAAGCTACAATGCTTAAAAGATAACACAAAAATCCAACAATAGAAAAGCCGATATTAACCGCATAAATTATACCCGCCGGAACAGTAAACACAAGATTTATTACTGTATTCAAAGCCAACAACACAATAATTCTTGACATTAAAATATTATCCGGCTTTATCGGTAATGATAGCAAAAATTCATTATCCTTTGTGCCATAAAGCATATTTTGTGTTGCAAAAACACTCATCAGCACACCAAAAGCAAGACTTATTACACCGATAAAGGCAAAATAAACCCAACCTTTTCCCATATTACAAAATGCTATCAAGGACAAACACAAAAAGCTACTAACAACTGCAGCTAATAAAATTAAATAACCAAATAAAATAATAACTAAAACTTTTTTAGCAGTGCCTTTTGAATTAGAAGTTCCTTGTTTTTTAGAAAAGTTGCCAAACAGTTGTTTAAACTGCAATTTCAACAAAGTCCCCATTATTTTGCCTCCTCTAATTCAAGGAATACTGCTTCAAGCGAAGAATTACCCTTGATTTCAGCCATATCACCCGAAGCGATTAACCTGCCGTTTTTAATAATAGCAACTTTATCGCAAAGCTTTTCGGCAACATCCAAAACATGAGTTGAAAAGAATATTGAACCGCCGTTTGAACAATGCTCTTTCATAATGTTTTTTAAATTATGAGAAGAAACAGGATCAAGTCCTACAAAAGGCTCATCCATAATAATTAATTTCGGAGTATGAACAAGTGCCGCTATTAACGCAACTTTTTGTTTCATTCCGTGAGAATAATTTGAAATAGCCTGAGATAATGAATCGGTAATTTCAAAAAGGTCTCCGTATTTTCTTGTTTTTTCCGCTCTTTCTTCTTTAGAAACTTTGAATATATCAGCAACTAAATCAATATACTGATAACCTGTTAAAAAATCATATAAATCTGGGTTATCAGGAATATAAGAAATAATCTGTTTACAACCGATTGGATCTTCTTTTATTGATTTTCCATCAATAAAAATTTCGCCGTTATCAAAATTATGAATACCGCAACAAGCCTTTAAAGTAGTTGTTTTACCCGCACCGTTATGACCGATAAAACCATAAATTTCACCGGGTTTAATATGAATTGATAAATTATCAACAGCTACCTTTTCGCCGTATTTTTTAGTTAAATTCTCTATTTTAAGCATAATACTTATCTCCGTTTCAATCTGTACTATTAAGATGATACGTTATTTATAATTAATTGTCAAGAAAGGTGATGAAATTCAAGAAAAAATTTACTTTCAAAGCAGAATTAACATTTTATTAACAAAACTATATTTCTATTGTGTTATTATAGCACTAGTTAATAGTTAGCAATGCTAACTTTAATAAAAACGGAGGAATTAAAAATGACAGGAACTGCAAATGATATAACCGATGCAATTAAAAAGCTTCATTCTTTAAGTTTAAACCCGCTCATTGATGGTATAAATTCAAATGAATACTTATCGCTTAAAATTTTAATTTCATTGCACGATAAATCGGCTGACCATACTGTTCATGTATCGGATATAACCAAAGAATTGCGGATTTCTGCACCTTCGGTAACAAAAATTTTAAACGGATTAGAGCTAAAAGGCTTAATCACCAGGGAAACAGACAAAACCAACCGCAGAAACACAATTGTTTTTGTAACCGAAAAAGGCGTTTTTGTAAAAAAACAAAATGATTTAGTAATAAGCGACTTTATTGCGGACGTTTATTCAAAAGTGGGAAGAGAAAACATCATTCAATTTCTTCATTTATCAGAAATTATTCGAAATGCAATAGATGAAGAAATAGAGATTTACAAAAACAAAAAACCTGAATTATCAAAGGAGGCTACAAAATGAAAAGAGATTACTCTTTAATAACACCGCAAATTTCAGATTTATCGCATATATGCTATGACAATAACGTCATTGAGCAAGAACTTTACACAAAATATGCCGTAAACCGCGGACTTCGTGATTTAAACGGAAACGGCGTTTTAACCGGGCTTACCGAGATTTCCGAAATTAAATCTAAAGAAATTGTAAACGGCAACGTTGTTCCTTGTGACGGACAACTTTTATACCGTGGCTACGATATAAACGATCTTGTTAATGATTTAATTGCTGACGACCGATTTGGTTTTGAAGAGATAACTTACCTATTGTTAATGGGCAAATTGCCTAATAAATATGAAATAAGAGAGTTTAACGAAGTTTTAAACAGTTATAAATCACTTCCGCCATCATTCGCTCGTGATGTTATTATGAAAGCTCCGAGTGAAAATATGATGAACTCATTATCTCGCAGTGTTTTAACACTTTATTCTTATGATAACAACCCTGATGATATCAGTATTCCGAATGTTCTTCGCCAATGCTTGCAATTAATTTCAACCTTTCCACAGTTGTCTATTTACGGCTATCAGGCTTACAATTACTATATAAAAGGTAATGAAAGTTTCTTTTTACATGACCCTAAGCCTGAATATTCAACTGCTGAAAATATTCTTCATATGCTTAGAAAAGACTCTAAATTTACTCATTTAGAAGCAAAAATCCTTGATATTGCACTCATTCTTCACGCTGAACACGGCGGCGGTAATAACTCCAGTTTTACAACTCATGTTGTTACTTCATCGGGTACAGATACTTATTCTGCTATCTCCGCTGCACTCGGCTCATTAAAAGGTCCGAAACACGGCGGTGCAAATATTAAGGTTTGCGAAATGTTTGATGATATTAAAGAGCATGTTCACGATTGGACCGACCGTGATGAAATCGAAAGTTATCTTAAAAAGATACTTAACAAAGAAGCTTTTGATAAATCGGGATTGGTTTATGGTATCGGTCACGCTGTTTATTCAAAATCCGACCCTAGAGCTATTGTTTTCAAACAGTTTGTTGAAAAACTTTCTACCGAAAAACAAAGAGATGATGAATACAGCCTTTACACCGCAGTTGAAGAGATTGCACCGAAACTAATCGCCGGAAGCAAAACAATGTATAAAGGTGTTAGTGCAAATGTTGACTTTTATTCAGGATTTGTTTATCAAATGCTCGGTATTCCGAGAGAGTTGTTTACTCCGCTTTTCGCTATTGCGAGAATTTCGGGTTGGTCAGCTCACCGAATGGAAGAGCTTATTAACGCAGGTAAAATTATTCGACCTGCTTATAAAGCTGTCGGCGAACGTCAAACATACGTTCCGATGCACAACAGATAATATTGATTATTTACCGCAAGTATTTATTTACTTGCGGTTATATATGTATAAAAGAAAGGTGACCTAAAATGGCAAAAAAACAATTCAAAGCAGAGTCTAAAAAACTGCTTGATATGATGATTAATTCAATTTACACTCATAAAGAAATTTTTATGAGAGAATTAATATCAAATGCGTCAGATGCACTTGATAAATTATATTTCAAAGAAATGTCTGAACATAACGGCGATTTTTCAAAAGAAGATTTACGCATTGAGTTATCTGCCGATAAAGAAAACAGAACTATTGTTATTGATGATAACGGTATCGGTATGACAAAAGACGAGCTTGAAAACAACCTTGGTGTTATTGCAAAATCGGGTTCGCTTGACTTTAAAACCGAAAATGAAAAAAGCGATGATATTGATGTTATCGGTCAGTTTGGCGTTGGCTTTTACAGTGCATTTATGGTGGCTAAAAAAATCACAGTTGTATCAAAAGCTTATGGCAGCGACCAGGCATATATGTGGGTTTCATCCGGTGCAGACGGCTACACAATAAAAGAATGTGAAAAAGATACAAACGGTACTACTATCACACTTGAGATTAAAGATAACGCCGAAAACGAAGATTACGACGCATTTTTAGAGCAATATAAAATTAAAGAACTCGTTAAAAAATACAGCGACTATATTCGCTATCCAATTAAAATGGAAGTTGAAAAAAGCGTTCCTGTTGAAAGCGAAAACAAAGACGATAAAGATGCAGAGCCAAAATACACAACCGTTAAAGAAGTTGAAACTTTAAACAGTATGGTACCGCTTTGGCATAAAAATAAAAACGAGATTAAGCCTGAAGAATATAATCAATTCTATAAAGATAAATTCCATGACTTTGAAGATCCGCTTCATGTAATTCACTCAAAAACCGAAGGTCAGGTTACATACGATTCGCTGATGTTTATTCCAAAGCACCCGCCTTTTGATTTTTATACTAAAGATTACGAAAAAGGTCTTGCTCTTTACACCAGCGGTGTTTTGATTATGGATAAATGCAAAGATTTGTTACCGGATCACTTTAGCTTTGTCAAAGGCCTTGTTGATAGTGCTGATTTAAGCCTTAACATTTCTCGTGAGATTTTGCAACATGACCATCAGCTAAAAATCATTGCAAAAGCAATTGATAAAAAGATTTGTTCCGAACTTAAAAAGATGCTTTCAAATGAGCGTGAAAAATATGAAGAATTTTTCAAAGCATTTGGTATGCAACTTAAATTCGGTGTTTACAACAACTACGGTATGTATAAAGACAGCTTAAAAGACTTACTTATGTATGTTTCAAGTGCCGAAGAAAAATATACAACTTTAAAAGAGTATGTTATGCGAATGAAAGACGGTCAGGACACTATCTATTACGCCAGCAGCGACTCAATTGATAAAATCAAACTCTTGCCACAGTACGAATCAGTTAAAGATAAAGGCTATGAAATTCTTTATATGACCGATAATGTTGATGAGTTTGCCGTTCAAATGCTTATGGAATATGACGGTAAGAAATTTAAAAATATTTGTGACGGCACTCTTGACCTTGATTCCGATGAAGAAAAAGAAAAATTAAAGAATAAAAATGAAGAATCAAAAGATTTATTAGGCTTTATCAAAGAGTCATTAAACGGCGAAGTTACTGATGTTAAATTCACCGATAAATTGAAATCAAGTGCAGTTTGCTTATCAAGCGAAGGCTTTCTTTCAATGGAGATGGAGAAAGTTTTAAAATCAATGCCAAATGCAAACGGAATGAAAGCACAGCTGGTACTTGAAATTAACAGCAACCACTCAATTAACGATAAGTTAAACAAGCTTTATTCCGACGATAAAGACACATTAAAGAAATTTGCAAAATTACTTTATTATCAAGCAAGATTAATCAGCGGACTTGAAATTAATAACCCAACTGAATTCTCAGAATTAATAAACGAATTTGCAATAAATTAAATAAAAAAGCGAAGCTTTTTTGAGCTTCGCTTTTTTATTTAAATCTAATTAATCCACTTGGAAGTGGAACAATATTTTTTGACTGTCTTCATCAAATAAATTTTGCTTTGTTATTGTGTAAGTATCTGTTATAATCTCGTTTTCTGTATCTTTTCCATCTATCAAATCGGCTGCATTTTTTACGCCTAAATACCCGATAGCAAACGAATTTTGTACAATCAACGCATCCATTTCACCTGTTTCAATCATACCTATTGATTTAACATTGGTGTCAAAGCCAATACCGCAAACTTTGTTTGTTAATTTTCCTTGATTTATAGCATTGCCAACACCAAGCGTCATAAACTCGTTAAATCCAACTAAAACATTAATTTCAGGATGATTATTTAAAAGCGATATAGCTCCGGCTGTTGCACTTGTAACATTAGAATCGACATAAACAGTACCGACAATTTTAGCATTATCAACGCTATTAACATACTTAGTAAAACCTTTTTCTCGCTGTCTGCCATTATCTGTTCCGCGACTGTAATTAACAATTCCGATATTTATTTGTTCATTACGCTTAAAATTTTTACAAGCGGCTTTTGCAGCATCTCTACCTGCATTTGCATTATCAGTACCAATAAACATACTAACATTTTCAGAATTAACATTGCTGTCTATTGTAACAATCTTTATGCCTTCTTTTGCAGCTTTGTCAACTGCGGCAACATTTTTATCATAATCAATTGCAGATAAAACAATAGCATCTACTTTGTTTTCAATAGCTTTTAAAATAAGATTATTTTGTTCAATATAATCTTCTTCACTTTCAGGACCCTCAAAAGTCACAGAAACATTATATTCAGTTGCCGCAGAGTTAACTCCGCTTTCAACATTATGCCAAAAATCCGATGAAACCGATTTAACAATAACTGCAATTTCCTTTTTTCCATCAACTGAAGTTACTTTGCAAGAACAAAACGACAATGTTAAGATCATTACAAGCAACAAGCATAAAATTTTATACTTCATTTTTTGGTTCCTCGCTTATCTTAGGAATTTTAACAGTAACTTTTGTTCCAACATCAAGCTCGCTTTCAATAGTCAAACCATATTCATCGCCAAAGTAAATTTTCAACCTGTCATTAACGTTTTTAACGCCGATACCGCTTGAGTCGCTACGCTCTTTTTTGAGAATTTTTTTACACTGTTCAGCAGTCATACCAACACCGTTATCTTCAACTTCGATAATAATATCTTTACCTTTATCTTTAACATTAACGCTGATTTTTCCTTCATCAACCATTCTGTCTATTCCGTGATAAATTGCATTTTCAATAAGCGGTTGAATAGTAATTTTATTACAAAGATAATTTTCAAGTCCCGCATCAACATTAAATTCATATTCAAATTGATTTCTATATCTGTAACTTTGAATAATAAAGTAATTTTCAGCATGTCGGAGTTCATCTTTTATAGTGATAAGTTCATGACCACGGCTAATGCTTATTCTAAATAATTTTGCAAGAGCACCGACCATTTTAACCGCATCTTCACTTTTACCTTGTTCACACATCCATTGAATAGAATCGAGAGTATTATAAAGAAAATGAGGATTAATTTGGGCTTGGAGAGCTTTTAGCTCAGTTTTTCTAAGAACAATTTCTTCTTTTCTCACTTTTTCCATAAGAGCTTTAATTCTGCTTGTCATATGTTCAAATGACTCATCCAAAGTTTTAATCTCTCTTACTGTAATATTTTCTTCTTTATACTCAAATTCTTTTGTTGATGTTTCAAAGTCTTTCATTGCCTTAACTAATTCATAAACAGGCTTATTAACGACATGAGAATAAAGTTTCATTATAACAAAAGCAATTATAATGCTGACTAAAAGAGCTCCTAAAACACTGTAATAAATTCTTGTTGCACCTTCAGCAGTCAAATCCTCGGTATAGCTTATGCCAACAATTCGCCAATTTTTATCGGCAGTTGAATTTATAGTATAAATAGTATCATTCTCATAATTTATTCCGTCTTTATAATTAACAAGATTTTTGGTTTCTTCATTTTTTATTCCTACAAAAATAAGCTGTTGTTGAGGATGATAAACAATATCGCCTTCTTTATCAATAATAAAGCAATAGCCATGCCTTCCCATACCGATATTATCAATATATTTTGCAATTTCAGAAAATCTGAAATCAATAGCAATATATTTTATCTTGCCAAAAAGTGCATCGGCTTCTTTTTTTGCGATTGTAACTACCCAAGGATAGCTGTTTTTAAAAATAGTCTGAACATGTGGCGAAGTTATAACATAATCTTCTGTATTTTCAAACATATTTTTATCAAAAGAAAGATTTTTATAAACATCTTGCTTAAGCTCAAGACCGTCTGAAGCGGTTTCGATTAATTTTCCGTCTGAATCATAAACAATTATTGAATGAATATCTGTTTGAATTCTCGCAGTAACCGCAATTTTATCAAAAAACTCTTCAATACTGTTACTGTTTTCAAGTTCTTCACTTATTTTATCCAATTTAGATTTCATTCCGTCAATGTAATTATTTATAGCAACGCTGGTTTGTGAAACAGCTTGCTCAGAACTCATTTCAGCATCACTCAACAAGGATTTATTATAGGCAGGCACAAACATAGTAATGGTAATTGCAACTGTTGCCGCAACAGCAATACCAATTAAAATTATCGTTAAAACCGAAAGCCTGATACTGCCCTTAAAACGAATTTTTTTCAATTGATTCTCCCCTTTTTATTTAGCACTCCTAACTTTGTTAGGCGAATCACCGTAAAACTTTTTAAAACAATAGCTAAAATAATGTTGATCTGAATATCCGCATTTTTCAGCTACTTCAAGAATTTTCATATTAGAACAAGAAAGCAAGTCATGAGCTGCTTTCATTCTGCGTTCAGTTACTAATGTTATAAAATTCTTACCCTTGATTTTTTTAATAAGTGCACTTAAATAGTTTGGACTTACAGCTAATCGTTCACTGACTCCTGTTAAAGATAAATCTTCATTAGAATACTCTTTATCAATAATATCTATAACGCTGTCACAAATAATTTCACTGGAGTGTTTTTGGTTATTAGAAACTATTTCTTTTGCATTTTCGCATAATGTCAACAATTCATTTTTCATTGCACTTTCACTACTGTAAGATGTAAGTCTTGAAAAAATAGGGTTAGAAGACAAAACTGAAATCATTTCGGATTTATCGGAAACTGTGCTTAAAATTCTGTAAACAGTAGCGGCAATCTGAATTATTATCATATCAACATTTTCAGGGGTGTTATTTTCATAAATTTCATTTAAAAATGCTCTGATATCATCTTTTGAGCCGACTTTTAAAAGCTGTTCTAATTTCAACATCAACTTTTCAACATCATCAAATTGAAAAGAATTATTTTTTTCTTGGTCATCAATAAATCGAATTTCGCCGGCACCGTCAGAAGTGTATCTTCTTGCGGTAACTGCCTGTAAATAAGCTGCAGAACAGTCGTTAAGCGAGCTTATTTCACGGCTGACACCGATTGTGCATTTGAGCCCCAGCATACTTTTAGCACTTTGAACCAACTCTTTAAGTGGCATTTCTAATTCATTTTGAAATCCGGATTTTTCAGAAATCAAAAGAGTAACTACCCTGCCATAAGCAAAAAAGCTTTCACATTTTAAGTAAGAAGAAATAATATTATTTACAAAATCAACATACTTAGGCTTGGTTGCTTCACGGTCTGTAAGACCTTTGAATTTTGAAATAACAACTCTAAAACAAGTGTTTTCAGAATGATTTATTATACCAAGTTCAACAGCACGATTAGCAAGAGAATTCTCATCTTCAACATTTTCAAAATTACCTAACATTAACGGTAACAAAAACTCGGTTTTTAAATGTTTATCGATGATGTTTTTATTATCGGAAGAATTAGGCTCCATAATTTTATTTAAGCGTTCGTCCATTCTTCGCTTAATTTCAAAAAGCTCCTCAGTTAGCTCTTCAGAAGAAATAGGCTTTAATAAATAGCTTATAATATTATGTTTTAAAGCAGTTTGTGCATATTCAAAGCTATCATATCCGCTTAAAATAACCATTTGCGTAACAGGGCGTATTTCTCTTACCTTTGCAGCAAGCTCAAGACCTGAAATCATAGGCATTTTAATAT
Organism: uncultured Eubacteriales bacterium; assembly: GCA_934476085.1. Lineage (GTDB taxonomy): Bacteria > Bacillota > Clostridia > Oscillospirales > Acutalibacteraceae > RUG11462. Next base: position 16,107 of record CAKSNE010000001.1, on the reverse strand, counting down.
CGGTAAGAATTAAATCAGGCTCCAGTGTTTCAAGACAATCAAGTGCCTCAACACCATTGTCAGCTTCGCCGACAACTCTAAATCCGGCTGATGCCCAATCAACACGCTGAACTAAAGCTCTGCGTTGATCTTGTTCATCATCAACAACCAAAACAGTATACTCCATTTTTATTCCTCCTATTATACAAACCTTTTCTTTTTACTATAATAGTATTATAACAAAACATTTTACAAAAAACAACATAAAATCACGCTCTCTAAATAAAAGAAAGCGTGATTTTATGACTAAAGTGTGTTATTTAATTTGTTTTTTCAAATCCTGCATAAAGAGTAATACTTTCAGTTACAGTATCAGTATCAAATTTCCATTCTGAAGTGCAATTCTCATCTGTATACCAACCGGTAAAATGATAGCCTTCCTTAACAGGGTTTTCAGGTTTATTTACTTTTTCAGAGTGCATTACTTTTACACTTTCAACTCGTGAACCGCCATTCGTATCAAAAGTAACAGTAAAGCCATTATGAGAAACTAAGAAAACTATAACTGTAAAAAACGCTGCAACACCGATGAGTATCAGGATATTTGCGGTTTTAACAGACATTTTTACATTCTTATAAAGTCCACCGTTATTTTCGGGTTTCTTTTCAATTATGTTTTCATTTTTAGAGTTTTCCATAATATCACCGAACTATAAGTAAATTTATTTTCTTGCTAAGTATTTACGCATATCAATTGCGCAAGCAACAAGAATAATAACACCTTTTATAATGTAAAGCATATTTGCGTCAACAGACAAGAAGTTAAGTCCAACGAAAATAATCTGAAGAAGTAATACGCCAATTACAATACCGCTTATCTTACCGGTACCACCAACGAATGATACGCCGCCGATTACACAAGCTGCGATAGCGTCACATTCATAGTTAAGACCTGTATTAGCAGAACATGAAGCAATACGAGCACCTTCAATGAAACCTGTAATACCGTACATCATACCGGCTAAAACGAATACCAAAACGATAGTAGCAAATACATTAACGCCTGATACATTTGCTGATTCTTCATTTGAACCAACAGCAAACATATTCTTACCGAATTTAGTTTTGTTCCAAATTACCCACATGATAGCGGTTAAGATTATCGAATACAAAACATATTTAGGAATTGCTACACCGCCGATTGTAAACAATGTACCTCTTACAAAATCTGTATAAGAATGGTCAAGACCGGATAATGTTTGTCCGTTGTTTGTACCAATCATAAGATACATAAGAACTATACCGAAAACAATAAGTTGTGTTGAAAGTGTTACGATAAATGGATGAAGCTTAAATTTAGCAACAAAGAAACCGTTTACAAAACCGATAACAGCACCAACAGCAATAACAACAAGCAAAACAACAATAAGTGGCATAACGCCGAGATTTGGGAACATCTTATTAGTATAACCTGTCATCTGCAAAAGCGATGCTGCAATACAGGCTGTAAGACCTACGCAACGACCGGCTGAAATATCGGTACCGGTTAAAACGATTGTACCTGCAATACCGAGTGCAATAGGAAGCTTAGCAGCTGTAAGTGAAATAACATTAATAACTGATGAAAGTGAAATAAAAGCAGGTACTTTAACAGCTATAAAAATAATTGCTATTAAAATAATTATGTACATTGCATTATTGAAAATCAAATCAGTTATTGCTCTTCTTTTGTCTTTTGAATCCATGGCCTTAAAAGCTTCTAATCTGCCTTTTAAGCCACTTTTTTGTACTTTTAATTCAGACATTTTAGTGGTCCTCCCTTTAAGCGAATTTGGCAGCTAGTGCCATGATTTCTTCTTGAGTAGTTGTTTTTGCATCAACCTCGCCGGCTAAACGTCCGCCGGACATTACAAGTATTCTGTCACAAACGCCTAAAAGCTCAGGCATTTCAGAAGATACCATAATAACTGTTTTGCCTTTATTGGCAAGATCCAAAATCAACTGATAAATTTCATATTTAGCGCCGACATCAATACCTCTTGTAGGCTCATCAAGCATCAAAACTTCAGGATCAGTAAGCAACCATCTGCCAAGAATAACTTTTTGTTGGTTACCACCCGAAAGCGAGCGGATTTTAGTTTCTTGATCAGGGGTTTTAACCCTCATAGCTTTAATACACCAATCGGTGCTTTCTTTCATTTTCTTTTTGCTCAAAAACGGACCAACCATATATTTTTTCATACTGGAAATTGTTGTATTTTCACGAATATTTAAAATACTGAAAATACCCGTTGCTCTACGCTCTTCAGTTAAAAGTGCAAATCCGTTTTTAATAGATTCTCTGGCACTGCGATTTAAAACTTTTTTGCCATCAAGTGTAATCTCACCGCTGTGGCGGGTTGCTACACCGAATATATTTTCAAGAAGCTCTGTTCTGCCTGAACCATCTAGTCCGGCAATACCCAAAACTTCGCCTTTTCTAGCAGTAAAAGAAACATCTTTAAGATGTGAATACTGAGCGGTAAGCCCTTCTACTTTTAATAATTCACCGCCGATTTTGTTGTCTTTAGGCGGGTAAACATTTGTAAGTTCTCTACCAACCATAAGTTTGATAATTTCATCGGTTGTAAGATCTTTAGCTTCTTTAGTAGCAATATATTTACCGTCTCTCATAATGGTAACTTCATCAGAAATACGAAGAATTTCAGCCATTTTATGAGAAATATAAATAATTCCGCAGCCACGGGAACGAAGCATATTAATAATTTTGAAAAGATGTTCAACCTCTTCTTCTGTTAATGATGAAGTAGGTTCATCAAAAACAATAACTTTTGAGTTATAAGAAACTGCCTTTGCAATTTCAACCATTTGCCTTTGAGAAACAGGCATTTTACTCATAATAGTTTTAGGATCAACATTAATTTCGAGCTCATCAAAAATTTCTTTTGTAGCCTTATACATTTTCTTTTCACTTGTAAAAGGCAAAAATTTTGAAATTTTAGGAAAACGACCAAGCCACATATTATCCATAACATTGCGTTTTAAAGCCTGGTTTAATTCCTGGTGAACCATTGCGACACCGTTTTCAAGTGCTTCTTTAGAGTTTTTAAAATTTACTTCTTTACCCTCTAAATAAATGTTGCCGCTATCTTTATTATAAACACCGAATAAACATTTCATCAGTGTGGATTTTCCTGCGCCATTTTCTCCCATAAGAGCATGAACAGTACCGGCTTTAACAGTAAGCGATACATTATCAAGCGCCTTAACGCCGGGGAAAGCTTTTTCAATATTCTCCATCTTCAGGAGAACAGGTTCATTTACCTTATTTTCATTTCCTTTTATGTTGTTGCTCATGAGAACTCATCTCCTGACTCTTTGAAAATTATGGGGGGAAGAGCAGTCGCACGCAAAGGTACGGCTGCTCTTATGAAGTTAGCAAAAATTAATTATTCGCCTGTATATGTTGCATAAGGAATATTTACACGCCATGTACCAACTACATCGTCAGCGTTTACACCATCGAATGTGCCTTTTGAATTGCTGTAATTGTCAGCAATTGTTGTAATAACATTAGCCATACCTTCAGCGTCTTGTTTGATTGTACCAACCATGCTCTTCTTAGCGATTGCTTCTTTAGCAGCGTCTGTTGCGTCTACACCGAATACAGGGATTGTTTTATCGCCTTTATTGTAACCGGCACTTTGTAAAGCTGAAATAGCACCTAAAGCCATTTCATCGTTGTTAGCGATAACAAGCTCTACCATATTTTTGTTAGCTTCGCTGTATTGAGCTAAGATTGTGTTCATATAGTCAGTAGCAGCTGCTGATGACCATTGACCGTTTTGGTCAACAAGATATAAGTTTTTGTTAGATGCATCATAGAAAGTAAGATCAGGTCTGCCTGCTTTTTTCAATACTGCGTTACAATCTTCAACGCCGTATTTTGTTCTAGCGATAGCTTCCATATTACCTTCTTGACCTTTGAACATTACATAGCTGATTTTGCCGTCGCCGTTAAGGTCGAGTTTGTCATAATTAGCTACTAAATATTCACCGATCATTTTACCTTGCATATGACCTGCTTGTTCGTAGTCAGTACCAACGAATACGCATTTGTCATAGCTGCTAACAACTGATTCATCAACTGAACGGTTGAAGAAGATTACAGGAATGTTAGCTGCTTTAGCTTGGTCAACAATGTTTTGAGCAGCGTCGTTTGAACCTGTGTCAACAACATTTACTATAAGGAGTTTAGAGCCTTTAGAGATTGCTGTTGTAACTTGTTCTGTTTGAGTTGTTTGGTTACCGTTTGCATCATAGTTATTGTAGGTTTTGCCAGCATCTTTAAGGATTTTATCCATTGCTGAACGAACGCTTGAAATATAAGTATCGCTATATGTGTAATAGAATACAGAGATTTCACCTTCGCCGCCGCTTGATTTGGCGCCATCACCTTTGCTGTCTGAACCGCAAGAAGCGAAAGACAAAGCAAGTGCAATTGTAAGAATGATTGCAAAAAGTTTTTTCATTTTCATGAGAATAATCCTCCCTTTTGTTTTTGGTTTTTAAAATTTCTCAACGACCTTTTGTCGATGGTTAAATTATATATGGTTTCAAATTCAATTGAAATAGAGTTTTTTATGAACAATGTGTAATTTTTTATTATCTTTTTTCACTTATTCGTGAATTTGCACAAATAAATATATTGTGTTTGATACATAATAGCCAACACAGATTAAAAAACAGTAAATTCAACGCACATACATTATACAAATCTATTTTTATGTATAATTAAATAATGTACTTATATTAAATAAAAGATAAGATATAATTATTGAAGTAAATAAACATTCGTGATATAATTAATAAAAATTATCGAGTTTTTTTGACAAAATAAAGGGTAAAAAATATGGAAGAAATTAAAGATTTTAATCAAACCGCAAAAGACAATAAAATAATTGTTGACAGCACAAAATCTACTCTTGACAGTAATTCTGTTATAAAATTTAACGGAAAAAACAATATTTTAGTTATCGAAGACGGAGTTAAATTAGTAAATTCAAGAATAAGTTTTGGCGGAGATAATGCAGTAGTTTATTTAAGCCGAAATAAATATATTTACTATCTTGATATAAACGCTTATTCAAACACCTGTGTGTTTATCGGGAAAGACAACTTTTTTAACGGAAGACTTTCATTAATTGCTTCTGAACGAAAAAATATAATTATCGGTGATAACGGATTAATTTCATTTGGGATTTTTGTAAGAACAGCAGATCCGCATTTAATTTATAGCTGTGAAACAAAACAGCGTATTAATAAAAGCAAATCTGTTTTAATAGGCGATCATGTTTGGCTTGGTCAAGGTGCTTTGATTTTAAAAGGAACAAAAATCGGCTCCGGTTCAATTTTGGGTGGCGGGGCTGTTGTTTCAAATAAATCTGTTTTTTCAAATGCATCGGCTGTTGGCAATCCTGCAAAAATTGTAGCAAAGAATATTTTCTTTTCAAAAGAAAGTGTGCATAACTTTAATAAAAACCAAACCGAAGAATTCAGCGTAATGCAAAGTGATGAATGGATTTATTCTTATGATAATTCTCAAAAATCTTTTTCTGAAACAGATAATCTTTTATCATCAAAAGAAAATTCAAAAGACAAGCTTAATATAATTAAAAAGAATATTGTAAATAACACTTCAAAAAATCGCTTTTTTATTGCGGAGCCAAAAAAGAAAAAGTTTTTTAGTTTTAAAAAATAATGTAATATACAACAAAAGCGCACTCTTTTTATAAGAGTGCGCTTTTTAATTTTATATTAGTTTTTTACATCTGATGAATCAGAAGTTATGCTATCAATAAGCCAGTTATTATCAACTTGTTTTAATATTAGATAATAATTTACCGTGCCGTTTTCATAAACACCTTTTTGAGCACCGCCCCATTCAGCATTAAACTCAACACCGACCGAAACTTTATCTGCGTTTTTGCTTAATTGATAATCATTATCTATCTTTATTAATGTTGCCTTTTCAATTGAAAAGAAGTCTTTTTTATGAAAAATGTTTTTAATACAATCCTCGGTAGATATTTTTTTCATTTTGCTATAATCAGCATTGCTAAATGCTTTAAAAAACTTTGATACAACATTTTTTATTTCATTAAAGTCATTATCGCTAATTGTAACCGCCTGAGTTGTAGTTTTAACTGCTGTCACACCTGTTTGACTACTTTTTCCGCAACCGCATAAGCAAGATGCCATTACCACCAAAGCAATCATAAATAAAATTATTTTCTTCATAAATTCTCCTTAAATTAAAGTATTTAATAATAACAACCATATATATGAACGTATTCTACATTTTTATTCTTATATAATGTGCTCATCAAAACATTTTTAGCTCTTGATTCTTTGCTTGTGGAATTTTTACAAATATAAACATCATATTTATTATTCCAAGGATCATTCATTCCCCAGTTATCACACTTATAACCACTGATAAATACTGAATGATATGCTTTATTATTATCAATAAGTTGTGCTAAATCTCCTAATCTAACCGCTAAAATATTTTTTAATAATAATTATCATTTACTTCTTAATAAATTTTAAATTATAATTGTATATACAAGCAGAATATATTCTAACAATTATTATAATTGGGAAAAATAGTTTTGTCAACCTTTTTTTGCAAATCAATAAAACCCCTGATTTTAAAAATCAGGGGTTTTTTATTAATCTTCTTCGCTTTTTTCCTGTTCGCTGACAACTACTTTAATAAGCGACGCGCGTTTTTCATCAGTTTCCATTACGGTAATACTTAAGTTTTCATAATCAAACTTGTCGCCCTTTTCAGGCACTTTACCGAGTCTTTCCATAACAAAACCGCCGACAGAATTCATTTCTGTTTCAATTTCTAAACCAAAATACTCGCAAAACTCTTCAAAATCCATTGAACAAATTACCGAGTAAGTGTTTTCGTTTAATTTTGTTATTTCGTGAACAACATCGTCGTGTTCATCCCAAATTTCGCCGACTAATTCTTCAAGAATATCTTCCATTGTAACAATGCCCTTTGTTCCGCCGTATTCATCAGTAATAATGGCTATATGGCGTTTTTGGCGTTGTAACTCACGAAGCAAATCAGGAATTTTCATCGACGCAGGAATGAAAAACGGCTCGCTGATTATTTCATCAACCGCAGTTTTTCTATTATAAACTCTTTTATAAAAATCTTTTTCGTTTATGGTACCGATAATATTATCAATACTCTCTTTATAAATCGGAAGTCGAGAAAAACCTGAAGAAGAAAATGTTTTTGCAATTTCAGAATTTGACGCACCATATTCAATAGCAACAACATCAACACGCGGAGTAAAAATATCTTCCGCCTCAACATCGTTAAACTCTATTGCACTACGAATAAGTTCACTTTCATCGCTACCAAATTCGCCTTGAGATTCTGCTTCATCAACAAGTGTTAAAATTTCGTTTTCAGTAGCAGAAATAGCACCTTTTGATTTAAATATTTTAGATGCTAATTTTTTAAATAACGAGAAAAAGTAGCAAAGCGGTGTAAAAACAACACAAAATACCGAAATAGCACCGCTGACCGAAAGCGCAAAGCTTTCAGCATTTTCTTTTGCAACGCTCTTTGGCGTAATTTCACCAAAAATAAGCACAACTATTGTTACAACAATGGTAGAAAGCGTAGCACCGAAGTTTTTGTTTATATTTTGAATGAAAAATACGGTTGCAATAGATGAAAGTCCAATGTTAACAATATTGTTTCCGACAAGGATAGTTGTAAGCAGTTTGTCATAATTTTCAGACAAACGCAACACACGTTCAGCCTTTTTGTTTCCATCGGCAGCAAGCGTTTTCATTACAACGCGATTAAGCGATGTAAAAGCAGTTTCGGTTGCCGAAAAGAATGCCGAAAAGGCTAGAAAAACAATCATTATAACTATTTGAAATATACTGTCATTATCCATTTTGGATAAACCGACCTCCTTTATTAGATTGAATTATAACAGAATTTATATAGTATTGCAACATATTTTTTCCATTAGGATTATTTTTGTATAAATTCACAAAAATCACTTTTAATTATGTTTTAAAATTCTTGACAAGATTTTTAATAAATGATATACTTTTAAAGTATGTATATAAATAATATTTATAATTCATATTATATAATAACTATTACATCTTAAGGAGAAAAATTATGATGAATGTTCCACAGATTTTCGGCTCTCATGTGTTTAACGATACTGTCATGAAAGAAAGACTTCCTAAAGAAGTTTATAAAGCAGTTCGTCAAACCATTGAAGAAGGTGAACCATTAACAAGAGATGTTGCAAATGTTGTCGCTAATGCTATGAAAAAATGGGCTATTGAACAAGGTGCAACTCACTATACTCATTGGTTCCAACCTATGACAGGTACAACTGCCGAAAAACATGATAGTTTTATTTCTCCTGACGGAAAAGGCAATGTTATCATGGAGTTTTCGGGCAAAGAGCTTATTAAAGGTGAGCCTGACGCTTCATCTTTTCCAAACGGCGGTATCCGTGCTACTTTTGAGGCTAGAGGTTATACTGCTTGGGATCCTTCTTCATACGCATTTGTAAAAGAAGGCTCGCTTTACATACCAACTGCCTTTTGTTCATATACAGGCGAGGCACTTGATAAAAAAACTCCGCTTCTTCGCTCTATGGAAGCTATTAACCACGAGTCGATGAAGATTTTGAAATTGCTCGGCAACAAAACTGCAAAATCAGTTACAACAACCGTAGGACCTGAGCAAGAATACTTTATTATAGATGAAGATGTTTATTTAAAACGCCCTGACTTAATCTGCACAGGAAGAACTCTTTTCGGTGCAAAACCGCCAAAAGGTCAGGAACTTGACGACCAATATTTCGGTCAATTAAAACCTAGAATTATTGAGTATATGGCTGACCTTGATGAAGAACTTTGGAAGTTAGGCATAAACTCAAAAACAAAGCATAACGAGGTTGCTCCTGCACAACACGAAATGGCTCCTGTTTTCACAACAACCAATGTTGCAACCGACCACAACCAACTTACAATGGAAGTTATGAAAAAGGTTGCTAAAAAGCATCATCTTGTTTGTCTTTTACACGAAAAACCGTTTGCAGGCGTAAACGGCAGCGGTAAACACAACAACTGGTCGCTTTGCACAAATGACGGCGAAAACTTGCTTAACCCCGGCAACACTCCTGCTGAAAACGCACAGTTTATGTTATTCTTAGCAGCGGTTATTCGTGCGGTTGACAAATATCAGGAATTGCTTCGTATTTCTGTTGCTTCTGCCGGAAATGATCACCGTTTAGGTGCTAATGAAGCGCCTCCTGCTATTGTTTCAATGTTCTTAGGCGAAGATTTACAGGCGGCTTTAAACTCAATCGAAACAGGTGCGGCAACCGCTGAACAGAAAAAAGCTATTGTTGATTTAGGCGTTAGTTTGTTGCCTAAATTTAAAAAAGATAATTCAGACAGAAACCGTACTTCTCCGTTTGCTTTCACAGGCAACCGCTTTGAATTCAGAAGTCTTGGCTCATCTGCATCAATTGCCGATGCAAACACAGTTATTAACACAATCGTTGCTGATTCATTAGCTGATTTTTATGAGATTTTGAAAGATTCAAAAGATATTGTTTCTGATGTAATGATGATTGCAAAAGAAAATATTCTTGCTCATAAGAGAATTGTTTTTGGTGGCGACGGATATTCAAAAGAGTGGGAAGAAGAGGCAAAACGCAGAGGTCTTGCTAATCTTAAAACTACACCTGACGCAGTTGCAAGATTGCTTGATGATAAAAATGTCAGAATGTTTGAGCGTTTTGGCGTTTATTCAAAAGCCGAACTCGAAGCAAGACACGAAATTTATATGGAAAACTATTGCACCACAATTTCTATTGAGGCACTTACAATGGTTGACCTTGTTAAAAAGGAAATTATCGGCGCAGTTATTAAATATGAAAGCGTTTTGGCTGACCTTGTTAAATCTAAAAAAGAGCTTGGTATTCGTTGCGAATTAGAATCAACATTGCTTGATAAAATTTCTCTTTTGGCTGATTCAATGCAGATTAAACTTGAAAACCTTGAAAAAGCGATTTTAGGCTCAAAAGAAGAACGCAATACTGATGAAAAAGGCAAATATTACAGAGAAGTCATTTTTAATGCTATGCAAGAGTTACGCATTGTTGTTGATGAACTTGAAACTTTAGTTGATGCTGAATATTGGCCGTTACCGTCATATACAGAAATGCTCTTTAGTGTAAAATAATTAAATATCGAAAGCCTTAAATGTTTTTAGACATTTAAGGCTTTTTTTAAAATATTAAGTTTAAAACCGTAGCACAAACAAAACATATTAACATTCCGCTTAAAGTCGGCAAAATAACCGCAAGAGCCGACCACTTAATGCTGCCTGTTTCCTTTTTTATAGTCATAAGAGTTGTTGAGCAAGGCCAATGGAGAAGCGAAAAAATCATTGTGCAAACCGCTGTTGTAACTGTCCAACCGTGACTTATAAAAAGCTCTTTCATTTGCAAAAGGCTGTCAAACTCTAAAATCGAACCTTGTGCCATATATGCCATAATAATTATCGGAATAACAATTTCATTTGCCGGAAAACCGAGTATAAACGCAATTAAAATTACGCCGTCTAACCCCAAAAGCTTTGCAAACGGATCTAAAAAGTCAGCGCAAATATTTAAAATAGAGCTTCCGTCGACAGTTATATTTGCCATAAGCCATATAACAATACCTGCCGGTGCGGCAACCGCCACCGCTCTGCCTAAAACAAACAAAGTTCTGTCAAAAATCGAACGAATAATTACTTTTCCGATTTGCGGTCGGCGATAAGGCGGTAATTCCAGCGTAAATGATGACGGAACGCCTTTTAAAACAGTTTTTGATAAAAGTTTTGTCATTAAAAAGGTCATTAAAATTCCAAATAAAATCACAACCGTTAATAAAAACGCTGACAAAACTGAAGAGCAAAAACCGCCCTGTGTTCCGATAAAAAACATTGTTATTATTGCGATTAATGTAGGAAATCTGCCGTTGCAAGGCACAAAGTTGTTTGTTAAAATCGCAAGCAGACGCTCTCGGGGCGAGTCAATAATTCTGCAACCGACAACCCCGGCTGCGTTACAGCCAAACCCCATACACATAGTTAACGCCTGTTTTCCGCAAGCAGCACAACATTTAAACGGCTTATCAAGATTATAAGCTATTCTTGGCAGATAGCCGGCGTCTTCAAGCAATGTGAAAAGCGGAAAAAATATCGCCATTGGTGGCAGCATTACCGAAACCACCCACGCTAAAACTCTATACATTCCCAAAACAACAACACCATGCAACCAATCGGGTGCGCCAAGATAAGCAAATAAATCGGTTAATCTGTCTTGAATATAAAACAGACCGTTTGATAAAAGCTCTGACGGATAATTAGCACCTGTTATCGTTATCCAAAAAATCACCGCCAAAAGAGCAAGCATTATCGGATAACCTGTTTTTTTACTGGTTAAAACCGTATCAATTTTTCTGTCTATTCCGCTATACTGCTTTTTTTCAAAAACAATTGCATCTTTACAAATTTCTTCGGCGGTATTTACAACCGATGATACAATTTCATCTTTTAGATTATCGACTGATATATTTTCGCTCGCTAAAATCTTTTTAGCCGAATTTATAGCCTCGGTAATTTCATTATCAAGCAAAAATTCTTCACCCAGTAAATTTTCTAATTCGCAAAGCAAAGAATTATCAGCGTCCAGTAATTTAAGAGAAAGCCAGCGACTGTTTATTCCTTTGCAATTTTTATTTAAAAGCGATAATTCAACTATTGAAACAGCTTTTTCAATGGGTTTAGAATATTTAACTTTTATAGGATTTGTTTTTATTTCGCCACTTGATAATTTATCAAGCGTTTCGGTTAATTTATTTAAACTTTTTTTATTTCTCGCAACAGTGCTTATAACAGGAACACCGAGCTTTTCAGAAATTTTATCAAGGTCAATTTTTATATGTTTTTTTCTTGCTTCGTCCATTAAATTAACACAAACGATAACATTTTTTGTGATTTCAATAGTTTGCAAACATAAATTTAAGTTTCTTTCAAGACAGGTTGCGTCACAAACAACAACTATTGCATCAGGCTTTGAAAAACAAATAAAATTTCTTGCAACTTCTTCTTCAGATGAGTGAGCCATCAGCGAATATGTACCGGGCAGATCAACAAAAACATAAGAATTGTTTTTAGTTGAGCAAAAGCCCTGTGCATTTGTTACCGTCTTTCCGGGCCAATTTCCTGTATGCTGATTCATTCCCGTAAGCCCGTTGAAAACGGTGCTTTTTCCTACATTAGGGTTACCCGCAAGTGCTATAACCTTATCATTTTCAGTCTGCTTTTGTATTTTGAGTCCTGAATCAACTGCGTTAATTCCAATCGAACTGTTTGTCAGGCCCATTTTAAATACCACCTTTAAAAAAGACTTACTTTATATAAATGTTTTTGCAATCTTCAGAGCGAATTGCAACAACTGCTCCTCTTATTAAAAATGCAGTCGGATCTCCGCAGGCACTTTTTCCTACACATTCGACTAATGTATCATTAATAAGTCCTATGTCAAGAAGTCGCCTTCTCATACTTCCTTTTGCAGATAATCTATCAACAACGGCACTTTCACCGGGAGCTAAATCATTAAGTGATGTTTTAGAACTCATTTTTATTCTTCTCCTAATTTTAAAAAAGTATTTTCTATACATATACTATTATTTTCTTCGAAATTATGTTACAAAGTGTTTTAAAAAAAGTTAATAAAATGATATCTAAGATAAATTGGTTAAGCTTTTTATATTGCTTTTATCTACTTTGAATAGTATAATTTTATTAACAAAATTAAATTTTAAGGAGATAATATTATGGGACTTGTTGATAGAGAAAAAACAATGAAAAACTTCTATGAGCAAAAAGATATGATGGAAGATAAAATCAAAGGCGGTATCGAAGCCAACAGAAAAGGTTGGTTTAAAATTAATTTTGTTGATAAAGACGGTAATCATTTAAAAGGCGGTAAGGTTACTGTTAAACAAAAAACCAGCGAATTTAAATTCGGTTGTAACGCTTTTAAACTTGGTTGTTTCAAGAAAGATGAGCAAAATGCTGATTATGAAGAAAAAATCAAGAAATTATTTAATATGGTCACAATCCCTTTTTATTGGGATGATTTTGAACCTGAACAGGGCAAGCCGAGATTTGAAAAAGACTCTCCGTTTATTGATCGCCGAATTCCACCTGAACTAGCACTTGAATTTGCAAAGAAAAATAACATTGAAGTTAAAGGTCATCCGCTTTTCTGGCAGGTAATGTTGCCAAAATGGCTTCCTGATGATTTTGAAAAAATTAAACCTTATTGGACAGAGAGATTAAAGCAAATTGCTGAAAGATATGACGGTGTAATAAGGGAATTCGACTGCGTTAATGAGTGCGTTTCTGTTCCGCTTTTAGATTATGAGCCTCATACAAAAGACACCGGATATCGTAACTCCAAGCCGATTGACGGCAGATATCCCGAATGGGCATTTAAACAAACCGCTCATTACTTTAAAAAATCAAAACTTGTTTTGAATGAAACAGCAGGTCCTTGGTCTGATCAATGGCGTGGTGCACTTTCCGCTTACTATTTACTAATTGAAAATCTTATTAATAAAGGTTGCCAAATCGATGTTATAGGTTTACAGTATCATAACTTTAACATTCCTGAAACAATGCCTGACTTGGCAGCTGAATTTTATAATCCATCTAGACTTTATAAGGTTATGGATTTGTATTCATACTTTAACAAACCGTTATCAATATCTGAAATTACAATTCCCGGTGCTGATGAAGAATTACAGGCTGAAATCGTCAAATACTTGTATTCAATTTGGTTCTCTTCAAAAAATATGGAATCAATTATTTATTGGAATCTCGGCGACAACTGTGCAATTGCTTCCGAAAACCGTGAAGGTTGGGGCGAAGATGCATATAAGAGTGGTTTCTTTAGAAATGACTTTACAAACAAGCCTGCTTTTGATGTTGTTGATGAGCTTATTAATAAAGAATGGCGTACAAACCTTTGCTATGACGAAACAAAGAACAACACAATGTTTAAAGCATTCTATGGCGATTACGAAGTAACTGTTGAGCGTGATGGCAAAAAATTAACTAGAGATTTACATTTAAGCAAAAACGGTTATGACGAATTCTACTTTGAATTTTAATTAAACTTTTACATTTTAAAAAAGAGTTTTGGAAAAATCCAAAACTCTTTTTTGTTAATTAAAATCTTCTGTTTTCCAACTATCAAGCCATTCCAGATAAGGACGTTCACCGTCAAATTTTATCGGCAACCAAACATACCTTGCTTTAGATAAATCTCTTTTTGAGTATTTTCTGACTTCTTCCCAAGTAAGTCCGTTGGTTTCAACAGGAGGTTCCGCCTGCAAAATTCTATAACCTTCTGTTATCTTAGGCAAATATGATAAATCTAAATCTGAAAGCCATCTATCACCTAATGCTATATATAAATCTTTTTTAAACGGGTGTTTGAAAACACTTGAAATTTGTGAATGAAAAGTAGATTTTGTTAAATCGTCCTTGCAAGCATCACCTAAAACTTCAAATTCACTAAAATATACATTTGAACAAGCCATAATTGATGGATTAGGATGATATCCTGTTGTTCCGGAAGTAATTAAATATTTTTTGTTATTCCTTTCAAAAAAGCAAGGAGCCTCTCTGGCATTCGGCGGAGAGCCGAATTTAAAAAATTCAATCACTTCATCTTTTACAACATCCATATAATCATCATCTAATTTCATACAAACCATATTAGAAGGATGTGTCAGTATTTTTCCAAAACAAATGTAGGCTTCATCGGTGTTTTTATCCTTTACAATATCAAAATCGCCTGATTTATAGCCATTTGGATAAAATTCTTTAACAAGTTTATACTTACCTGTTAAAGTATCACTGACACAAATGCCCATTCGCTGAATAGACCAATCATTTATATGCTCGTTGTCTCCTGCAAATTTAATCCACATTACATATTGTTTGTTTTTTTCATTATAAATAATATGCGGTCTGTCAATAATTCTTGATGGATGTAACGGGCTGTTTATATCATCTACCGGGTCTAAAATATTACCTAAATCGGTCCAGTTATATAAATCCTTAGATTCATACATTCTAATACCATTATGCCATACTTTTTCAATATTTACTGAGTTTTCTTTGTTTTCCCCATACCAATAATACTTATTATTCTCAAAGAAAATCGAGCCTCCATGTGCTTGAATTGGTTTATTGTTAGTGTCTAACCATTCTTTTCCAGGGTAAAATGCTTTTTGTACCATTTACAAGACCTCTTTTATTACCATTTATCTGCTACGGATGGTTCAAAAACAGTAGTCTTTTCTATTGTTTTTGCATCCGCCCATTTATCGACTAAATCCTTATACTTGTTATAAATATCAATGGAATTATTATCGTTTCTTAAAGCATTTGCTACAAATTGCAATGAACGTGTATTATTTTTAATACTATCGTTTGCATAATCAGCGTAAGATATAACTGTTTTTCCGTCATAAGTAACTTTAACATAACCACGACCGACAAATTCTCTTGTTATATTACCACTTAGGCTATTATAATCAGTTGGTGTTTCGATAATATTTACTATTGAACCAACTACTCCCGAAAAACCATTTTCGGTGTAATATTCTTTAGCAGTATATTGCACATCTAAGTATTTTTTTGTATCGAATGTAAGTTCATTTGATATTAAATCAATCGGAGCAATAAGTGTACCGATTTCAACAGTTGCACCGTTTTCTCTAAGATATGCTATTCTATCTTGATCTACTTTTGTATAAAAACGAATACCGTTTAAATTTCCTAATCTAATAGATGCACCATAAACCATTGAACAGTTTACTGATAAATCACTAATAGCTTTTTTGGTTGTAGAAGGCTGACTTGTTTCGCTAATAATCGGATACTTATAATCACTTCGATAAGTATAAGAACTATTGCTATTTGTTGCT